>NZ_JBIBBZ010000003.1:0-644597 GCF_042900925.1 Streptomyces sp. NPDC012825 | reverse complement strand
TCCGGGCTTTTCCCTTCGGTCTTGCGTCTCCGACTCTATCAGATCTTTCCGATCCGATTTCCTCGGTGCTTTCCGGTCCCATTCGCTTTCGCTCCGGGCCCTTCCGGCGGTTCCGACTCTATCAGATCCTTTCGGCGTCTGATTCCCGGTCGGCGGGATTTGTCTTTCCGGCTGTTGGGCCGTTCCGACGAGTGAGACTTTAGCGGATTCCCCGCCTCCGACGCTAATCGGGGGCCTGCGTCCAAACCTTCGAACGCGGATTCCTCATTTCGCAAAAACACACGGAAAGCACGACGGTGCGGCAAAGCACTGTCGGCTTCTGAGGATCTTGCGGAATGGCTGTCCGGGGCCGACCGGGGTCGGTGCTCACGTCGGACAACTCGGAGAACACTACGGAGACGGGGAGGGCGTGTCAACCCCGGTCCGGGGCCCGGTGGCGGAAGGCGTTGCGGTAGGCGCGGGGGCTGGTGGAGAGGTGGGAGGCGAAGTGCTGGCGCATGGTGACCTCGCTGCCGAAGCCGGCGCGGCGGGCCACCTCGGGGAGGGGGTGGTCGGTGAGCTCCAGGAGCTTCTGGGCCGCGGCGACGCGCTGGGTGATGAGCCAGTGCAGGGGGGTGGTGCCGGTGGTGGCCTGGAAGTGGCGGGCGAAGGAGCGGGGGGACATGCCGGCGACGGCGGCCAGGCTCGCGACCGTGTGCGGTGCGGAGAGGTGGGCCAGGGCGTGGGCGCGTACGGCGGCGAGGGCGTCGGCGTCGCGGTCGGCGCGGGGGGTCGGGTGCTCGATGAACTGGGCCTGGGTTCCCGTACGGAAGGGGGCCGTGACCATGGAGCGGGCCACGGTCGCCGCCGCTTCGGCGCCGTGGGCCGTACGGACCAGGTGGAGGCAGAGGTCGATGCCCGCCGCGGTGCCGGCCGAGGTCCAGATGCCGGAGTCCTCGACGAAGAGGGCGTCGGGTTCGACCCGTACCGCCGGGTGGCGGGCGGCCAGGGTGCCGGCCAGGTGCCAGTGGGTGACCGCGCGGCGGCCGTCGAGGAGTCCGGCGCGGGCCAGGACGAAGGCGCCCGCGCAGAGGGAGGCGACCGGGATGCCGGTGGTGTGGGCGCGGCGGAGGGCGTCGAGGACCGGGGGCGGGACGTCGGCGTCCGGGTCCTCGACGCCCGGGACGACGACGAGGTCCGTGGGGGTGAGGTCGTCGAGCCAGGTCAGGGGGCGGTCGGGGGTGAGGGTGAGGCCGCCTCGGAGGGGGACGGGGGTGTGCGGGTCCGCGGCCGCTCGGTGGAGGGTGAACGGGGGGACGCCCCGGAGGGTGCGGTCGCTGTCCCAGACCTCGGTGATGACGGAGACGTCGAAGGCGCGGACGCCCGGGAAGACGAGGAGCGCGATGCGCTGGGGGCGGGGTTCCGGGGGCGGCGCCATGGGTGGCAGTAAACCATCGGTCGGTGGCATGCGGACCTCTGGGAGGCGGGGGCCGGTGGCGGAAGGATCGTCGGCATGGAGATCGCGGAGAACGCAGCGCTGGTGGTCGTCGACGTGCAGAAGGGCTTCGAGGAGGAGGAGTACTGGGGGGAGCGGAACAATCCGGACGCGGAACGGAACATCGCCGTGCTCATCGATCTGTGGCAGGCGACCGGGCGGCCGGTCGTGTTCGTGCGGCACGACTCGGTGGAGGGGGCGCGTTCGCCGCTGCGGGCGGGGCACGCGGGGAACGACTTCAAGGACTTCGTGGAGGAGCGGCGGGGGAAGGGCTCCGGGCCCGAGCTGCTCGTGGTGAAGTCCGTGAACTCGGCCTTCTACGGGGAGCCGTCCCTGGACGCGTGGCTGCGGGGGCGGGGCGTCGGGCAGATCGTGGTCGCCGGGATCCAGACGAACATGTGCAACGAGACGACGGCCCGGATGGGCGGGAACCTCGGGTACGACGTGGTGTTCCCGCTGGACGCGATGCACACCTTCGGCCTGGAGGGGCCGTACGGCTGGACGGCGGGCGCGGACGAGCTGACGCGGGCGACCGCGGTCTCCCTGCACGGGGGCGGGTTCGCGCGGGTGGTGGCCACGGAGGACGTGGTGCGGGGGGTCTCCGCCGGGGCCGCCGGGGTGCGGTGACCCCGGCGGGGACGGCGCGGGCCGTCAGCCGTTGCCGGAGGCCAGTTCGCGGCTGCGGTCGCGGGCCGCCTCGAGGGCGGCGATGAGGGCGGCCCGTACGCCGTGGTTCTCCAGTTCGCGGATGGCGCTGATGGTGGTGCCGGCCGGGGAGGTGACGGCCTCGCGGAGCTTGACCGGGTGCTCGCCGCTGTCGCGGAGCATCACGGCGGCGCCGATGGCGGCCTGGACGATGAGGTCGTGGGCCTGGGCGCGGGGCAGGCCGAGGAGGATGCCGGCGTCGGTCATGGCCTCGACCAGGAAGTAGAAGTACGCCGGGCCCGAGCCGGAGAGGGCGGTGGCGGCGTCCTGCTGGGACTCGGGGACGCGGAGGGTCTTGCCGACGCCGCCGAAGATCTCCTCGGTGTGGGCGAGGTGGTCGGGGGTGGCGTGGCTGCCGGCCGAGATGACGGACATGCCCTCGTCGACGAGGACGGGGGTGTTCGGCATGACGCGGACGACGGGGGTGCCGGTGGCGAGACGGTCTTCGATGAAGGAGGTGGGGATGCCCGCCGCCGCGCTGATGACGAGGCGGTCGGCGGTGACGTGTGGGGCGAGCTCGTCAAGGAGGCGGCCCATGTCCTGGGGCTTGACGGCCAGGATGAGGGTGTCGGCGCGCTTGGCGGCCTCGGCGTTGGTGACGGTGTCGACGCCGTAGCGGGTGCGGAGTTCCTCGGCGCGCTCGGCGCGGCGGGCGGTGACCAGGAGGTTCGCGGGGCGCCAGCCCGCGCGGATCATGCCGCTGAGGAGCGCTTCACCGATCTTGCCGGTGCCGAGGACTGCGACGGTCTGGGTCATGGCTCTGTTCACCTCGCCGGAGGGGGTACGTGCCGTCATCCTCGCACCGGGGGCGTAGTGGTGCGGTGGGTGTCCGAGGGGCGGTCAGGCCGTGCGGCGGCGGAGGGTGGCGGCGCCGAGGGCGAGGACGAGGAGGGCGCAGCCGGCGACGACGAGGACGTCGCGGACGAAGGCACCGGTGACCTCGGGGTGGCGGAGGACCTCGTTCATGCCGTCGACGGCGTACGACATGGGCAGGACGTTCGAGACGGCTTCGAGCGCGGGGGCCATGCGGTCGCGCGGGGTGAACAGGCCGCAGAGGAGGAGCTGGGGGAAGATCACGGCCGGCATGAACTGGACGGCCTGGAACTCGGACGCGGCGAAGGCGGAGACGAAGAGGCCGAGGGCGGTGCCGAGCAGGGCGTCGAGGAGGGCCACCAGGAGCAGGAGCCAGGGGGAGCCGACGACGTCGAGGCCGAGGAACCGGAGGGCGAGGCCGGTGGCGAGGGCGGACTGGACGACGGCGAGGAGTCCGAAGGCGAGGGCGTAGCCGGCGATGAGGTCGCCCTTGCCGAGGGGCAGGGCGAGCAGGCGTTCCAGGGTTCCGGAGGCGCGTTCGCGCAGGGTGGCGATGGAGGTCACCAGGAACATCGTGATGAGCGGGAAGATGCCGAGGAGCGAGGCGCCGATGGTGTCGAAGGTGCCGGGGCTCCCGTCGAAGACGTACCGGAGCAGGAAGAGCATCACGCACGGCACGAGGAGCATGAGGGCGATCGAGCGCGGGTCGTGGCGCAGTTGGCGCAGGACGCGGGCGGCGGTGGCGAGGGTGCGGGCGCTGCTCATGGCCGGGGCTCCTGGGTCTGCTTCTGACGGCTGGTGTCGGGGCGCCGCTCCTCCCGGGCCGCGGCCGCGTCGACGAGGTGGAGGAAGGCCTCTTCGACGGTGGGGGTGTCGTTGTGGCGGCGGAGAGCCTCGGGGGTGTCCTCGGCGAGGATCTCGCCCTCGCGCATGAGGAGGAGCCGGTGGCAGCGCTCGGCCTCGTCCATGACGTGCGAGGAGACGAGGAGCGTGGTGCCGCGGTCGGCGGCGATGCGGTGGAAGAGGTCCCACAGGTCGCGGCGGAGGACGGGGTCGAGGCCGACGGTGGGTTCGTCGAGGACGAGGAGTTCGGGGGTGCCGAGGAGGGCGACGGCGAGGGAGACCCGGCTGCGCTGGCCGCCGGAGAGCCGCCCGGCGAGGGAGTCGGCACGGGAGGTGAGGTCGACGTCGGCGACGGCCCGGTCGACGGCGGCGCGGCGCTCGTGGCGGTGGGCGCGGCCGGGGTGGAGGACGGCGGCGAAGTGGTCGAGGTTCTGGCGGACGGTGAGGTCGTCGTAGACGGACGGGGCCTGGGTGACGTAGCCGATGCGGGAGCGGAGGGCCGGGTCGCCGGCGGGGCGGCCGAGGACGGTGAGGGTGCCGCCGACCTTCGCCTGGGTGCCGACGATCGCGCGCATGAGGGTGGTCTTGCCGCAGCCGGAGGGGCCGAGGAGGCCGGTGACGCGGCCGGCCGGGACGGTGAGGTCGAGGCCGCGCAGGACGGTGCGGTCGCCGCGGACGGCGGTGAGGGCGCGGGCGGTGATCGCCGCGGGGGCGGTGGTGTCGGTGCCGTTCCGGCTTCGGCTTCGGCTCGCGGCCGTGTCCGCTTCTCCGTCGGCGCCCGCCGAGTAATTCACCATGTGATGAATAGTGCGCCTGGGGGTGCCGGCCGTCAAGCCTCCGGGAGGTGGCGGGCCGCTCGCCGCGCCCGGGTTGCTCGCGGTGTTCGGGTTACCTGCCGCGCTTGGGCTTCTTGCGGGCGGCCGGGTCGCCCGTACGGGAGCCGCGGCGCTTCTCGTACCGGGTGAGGGCCGTCTCGTACTCGGCGCGGTGGAGCTTCTCGCCGGGCGCCTCGGTCAGGCAGCGGGCGCCGTACGCGAGGAGCGAGCCGATGAAGCCGATCGCCTTGAGGCCGCGCAGGGAGTCCTCGCGGGCCGGGTCGTCCGGGCGGCGCTGGAAGCCCTCCCAGGTCTTGCGGCAGGCGATGGCGCTGCAGACCGCGAACATGACGATCACCAGGCCTTCGACGAGGCCGCCGGTGTTCGCGATCCGCAGGCCCTGGAAGGCGAAGCGCAGCACGAAGCAGGCCGCGACGGCGGCGGCGAGCGCGCCGACGGCCAGGCCGATGCGGCGCAGCGCGTAGTGGCCGGTGTGGTCGACCCAGGTCGTGCCGAAGAAACGGATCTCCTCGGGACGGGGTCCGCCGCCGGTGCCGGCGGCCTTTCCGTCCTCCGCGCCGCCTGTCGTGCCGCCTGTCGTGCCGGGGGTCTGCTCGTCGTCGCTCACGGGGTCGATTATCCCCGGGCGGCGTCCGGGCAGGTCAGGCGCAGCGCGGTGCCACGAGGCCGTCGCTGCCCGTGTGCACGTAGGAGTCGGAGACGTACTCCCCCGGGGCGATGCGGTCCCAGACCCGGGTGGTGCCGTACGGGCCGGTGACCCACTCGCCGTACGTCTGGCAGGAGATCGCCACCGTGGCGTCCAGGGCCAGGACGCGGACGATCGGGTACTGGGTGCCCGGGCCCGAGCGCACGTTGAGGCGGTGGCCCGGGGCGACCGGGTAGCGGGTGGCGGTCGTGGCCGTCACCGTCGCCGTCGTCGCCGTCATCACTGTTGCGGTCGCCGTCGCCGTCGCGATGCCGTACGTGTCCGTCGTGTCCAGCGTGTCCATCGTGTTCTCCCCCCATGGCGCGAAAGCGCCCCGCCGAGTTTCACTCTCCGCGACGCGCAGGCTAGCAAGCCCCACCGACATCGGAGGTGCCATCGACTAGGCTCGTCGCGTCGCGCACGCGGGCGCGAGGTGACGGGGAATCACACGGGGGTGGGCGATGCCACCGTTGCGCGGGACCGGTGCCGACCGGGAGGCGGAGGGGCCCGAGTACGCGGGCGACTACCGGCTCCAGGCGCGTCTGGGCGCGGGCGGCATGGGCGTGGTGCACCTCGCCTCCTCGGCCTCCGGGCTGCGGCTCGCGGTCAAGGTCGTGCACGCGCGGTACGCGGAGGACCCCGAGTTCAGAGCGCGTTTCCGCCAGGAGGTCGCGGCCGCGCGCCGGGTCAGCGGGGCCTTCACCGCCCCGGTCGTCGACGCCGATCCCGACGCCGTGCGCCCCTGGATGGCGACCCTCTACGTCCCCGGCCCCACCCTCGCCGACCAGGTGAGGCGGAACGGCCCGCTGTCCCCCGCCGAGCTGCGCCGGCTCACCGCCGGACTCGCGGAGGCGCTGCGCGACATCCACCGCGCCGGGGTCGTGCACCGGGACCTCAAGCCCAGCAACGTCCTGCTCACCGACACCGGACCGAAGGTCATCGACTTCGGCATCTCCCGGCCCGTCGACAGCGATCTGCACACCGAGACGGGCAAGCTGATCGGCTCGCCGCCGTTCATGGCGCCCGAGCAGTTCCAGCGGCCGCGCGAGGTCGGTCCGGCGGCGGACGTCTTCGCGCTCGGTTCGGTCCTGGTGCACGCGGCGACCGGGCACGGCCCGTTCGACTCCGACAGCCCGTACGTCGTGGCGTACCAGGTCGTCCACGACGAGCCCGACCTGACGGGCGTGCCCGGAGAGCTGGCGTCGCTCGTCGCGCGCTGCCTCGCCAAGGATCCCGTGGAGCGGCCGTCCCCGGACCGGATCATGCGGGCGCTGCAACCGCCCTCGTACGCGGCGGAGGCGTTCATACCGGCGCAGCGGCGGCGGCCCGTGCTGCCGGGCGCCGGTGGGGAAGGCGGGGGTGGTGACGAGCCGGGGCACGCGCCCGCGTGGGACGCGGACACGCCGGTACGGGTTCCCGCGCCGGCCCCGGCCCGCCGACGTCCCCGCTTCGGCGGGCGGATCCGGCCGCGTCCGGCGGTCACCGTCGCCGCGCTCGCGCTCGCCGGGGCCGGGCTGTACGCGGCGCTCGGCCCCATGCCGGGCGACGGGCCCACGCCCCCGCCGCGCCCGGACCACGTGGCCACCGCCTTCGCGGGCTGGCACACCGGGCTCCAGCAGCGGGGCCCCGTGGCGGCCCCCGCCTGTACCGGCGGCAGGGACGCGCTGTACTGCGCGGCCCGGGGCGTCGGCCTGGCCCGGCTCGACCCCGTGACGGGGAAGGTCCTGTGGTCGCGCACCGGGCCCGTCGAGGGAGAGGCGCCACGCGCGCCCGTGCTCCTCGAAAACGACGGAAGCGGCGGAGACGGCGGGGTCTCCCTGGTCGGTGCCGCCGCGCCGACCGGGCCGCTGCGGGCGTACGCGGCCGGGGACGGCGCCCCGGTCTGGAGTGCCCGCGCGGACCTCCCCGAGGTCCACCGGCCGGCCGGTTCCGCCGTCGTCCTGACGGACGGGGTCGGGGGCGTCCGGGCGGTCGACGCGCGGAGCGGGAAGGAGCTGTGGCGGCACGGCCTGACCGGCTTCGGGGCGCCGCGCACCGGACCGTACGACGCCCGCTCCGGTCTGCTCGTGGTGGCCGAGATCTCGGCCGACGGGACGCACACGCGCGTGGGCGTGGTCGAGCCGCGGACCGGCGAGGTGGTCCGGGGGCGGAACCTGGAGGGCGATCTCGAACCGCTCGGGCACACCGAGGACGGGTCGCTGGTCCTCGGCTCCCGGTACGAGGGCACCCTGACGGATGCGCTCGTCCTGCTCGGCCCCGGCGGCGAGGCGGCCGGCCCCGTGCGCAGGCTGGCCCTGCCGCACCGGTTCGACCTCCGGGGCGCCGTCGTGCGCGGGGCCGTCGTGCACCTGCTCGACGCGGGCGGGCACGTGACCGCCTTCGACACCGCCGCCGGGAAGGGGCGGGTGCTGTGGGACCTGGAGACGGCCGCGGGGAACGTCTCCGAGCCGGTCGCAGGTCCCGGTGACCGCCTCTACTTCTCCGTCCAGGACGGGCGGCTGCTCGCCGTGGACACCGCGCGCGGGACGCTCGCCGGCCAGACGCGGCCGCGCCTCGCGGACGGGCGGCTCGGGTACGTGTCCCTGGTGCCCGCTCCGCTGGTCGCCGGGGACCGGGTCTTCGGGACGGCGCCGGACGGTTCGGTCTTCGCGGTGGACGCGCGCGACCCGGCGTCCTGGTGAGCTCCCGGCGGACCCCGTAAGACCGCCGTACGCGCACGCGTGAGGGGGGCCTCCCGGTAGACCGCCGTACGCGCACGCGTGAGGGGGCCCGGGGCTTCGAAGAGCCCCGGGCCCCCTCACGTACGCCTCCGGGCTCAGCCCAGCTTCGTCACGTCGCGGACCGCGCCCTTGTCGGCGCTCGTCGCCATCGCCGCGTACGCCCGCAGCGCCGCCGAGACCTTGCGCTCGCGGTTCTTCGGCGCGTACACCCCGCCGAGGGCCTCGCGGCGGGCGGCGAGGACGTCCTCGCCGACGAGGAGGTCGATCGTGCGGTTCGGGATGTCGATGCGGATGCGGTCGCCGTCCTCGACGAGGGCGATCGTGCCGCCCGAGGCCGCCTCCGGGGACGCGTGACCGATGGAGAGGCCCGAGGTGCCGCCGGAGAAGCGCCCGTCGGTGACCAGGGCGCAGGTCTTGCCCAGGCCCCGGCCCTTGAGGAAGGAGGTCGGGTAGAGCATCTCCTGCATGCCGGGGCCGCCCTTGGGGCCCTCGTAGCGGATGACGACCACGTCGCCGTCGTCGACCCGCTTGTTGAGGATCTTCTCGACGGCCTCCTCCTGCGACTCGCAGACGACGGCCGGGCCCTCGAAGGTCCAGATCGACTCGTCGACGCCGGCCGTCTTCACGACGCAGCCGTCGGCGGCGAGGTTGCCGTGCAGGACCGCGAGGCCGCCGTCCTTCGAGTACGCGTGCTCCGCGTCGCGGATGCAGCCGCCGGCCGCGTCCGTGTCGAGGGCCTCCCAGCGCTCGGACTGGGAGAAGGCGGTGGCGGAGCGGACGCAGCCGGGGGCCGCGTGCCACAGCTCGACGGCCTCCTCGGTCGGGGAGCCGCCGCGCACGTCCCAGGCGTCCAGCCACTCCTTGATGGAGCGGGAGTGGACGGAGTGGACGTCCTCGTTGAGCAGGCCCGCGCGGTAGAGCTCGCCGAGGATGGCGGGGATGCCGCCGGCGCGGTGCACGTCCTCCATGTAGTACGTGCGGTCCTTGGCGACGTTCGGGGCGACCTTGGCCAGGCAGGGGACGCGGCGCGAGACCTCGTCCATGTCGGTCAGGCCGTAGTCCAGCTCGGCCTCCTGGGCGGCGGCGAGCAGGTGCAGGATCGTGTTGGTGGAGCCGCCCATGGCGATGTCGAGGGCCATGGCGTTCTCGAAGGCCGCGCGGGTCGCGATCGAGCGGGGCAGGACGGAGGCGTCGTCCTCGTCGTAGTACCGGCGGGTGATGTCCACGACCGTGCGGGCCGCGTTCTCGTACAGCGCGCGGCGGGCGGTGTGGGTGGCGAGGACCGAGCCGTTGCCGGGGAGGGAGAGGCCGATGGCCTCGGTCAGGCAGTTCATCGAGTTGGCGGTGAACATGCCGGAACAGGACCCGCAGGTCGGGCAGGCGTTCTCCTCGATGCGGAGGATGTCCTCGTCCGAGATCTTCGGGTTCACGGCGTCGGAGATCGCGTCGACCAGGTCGAGCGTGCGGACCGTGCCGTCCACGAGGGTGGCGCGGCCGGACTCCATCGGGCCGCCGGAGACGAAGACCGTCGGGATGTTCAGGCGCAGGGCGGCCATCAGCATGCCGGGGGTGATCTTGTCGCAGTTGGAGATGCAGATCAGGGCGTCGGCGCAGTGCGCCTCGACCATGTACTCCACGCTGTCCGCGATCAGGTCGCGGGAGGGCAGGCTGTAGAGCATGCCGCCGTGGCCCATCGCGATGCCGTCGTCGACGGCGATCGTGTTGAACTCGCGGGGGATGGCCCCGGCGGCCGTGATGGCCTCGGAGACGATCCGGCCGACCGGCTGGAGGTGGGTGTGGCCGGGGACGAACTCCGTGAAGGAGTTGGCGACCGCGATGATCGGCTTCCGGCCGATGTCCGCGCCGGGTACACCGGAGGCGCGCATAAGGGCGCGTGCGCCCGCCATGTTGCGGCCGTGGGTGACAGTGCGGGACCTCAGCTCGGGCATCGTCGCTCGCTCCTCGTGACGGGTGTGCTTGTCTTCGAGCGTACGCCGCCGGACCAAGATCTGGACAGCTCGTCCGCATGCCGGACGGGATGTTCAGCTTTCGGTCAGGTGTCCGGGGCGGCGGGCCCGTCGGCCCCCGGTGGTGTCCGGAGCGGCGGGCCCGTCAGCTCTCGGTCAGGTGGCGCTGGAGGGCGGGGGCCACCTGGGCGACGATCTCCTCCGGGTCGGCGGAGGCCAGCGGCTCGACCCGGATCACGTACCGCAGGATCGCGATCCCGATCATGTGGGAGGCGGCCAGCTCGGCGCGGAACTTCGGGTCCGGTACGTCGAGCTCGGCGGCGATCCGCTCCAGGAGCCGCCGCAGCACGAAGGTGCGGAGGACCGCGGCGGCCGCCTCGTGGGTCAGGGCGGAGCGCACGATCGCGAGGAGCGGGGCGCGGCTGGCCGGGTTCTCCCAGACGCCGATGAAGAAGCGGGCGAGGCGCTCGCCGATGGCGTCGCGGGGGCCGGAGACGATCGCCGGGACGACGGTCGCGGGCTCGAAGGAGACCTCGACGGCGGCGGCGAAGACCTCGTCCTTCGACCCGAAGTAGTGGTGCACGAGGGCCGGGTCCACCCCGGCCGCGCGGGCGATGCCGCGCACGGAGGCCTTGTCGTAGCCGCGCTCGGCGAACTGGTCGCGGGCCGCCTCCAGGATGCGCTCGCGCGCGCCCGGCCCGCTCTCCTCGGCGGTACGGGAGGGGCGGCCGCGGCGGCGGGGGGCCGCCGGGCCGGGAGCGGCGTCCGGGCCGGTCACGGGACCTCCGGTCCCGTCACGGGCGCGGGGCCCGGGAGGGGCGGCCGGCGGCGGCGAGGTGGAGCCGGGTGAAGGCGAGGGCCTCCGCGAGGTCCGCCTCGCGCTCGGCGGCCGACATCGCGCGGCGGGTGTTGACCTCGATGACGACGTGCCCGTCGAAGCCGGTGGCCGCGAGCCGCCCCAGGAGCTCGGCGCAGGGCTGGGTGCCGCGCCCCGGGACCAGGTGCTCGTCCTTGGCGGAGCCCCGGCCGTCGGCGAGGTGGACGTGGCCGAGCCGGTCGCCCATGCGGTCGATCATGGCGAGGGCGTCGGTGCGGGCGGTCGCGGTGTGCGAGAGGTCGACGGTGAAGTGCCGGTAGTCGTCCTTGGTGACGTCCCACTCGGGGGCGTACGCGAGCATCTCGCGGTCCTTGTACCGCCACGGGTACATGTTCTCGACGGCGAACCGGACGTCGGTCTCGTCCGCCATCCGCCAGATGCCGCTCACGAAGTCCCGGGCGTACTGGCGCTGCCAGCGGAACGGCGGGTGCACGACGACCGTGGACGCGCCGAGCTTCTCGGCCGCCGCCCGCGCCCGCCGGAGCTTGGTCCACGGGTCGGTGGACCAGACGCGCTGGGTGATGAGGAGGCAGGGGGCGTGGACGGCCAGGATCGGCACCCCGTGGTGGTCGGAGAGCCGGCGCAGGGCCTCGACGTCCTGGCTGACGGGGTCGGTCCACACCATGACCTCGACGCCGTCGTAGCCGAGGCGCGCGGCGATCTCGAAGGCCGTCGCCGTCGACTCCGGATAGACCGAGGCCGTCGACAGGGCGACCTTCGCATCCGGGACGCGCACCACTGGTTCTGCCACGCAGACAGGGTACGGGGCGGGCCGGGGGGCCGGAGGGTGGTTCCGGCCACACCGGTTCCGGTCACCGGTTCCGGTCGCCGCTTCCGGTCCGGGGCGCAGGGACCCTCACTCCTCCGGCAAGTGGTCAAGACGGCGCAGGATGACGCCCTCGCGCAGGGCCCAGGGGCAGATCTCCAGCTCCTCGACGCCGAGGAGGTCCATCGCGCCCTCCGCGACGAGCGCGCCCGCGAGGAGCTGGGCGGCGCGGCCCTCCGAGACGCCCGGCAGGGCCGCGCGCTCGACGACGGTCATCCCGGCGAGGCGCGGCACCCACTCCTCCAGGGACCTGCGGCTCAGGGTCCGCTGGACGTGGGGACCCTCGCTCGAACCGGGCGCCCCGGCGATCCTGGCGAGCTGCTTGAAGGTCTTGGAGGTGGCGACGACGTGGTCCGGGCGGCCGGCGCGGCTGAACTCGCCGACCGTACGGGCGATCTGCGCGCGCACGTGGCGGCGCAGCGCCCGCACGTCGGCGCTGTCGGCCGGGTCGCCCGGCAGCCAGCCGGCGGTCAGCCGGCCCGCGCCCAGCGGCAGGGAGACGGCCGTGTCGGGGTCCTCGTCGATGCCGTACGCCACTTCGAGGGAGCCGCCGCCGATGTCGAGGAGGAGCAGCTTGCCGGCGGACCAGCCGAACCAGCGGCGGGCGGCGAGGAAGGTGAGGCGGGCCTCCTCCTCGCCGGTGAGGACCTGGAGGTCGACGCCGGTCTCTTCCTTGACCCGGGCCAGGACGGCGTCGGCGTTGACCGCCTCGCGCACGGCGGAGGTCGCGAACGGCAGCACCTCCTCGCAGCCCTTGTCCTCGGCGGCGCGGAGCGCGTCCCGGACGGTCGCGACGAGCCGCTCGACGCCGTCGGGGGCGATCGCGCCCCGCTCGTCGAGGAGTTCGGCGAGGCGCAGTTCCGCCTTGTGGGAGTGGGCGGGCAGGGGGCAGGCGCCGGGGTGCGCGTCCACCACCAGGAGGTGCACCGTGTTCGAACCGACGTCGAGGACTCCGAGTCTCATGGGCGGAACGGTACTGCTCGCGCCGCATACGCTGGAGAGCGTGCCAAAGACGAAAAAGGCGAAGCAGGACAAAGACAGTGCCGCTCCTGCGAACGTGAGCGCCGCCGAGGCGGCCGAGGGCTCCCGGAAACGGCCCGGGGACGCGGTGCCGGACGAGAAGGGCCTGGACTTCGCGCGCGCGTGGGTCGAGTTCCCCGATCCGGCCGACGAGGAGCAGGTCTTCCGCTGCGACCTGACCTGGCTGACCTCGCGCTGGACGTGCATCTTCGGGAGCGGCTGCCAGGGCATCCAGGCGGGCCGGGCCGACGACGGCTGCTGCACGCTGGGCGCGCACTTCTCCGACGAGGACGACGAGAAGCGGGTCGCGGAGCACGTGGCCCGGCTCACGCCGGAGCTGTGGCAGTTCCACGACGTCGGTACGGAGACGGGCTGGACGCAGCTCGACGAGGACGGCGACCGGCAGACCCGCCGCTGGGAGGGCTCCTGCATCTTCCAGAACCGTCCCGGGTTCGCGGGCGGCATGGGCTGCTCGCTGCACATCCTGGCCCTGAGGGAGGGCCGGGAGCCGCTGGAGACCAAGCCGGACGTGTGCTGGCAGCTGCCGGTGCGCCGGACGTACGAGTGGATCGACCGGCCCGACGACACCCGGGTCCTCCAGGTGTCCATCGGGGAGTACGACCGCAGGGGCTGGGGCCCGGGCGGTCACGACCTGCACTGGTGGTGCACCTCGGCCACCTCGGCGCACGGCGCGGGCGAGCCGGTCTACGTCACGTACCGGCCCGAGCTCACGGAGATGATGGGCGAGGAGGCGTACGGGGTCCTGGCCGGCCTGTGCGAGGCCCGGCTCGCCTCGCAGCTGCCGCTGGTGGCCCCGCACCCGGCGGATCCCGGGGCCTGAGGGTCCTCAGGGGGACGGGGGCGGTTCCTCCGCCGTCGGCGGCGGGGTCGTGCCCGGGTCCGTGGTCGGCAGCGGGGGCTCCTCCGTGGCCGGCGGCGGGGTGGTCGGCTCCTCCGTCACGGGCGGCGGGGTCGTGGGCGGTTCCTCCGTCGCCGGGGGCGGGGTGGCCGGCGGTTCGGTCGTCGGCGGCGGGGTCGTGGGCGGGGTGGTCGGCTCCGTCGTGGCCGGCGGGGGCGGGGGCGGCGGTGTCGGCATCGGGCCCCCGGTGACGTCCGGGGCCGGGTGGAAGACCTCGACCGCCCCGCTCCGGCCGGTCCCGGTGAGGCGCACCACCGCGCCCGAGGGGTTCACCCCGATCCGGGCACTCCACGCGCCCGCGGGCTCGTGCGCGTGGTCGACGCGGACCGCGATCGTGACCTGTTCGCCGGGCCGGAGCACGCCCGAGGCGCGGCTCACGTAGATCCAGGGCGCGTCCGTCCACAGCGCCCACTCGACGGGCGCGCCGCCGGCGGCGGTGAGCGTCAGGAGGGTCAGGTCGCCGTGGCCGCGCGCGGTGACCGTGACCCAGCCGGGGGCGGACTCGCCGCGCTTCGGGGGCGCTCCGGAGCCGGTGGGGCCGCCGGGGCTGACCACCTCGACGGAGACGTCGGGGGAGCGGCTGCCCCGGGTGAAGCGGGGCTCGGGGGTGTCGCGGGCGTTGCCCGCGTTCTCGTACCGGTCGTACGGGTGCCCGTCCGGGCCGGTCTCCTCGCCCGCCTCGGGCGCGCTGATCCGGTCCCCGTCGTGGGCGGTCGTCTCGGTGGTGCCCCGGTAGGTGGTCCACAGGGCGAGGACGGGGGCGGCGACGACGGCCGCGACGACGGTGGTGGTCACCGCGCGGGCCCGCATCCGGTCGCGGCGGGCCGTGTGGTCCTTGGGGTCCACGGGGAAGCCGGTGGGCGCGAAGCGCGGGGCGCCGGCACGCGCGCGCGGGACGTGCAGCATCGCCAGGTACGCGGCGGCCCGGGGCGCCTCGACGAGCGGCAGCCGGTCCGGGGGCAGGGCGCCGGCGCCGGGCCAGGGGCCGGCGGCGCCCACCCGCTCGGCGGCGCGGCGGCAGCGGGGGCAGTCGTCGACGTGCCGGACGAGTTCGGCGCGCAGGATCGCCGAGAGGAGCACCCGGTGGTCGCCGGTGAGCCGGGCGACGGTGGGGCAGCTGCCGGCCCCGACCACGGCGAGGGCGGCGCGGGTGCGCTCGACCTCGCAGCCGGCGGTGGCGAGGAGCTCGCGGGCGGCGAGCGGGTCGAGGGAGAGGACGGCGGCGACCTGGCGGTGGTTGAGTCCGTGCCGGACGGCGAGTTCCAGGGCCTCGCGCTGCTCGGGCGTGGTGCCCGCCGCCTCGGGCCAGGCGAGGAGGGCGAGTTCGGCACGGTGCCGCTCGGCGGTCCCGGCGGGGACCCGGGGCGGCTCGGGCGGGGTCACGGCGGGGCGGCCGGTGTGGGCGCCCCGGCGCTTGCGGCGCTGCTCGCCGAGGGTGCGCAGACAGGCCCAGCGGGCGAGGGCGTACAGCCAGGCCGTGCGGCCGTCCTCGTCGGAGGGGCAGCGCCCCCGGTGGCGCTCGGCCGCGGCGAGGACGTCGCCGAGGACGGCGGTGGCCGTGTCGTGGTCGCAGAGCACGGAGAGGCAGTACGTGAAGAGGCCGTCGAGGGCGGGCTCGTAGTGGGCGGGGGGCCGTCGGCCGAGCGTGCGCGGTCCCTGGTCCGTGGCGCGGTGCGCCCGGTGTGCGCCGGTGGTGCGTGCGGGGGTTTCCAGCCTGCTGCTCGTCACTGGGCGACCGTAGGCAGGACCGGGGGCATTCTTCGTACCGGTCGCGCACTTCTCATCCCTACGGGTGAAGGTATCGCTCGAAAGAGGACACGAACCCGGCGTTCCGTGGACGTGCCGGCGGGGTCCGGGGCGGCCGGGCGCCGGGCCGGGGCCCGTTGTCGGTGGCGGCGGCTACGGTGGGGCGCATGGCTGCCCGTACGAAATCCGCCAAGGAGCGACCGTCCTACCGCTGCACCGAGTGCGGCTGGCAGACGGCCAAATGGCTCGGCCGCTGCCCCGAGTGCCAGGCCTGGGGGACGGTGGAGGAGTACGGCGCGCCCGCCGTCCGGACGACCGCCGCCGGCCGGGTCTCCACCGCCGCCCTCCCCATCGGCCAGGTCGACGGCCGGCAGGCGACGGCCCGCTCGACCGGCGTCGACGAGCTGGACCGGGTCCTCGGCGGGGGGCTCGTGCCCGGCGCCGTGGTGCTGCTCGCGGGCGAGCCGGGCGTCGGCAAGTCGACGCTGCTGCTCGACGTGGCGGCGAAGGCCGCGAGCGACGAGCACCGCACGCTGTACGTCACGGGCGAGGAGTCCGCGAGCCAGGTCCGGCTGCGCGCCGACCGGATCGGCGCGATCGACGACCACCTGTACCTGGCGGCCGAGACCGATCTGTCGGCGGTCCTCGGGCACCTGGACGCGGTGAAGCCCTCGCTGCTGATCCTGGACTCGGTGCAGACGATCGCCTCGCCCGAGATCGACGGCGCGCCCGGCGGCATGGCGCAGGTCCGCGAGGTCGCGGGCGCGCTGATCCGGGCCTCCAAGGAGCGCGGGATGTCCACGCTCCTGGTCGGCCACGTCACCAAGGACGGGGCCATCGCGGGCCCCCGGCTCCTGGAGCACCTGGTCGACGTGGTGCTGAGCTTCGAGGGCGACCGGCACGCGCGCCTGCGGCTCGTCCGGGGCGTGAAGAACCGGTACGGGGCGACGGACGAGGTCGGCTGCTTCGAGCTGCACGACGAGGGGATCACGGGTCTCGCCGACCCGTCGGGGCTCTTCCTGACCCGGCGCGACGTGGCCGTGCCGGGCACCTGTCTGACGGTCACCCTGGAGGGCCGCCGGCCGCTCGTGGCCGAGGTCCAGTCGCTGACGGTGGACTCCCAGATCCCGTCGCCGCGCCGGACCGTCTCCGGTCTGGAGACCTCCCGCGTGTCGATGATGCTGGCGGTCCTGGAGCAGCGGGGCCGGATCAGCGCGCTCGGCAAGCGGGACATCTACAGCGCGACCGTGGGCGGCGTGAAGCTCTCCGAGCCGGCCGCCGACCTGGCGATCGCGCTCGCCCTTGCCTCGGCGGCGAGCGACACCCCGCTGCCGAAGAACCTGGTGGCGATCGGGGAGGTCGGGCTCGCGGGCGAGGTCCGGCGGGTGACGGGCGTGCAGCGCCGCCTCGCGGAGGCGCACCGGCTCGGCTTCACGCACGCGCTGGTCCCGACGGACCCGGGGAGGGTGCCGCCGGGCATGCGGGTGACGGAGGTCGCGGACATGGGCGACGCGCTGCGGGTCCTGCCGCGCGGACGACGCGCGAAGGCGGACGCCCCGGAGGGGGCTAAGGGGTAGGGCGGGGCGGATCCGGAGCGGGAAGGGCTTCCGCCGAGGGCCCGGGGAGGGTCCGGAGGCGGGGCGGGCTTCCGGCGAGGGCCCGGCGGGGCACCGGGCGCGGGCAGGGCCGGGCCCCCGGCAAGGGCCCCGCAGAACCCCCGGCGCGGGCCCGGACATGTCCCCCGGCAAGGACCTGGACATGCCCCTGGCAAGGATCCGGCAAAGCCTCCTGCAAGGGCCGGGCACGGTGCCCGACAAGGGTTTCCACATGGGGAAGGGTTGGTTCCGGACCCGGGTGGGGACCCCTTCCGCACCACCCGCGTTCGGTCGGGGGCGGAGGGCGGCGGGGTGGTGTCGCTAGACTTTGCCCTGGTCTCGCCCATCCGTACGAGCCGGAGGAGTGCAGTGGCAGCCAAGGACGGGGCAGCAGCTCCTGGGAAATCCGGCGCGGGCTCCGGCAGTGAAGCGCTGATGCGCGCCGCCCTGAGCGCGGTCGCGCCGGGCACCGCCCTGCGCGACGGCCTGGAGCGGATCCTGCGGGGGAACACGGGCGGGCTCATCGTGCTCGGCCTGGACAAAGCGGTCGATTCGATGTGTACCGGCGGCTTCGTGCTGGACGTGGAGTTCACCGCCACCCGCCTGCGCGAGCTGTGCAAGCTCGACGGCGCGCTGGTCCTCGACAAGGACATCACCAAGATCCACCGGGCGGGCGTGCAGCTGGTCCCGGACGCCTCCATCCCCACCGAGGAGACCGGCACCCGCCACCGCACCGCGGACCGGGTCTCCAAGCAGTGCAACTTCCCGGTCGTCTCCGTCTCCCAGTCGATGCGCCTGATCGCGCTGTACGTGCACGGCGAGCGCCGGGTCCTGGAGGAGTCGGCCGCGATCCTGTCCCGCGCCAACCAGGCGCTCGCGACCCTGGAGCGGTACAAGCTCCGGCTCGACGAGGTGGCGGGCACGCTCTCCGCCCTGGAGATCGAGGACCTGGTCACGGTCCGGGACGTCACCGCCGTCGCACAGCGCCTGGAGATGGTCCGCCGGATCGCCACCGAGATCGCCGAGTACGTGGTCGAGCTCGGCACCGACGGGCGCCTCCTCTCGCTCCAGCTGGACGAGCTGATCGCGGGCGTGGAGCCGGAGCGCGAGCTGGTGATCCGGGACTACGTGCCGGAGCCGACGGCCAAGCGCTCGCGGACGGTCGCCGAGGCGCTCACCGAGCTGGACGCGCTCACCCACACCGAGCTGCTCGAACTCCCCGTCGTGGCGCGGGCGCTGGGCTACAGCGGCTCGCCCGAGACCCTCGACTCGGCCGTCTCGCCGCGCGGTTACCGGCTCCTCGCGAAGGTGCCCCGCCTGCCGGGCGCGATCATCGAGCGGCTCGTGGAGCACTTCGGCGGGCTGCAGAAGCTCCTCGCGGCCAGCGTGGACGACCTCCAGGCCGTCGACGGCGTCGGCGAGGCCCGCGCCCGCAGCGTCCGCGAGGGCCTGTCCCGGCTCGCGGAGTCCTCGATCCTGGAGCGGTACGTCTAAGGGGCCTCGGCCCTGGAGCGGTACGCCCAAAGGGCCTCGGCCCTGGAGCGGTACGCCCAAGGAGCGGGGCCCCGCGGCCCTCAGTCCTTGGCGAGCGTGAACGAGGCCGGGAGGATCTTCACGCCCGGCATGGCGGCCTCCACCAGGTAGGTGCCGGGGCCGGCCGGGCCCGCCGGGGCGGTGGCGCACTGCGGGGCGCTGCGTGCGCGGTCCCACTCCACGGTGTGGGTGACGGTCGCCCCCGCGGGGAGGCTCAGCAGGAGCGGGGTGCCGGGGCGCGGGCAGTGGGCGGAGGACCAGACCTCGTCGTCCTTGGCGTCACTGATCGTCAGGACCGCGTTGCGGGGGCCGAAGTCGGCCTTGCAGCCGGCGCCGGAGGTGTTCTTCGCGACGAGCTGGAAGCGGGGCTTCTCCCCCGTCTCGTAGGTGACCTTGACGGACCTGAGCGTCAACTGGAGCGTTCCCGCCGGGCAGTTGGGGACCGTCGTGCCGACCGGGAGCTGCCGGCCCGCGCCGGTGCCCGCGTCGGCGTCCGTACCGCCGGAGCCGTCACCGCTCCCGCCGGAGCCGCCCGATCCCGCCGAACCGGCCGAGCCCGAACCACCCGTGCCCGCACCGGCGTCCGTACCACCGGAGCCGGAGCCGGAGCCAGAACCGGAGCCGGAGCCGGATCCCGAACCGGCCGAGTCCGCGCCGCCGTTGCCCGCGGAGGACCCGTCCTCCTCGCCCGACTCGTCCCGTCCGCCCGGCTGTTGGCTGATCGCGGGACCCGACCCGGAGGGTCCGGGCGTGATCGAGGGAGGGGTGGGCGACGAGCCGTTGGCGGAGTCGTTCGGCTTCCCGCCGCCCCCGCCGCCGGACGTCACGGCCCACACGGTGAGCAGGGCGAGGAGTGCCACCAGGCACAGCGCCACCCCCCTCCGTCGCCAGTAGATGGTGGAGGGAAGCGGCCCGACCGGATTGCGCAAAGATCCCACGCCCCGAACCTTACGAGAGATCGGGCCCAACTCCCGCCCCACCCGCCGCCCGAGATCGCAAGTTTTGCCGATGATCACATCCTTCTTTCGGGAACTTTCTCCGGGGTCACGAGTGAAAACGGGGCCAACCGGACCGAATCGGCACCCCCCGCTTTCGTCGGGGGTCGCTCTGGCCGATGGCCCGGGGCGAGGCGCTTCGGATTCCGGTTAGCGTCGTCCCCCATGGACACCCTCCTCGACCTCTCCGACCGTCTGTATCTCGACGTCGCCGACTTCGCCCACGCCACGCCGCACTGGTTCCAGCTGCTCGCCGAGGTCTGGACCGAGGCCGGACTGCTGCTCTTCGGCGCGCTCTTCCTGGCCGGCTGGTGGCGTTCCCGCGACGGTTCGAGCCGGGCGATGGCGCTCGCGCTGCTCGCCCCGCTCGCCACCGCCTTCGGCTACGTGGTGAGCGAGGCGCTGAAGTCGCTGATCGACGAGGAACGTCCGTGCCGCGCGGTCGCCGGAGCACCCGCCTCGCTGGTCGCCTGCCCGCCCTACGGCGACTGGTCCTTCCCCAGCAACCACTCGGCCATCGCGGGCGCCGCCGCGATCGCGCTCGCCCTGTCCTGGCGCGGTATGGGCCGCTTCACCGTGCCGATGGCGCTGCTCATGGCCTTCTCCCGGGTCTTCGTCGGTGTCCACTACCCCCACGACGTGACCGCCGGTCTGCTCCTCGGCGCCCTGGTCGCCTTCCTGGTCATGCGGTTCGCGGAGCGTCCGGTGCGGTCCCTGGTCGAGACGGCCCGGTCGAGCCGGAACACGGTGGTGGTGTGGTGCGCGGGTCCGGGCCCCCGTACGTCCGCCCCGGCCGCCGCCCCCGCCGAACCCTCCCTGTTCGAGCCCGCACCGCCGCAGGGGCCCGCTCCCGCCACCCCGTACGGGTCCGCCGCCCCGTACGGGTCCGCCGCCCCCGCCTCCCCCTACGGCTCCGCCACCCCGTACGGGTCCGCTCCCGCGTACGACGCCGCCCCGGCGTACGACGCCGCTCCCCCGTACGGGTCCGCCCCCGCGTACGGGTCCGCGCCCGCCCATGACCCCTCGGCCCCGTACGGCTCCGCCCCCGCCTCCCCGTACGGTTCCGCTTCCCCGTACGACGCCCCCGCCCCGTACGGGAACCCCGCCCCCGCCCCGTACGAGAACCCCGCCTCCCCTTACGAGAACCCCGGGCAGGGTCGGCACGCGCCGTACGACGCGCACTGATCCCCGCGGAGTCGTGTCAGGATCGTGGATGCCATGACTTCCATCGACACCTCCTCCGCCGACGGGATCCCCGGGGTCCCCGCCGTCCCCGCCGAGCTGCACCGGCCCGTCCTCGCCTGGTTCGACCAGCACGCCCGCGACCTGCCCTGGCGCCGCCCCGAGGCCGGCGCCTGGGGGGTCATGGTGAGCGAGTTCATGCTCCAGCAGACCCCGGTGGTCCGGGTCCTGCCGGTGTACGAGCAGTGGCTCGCGCGCTGGCCCCGCCCGGCCGACCTGGCCGCCGAGGCCCCGGGCGAGGCGGTCCGCGCCTGGGGCCGGCTCGGCTACCCGCGCCGCGCGCTGCGGCTGCACGCGGCGGCCACGGCCATAACGGAGCGGCACGGCGGGGACGTGCCCGACGACCACGCGCAGCTCCTCGCACTGCCCGGCATCGGGGAGTACACGGCCGCCGCGGTGGCCTCCTTCGCCCACGGGCAGCGGCACGCCGTCCTGGACACCAACGTGCGCCGGGTCTTCGCGCGGGCGGCGACCGGCGTCCAGTACCCGCCGAACGCGACCACGGCCGCCGAGCGGCGGCTCGCCCGCGCCCTGCTGCCGGAGGACGAGGAGACGGCCGCCCGCTGGGCCGCCGCCTCCATGGAGCTGGGCGCCCTGGTGTGCACGGCGAAGAACGAGGACTGCGGGCGCTGCCCCATCTCCGGGCAGTGCGCCTGGCGGCTCGCGGGGAAGCCCGCGCACGACGGCCCGCCGCGGCGCGGCCAGACGTACGCGGGCACCGACCGGCAGGTCCGGGGGCGGCTCCTCGCCGTCCTGCGCGACTCGGCGGACCCGGTGCCGCGCGAGGCCCTGGACGCGGTCTGGGACGAGCCGGTGCAGCGGGCAAGGGCCCTGGACGGCCTGGTCGCGGACGGTCTCGTCGAACCGCTGGACGACGGCTTCTACCGCCTGCCGCTCGCCTGAAGCCCGTCTGTCTTCCGCCTGAAGCCCGTCCGCCTCTGCCTGAAGCCCGCCTGCCGCTTTCCTGGGGTCCCCGCTCCGAAACCCCCTCCTCCCCCGCTGTTACACAACCGATGGGTAGCCGTGCGTCCACCGACGGCCGCCCCGCACAGCCCCGTGACAAGCGCTCCGTAGCGTCGTCCGCGACACGAGGGAACAAGCAGGTCACGGGGATGGAGGCGGTTCGGATGAGGCACGGTGAGGTGCTCGACTTCGAGGAGTACGTACGCACGCGGCAGGACGCCCTGCTGCGCAGCGCGCGCCGTCTCGTGGCCGACCCCGTCGACGCCCAGGACCTCCTCCAGACGGCCCTGGCCCGTACGTACGGGCGCTGGGACGGCATCGCCGACAAGTCCCTCGCCGACGCCTATCTGCGCCGGGTCATGATCAACACGCGGACCGAGTGGTGGCGTTCGCGCAGGCTCGAGGAGGTGCCGACCGAGCAGCTGCCCGACGCGAGCGTGGCCGACGCGACCGAGCAGCACGCCGACCGGGCCCTCCTGATGGACGTCCTGAAGGTGCTCGCGCCGAAGCAGCGCAGCGTCGTCGTCCTGCGCCACTGGGAACAGATGAGCACGGAGGAGACGGCGGCGGCGCTCGGCATGTCGACCGGTACGGTGAAGTCCACGCTCCACCGCGCGCTCGCCCGGCTCCGGCAGGAGCTGGAGAGCCGCGACCTCGACGCCCGCGCCCCGGGGCGGACCGGGGAGCGGACGACCGTACGAGGCGACGAAGGGGGGCGCGAGCGGTGCGCGGCATAGAGGACGGGCCCGACGACGGCTCCGGCAGAGGCTCCGGACCCGACGAAGGCCCCGACGGCGGACCGGACGACCGGCTCCACGACCGGTTCGGCGACCGATTCGACGACGGCTCCGGCGGAAGCTCCGGACCCGGCGACGGCTTCCGCGGCCCCGGCGGCGGCGACCGGCTTCCCGCCGGGCGCCGCCGCCGTCGGCGTGCCGCCAGGGCCGCGGGCGCCACGGCGGCGGCCGGGCTCGTCGCCGTCGGCCTCTCCCTGGCCGCCTGCTCCACCGGCGGCACGGGCTCCCGCGACGAGGGCGCGGCCCGCAGCGACGGGATCGCCGCCGCCCCCACCCCCTCGGCCACCGCCGGCCCCCGGGCGGCGGAGCGGGTGGACCCGATCGGGCTGCTCAAGGCCGATCCGAAGATCGGCGAGCGGTTCAAGGCCGACCTGAAGCCGTGCGCGGCGGACTCGTACCCCGTGGACGCCTCCTACGGAAACCTCACGAACGCGCCCGTCCCCGACGTCGTCGTCAACGTGATGACCTGCGGTGACGGCATCGGCATCGGCACGTACGTCTACCGCGGCCGCGGCGACGGCGACGACGGCTACGAGAACGTCTTCGCGGCCGAGGACGGGGCGGTGTACGCCACGATCGACCGGGGCGACCTGATCGTCACCAAGCAGGTGTACGCGAAGGGCGACCCGGTCGCGTACCCGTCGGGCGAGGACGTGATCACGTACCGCTGGACGGGCAACAGGTTCACCCAGCACGACTGGGTCCACAACGACTACAGCCGGTCGGTCGGCGAGGGCGAGGGCCTGGAGCCCGCGCCGAGCGAGCCCCCCGCGGGCTGAGCCGCCCCCGAAGAGACGCAGGAAAGCGCGCCGAAGAGACCCGGAGAGCGCACGATCCCGGAGGAACCCCCACGATGGCCGAAATCCATGTCCTGTTCGTCGAGGACGACGACGTCATCCGTGAGGCCACCCAGCTCGCCCTGGAGCGGGACGGCTTCCGGGTCACGGCCATGCCCGACGGCCTCTCCGGCCTGGACTCCTTCCGGGCGCGGCGGCCGGACATCGCCCTGCTCGACGTGATGCTGCCGGGCATGGACGGCGTCAGCCTCTGCCGCCGCATCCGCGACGAGTCGACGGTCCCGGTGATCATGCTGTCGGCGCGCGCCGACTCCATCGACGTCGTCCTCGGCCTGGAGGCCGGGGCGGACGACTACGTCACCAAGCCCTTCGACGGCTCGGTGCTGATGGCCCGCATCCGGGCCGTGCTGCGCCGCTTCGGGCACGCCGGCGGCGGCGAGGGCGGGGACGAGCGGGGGGACGGCGGGCTGCTCGTCTTCGGCGACCTGGAGGTCGACACCGAGGGCATGGAGGTCAGGAGGGGCGGGGCGCCGGTGGCGCTGACCCCGACCGAGATGCGGCTGCTCCTGGAGTTCTCGTCCGCGCCCGGCACCGTGCTCTCCCGGGACAAGCTCCTGGAGCGGGTCTGGGACTACGGCTGGGGCGGCGACACCCGGGTCGTGGACGTGCACGTGCAGCGGCTGCGGGCCAAGATCGGCCAGGACAGGATCGAGACCGTCCGCGGCTTCGGCTACAAGCTCCGGGGCCAGGGCGGGTGAGGCCGTTCCCCCTGCGCACCGGGGTCCGCTGGAAGATCGCCGTCGCCATCGCGGCGGTCGGCGCCCTCATCGCGGTGACCCTGAGCGTGGTCGTGCACAACGCCGCCCGCATCTCGATGCTCGACAACGCGCGCGAGGTCCAGATGGAGCGGCTGCTCTTCGCGCAGCGGCTGTACGAGACGTCGAAGCCCAAGGAGCCCCGCTTCGGCACCAAGATCAACGATCCGGCGCTGCCGCGCGAGCTCGACCGGCTGATGCGGGACAACCGGCGCGGCACGTACGTGCAGGAGCACCGGCACGGCGGTCCGCCCGACGTGTGGGCGGCCGTGCCGCTCGCCAACGGCGACGTGCTCTCGCTGCACATCCCCTTCGCGGACCGCAGCGCGAAGATCATGACCGATCTGGACCGGGCGCTGGTCATCGGCTCGCTCTCGGTGGTCTTCGGCGGCTGCGCGCTCGGCGTGCTCATCGGGGGCCGGCTCTCGCGGCGGCTGCGGAAGGCGGCCGTGGCGGCCGGCCGGGTCGCCCAGGGCAACACGGACGTACGGGTGCGGGAGGCCGTCGGCGGGGTCGTACGGGACGAGACGGACGACCTGGCGTGGGCGGTGGACGCCCTGACCGACGCCCTGAACGAGCGGATCGAGGCCGAGCGGCGGGTCACCGCGGACATCGCGCACGAGCTGCGCACCCCCGTGACGGGGCTGCTCACGGCGGCCGAGCTGTTGCCGCCGGGGCGCCCGACGGAGCTGGTGCGGGACCGGGCGCAGGCGATGCGGACGCTGGTCGAGGACGTCCTGGAGGTGGCCCGGCTCGACAGCGCGTCGGAGCGGGCCGAGCTCCAGGAGATCGCGCTCGGGGAGTTCGTGGAGCGGCGGGTGCGGGTCCTGGGCCCGGAGGTCGTCGTCCGGGTCGTGCACGAGTCCCGGGTGAACACCGACCCGCGCCGGCTCGAACGCGTCCTGGGCAATCTCCTGGCCAACGCGGCCAAGCACGGGAGGCCGCCGGTGGAGGTGACGGTCGAGGGCCGGGTGGTGCGCGTCCGCGACCACGGTCCGGGTTTCCCGGAGTCCCTCCTCAGGGAGGGCCCGAGCCGGTTCCGTACGGGGTCGAGCGACCGCGCGGGCCAGGGCCACGGTCTCGGCCTGACGATCGCGTCGGGCCAGGCCCGGGTCCTCGGCGCCCGGCTGACCTTCCGGAACGTGGCCGCCGAGGGGGCGCCGAACGGGGTGGGCGGGGCCATCGCGGTCCTGTGGCTCCCGGACCACGCGCCGACGAACACCGGCAGCTTCCCGGTCCTGCGGCTGCCGGAGCAGTAGGGGCGTCCGGTACGGCGGTGGGGCCGGGCACCCCTTACGGGTCCCGGCCCCACCGTCGTACGCGCGTGTCTCAGACCTTCTCGGACACCTTCGCCGCGTCGCCGTCGGCGGGCTCCTTCGCGGCGGCCGGTCCGGCGCCCCGGAGCGCCACCTCCTTGACGAAGAAGGCGAGGACGAAGGCGAGGACGGCGACCGCCGCGGCGAGCAGGAAGGCGCCGTGGGTGCCGGCGGCCACCGCGTGCTGGTAGGCCTCGCGGAGCTGCGCCGGGAGCTTGGCGAGGCTGGCCGCGTCGAGCTGGGCGGTCCGCGCCGTCAGCTCCGAGCCGCCCCGGGCGGCCATCTCGTCCTGGACGCGACCGGTGAAGAGCGCGCCCATGATCGCGACGCCGAAGGAGGAGCCGAGGGTCCGGAAGAGGGTGGTGGAGGAGGAGGCGACGCCCATGTCCTTCATCTCCACGCTGTTCTGGGCGACCAGCATGGTGATCTGCATGAGGAAGCCCATGCCGGCGCCGAGGACGGCCATCCAGATCCCGGAGACCAGGCGCGAGGTGCCGGTGTCCATGGTGGAGAGGAGGAAGAGGCCGGCCGTCATGAGGGCCCCGCCCACGATGGGGAAGGCCTTGTACCTGCCGGTGCTGGTGGTGACGCGGCCGGCGATCAGCGAGACGGCCATCATCGAGAGCAGCATCGGCAGGAGCAGCAGTCCGGAGTTGGTCGCGGAGGCGCCCTGGACGGACTGCTGGAAGAGCGGCAGGTAGAGGACCGCGCCGAACATCACGAAGCCGGCGACGAAGCCGATCAGGGACATCAGGGTGAAGTTGCGGCTGCGGAAGATGTGCAGCGGCACGATCGGGTCGCTCGCCCGGGTCTCCACCCACAGGAAGGCGAGGAGCGCGGCGACGCCGCCGACCGCGAGGCCGACGATGGTGGCGGAGCCCCAGGCGTACTCGGTGCCGCCCCAGGTGGTGACCAGGACGATGGCGGTGATGCCGGCGGTGAGCAGCGCGGCGCCGGTGAAGTCGATCCGGGTGTCCGTGTTCCGCGGCTTCTTCGGCAGGTGCAGGACGGTGGTGACCATGGCCAGGGCGACGGCGCCGAGCGGCAGGTTGATGTAGAAGGACCAGCGCCAGCCCCAGTGGTCGGTGATGGTGCCGCCGACGAGGGGGCCGCCGATCATGGCGAGGGCCATCACGCCGGCCATCATGCCCTGGTACCTGCCGCGCTCGCGGGGCGGGATGAGGTCGCCGATGATCGCCATCACGCCGACCATGAGGCCGCCGGCGCCGAGGCCCTGGATCGCGCGGAAGCCGATGAGCTGGCCCATGTCCTGGGCCATGCCGCTGAGCGCGGAGCCGATCAGGAAGATCACGATCGAGGTGAGGAAGACGCCCTTGCGGCCGAACATGTCGCCGAACTTGCCCCAGAGCGGGGTGGAGGCGGCGGTGGCCAGGGTGTAGGCGGTGACGACCCAGGAGAGGTGCTCCAGGCCGCCGAGCTCGCCGACGATCGTCGGCATCGCGGTGCCGATGATCATGTTGTCCAGCATCGCGAGGAGCATCGCGATCATGAGGGCGAGCAGGACGACACGGACGCTGCGCGCCGGCGGGACCTCTCCCTCTGGTGTGTGAACGGTCTGCTGCGTCGCCATGTCATTCCCTTACTTGCCGCCCGGCTAGTTACTACACTGGGGACGGTAGGCCCGTAACTAGCCGGTCGTCAAGTAAGTTCTTTGGAAAGTGGAGGGCGTCCCATGGCCCGAGGCAACACCCGTCAGCGCATTCAGGACGTGGCCCTCGAACTCTTCGCGGAGCAGGGCTACGAGAAGACCTCCCTGCGCGAGATCGCGGAACGCCTCGACGTCACCAAGGCGGCGCTCTACTACCACTTCAAGACCAAGGAAGACATCCTGATCGGGATCTTCCAGGACCTGACCAGGCCGATGGACGAGCTGATCGAGTGGGCCGGGGAGCAGCCCCGCACGATCGCGACCAAGCGGGAGATCGTGCGCCGCTACCAGGTGGCGCTGCTGGCGGCGGCGCCGCTCTTCCGCTTCATGCAGGAGAACCAGGCCGCCGTGCGCGAGCTGAGCGTCGGGCTCACCTTCAAGGAGCGCATGATGTCGCTGACCGGCCTGCTGTACGACGACGACTTCCCCGTCAAGGAGAAGGTCCGCTGCATCAGCGCGGTCTTCACGCTCCACGCGGGCACGTTCTTCATGCAGAACGTCGAGGGCGACCCCGAGGAGAAGCACGAAGCCGTCCTCGAGGTCGCCCTCGATCTCATCGACGAGGCCCACCGGGCCTCATAGGTTCACAGCCGGGGTCGGCGGATCAGATGCCGACGCCGTGGGCGCGCAGGAAGGCGGCCGGGTTCACGGCGGAGCCGTAGTTCGGGGTGGTGCGGATCTCGAAGTGCAGGTGGGGACCGGAGGAGTTGCCGGTGTTGCCCGAGAGGGCGATCTTCTGACCGGCGCCGACCTTCTGGCCGATCTTGACCTGGATCTTCGACAGGTGGGCGTACTGCGAGTACGTGCCGTTGCCGTGCTTGACCACGATGGCGTTGCCGTACGCGGGGCCGTCGCCGCCGCCGTACGGGCCGGCCTTCACGACGGTGCCGGCGGCGGCGGCCTTGACGGGGGTGCCGACCGGAACGGCGAAGTCCTGGCCGGAGTGCTTGTGGGCCCACATGGCGCCGCCCTGGTTGAAGCTGGCGCTGAGGGTGTAGGAGCCGACCGGCTTCACCCAGGCCGGGGCCTTCTTGGCGGTGACGGCCTTCTTGGTGGCGGTCGCCTTGACGGCGGTGGCCTTGACGGTGACGGTCTTCGCGGCGGCGGCCTTCACCTGGGCGGCGAGGTGCGCCTGGGTCTCGGCCTGGGCGGCGACGGCGGCGGACGCGGTCGCGGCGGTCGGGACGACGGCCTTGCCCTCGGCGGCGAAGGCGGACCCTGCTCCGGCCACCAGCGACGCCCCCAGGCCGGCGGTGGCGAGAGCGACGGCGGCGGCACGGGTGGCGGGGTTCATGACGCGCTTCGACATACGGGGGACAACCTCCGGGGAGTACGGGACCCGACGCGCTTTCGGTGCGGCGTCGGGCTTGCTCATCTTTGGTAACCCGGACTCCCATCCCGGCCAAAACACCTCATCTACGACATGGCGTCGTAGCGATCTCCGAAGAAGTTCAGGTCTTGACGACCGGAGGCAGGGGCTTCGAAATCGGACATATCAGGTCAAGAAAACCGGTTTAACCGCACACCCCGGGGCCCCGGACCGCCCAGGAGGCCGGTCCGGACCCGGCCCGGGGCCGGGCGGACCCTCCGAGCCTTCGCTTCGTACCCGTACGTCCGAAATAAACGGCAATGTTCACCACTATTCCGGCTAGTACCCCTCGAAACCCCTGTGCGCCTTGTCACCAGCGGGCCCCGCCGGATGGGATCTGGGTCACTCGAAAAGGCATTCCGCATGCGACCCGGGTCACGTGACGGGGGCCACTGAAAGGCATTCCGGGGCGGCGAAAAGGCCCCGGAAAGCGGCCCGGGTCACACCCCCGGGCCCCGCCCCGGCCCCTCCCCCACTACGCTGACCGCTCCGCGGAAACACAGGGGGTCACCATGGAACCGGCGCTCATCGGCACACGCCTCGCCTCGGCCGCGATCGGGCCGCTCCTGAAGAAGCTCCTGGTGGACGAGGGCCCCGGGGCGGGACTCGTCCCCAAGGGTGCCCAGGTCCGGCTCTCCGGCCTCGTCTCCTTCCGGGGCGAGAAGCGCGCCCTCACCGAGAAGGAGGTCCGCGGGCTCGCGGCCACCCTGGTCGAGCGCTCCCGGCAGGGGACCGGGGAGCCGCCGTTCCCCGCCGACGAGACCGAGGCCGTCGCCGACGCCCTGGCCGGGAACCTGCTGGCCCTCGGCGATCTCGACATGGACGACGTCCAGGCCGTCCGCCTCGGCCACCGCAACCTCGCCCGCCGGCTGCGGGCCGCCGCCCCGGCCCCCGACGGCCTCTCCACCGACTCGGTCCTCTACCTGGAGACCCTGACCGAGTGGGCCTGCCTCCACATCCTGGAGTTCTTCACCAGGCGCTCCACCTTCATCGCCCGCAGCCTCGTCGAGCAGACCCGCGCCCAGGCCGCACTCCTCGCGAAGATGGACGAGGTGATCCGCCGGACGCCCCGGGCGGAGACGGGGGATGCGGAGTTCGAGGGGCGCTATCTGGCCCATCTCGCGAAGAAGCACGGCCGCCTGACCATCCACGGCGTCGACCTGCACCACTCGCCGGACGAGTGGCCGCTGGACATGGCGTACCTGTCCCTGGAGGCGACGGGGGCGGAGGGCCCGCACGAGGCCTCCGGCCGGCCCCGGGAACAGGCCTCCGTCCGCGCCGACCTCGCCCTCGCCCGCCACGAGAGGGTCCTGCTTCGCGGCCTCGCCGGCTCCGGCAAGACCACGCTCATCCAGTGGCTGACGGTCTCGGCGGCGACGGCCGAGGACCGGGACCGGCCGGAGGGCATGGCCTACCTCCGGGGCCGCATCCCCTTCGTCCTGCCCCTGCGCGCCCTCACCCGCCACGGCGAGCGGCTCCCCTCCCCCGACCGCTTCCTGCCCGCCGCCGGCTGCCCGCTCACCCCGCCCGACGGCTGGACCGACCGGGTCCTCGCGGCCGGCCGGGGCCTGGTCCTGGTCGACGGCATCGACGAGATCCCCGAGACCGAGCGCGGCCGGGCCCGGGACTGGCTGCGCGACCTCCTCGGCGCGTACGAGGGCAACCGCTGGCTCGTCACCTCGCGCCCCACCGCCGTACGGGACGACTGGCTGGCCCCGGACGGCTTCACCGAACTGACCCTCGCGCCCATGACCCGCACGGAGGTCACCACCTTCGTACGCCGCTGGCACCGGGCCGCCGGGCCGGACGCGGCCGGGTACGAGCAGCCGCTCCTGGACTCCCTGCGCACCGCCGAACACGTGGCCCGGCTCGCCACCAACCCCCTGATGTGCGGTCTGATCTGCGCCCTCCACCGCGACCGGCGCGGCTTCCTGCCCCGGGGCCGCAAGGCGCTCTACGAGGCGGCCCTCTCCGTGCTCCTGTCCCGGCGCGACCGCGAGCGGGACATGGGCGCCCCGACCGGCCTCGTCCTCGACGAGGCCCCGCAGATCCAGCTGATCCAGCGCCTGGCGTACTGGCTGACGCTGAACGGGCGCACACAGCTGGACCGCGACCGGGCCGCGTCGATCGTCACCGAGGCCGTCCCGGCGGTCCCGGACGCCTCGGCGTACCCCCCGGACCAGGTCTTCACCCACCTCCTCCACCGCAGCGGCCTCCTCCGCGAGCCCACGGCCGACACGGTCGAGTTCGTCCACCGCACCTTCCAGGACCACCTGGCCGCGAAGGCCCTCGTGGACCACTGGGACATCGGCGTCCTCGTCCGCCACGCGGCCGACGACCAGTGGGAGGACGTGATCCGCATGGCGGTGGGCCACGCGAGGCCGCGCGAGTGCGCGGAGATCCTGGGAGAGCTGCTGAAGGCGGCGGACGCGGCGGAGGACCGGTTGGTGCGGTTGCGGCTGACGCTCCTCGCCGCCACGGCCCTGGACCACGCGACGGAGCTGTCCCCGGAGGTCCGGGAGGAGGTGCTGCGGCGCACGGCGGAAGTGGTGCCGCCGCGCACGGTGGAGGAGGCCCGCCGACTGGCGGAGGTCGGGCCCCTGGTGCTCGAACTGCTGGCCGGACCGACGGAGCTGACCGACAAGGAGGCCCACGACTCGGTGGTCACCGCGACCCACATCACGACGGACGCGGCCCTCCCCTACCTGGCCCGCTTCGTACGGCACCCGTCGCTGAACGTCCGCTCGCAGCTCATCTGGTCGTGGTCGCGCTTCGACACGCGTTCCTACGCCGAGGAGATCGTGGCGCGCCTGGACCCGAGTGACCTCATCTTCACCGTCCGCGACGACGCCCAGGCCGAAGAGTTGATCCGGCTCGGCCTGACCCCCTCGTACCTGAGCCTCGAGGGGACGGTCTCCGCAGACCGGACGGCCGCCCTCCTGTCCCTGTGCGACCCGGTCCTGCTCGGCCTGGGGCCCGCCGAGGGGCGGTACGAACTTCCGCCCATGCCCCCGTCCGCCCGGCTGGCCGACCTCGAACTGCATGTGCGCGACGGGAGCACCGTGGACCTGGCGCCGCTCGCCACCCTGCCCCGTCTGAGGACGGTGACGGTCTACGGAGCCGCGACCGGCGCCGAACGCCTTCCGCCCCACATCAAGGTCATCCTCTGCTGACGAAGACAAAGGGGCGGCCCCGGAACCGTTCAGGTTCCGGGGCCGCCCCTTCTCGCGCTACAGGCTCAGCGCAGCGTCACGCGTCCTTCGAGAGGTTCGGCCCGGGGCCGCCCGCCGCCTCGACCGGCGGGGCGTCCGGCAGGGCCGACTTCTCCTCGCCGCGGAAGGTGAACTTGCGCTCCTCGCCCTCGCCCTCCGTGTCCACGACCACGATGTGACCGGGGCGCAGCTCGCCGAAGAGGATCTTCTCCGAGAGCGTGTCCTCGATCTCGCGCTGGATCGTCCGGCGCAGCGGCCGGGCGCCCATCACCGGGTCGTAACCCTTCTTGGCGAGCAGCTCCTTCGCGGACTGGGAGAGCTCGATGCCCATGTCCCGGTCCTTCAGGCGCTCGTCCACGCGGCCGACCATCAGGTCGACGATCTGGAGGATGTCCTCCTGCGTCAGCTGCGGGAAGACGATGATGTCGTCCACACGGTTGAGGAACTCCGGGCGGAAGTGCTGCTTCAGCTCGTCGCTGACCTTCGCCTTCATCCGCTCGTAGTTGGACTTCGTGTCGCCCTGGGCCGCGAAGCCGAGGTTGAAGCCCTTCGAGATGTCCCTGGTCCCGAGGTTGGTCGTCATGATGATGACCGTGTTCTTGAAGTCCACGACCCGGCCCTGGGAGTCGGTCAGGCGACCGTCCTCCAGGATCTGGAGAAGGGAATTGAAGATATCGGGGTGGGCCTTCTCGACCTCGTCGAAGAGGACGACGGAGAACGGCTTGCGGCGCACCTTCTCGGTGAGCTGGCCGCCCTCTTCGTAGCCGACGTATCCGGGCGGCGAACCGAAGAGGCGGGAAACCGTGTGCTTCTCGCTGAACTCCGACATGTCGAGGGAGATCATCGCGTCCTCGTCGCCGAAGAGGAATTCGGCGAGGGCCTTCGACAGCTCGGTCTTACCGACACCGGACGGACCGGCGAAGATGAACGAGCCACCGGGGCGCTTCGGGTCCTTCAGACCGGCCCGCGTACGGCGGATGGCCCGCGAAAGACCGATGACGGCGTCCTTCTGGCCGATGACGCGCTTGTGGAGCTCGTCCTCCATGCGCAGCAGACGCGAGGACTCCTCCTCGGTCAGCTTGAAGACCGGGATGCCGGTGGCGGTCGCGAGGACCTCGGCGATCAGCTCGCCGTCGACCTCGGCGACGACGTCCATGTCGCCGGCCTTCCACTCCTTCTCGCGCTTGGCCTTCGCGGCGAGGAGCTGCTTCTCCTTGTCGCGCAGGGACGCGGCCTTCTCGAAGTCCTGCGAGTCGATCGCGGACTCCTTGTCGCGGCGGACGCCGGCGATCTTCTCGTCGAACTCGCGGAGGTCCGGCGGCGCGGTCATCCGGCGGATGCGCATCCGGGAACCGGCCTCGTCGATCAGGTCGATCGCCTTGTCCGGCAGGAAGCGGTCCGAGATGTACCGGTCGGCCAGGGTCGCGGCCTGGACGAGGGCCTCGTCGGTGATGGAGACCCGGTGGTGGGCCTCGTACCGGTCGCGCAGACCCTTGAGGATCTCGATGGTGTGCGGCAGCGACGGCTCGGCGACCTGGATGGGCTGGAAGCGGCGCTCGAGGGCCGCGTCCTTCTCCAGGTACTTCCGGTACTCGTCGAGCGTGGTGGCGCCGATGGTCTGGAGCTCACCGCGGGCCAGCATCGGCTTGAGGATGCTGGCGGCGTCGATCGCGCCCTCGGCGGCGCCCGCACCCACGAGGGTGTGGAGCTCGTCGATGAACAGGATGATGTCGCCGCGGGTGCGGATCTCCTTGAGGACCTTCTTCAGGCGCTCCTCGAAGTCACCGCGGTAGCGGGAGCCGGCGACCAGGGCGCCGAGGTCCAGGGTGTAGAGGTGCTTGTCCTTGAGGGTCTCGGGCACCTCGCCCTTGACGATGGCCTGGGCCAGGCCCTCGACGACGGCGGTCTTGCCGACGCCGGGCTCGCCGATGAGCACCGGGTTGTTCTTGGTGCGGCGGGACAGCACCTGCATGACCCGCTCGATCTCCTTCTCGCGCCCGATGACCGGGTCGAGCTTGGATTCGCGGGCCGCCTGGGTGAGGTTGCGACCGAACTGGTCGAGGACCAGGGACGTCGAGGGGGTGCCCTCGGCAGGACCGCCGGCCGTGGCGGCTTCCTTGCCCTGGTAGCCGGAGAGCAGCTGGATCACCTGCTGCCGGACCCGGTTGAGATCGGCACCCAGCTTCACGAGGACCTGGGCGGCGACGCCCTCGCCCTCGCGGATCAGGCCGAGCAGGATGTGCTCGGTGCCGATGTAGTTGTGGCCGAGCTGGAGGGCCTCCCGGAGCGACAGCTCCAGGACCTTCTTGGCACGAGGGGTGAAGGGGATGTGCCCGGACGGGGCCTGCTGGCCCTGGCCGATGATCTCCTCCACCTGCTGGCGGACCGCCTCGAGCGAAATCCCGAGGCTCTCCAGGGCCTTAGCGGCGACACCCTCACCCTCGTGGATAAGGCCCAGAAGGATGTGCTCGGTGCCGATGTAGTTGTGGTTGAGCATCCGGGCTTCTTCCTGAGCCAGGACGACAACCCGCCGCGCGCGGTCGGTGAACCTCTCGAACATCGTTAATCGCTCCTCAGAGCGGTCAGTCAGTTAGGGGTCGATCCCCTCCCTGTCCTTCCGCAGCTTAGTCCCGCAAGCGGGGACCGCTCATTCCAACTGCCGACATCCGTCCGGATCACCCCCTTGTCCGTGGGGAGACCTGCTGCCGAACAGCCGACAAATGCTCCAACCCGATGGTGCGAGACGATGTTCCCGCAGGCCAAGTAGTTAGCCGCGCCTCCAGTACGCCGATGGCGAACGTGAGACGCCGAAGCCCGCGAGGCACCCCTCTCCACTAGGAATGTCTTACCCGTAAGCACCGACACTCCATGCGGCGCACCCCGGTTCCCTCCGCTACCAGCGAACACCCTTGCGCGCTCGAATGCACTCGTACACCCCATCCCGGACACCTCGCGCGTCCGGCGGGGGACCGTGCGTCACGGCGGAACGTCCCGGGAACGGGTCCGGAACGGCTTCGGGGCGGGTGCGGAACGACTCCCGAGGGCTTCGGGGGCGTAACCGGAAAGCCCTTGCGGGAGTTCCCCGGGCATGGCCCTCACCGTTCCGTCCCCCCGCGCGCCGCTCGACGACGATCCGGCGCGGTGGTACGAGGAGCGGCTCGGCTGGACGACGGTGGCGGGCCCGCCGGTGGCGCTGGTCACGGGGCTGCGCTTCGACGTCCTGGAGCTGCCCGCCGCGGCGGGCCGGGGCGTCCTGCGCCGGGTGGGCGCGGCGACCGGGCCGGTGGCCCTGGCCGGGCCCCGGATGCGGTTCCTCGTGGCCGCGGGGAGCGCGGAGGAGCTGCCGGGGCTGCTCGACTGGCTGGAATGGGGCGGGATCGCCCTGGACCTCGCGGCGCTCGGCACCGACGGCCGGACGGCCGCGCCCCTCCCCCCGGGGTGGGGCGGCTCCGGCGCGCCGGACGCCGCGGTGTGGCTGCGGGCCCCCGTGCCGGGCCGCGAGGTCGAGCCCTCGCTCCCGGTCCTGCGGGCCGCGCCGTGGGGCCGAGGGGGTGCCCCCTGCCTGGTGCGGCTCGTGTCCGCCGCCGCCGTCGAGTGCCACCGGGCGCGGCTGCTGAGTGCGCGGGCCCGCGGGCCGGCGGCTCAGCAGCTGTCGCCTCAGCGGTTCGCGTCCTCGTAGGCCGCCTTCACCGTGGCGGGCACGCGGCCGCGGTCGTTGACGTCGTAGCCGTTCTCCTTGGCCCACGCGCGGATCTTCGCGGTGTCGGGGCTGCCCGCCGCCACGGCACGGCCCTTGCCGCGGCCACCGGTGGTGCGGCCACCGGTGCGCCGGCCGCTCTTGGTGTACGGCTCGAGCAGACCGCGGAGCTTTTCCGCGTTGGCGGTGGTGAGGTCGATCTCGTAGGTCTTGCCGTCCAGCGCGAACGTCACGGTCTCGTCCGCCTCGACGCCGTCGAGGTCGTCGACAAGAAGGACCTGAACCTTCTGTGCCACCGGTTTTCCTTTCATCGAAAATGCAGTACGCGGAAAGGAAACCGCTTTTCCCGGAAAAACACAAACCCCTGGGAGAGGTTCAGAAGCTCGGCGGCGCGGGAAACGTGCGCGATTCGGACATAGGGTTCCGGGTAGGGGTTCCGTGCGGCTTCGGCGGGGGTTCGCGTGTCGTTCCGGGCCCGGTTCGGGATCGGTTCGGTCCGGTTCCGGGTCAGAGGTGCAGAAGCATCCGGCTGTTGCCCAAGGTGTTCGGCTTCACTCGTTCGAGACCGAGGAACTCCGCGACTCCCTCGTCATAGGAACGCAGGAGCTCGCTGTAGACATCTCCGTCGACCGGGGTCTCACCGATCTCGACGAAGCCGTGCTTCGTGAAGAAGTCGACTTCGAAGGTCAGGCAGAATACCCGCCGCACCCCGAGCCATCGGGCGGTGTGCAACAACTTGTCGAGCACCTGATGTCCGACGCCGGCCCCCCTGAACTCGGGATCGACGGCGAGAGTGCGTACTTCGGCGAGGTCTTCCCACATCACGTGGAGCGCGCCGCAGCCGACGACGGCGGCGTCCTCGTCGCGTTCCGCCACCCAGAACTCCTGGATGGACTCGTAAAGCGTCACGGTCGCCTTGTCGAGCAGGATGCCGCGCCGGACGAAAGGATCGACGAGGCGGCGGATCGCCGCGACGTCGCCGGTGCGGGCCCTGCGGACGGTGACGGCTCTGGCGAAGGCCGGGGAGGCGGCCGGGAATGCGGACGACGACATGGGGGGACGCTATCGCTCCCCGGGCCCGGTTTCCCCGGCGCCCTCCCCGGGCGGGGCGGGCGGGGGCGGGGGGATCGGGGTGTCCCGCTGGACGATCCGGACGGCGTCGTCGAGGGCTTCGCGCTGCTCCGGCGACATCATCCCGAAGAAGGCGACGAGCGCGGCGGCGGGATTGTCGCTCCGGCTCCACGCCTCGTTCATCAGCGCGGCCGCGTAGGCGGCGCGGGTGGAGACCGCCGTATACCGATAGGCGCGGCCCTCGACTTCCCTGCGGACCCAGCCCTTCTGGTGGAGATTGTCCATGACGGTCATGACGGTGGTGTAGGCGATGGACCGTTCCTGCTGGAGGTCCTCCAGAACTTCCCGGACGGTCACCGGGCGGTTCCATTGCCACACGCGCGTCATGACGGCGTCTTCGAGCTCTCCCAAAGGACGGGGCACAGCGCCACCCTAGTCCGCAAAGCGTCGACAAGCGTCGATTGACGTCGGAAAACCGAGCGAAGTGGAACGCGGGCAAGCAAAAAGGACGCACGGCCCCGTGGGGTCGTGCGTCCCCGGTGGCGCGGGCCCCGGCGGGGTCAGGAGGCGGTGGAACCGTCCGGCCGGCGGGCGGCCTCGACACGGGCGAGCGCGGCGTCGACGGCCGCGTCCTCCTTGGCCTTGTTCGGTCCGCCTTGGCTCTTGACGATCGTGACGACGAGGCCGATGAAGAAGGCGGCCATCACGACGGGGGGCAGGAGCGCGGATACGTATTCCATGGCGACCAGGGTAGCTATCCGGCGGCCCGCTCCTCGGGCGGGGGCGGCGGAACGGGCCGTCGGCGCGGCGGGAACACCTCGGAGGGTTTGGGCACCGGGCGCTCCGCCGGGGCGGGCGGGATCGGCTTGGGCCCGTCGGCCGCCGCGCGCCCGCCGGGCAGGGCGAGCAGCCGGGCCCGGGGGGCGCGGTCCGCCGTGGGGGCGGTGGCCTGCACGACCCGGGCCAGGCGCGCGCGTACGGAGCGCTCGGCGAGGCCCTGGCAGCGGGCGAGCAGCTCGGCGGCGGCGGGGTTGCGGCGCAGCGCCCGCAGGGCGGCGAGGTCGTCGGCCCCGGGGTCGTACCCGGCGGTCAGCGCGTCCCGGAGGAGCTCCAGGTAGCCGCTGAGGGAGCCCGGCAGGGCCTCGCGGTAGCGGGCCAGGTCGGCGAGGAGGAAGGCGCGCAGCCGACCGGCCTCGCGTACCGCCTCGTCCACGGATTCGGCCAGGCGCAGGCAGTCCTGGACGTCCTCGTCCTGAAGGGGGGCGGGGTGAAGGGCGATGGCAAGGGCGCGGCGGAGCACACGCAGCTCGTCCGCGCCGAACACCATGCCGCCACGGGATCCGTATGGCGTGGGCATGGGCCGACGGTACGCGCCAATCGGACAATTCGCGCTTGGCGAACATTGCGGCGCGCCGGACGGCAGCCGTTCGGCCGCCCCGGGGGCGGCCGCGCGGGCTACATGCGCGAGACGTTCCGCTCGTACACCAGGCGCAGGCCGATCAGGGTCAGCCAGGGCTCGTGCTCGTCGATCTCCGTGGACTCGCCGAGGACCATCGGGGCCAGGCCGCCCGTCGCGATCACCGTCACGTCGGAGGGGTCGCCCTTCGGACCGACGAGTTCGCGCTTCATCCGGGCCACCACGCCGTCGACCTGGCCCGCGTAGCCGTAGATGATGCCCGACTGCATCGCCTCGACCGTGTTCTTGCCGATCACGTTCCGCGGGCGGGCCAGCTCGATCTTGCGGAGCATCGCCCCGCGCACGCCGAGCGCCTCCACCGAGATCTCGATGCCCGGCGCGATCGCCCCGCCCGCGTACTCCCCGCGCGCGGTGACCGCGTCGTACGTCGTCGCCGTGCCGAAGTCGACGACGATCGCCGGGCCGCCGTACAGTTCGACCGCCGCGACCGCGTTGACGACGCGGTCCGCGCCGACCTCCTTCGGGTTGTCGGTGATGATCGGGACGCCCGTCTTGACGCCCGGCTCCACCAGGACCGCCGGCACGTCCCCGTAGTACCGGCGGGTGACCTCGCGCAGCTCGTGCAGGACCGAGGGGACCGTCGCGCAGATCGCGATCCCCTCGATGCCGTCGCTCAGCTCGACGCCGAGCAGCGGGTGCATGCCCATGAGGCCCTGGAGCAGGACCGCCATCTCGTCGGCGGTCCGGCGCGGATCCGTGGAGATCCGCCAGTGCTCGACGATCTCGTCCCCGTCGAAGAGGCCGAGGACCGTGTGCGTGTTGCCGACGTCGATGGTGAGCAGCATCAGGCCCGCACCTCGCGCAGGTCGAGGCCGATGTCGAGGATCGGGGAGGAGTGGGTGAGGCCGCCGACCGCCAGGTAGTCGACGCCGGTCGCCGCGTACGCCGCCGCGTTCTCCAGGGTGAGGCGGCCCGAGGACTCCAGGACGGCGCGGCCCGCGACGAGCGCCACGGCCTCCCCGGTCTCGTCCGGGGTGAAGTTGTCGAGCAGGATCAGGTCGGCGCCCGCGTCCAGGACCTCGCGGACCTGGTGCATCGTGTCGACCTCGACCTCGATCGGCACCTCCGGGAACAGCTCGCGCACCGCCTTGAAGGCCTCGGCGACGCCGCCGGCCGCCACCACGTGGTTGTCCTTCACCAGGGCCGCGTCGGACAGCGACATGCGGTGGTTGACGCCGCCGCCGCAGCGGACCGCGTACTTCTCCAGGGCGCGCAGGCCCGGCGTCGTCTTGCGGGTGTCGCGGACCTTGGCCTTCGTGCCCTCCAGGGCGTCCGCCCACGCGCGCGTGGCGGTGGCGATGCCGGAGAGGCGGCACAGGATGTTGAGCGCGCTGCGCTCGCCGGTGAGCAGGTCGCGGGTGCGGGAGGTGACGCTCAGGAGCTTCTGGCCGGCCTGGACGCGCTCGCCGTCCTCGACGTGCCGCTCGACCTCGAACGCGTCGGTGCAGACGATCGACAGGACCGCCTCCGCGACCCGCAGGCCGGCCACCACGCCGGCCTCGCGGGCGGTGAAGTCGGCGGTGGCGACGGCGTCCTCGGGGACGGTCGCGACGGTCGTCACGTCGACCCCGCCGTCGAGGTCCTCCGCGATCGCCAGGTGGGCGACGTCCTCGACCTGGACCGGGTCGAGGCCGGCGTCGGCGAGCAGCTCGGCGAGCGCCGGGTCGAGCCCGCACTCGAACTCCTCGCCGCCGCCGCAGCCGCAGCCGTCGCCGCAGCCGCCGGCCTCCTCCGCGGCCGCGCCGGGGGCGCTGATCTGGATGAGGGGAACGTCCACGGGCTCGGGACGGGCTTCCTCGGGCGTGCTCACTTGCGGCTCCCTGGGGGCGTCGACGGTGGGGGGTGGGAAGGGTGGGGCGGTGACGGCGGGCGTCGGACGGTGGGCGTCAGAGGGTGGGGGGGAAGTCGTGCGTGGCGGTCGTCCGGACGTCGAGCGCCCGCTCCGGCGCCAGGCGCACGACGAGGTGCCGGCGCCAGTGCGCGTCGTCGCGGTCCGGGCTGTCCTCGCGCCAGTGGCAGCCGCGGGTCTCCTCGCGGCGGCGGGCGGCGGCGACCAGGACGCGGGCGACGCACAGCAGGTTGGTGGTCTCCCAGGAGTCCACGCCCGGCTCGGCGGCCTTGCTGTCGTCGGTGCCGCCCGCCACGGCCTCCTCGTGCAGCGCGTCGAGGGCGTCGGCGGCCTCCCGCAGGCTGGCCTCCGAGCGCAGCACCCCGGCGCCGTTCGTCATGATCCGCTGGATGCGGGTCCGGGCGTCCGTCGCGGGCAGCGGCAGGACCGCCGGGGCCGGGTGGGGCACCGGGGCGCCCGCCGCGCGCGGGGCCGCCGCCACGATGTCCTCGACGATCCGCTCGGCGAAGACCAGGCCCTCCAGGAGCGAGTTCGAGGCGAGCCGGTTGGCGCCGTGGACGCCCGTGCAGGCCACCTCCCCGCACGCGTACAGGCCGGGGACGGTGGTCCGGCCCCGCAGGTCGGTGCGGACGCCGCCGGAGGCGTAGTGGGCGGCCGGGGCCACCGGGATCGGCTCGGTGACCGGGTCGATGCCGTGGGTGCGGCAGGCGGCCAGGATCGTCGGGAAGCGCCGCTCCCACATCTCGGCCCCGAAGTGGCGGGCGTCGAGGTACATGTGCTCGGTGCCGTGCTCCTGCATCCGGCGCGTGATCGCCTTGGCGACGACGTCCCGGGGCGCCAGCTCGGCCAGCTCGTGCTGCCCCAGCATGAAGCGGACCCCGTCCGCGTCGACCAGGTGGGCGCCCTCGCCCCGTACCGCCTCGGAGACCAGCGGCTGCTGGCCCTCGGCGCCCGCGCCCAGGAAGAGCACGGTCGGGTGGAACTGGACGAACTCCAGGTCGGAGACCTCGGCCCCGGCGCGCAGCGCGAGGGCCACGCCGTCGCCGGTCGAGACCGCCGGGTTGGTGGTGGCCGAGAAGACCTGGCCCATGCCGCCGGTGGCGAGGACCACCGCGGGCGCGTGGACCGCGCCGACGCCGTCGTGCCGGCCCTCGCCCATGACGTGCAGGGTCACGCCGGCCGTGCGCCCCTCGGCGTCCGTGAGGAGGTCCAGGACGAGGGCGTGCTCGACGGTGCGCACGCCCCGGTCCCGTATCGCCTCGACCAGGGCGCGGGAGATCTCGGCGCCGGTCGCGTCGCCGCCCGCGTGGGCGATCCGGCGCCGGTGGTGGCCGCCCTCGCGGGTCAGCGCGATCTCGCCCTCGGAGGTCTTGTCGAAGTCGGCGCCGGTCTCGATGAGGCGGCGGACGGCGTCGGGGCCCTCGGTGACGAGGGTCCGCACGGCCCGCTCGTCGCAGAGCCCGGCGCCCGCGACGAGGGTGTCGTCGAGGTGCTGCTCGGGGGTGTCGCCCTCGCCGAGCGCGGCGGCGATGCCGCCCTGCGCCCAGCGGGTGGAGCCGTCGTCGAGCCGGGCCTTGGTGACCACGACCGTACGGAGCCCGGCGGCGGTGCAGCGCAGGGCGGCGGTGAGGCCGGCGACACCGGAGCCGACCACCACGACGTCGGCGTCGATGGCCCAGCCCGGCTCGGGGGCGTGCAGCCGTATTCCGGTCACGTGGCGGCTCCGAGGTTCAGGGGGATGTTGTCGATGAGCCGGGTGCTCCCCACGCGCGCGGCGACGGCGAGGACCGCCTCCCCCGCGTGGTCGTCGGCGACCTCGGTGAAGTCCGCCGGGTCCACGAGGGCCAGGTAGTCCAGGGCGAGCGGCGGCTCCGCCCGGGACGCCTCGTCCAGGACGGCGCGGGCGGCGGCCCGTACGGCTCCGGCGCCGGCGCACTCGGCGGCCTGCGCGACCGCGTGGGCGTCGGCGGCGGCCCGGGCCTCCCCGAGTCTGGAGAGCGCCTCGGCCCGGTCACCGGCCCGGTCCCGTACGCCCGGCAGGGCCGCGGCACGCGCGCGCAGCGCCTCCTGGGCGGCGAGCCGCTCCCGGCCGGCGAACAGCGCGCGGGACAGCGCGACGGCCGTGCGGCGCTCCCCGGCCGACAGGTAGCGGTTGCGGCTGGAGAGGGCCAGGCCGTCGTCCTCGCGGACGGTCTCCACGCCGACGATCCCGACCGGGAAGTTCAGGTCGCGGGCCATGCGCCGGATCAGGGCCAGCTGCTGGGCGTCCTTCTGGCCGAAGAAGGCGAGGTCGGGGGCGGTGAGGTGGAGCAGCTTGGCGACGACGGTCAGCACGCCGTCGAAGTGGCCGGGCCGGGAGGCGCCTTCGAGCCGCTCGCCCATGGGGCCCGCGGTGATCCGCACCTGCGGCTCGCCGCCCGGGTAGACCTCGTCCGCGGAGGGCGCGAAGACGACGCTCGCGCCCGCGTCGAAGGCCAGCTCCAGGTCGGCGTCCAGGGTCCGGGGGTAGCGGTCGAGGTCCTCGCCCGCGCCGAACTGGAGCGGGTTGACGAAGACGGTGACGACGACGAAGCCCTTCTCCCCCACGCGCGCGCGTGCGGCGCGGATCAGGGTGGCGTGGCCCTCGTGGAGGGCGCCCATGGTCATGACCACGGCGTTGCTCCCGGGGAGGCCGTGGCGGGCGGCGGCGTCACGGAGGTCCCCGACCGTGGGGGCCAGCTCGGCCGGCAGGTGACGGCCGGGCCGCCCGGTGCGGGCGGAGGCGGAGGCCGGGCCGGAGACGGAAGCCGGGTCGGGGCCAGGAGCGGAAGCCGAGTCGGAGGCGGAGGCCGAACCGGAGACGGAGGCCGAACCGGAAGCCGGAACAGAGGCGGAAACCGGATGCGAGGCGGAAACCGGATCCGAGGCAGAGGCCGGACCGGAAGCGGAGCCGGAGGCGGAAGCCGAACCGGAGGCGGCAGCCGGGCCGGAGCCTGCGGCCGGGCCGGAAGCCGGGGCGGGGCTCGGGTCGGAGGCCCGGTCGTGGGCGAGCGGGCTCATCGGTCGTCTCCTTGCGGCCCATCGGCGGGCCCGGTCGTGCCGGTCGTGCCGGTCGTGCCCGCCGGGGTCTCGGCGAGCACCCCCAGCAGGTCTTCGGCCAGCTCGGGCTTGAGCAGGCCGTGCGCGAGGGCCCGGTCGGCGGTCGTGCGGGCCATCGCCAGATAGCCGGCGACGGTGCCGGGCGCGTGCTTGCGCAGCTCGGCGACGTGGGCGGCGACCGTGCCGGCGTCACCGCGCGCGACGGGGCCGGTCAGGGCCGCGTCGCCGGACCGCAGGGCGTTGTCGAGGGCCGCGCCCAGAAGGGGCCCGAGCATCCGGTCGGGGGCGGCGACCCCGGCCTTGTGGAGCAGCTCCATCGACTGTGCCACCAGGGTGACCAGGTGGTTCGCACCGAGCGCGAGGGCCGCGTGATAGAGCGGGCGGGCCTCCTCGGCGATCCACTCGGGCTCGCCGCCCATCTCGATGACCAGGGCCTCGGCGGCGAGCCGCAGCTCCTCGGGCGCGGTCACCCCGAAGGAGCACCCGGCGAGCCGCTGCACGTCCACGGCGGTGCCGGTGAAGGTCATGGCGGGGTGCAGGGCGAGCGGCAGGGCGCCGGCCCGGCGCGCGGGGTCGAGGACCCCCGCCCCGTACCGCCCGGAGGTGTGCACGATCAGCTGGCCCGGCCGCACGGCCCCGGTGTCCGCGAGGCCCTCGACCAGGCCGGGCAGGGCGTCGTCCGGGACGGTGAGCAGGACCAGGTCGGCGAGGGCGAGGACGCGCGCGGGCTCCACGACCGGCACGTCCGGCAGGAGTTCGGCGGCGCGCCGCCGCGAGGCGTCGGAGACCGCCGAGACGGCGACGGGGCGGTGTCCCGCGAGCCGGAGGGAGGCGGCGAGGGCGGGGCCCACCCGGCCGGCGCCGACGACTCCGACGGCGAGCCGGGCGGGTCGGTCCTCGGCGCGGGGCTCCGGCGCTGCTGCTGCGTTCACGATGGGGACGGCCTTCCGTTCCAGTCCTCGGCGGGTACCGGACGATTTCTGGTCATGCTACGCCAGGGACACGGGCCCTTCCCTGGCTGTCCACAGGCTGTGGGCGGCGGTGTGATGATCGCCCCATGGAAACTGTGGAGCCTGTGGAAACCGGTGGGTCCGTGGATCCCGGCGACGAGGAGGCGGCCCGGCTGCGCCGGGCGGAGATCTGGGGCGGTGCCGCCCGGAAACTGTGGCACGCGCCCGTGGACGGCACGGTCGGGGAGCGGCTGCGCGAGCTGGCCGGGTGGGCGGAGGCCGCCGGGTACGGCGGGGCGGCGCCCGACGCGTACGGCGACGGCCCGGTCGAGACCCTGGAGCGGCGGGTCGCCGAGGAGCTGGGCCTGCCCGCCGCCGTCTTCTTCCCGACCGGCACCATGGCCCAGCAGGTGGCGCTGCGCTGCTGGGCCGGGCGCACCGGCGGCCCCGTCGTCGCCCTCCACCCGCTCGCCCACCCCGAGGTCCACGAGGCCGGGGCGCTCGGGACCGTCTCCGGGCTCCGCACCACGCACCCGACCGACGCGCCCCGGCTGCCGACGGCCGGGGAGGTGCGGGACCACCCGGAGCCGTTCGGGACGCTGATGCTGGAGCTGCCGCTGCGGGACGCCGGCTTCGCGCTGCCCACGTGGGAGGAGCTGACGGAGGTGGTGGAGGCGGCCCGGGAGCGGGACGCGGTCGTCCACTTCGACGGGGCCCGCCTGTGGGAGTGCCCGACGCACTTCGGCCGGGGGCTCGCGGAGATCGCGGGGCTCGCCGACAGCGTGTACGTGTCGTTCTACAAGTCCCTCGGCGGCCAGTCGGGGGCCGTGCTCGCCGGGCCCGAGGACGTCATGGAGGAGGCCGCGCTCTGGCGGCACCGGTACGGGGGCCGGGTCTTCCAGCAGTATCCGGCGGCGCTCTCCGCGCTGCGGGGCCTGGACGTCGAGCTGCCCCGGCTGCCCTCGTACGTGACGCACGCGCGCGTGGTGGCCGACGCGCTCCGGGAGGCGCTCGCGGAGGCGGGCACGGGCTGGTTCCGGGTCCACCCCGAGGTCCCGCACACCCACCAGTTCCAGGTGTGGCTGCCGTACTCCCCCGAGGTCCTGACGGCCGCGGCCCTCGCCCAGACCGAGGCCACCGGCACCGTCCTCTTCCGCCGCTGGTCCGCCCCGGGCCCGGGCGGCCCGCCGGGGACGGCCCGGACGGAGCTGACGGTGGCGGGGCCGGGCCTGGAGTGGACGGCGGAGGACGTACGGGCGGCGGTACGGGACTTCCTGTCCCGGCTGCCGGGAGTCGCCTCCGGGGGCTGACGGGCGCCCCGGTGCCTCAGCCGGCCGGGCGGCGGCACGGCACCGGGGCCGTACGGGACGGGGCCGTACGGGACCGAGCCGTACGGAACAGGCTCGCGCCGAACAGGCCCGCGCGGCGCAGCGCCCCCCGGAGGCCGCCCCGGGCCGGGCGCCCCGCGAGGACCCGCTCGAAGCGGCGCCGGTCGCGGACCGCCCGCAGGACCGCGAGGTCGTGGGTGCCGGGCGCGGGCGGCGGCGGTTCGCCGAGCCGGGCGGCGCGGTGGGCGTCGAAGAGGTACTGGTGCATCGCGTTCACGCCCCCACCGTGCGCCGCTCCCCGGCGCCCGGGCCCGCCGATTGACGACTCCCGTCAAACGGCGGGCCCGGGCGCCGGTTGACGGGAGTCGTCAATCGGCGTGACACGGACTCCGGTCCACCCCGCACCATGGCACGGTGAGCGTGACCATCGACATCACCGGACTGCCGCACGAGCGGATCTCCTTCTGCCCCTCGCCCCTGGGGGAACTGGGCGCCGTCCTGCACGCCCTGGCGGAGCCCGGGCACCACGCCCGGCTGCACGCCTGGACCACCGCCACGGCCGCCGCGCTGAAGCCGGAGCTCGCGGACCGGCTCCACCAGGCGGACTTCATGTGGCGCTTCAACCGCTCCGACATCCTGCTGCCCGCCCGCCCCCGCGAGACCCTCGCCGAGGAGCTGGACGACCTCGACCGCATGGACGACGAGAAGTACGTGGGCTCGGCCCTGGAGCTCTCCTGTTCCCGCCACTACGCGGACGGCGCCCCCTCGCCGCTCGTCGACGAGCGGATGCGCCGCCGGGCCCTCGACCTGGCCAACGCGCGCGGACCGCACCGGGCCGCCTTCGTGGAGCGGATGCTCGTGGACCCGCCCGGCACGCGCGCGTGGGTCCGGCGGCTCCTGGAGGACTGCGACGAGGCCTTCTTCGCCGACACCTGGCGCCGGGTCCGGGGCGGGCTCGCCGCCGACGCCCGTCACAAGACCGAGCTGATGCGCCGCAAGGGCCTGGCCGGAGCCGTGGCCGACGCCTCCTCCGCGATGACCCTGGAGGAGGACGAGCGGGGCGCCCGGATCGTCGTGGACAAGCTGGCCCTGGGCCGCACCAGCGCCGAGGGCACGGGCGTGACGTTTCTGCCGACCGCCTTCGGCCGGCCCCACCTCGTCGCGGTGCACGCGCCCGGCTGGCAGCCGGTGATCCAGTACCCCGTGCCCACCTCCGACCCGGCCGGGCCCGCCCCCGTGGAGGCGGTCAAGCTGCGCCTGGAGGCGGTCGCCCACCCCATGCGGATGCGGCTCTGCCGCAGCCTCGCCCGGGGCGCGTACACCACGGGCGAACTGGTCGACGCCCACGGCATCACCGCCCCCGAGGTCTCCCGCCACCTCTCGGTCATGAAGAAGGCCGGACTGCTCACCACCCGGCGCCGGGGCCGGTACGTGCTCCACCAGCTCGACGTGTCCGCCGTCGCCCGGCTCGGCAGCGACTTCCTGGAGAGCGTGCTCCGGTAGGGGAGCCCGCGGGACCGCCGCTATGCCGCCCCGCCCCCGCCACCCGCCCTGACCAGGCCCGACTCGTACGCGAGGACCACGACCTGGACCCGGTCGCGCAGGCCCAGCTTGGTCAGGATGCGGCCCACGTGCGTCTTCACCGTCGCCTCGGAGAGGACGAGCCGGGCGGCGATCTCGCCGTTCGACAGGCCCTGCGCGACCAGCAGCATCACCTCCCGCTCCCGGTCGGTCAGGCGCCCCAGCTCCTTGTGCTCGGGCTCCCGGCCCGTGGACGGCAGCATCGGCGAGAAGCGGTCGAGGAGGCGGCGGGTGGTCGAGGGCGCCACCACGGCGTCCCCGCTGTGCACCGAGCGGATCGCGCCGAGCAGCTCCGCCGGCGGCACGTCCTTCAGCATGAAGCCGCTCGCCCCCGCCTTCAGGCCGGAGAACGCGTACTCGTCGAGGTCGAAGGTGGTCAGGATCAGCACCTTCGGCGGGTCGGTCTGCGCGCAGATCCGCCGGGTCGCCTCCACCCCGTCCAGTCGCGGCATGCGCACGTCCATCAGGACGACGTCGACCGCCGTGGACCGCAGCACCTCCAGGGCCTCGGCGCCGTCGCCCGCCTCCGCCACGACCTCCATGTCCGGCTGGGCGGCCAGCACCATGCGGAAGCCGGTGCGCAGCAGCACCTGGTCGTCGACGAGCATCACGCGAATGGACATGGGAGCCGGTTCCTTAGGGGTCGTCCGGGGAGGGGCGTCGGTGGAGAGGGTCGTCTGTGAAGGGTCGTCCGTGGGCGGGCGTCAGTGGGCGGGCTTGAGGGGGAGCAGGGCGCTGATCCGGAAGCCTCCGCCCGGACGCGGGCCCGCGTCCAGGGTGCCGCCGACCATGCCGACCCGCTCCCGCATGCCGATCAGACCGTGGCCCCGCCCGTCGGCGCCCCCGTCCTCGTACATCTCCTGCGGCGCCCCCCGGCCGTCGTCCTCGACGAGCAGCCCGAGACCGTCGTCGAAGTAGACCAGGCGGACGCTGGCGCCCACGTCCGGCCCGCCGTGCTTGCGGGTGTTGGTGAGGGCCTCCTGCACGATCCGGTACGCGGTGAGCTCGACGCCGCTGGGCAGCGGCCGGGGGCTGCCCTCGATCGCGAAGTCGACGGCGAGGCCGGCGCCCCTGACCTGCTCGACGAGGTCCTCGATCTGGCCCACGTCGGGCTGCGGCACGTACTCCCCGGCCTCCTGGTGCTCCCCCGTGCGCAGGATGCCGAGGAGCCTGCGCATCTCGGCGAGCGCCTGCCGGCCGGTGGTGGAGATGGTCTCCAGGGCCTGCTTCGCGGTCTCCGGCGAGGAGTCCATGACGTAGGCGGCGCCGTCGGCCTGGACCACCATCACCGACACGTTGTGCGCGACGACGTCGTGCAGCTCGCGGGCGATCCTGGCCCGCTCGGCCGCGACCGCGACCTTGGCCTGGGCCTCGCGCTCCTGCTCCAGGCGGGAGGCCCGCTCCTCCAGCTGCGCGAAGTAGGCGCGGCGGGTGCGCAGGGAGTCGCCGAGGACCCAGGCCAGGGCGAACGGCACGGTCATGATCACCGTGAAGAAGACCCGGGCGGCGTCGGAGGACGGCTCCTCCACCGGCCATCTGAACTGGGAGAGCGTGGCGGCGCTCAGGCCGCCGGCGAGGGCGAGCCGGGACGCCCAGCGCGGTCCGTCGTGCACCGCGACCGTGTAGACGATCACGAACATGGCGAAGTCGGCCAGGAACGGCTCCAGGTCCAGGGCGAGCTGGGCCAGGCCGAGGGCGACGGTGAGCAGCAGCATCTTCTCGGGGACCCGCCTGCGCAGGGCCACGACCAGGGAGAAGAGGGCGGCGACGACGCCGTACGCGACGGGGTGCCGGACCGTCGGGTAGGTCGACCCCACCCACAGCAGGGAGAACCCGAGGAGGACGACGGCCCAGAAGGTGTCGACGCCCGTCGGGTGTCTGCGGAGGAAGTCGTAGAGGCGCTGCACGTCACCCAGCGTAGGGAAGAGGAGGGGCGCGGGGATCAACCGCGGGGGCGATCCTCGCCCCGGGGACCGTACTCCCCGAGGTGGAGACTGGGTTCCGTGACGGACGAGACATGGCGGTGGCGGGGGTGGCGGGAGGCCACGGAGCGGGCGCTGTACGGCCCGGGGGGCTTCTTTCTGCGCCCCGAGGGGCCGGCGGGGCACTTCCGCACCTCGGTGCACGCCTCCCCGCTCTTCGCGGGGGCCGTGGCCCGGCTCCTCGGCGAGGTCGCGGAGGAGCTGGGGACGGACCGGGTCGACCTGGTGGACGTGGGCGCGGGGCGCGGGGAGCTGGTCGCGGGGGTGCTCGCGGCGACCGCCGGGAGCGGCCTGACGGTACGGGCGTACGCGGTCGAGCGCGCCGGCCGCCCGGACGGGTTCGACCCCCGGGTGGAGTGGACGGACCGGCCGCCGCGCGGGGTGCGGGGGCTGCTCTTCGCGAACGAGTGGCTGGACAACGTGCCGGTGGACGTGGCCGAGGCGGACGCGACGGGCACGGCCCGGTACGTGGAGGTGCGCCCGGACGGGGCGGAGCGGCTCGGCGCGCCCGTCTCCGGCGCGGACGCGGAGTGGCTGGAGCGCTGGTGGCCGCTGCGGGAGCCCGGCGCGCGGGCCGAGATCGGGCGGCCCCGCGACGAGGCCTGGGCGGCGGCGGTGTCCTGCCTGGCGGCGGGCCGCGCGGTGGCCGTGGACTACGCGCACGTACGGGGTTCCCGGCCGCCCTTCGGCTCGCTGACCGGCTTCCGCGCGGGCCGCGAGGTCCCGCCGGTCCCGGACGGCTCCTGCGACCTGACGTCCCACGTGGCGCTCGACGCGTGCGCGGCCGCCTCCTCCTCCGGTGGGGTGGACACGGAACCGGTCACGCAGCGGGAGGCGCTGCGGCGGCTCGGGGTGACCGGGGACCGGCCGCCCCTCTCGCTCGCCTCCGCCGACCCCGCCGGGTACGTCAGGGCCCTCTCCTCGGCCGGTGAGGCCGCCGAACTGACCGCCCGGGGCGGCCTCGGGGACTTCCTCTGGCTGACCCGGCGGGTGCCCCCGGCGGAGGGACCGGCGGTTGCCCCGGCGGAGGGGCCGTAGGGGCGCGTCCCGCACGGGAGATACTGGCCGCATGACGGAGACGACGGTCGGAATCGGCGGCGCGGCGGAGAGCACCGACATGGTGTTGAACATCGGGCCGCAGCACCCCTCGACCCACGGCGTGCTCCGGCTCCGGCTCGTCCTCGACGGCGAGGTGATCCGGTCGGCCGAGCCGGTGGTCGGCTACATGCACCGGGGGGCCGAGAAGCTCTTCGAGGCACGGGACTACCGGCAGATCGTCATGCTGGCCAACCGCCACGACTGGCTGTCCGCCTTCTCCAGCGAGCTGGGCGTGGTGATGGCCGTCGAGCGGATGCTGGGCATGGAGGTCCCGGAGCGCGCGGTGTGGACCCGTACGCTCCTCGCCGAGCTGAACCGGGTCCTCAACCACCTCATGTTCCTCGGCTCGTACCCCCTCGAACTGGGCGGGATCACCCCCGTCTTCCACGCCTTCCGGGAGCGCGAGGAGCTCCAGGCGGTGATGGAGGAGGCGTCCGGCGGCCGGATGCACTACATGTTCAACCGGGTCGGCGGCCTCAAGGAGGACCTGCCGGCCGGGTGGACGGAACGGGTGCGGCGGGCCGTCGCGGACGTGCGGTCGCGGATGGACGTGTACGACCGGCTCGTCCTCGGCAACGAGATCTTCCGGGGCCGCACGCGCGGGATCGGGGTCCTGTCGCCGGAGGCGGTCCACGCGTACGGGGTGTCGGGGCCGATCGCCCGCGCCTCGGGCGTCGACTTCGACCTGCGCCGGGACGAGCCGTACCTCGCGTACGGGGAGCTGGCGGACGTCCTGCGGGTGGCGGTGCGGCGGGAGGGCGACTGCCTCGCCCGGTTCGAGTGCCTGCTGGAGCAGACGCACAACTCCCTGGACCTGGCGGACGCCTGCCTGGACCGGATGGAGGAGCTGCCGCCGGGGCCGGTCAACCAGCGGCTGCCGAAGGTCCTGAAGGCGCCGGAGGGCCACACGTACGCGTGGACCGAGAACCCGCTCGGCGTGAACGGCTACTACCTGGTGTCGAAGGGCGAGAAGACCCCGTACCGGCTGAAACTGCGCTCGGCCTCGTTCAACAACATCCAGGCCCTCGCCGAGCTGCTGCCGGGGACGCTGGTCGCCGACATGGTGGCGATCCTGGGCTCGCTCTTCTTCGTCGTCGGCGACATCGACAAGTAGGACCCGGCGGGGTCTAGTCCTCGCGGCGCATCACGGCGTACGCGCGGCCCGACGTGCCGGGCGTGCGCCGGTCGTACGCGCTCCAGCCCCAGCGTTCGTACCGCTTCGTCAGCTCCGGGACGTCGAGGGTCACCAGGAGCCGCGGTCCCGGGGCCAGGTCCGCGAGGATCGCGTCGTGGAGGGCGCGGCCGGTGCCGAGGCCCTGGTGGGCGGGGGCGACGACGAGTTCGGCGAGTTCGAAGGCGGGTTCGCGGCCGGTCAGGACGGTGTCGGTCCAGCCGGCCGTGAAGCCCCGCAGCTCGCCGTCGGGGCCGAACGCGGCGAGGGCCCGGAAGTCGGGCCGTCCGGCCGCCGAGCCGAGCAGCCGCTCCACGGTCCGTACGGCGCCGAGCGGCGGCTCGTGCCAGGGGGCGCCGCAGAAGGCCTGGGCGCACAGGGCGAGCAGTTCGTCCCGGCGCCGGGCGACCTCACCGGCGGGGAGGTCGGCGAGGCGGTGCGTCACGAGTTCACGGCCCCGCGCAGCTCCGCCACGTCGAGCTGTTCCGTCTCGTCGTGCGCGGTCAGGTCGATGACCTGGCCGACCGCACGCGGCGGCGCGGGGGTGCCGGTGGCGGGTCCGGCGACCGGGGCGGGGGCGGGGGCGGCGAGCGCGGCCCCGGCGGCCAGGACCTCCTCGCCCACGACGTCGGCGAGGTCCGTGTTCTGCACGGCCTCGATGGCGTCCGCCGTCTTCTGCGTGCCGAAGAAGTCGAAGCCGCCCTCGGGGCGCGGGGCGGGCCTGCGGGAGGCGTACGGGACGATCGCGGCGGCGACCGGGACGGGGGCGGCGGCGGGCGGGAGCGCGAGGGCGGCCGGCCGGGCGTGCTGCTCGGTCCCGGTGGCCGCCGCGTGCTTCCCCTGCGGCTCCTCCGTCTCCCGGGCACGCTCGGCGAGGTCGCGGGCACGGGCCGCCTCGGCGGTGCGGCGGGCCTGCTGGGCGGCGGCGTTGCGCGGGAGGTCGCGCAGGGCCAGGGCGGCGCGGCGGAAGGCCTCCGGGGTGAGCGCGGAGCCGGCGGCCGGGAGGGCCCCGGCGTCGCCGCCGGCGCTCTCCAGGGCGAGGACGCGGCGGCCCTCCAGGGCGCTGGCCCGCTCGGTCTCGGCGGTGGCGTAGCGGCGGAGCAGGTCGGCGTGCTCGCCGCGCAGCCCGGCGAGCTCCACGCGCTTGGCGCGCAGCTTGGCGTCGAGCCGGGCGCGCAGGGCGCGGGACTCGTCGAGGTCGGACTCCAGTTCGGCGACCCGCTCCTCGGCCTTCCACTGGTCGGCGGCGCGCGCCCGCTCGCTCTCGGCGACGCGCAGTCCGGCGCCCCGGTCCCAACTGCGCATGAGGACCGCGCCGGTGACGGCCGCGGCCGCCGCGGCGGCGGCCAACAGCCGTACGACCACCAGGTCTCCGGGCAGCCAGGCGGCCGCGGCGCACACGACCGCGGCGCCGGCGACCGCGGAGGGCGGCAGCAGCTTGTGCAGAGGCGGGGAATGGCGGTGGCGTCCACGTGGCATGGCCTGAAATTTACCGTGCGTAGACGCCGTGTGGGGGGTCGGCCCGGCAATCTCTTGGCCACTTCTCGCCACCGGAAGCGGATATCGACCGTTCCGGTTCCGTTTCGCGCCGACTCCCCCCGTCCGGCGCCTACTTCTTGAGCAGCCCCTTCGTCGTCAGATACTCCTTGGCGACGTCCTCCGGCTTCGCCCGCTCGGCATCCACCTTGCGGTTGAGTTCGGCGAGATCCGCCGTGGTGAGCACCTTGGTGATCTTGTCGAGGGCGGCGGCCACCTCGGGAGAGCCGGCGTCCTTCGCGTTGACCACGGGCAGCACGTTGTCGGCGTTCTGGAGCTTCTTGTCGTCGGTGAGGAAGACGAGGCCGTAGTTCTCGATCGTGGCGTCCGTGGTGGTCGTCAGGACCAGCTGGTCCACCCCGTCCTTCACGGCCTGCTTGGCCTGCGGGGTGCCGACGCCCTTGGGGTCGATCCCGGCCACGTCGATCCCGTACGTCTTCTTCAGACCGGGGGCGCAGAAGGGGCGCACCGCGCATTCGTCACCGGCGGCGATCTTCACCTTGATCTTGGCGGCGCCGAGATCGGAAAGCGTCTTCAGCTTGTTCTTCCCGGCGAATTCCCTCGACACCGCGAAGGCGTTCTGGTCGACCGCCTCTCCGACCGCGAGCACCTTCAGACCGCGCGGCTCGGCGAGCTTCCGCAGCGCCTCGACCGTGGCCGCGGCGTCACCGGAGGCGACCGGCTTCTCCTCGGGCGCCTTCGGCCCGTTCGCCTTCGCGTTGAGGAATTCCGCGATCGTCGCCGCGTATTCCGGGACGACGTCGATCTCGCCGTTCTCCAGCGAGGGCTCGTACAGCTCGCGATTCTTCACGGTGGTGATCGAGACGGAGTATCCGGCGTCCCGCAGCGACTGGGCGTACAGCTCGGCGAGGACCTTGGCCTCGGTGAAGGCCGCCGCGCCGACCACCAGCGATCCCTTGGCCCCGTCGCCGGAACCTCCGGGACCTTCCTTCTTGCCCTCCTCCAGGCTGTCACCGCCGCACGCCGCGAGGGCGGCGGTCAGCGCCGCCGTGCCCAGCAGCGCGCCCGCGATACGCGAGACCCTGTTCACGAGATCACCCATCCCAGTCAGCTTCATCAGGTCGTCCGGTCCTTCGGTGCGCGCGTGCGCCCCGGCCCCGACAGGAGCCGGTCGGCGCCCACGAGCGCGCCCTCCACGAGGAGGGCGAGCAGGGCCACGAGCACGGCGCCCGCCACCACCTGCCCCGTGTCGTACGTGGCGAACCCGGTCGTGATGATCCGGCCGAGGCCGCCCTGGCCCACCATCGCCGCGATCGTGGCCGTGGCGACCACCTGGACGGCGGCCGAGCGGACGCCGGTCATCACCACCGGCCGGGCCAGCGGCAGTTCGACCCGGAGGAAGACCTGTCCGCCCGTCATCCCCATGCCCCGGGCGGCCCGCACCGCGGACCGGTCCACCTCCCGCACCCCCACGTACGCGTTGGTGAGGAGCGGGGGTACCGCGAACAGCACCAGGGCCACCACGGTCGGCACGTATCCGGCGTTCCGCAGGGGCGACACCATGAACAGGGCGAGGACCGCGAAGACGGGCACCGCCCGGCCCACGTTCGACACGTTCACCGCGAGCGCGCCGCCCCGGCCCAGATGGCCCAGCCACAGGCCGAGCGGCAGCGCGAGCGCCGAGGCGATCAGGAGCGCGAGCCCGCTCACGTACACGTGCTCGGCGAGCCGCTGCCCCACGCCGCCGTCGCCCGTCCAGTGCGCGCCGGTGGTGAGCCAGCCCCAGGCGTCCGTCACGACCCCCACCTCACCCACCCCCCGGCGCGGTCCGTATGCGGGCCCAGGGCGTCAGGAGCCGCTGGAAGCCCAGGAGCAGCAGGTCGGCGACGAGGGCGAGCAGCACGCACAGCACCGAGGCGGCGAGCACCTGCGCCTTGAAGAAGCTGGGCAGGGCGTCCTCGATCAGATTGCCGAGGCCGCCGCGCCCGACGACCGAGCCGATCGTCGTCAGCGCGATCGTGGACACCGTCGCCATCCGCACGCCGGCCATCAGGACCGGCAGCGCCAGGGGGAGTTCGACCGCCCACAGCAGCCGCAGCGAGCCGTACCCCATGCCCCGGGCCGCCTCCCGCGTCTCGGCCGGGACCGCGGCGAGCCCCGCCAGCGTGTTCCGCACGAGGATCGTCAGGGCGTACAGCACGAGGCCGGTCACCACGAGCGCCGCCGAGAGCCCGAAGAACGGCAGGAGCAGCGAGAACATCGCGAGCGACGGAATCGTGTAGAGCAGGGTCGTCAGTCCGAGGACCGGCCCGGCGAACCGGGGCCTGGCCCGCACGAGCAGCGCCAGCGGCACCGCGACGACGAGCGCGATCAGCACCGAGGCGACCGTGATTCCCACATGCTGGAGCAGCGCGTCCGTCAGCTCCTCGCGGCGCGTGCGCAGGTACTCCCCGCAGATCCAGTCGTTCGCGACCAGACAGTTCGGCGTGCTCATCGTTCCTCCCCCCGGGCTCCCCACCCACCCGAACGCATGTGTGGACGACCCTAACCCCCGGCACCGACAATCCCCGGGATCCGCCACAATGCGGCAACACGCCCTTCACACACCCCCGCCGTCCAGGGGCCAGAATGGGGACCCATGATCCGGTTCGAGCACGTGACCAAGCGGTACGACGACGGCACCACCGCCGTGGACGACCTCTCCTTCGAGGTCGCCGAGGGCGAACTCGTCACTCTGGTCGGCCCGTCCGGCTGCGGCAAGACGACCACGATGATGATGGTGAACCGGCTCGTCGAACCGACCTCGGGCCGCGTCCTCGTCGACGGACAGGACATCGCGGGCGTCGACCCGGTCGCCCTGCGCCGCAAGATCGGCTACGTCATCCAGCAGGTCGGGCTCTTCCCCCACCGCACCGTCCTCGACAACACGGCGACCGTCCCCGCCCTCCTCGGCTGGAAGAAGTCGGCCGCACGCGCGCGTGCCGCCGAACTCCTCGACCTCGTCGGCCTCGACCCGGCCACCTACGGCCCCCGCTACCCCGCCCAGCTCTCCGGCGGCCAGCGCCAGCGCGTCGGCGTCGCCCGCGCCCTCGCCGCCGATCCGCCCGTCCTCCTCATGGACGAGCCCTTCGGCGCCGTCGACCCGGTGGTCCGCGAACGCCTCCAGAACGAGTTCCTCGCCCTCCAGGCCACCGTCCGCAAGACCGTCCTCCTCGTCACCCACGACATCGAGGAGGCCGTCCGCATGGGCGACCGCATGGCCGTCTACGGACAGGGCCGCATCGAACAGTTCGACACCCCCGCCACCGTCCTCGGCGCCCCCGCCACCCCGTACGTCGCGGACTTCGTCGGCAGCGACCGCGGCCTCAAGCGGCTCGCCGTCACCCCCGTCGGCGAGGCCGACCTCGACCCCGTGCCGGCCGGGGGCCCCGGGGACGGCGACCCCGCCCCCGTACCCCTCGGCACGTCCCTCAAGGAGGCGCTCGCCGTGCTCCTCCAGCACGACGCCGGCCGCCTCACCGTCACCGACGCCGACGGCACCCCCCTCGGCGTCCTCACCCCGGCCGGCGTCCACCGCGCCCTGCGCCGGGCCTCGGCCGCGTGACCACCGGCCCCCGCGAGGAACCCGCCCCGGCCGCGTGACCCCCGTGCCCCCGTGACCCCCGCGGCCCCCGCGGCCCGCGGGAGGCTCAGTTCGCGCTGAGCTTCCCGCCCATCCACACGAGCCCCGGCGGAATCTCCCGGTTCCACGTGTTGAAGTTGTGGCCGCCGCTCTCCAGGACGATCGACGAGACGCTCGCCGGGCTCTTCACCTTCCGGATGAACTCCCGCGTCCCCCTCAGGTTGCCCTCGCCCTTCTTCGACGTCGTCACCAGGAACGACGACCTCCCCTGCGGCAGGTGGTCCAGGCTCCACAGCAGGTCCGCCCGCTTGCGCAGCCGGTCGTCCCCCTGGAAGAGGTCACCGGTCGTCACGTCCTCCGCCGCCTTGTAGTACGCCGAGAAGCCCGCCCCCGCCGCGAACCGGTCCGGGTGGTGCAGCGCGATCTTCAGCGCGCAGTACGCCCCCGTCGAGTTCCCCATGAAGCCCCAGTTCCGGGACTCCGTCCCCACCCGGTACGCCTCCGAGACCGCCTTCGGCAGGTCCTCCGCGAAGAAGGTCTCCGTCTGCGGGCCCCCCGGGATGTCCACGCACTCGGTGTCCCGGGGCGGCGCCACCGTCGGACGCAGCATCACCAGGACCATCGGCTGCATCTGCCCCCTCTTCGCCTGGAGGTACGCCGTCTTCGGGTACTTCAACCCCTTGATCAGGTTCTCCGCCGTCCCCGGATACCCCGTGAGCACCACCGCGGCCGGGAACGTCCGCTTCGCGTACCGCGCCTGGAAGTACTCCGGCGGCAGGTACACGTAGGCCGGCGAGGCGATCCTCGACCGCTCCCCCGCCACCACGACCTTCTGGATCTGCCCGCCGACCTCCGGGCGCCCGCCGCCCGGCACGTCGAGCGCCTGCGTCCCCACCACCCGTACGTCCTTCGAACCGGCCGCGTGGTCGACGACCACCCCCATGTCCTGCTCCTGCCCGAACAGGTCGGCCCACGAGCCGTAGAAGAGGAACGACCGGTTCGCCGCGAGCCCCACCGCCGCGAACAGCGTCACCTGGGTCACGAGCAGCAGCCCCACCCGGCCCACGACCGACCGCCACCCGCCGCGCGCGAGCCTCGGCCACAGCAGGACCGTGGCCAGGAACAGCGCCACGGCCACCGCGACCGCCAGCACGAGAACTTTGGTACTGGTGAGACCCATGAGTCGACCGAGCCTTCTTTCCGAGAATTTCCTGTGAACCGATGAACCCGGCCCCGCACACCGCCGTCATAGAGGGCGCACCAGCCGGAACGGCCCGCCGAACGCGCCGCGGGGCCCGACCGGAGTCAAAGACCCTGCGCAGGACCACGGGAAGTACGGGAAGCCATGTCTGTCACGGTAGATGGGGACAAAAGAGGATTGGTTCCGGTTCGGGTACGCCGGATTCTCCACGGCCCCCGCCCCGAGAAGGTCCCCTCGCTCGTCGGCACCGCCTGCACCCTCATCGGCCTCCTCGACATCGCCGCCGGGGTCTTCCCCCGCTTCCGCGCCAGCCGCGTCCACGCCGTCGCCGAAGTCCTCCCCGGCACCCTCGGCCCCCTCTCCGCCGCCCTCTCCCTGAGCGCCGGAGTCCTCCTGCTGCTCCTCGCCCACGGCCTCAAGCGCCACAAGCGCCGCGCCTGGCGCGCCGCCGTCGTCCTCCTCCCCCTCGGCGCCGCCGCCCAGTTCGTCTGGCGCCACTCGGTCCTCGGCGCCCTCCTCTCCCTCGCCCTCCTCGCCCTCCTGCTCCGCCACCGCGGCGAGTTCGCCGCCCTCCCCGACCCCCGCAGCCGCTGGCGCGCCCTCGCGAACTTCGTCGTCATGGGCGCCGGCTCCCTCGCCCTCGGCCTCGTCGTCGTCAGCGCCCACCCGCGCCGCACCGTCGGCAGCCCCAGCCTCACCGACCGCCTCGAACACGTCCTGTACGGGCTCTTCGGCGTCGAAGGCCCCGTCGCCTACACCCACGGCGTCGACTGGACCGTCGGCTACTCCCTCGGCGCCCTCGGCATGCTCACCGCCCTCACCACCATCTACCTGGCCTTCCGCCCCGAGCACCCCGCCGCCCGCCTCACCGACGACGACGAGGCCCGGCTGCGCGCCCTCCTCGACCAGCACGGCGGCCGCGACTCCCTCGGCCACTTCGCCCTCCGCCGCGACAAGGGCGTCATCTTCTCCCCCAGCGGCAAGGCCGCCGTCTGCTACCGCGTCGTCTCCGGCGTCATGCTCGCCAGCGGCGATCCCATCGGCGACGTCGAGGCCTGGCCCGGCGCCATCGAACGCTTCATGGACGAGGCCAAGAGCCACTCCTGGACCCCCGCCGTCATGGGCTGCTCCGAGACCGGCGGCCAGGTCTGGACCCGCGAGACCGGCCTCGACGCCCTCGAACTCGGCGACGAGGCGATCGTCGACGTCGCGGACTTCTCCCTCTCCGGCCGGGCCATGCGCAACGTCCGCCAGATGGTCAAGCGCATCGAACGCAACGGCTACACCACCCGGGTCCGCCGCGTCCGCGACCTCGACGACGCCGAACTCGCACGCGTCCGCCGCGCCGCCGCCGACTGGCGCGGCACCGACACCGAACGCGGCTTCTCCATGGCGCTCGGCCGCATCGGCGCCCCCGGCGACGGAGACGCGGTGATAGCGACCGCCCACAAGCGGGGCGACGACGACCCGGACTCCCCCTACGGCGACCTCAAGGCGATCATCCACTTCGTCCCCTGGGGCCCCGACGGCATGTCCCTCGAACTCATGCGCCGCGACCGCACCGCCGACCCCGGCATGAACGAGCTCCTCATCGTCGCCGCCCTCCAGGCCTCCCCCGGCCTCGGCATCGCCCGCGTCTCCCTCAACTTCGCCATGTTCCGCGCCGCCCTCGCCCGCGGCGAGAAGATCGGCGCCGGACCCGTCCTCCGCCTCTGGCGCGGACTCCTCGTCTTCCTGTCCCGCTGGTTCCAGATCGAGTCCCTCTACAAGTTCAACGCCAAGTTCCGGCCCCGCTGGGAACCCCGCTTCGTCGTCTACCGCACCAGCCGCGACCTCCCCCGCATCGGCTTCGCCGCCATGCAGGCCGAAGGCTTCGTGAACCTCTCCCTCCCCCGCCCCCTCACCCGCCGCCGCCCCGCCCCGGCCCCCCGCCCCTGCGCCCACCTCACCCCGGCCGCCCCCGCCGAACACGGGGCTCGCGCCGCCTGACCCCGCCCCGAGCCCCAGGGGCTGTCCGACCCTGATCCACCGAACAGCCCCTACGCTGGTCCCATGAGTACGACGATCGGCCGGGGCACGGCCCGGGGCCTGCCGGAGTGGGACCGCTGCGCGGTCATGGGCGTGGTCAACGTCACCCCCGACTCCTTCTCCGACGGCGGCCGCTGGTTCGACACCACCGCCGCCGTCAAACACGGCCTCCACCTCGTCGCCGAAGGCGCCGACCTCGTCGACGTCGGCGGCGAGTCCACCCGCCCCGGAGCCACCCGCGTCGACGAGGAGGAGGAACTCCGCCGCGTCGTCCCCGTCGTCCGCGGCCTCGCCGCCGAAGGCGTCACCGTCTCCGTCGACACCATGCGCGCCACCGTCGCCGCCCGAGCCGTCGACGCCGGCGCCGTCCTCGTCAACGACGTCAGCGGCGGCCTCGCCGACCCCGCCATGGTCCCCGCCGTCGCCGCCGCCGAAGTCCCCTTCGTCGTCATGCACTGGCGCGGCTTCAGCGACACCATGAACAGCCTCGCCGTGTACGACGACGTGGTCACCGAGGTCCTCACCGAACTCCGCACCCGCCTGGAGGCCGTCGTCGACGGCGGCGTCGACCCCGAGCGCATCGTCGTCGACCCCGGCCTCGGCTTCGCCAAGCTCGCCCCCCACGACCTCGCCCTCGTCGCCCGCCTCCCCGAGCTCCACGCCCTCGGCCGCCCCCTCCTCGTCGCCGCCTCCCGCAAACGCTTCCTCGGCCGCGTCCTCGCCCACGAGGGCGCCGCCCCGCCCCCCGCCCGCGAACGCGACGCCGCCACCGCCGCCGTCTCCGCCCTCGCCGCCCACGCGGGCGCGTGGGCCGTCCGCGTCCACGAGATCCGCGCCACCGCCGACGCCGTCCGGGTCGCCCGCGCGATCGAAGGAGCCAGGTGACCCCCGCCACCGACGAGGCGGCCGTCGAAGCCGCCAACACCGCCTTCTACGAGGCCATGGAGACCGGCGACTTCGACACCGTCTCCGGCCTCTGGCTCGCCGACGACGACACCCCCGTCACCTGCGTCCACCCCGGCTGGCCCGTCCTCACCGGACGCGGCGAGGTCCTCCGCTCGTACGCCCTGATCATGGCGAACACCGAGTACATCCAGTTCTTCCTCACCGACCTCCACGTCTCCCTGGCCGGCGACACCGCCCTCGTCACCTGCACCGAGAACATCCTCAGCGGCGGCCCCGCCGAGGACGGCGCCGAACTCGGACCCCTCGTCGGACAGCTCGTCGTCGCCACCAACGTGTTCCGCCGCACACCCGACGGCTGGCGCCTCTGGTCCCACCACGCCTCCCCCGTCCTCGCCGAGACCGAGGACGCCGACCCCGGCGAACCCCCTCTCGACGACGCCCCGGACGGCCCCGAACCAACCCTCTGACCTGTGGTTCCTCCCACCCCCGGACCCCCGCGGGCATGCCCTGTCGGTCCTCGCGGGTAGATTCGACGCTGGACACCCGGCCGTCCGCACCCGGCTGCGTGGCCACCCGAACTACGACAGCAGGAGTGATTCGCGTGGATCGTGTCGCGCTGCGCGGCCTCAAGGCCCGGGGCCACCACGGCGTCTTCCCCAAGGAGCGCGAAGAGGGACAGACCTTCATCGTGGACCTGACCCTCGGCCTGGACACCCGCCCCGCCGCCGCCGAGGACGACCTCACGAAGACCGTCCACTACGGGATCGTCGCCGAGGAGGTCGTCGACGTCGTCCAGGGCGAGCCCGTCGACCTCATCGAGACCCTCGCCGAACGCATCGCCCAGCAGTGCCTCAGCCACGCCGGGGTACAGGAGGTGGAGGTCGTCGTCCACAAGCCGGACGCGCCCATCACCGTGCCCTTCGACGACGTCACCGTCACGATCACCCGGAGCCGACGATGAAAGCGACGCAGAGCGACCCCACCGTCCAGCCCGTACCCGCCTCCGTCGTCGAGACCGTCGACGCGGCCGACACCACCCTCTCCAACCCCCGCTGGGCCGTCCTCGCCCTCGGCGCCAACCTCGGCAACCGCCTGGAGACCCTCCAGGGCGCCGTCGACGCCCTCGCCGACACCCCCGGCCTCCGGGTCAAGGCCGTCTCCCCCGTCTACGAGACCGAACCGTGGGGCGTCGACCCCGGCAGCCAGCCCGCGTACTTCAACGCCGTCGCCCTCGTGAAGACGACCCTGCCGCCCTCCTCCCTCCTGGAGCGGGCCCACGCCGTCGAGGAGGCCTTCCACCGTGTCCGCGAGGAGCGCTGGGGCCCCCGCACCATCGACGTCGACATCGTCGCGTACGCGGACGTGGTCTCCGACGACCCCGTCCTCACCCTGCCCCACCCCCGCGCCCACCAGCGCGCCTTCGTCCTCGCCCCCTGGCACGACGTGGACCCCGAGGCCCAGCTCCCCGGCCACGGCCCGGTCGCCGACCTCCTCGCCTCGGCGGGGGACGAGGGCGTCACCCTCCGTACCGACCTGGAACTCCGTCTGCCCGAGTAGTCGTTAGGCTCGTGGCAGACGGCCCGCGACCACACGAAGGACACCCGGTGAAACAACTGCGGCTGAAGGTGCTCGCCGGACTGTTCCTGACGGCCGGCGTCCTCTCCTGGGGCGGCGCCCGCCTCTGGGACGCGGTCGGCTCCCTGCCGAGCGTGCCGGTCGCCGCGCCCGTCGTCCTCGCCGTGATCGCCGTCGTCCTCACCGCGACCGCCCTCTCGATCCGCGCCCGCCTCAGGGCCCAGCGGGAGCGCCGCCCCGGCGCCAAGGGCGTCGAGCCCCTGATGGCGGCCCGCGCGGTGGTCTTCGGCCAGGCGAGCGCCCTGGTCGCCGCCCTCGTCGCCGGCATGTACGGCGGCACGGGCGTCTTCCTCCTCGGCTCCCTCGACGTCCCGGCCCGCCGCGACCAGGCCCTCTACGCGGCCCTCGCGGTCCTGGCGGGCCTGGCCGTCATCGCCGCCGCCTTCTTCCTGGAGCGCGTCTGCAAGCTCCCGGAAGACGACGAGGACGGCCCGGCGGCCGTACGCTGACGGAGCCCCCGTTCCTCAGACGCGCAGCTCGGGCGGAAACCCGGTCCACCGCAACTCGGCCGGAAGGTGCCCGGTGTCGTTGAAGAGCAGGACGGACGGGGGCCGGCCGGGCGCGTACCGGATCACGGTCAGCGCGGCATGGGCGTGGTTGAGCCCCATCCAGCGCCACTCCGGGGCGTCGAGGGCGGCCCGGACCAGCCAGCCGATGAGGAAGGCGTGGGTCACCACGAGCTCATGACGCGGCTCGCCCCCGGCGACGGGCCCCGTGAACAGCCCGAGAGCCTCCCGCGCCAGACCGGGCCCCCGCTCACGCTCCTCCGCCGGAACCCGCTCCAGATGCCCGAGCATGGCGTCGGCCATCTCCGCCGGAAGCTCCTCACGCGACGGCACGTAAGGGACGTAGTCCCCGGCGGACGCGGAACACCGCAGGGGCACCCCGTCGAGCTGCTCCCCGACCAGCCGCGCCGTCTCCGCCGCCCGCGCGAGCGGCCCGTGATGCACGGCAGCGAGCGGAACCCCCCGCAACCGCTCCCCGAGCAACCCGGCCTGCCGCCGCCCGTCCTCCGACAGCCCACTCTCGTCCGCCGTCGCCTCCCCGTGCCGCGCGAGGTACAGATAACGAGCGGCTTGCACCGACATGGGCGGGTCCTCCGTCAGGCGTCATGATCTTCCGAACGCCTGAACGGACGCCGACGTGCACTACACGGTTCCGCGCACGAGGTGCCCGTTCAGGGGGAAAGTGGGGTGCGGGGCGAGGCGGTAGCTGTAGAAGGTGAAGGGCTTGGCACCGAGGGGGGACGGGGACGGACCTCGTGGACGTTGATCCAGGAGGACTCGGGCGGGTCGAGGGGGTGCTCTTCGGGGGTGAAGGTGTTGCGGTCGGCCCAGCGGTCCGATACGCAGAGCCGGGAGGCATCCCCGTGCCTAGGAGTGAACTGTGCTCCGATGATGGGCGCGATCTCGGACAGGAAGGCAGTATTGGAACTCGCCACCACACGCCCATTCCAGTGCTTGATGCGGTGGCCGTCACCCTCGATGTACCCGTCCAGAAACCCCTGGAAGGCGTCGATGTCCCCGAGGACCACCCGCGGGAACCGCTGCCGCATGTGGTGGGCGTCCCCGCCCACGTAGTGCCGCAGCGCGTCGGAGAGGTACGAGGAGACCACCCGTACACGGAAACCCGGCAGATCCCGCTTCAGGTAGCCAGACGGCCGGGACACCGCCTCCAGACGGGCGGGCAGTCCCGTACAGACTGTCAGCGCCTTCGCGTACCGGGCGGCGAAATGCTCCTCGTTCACGACCAGCGACACGTAGTTCTTGCCGACTGTTCCGTCCGCGCACGTGGCCCCGACGAAGTACCCGAACTCGTACCCCGGCTTGATCATCAGCCGCTCCCGGCACAGCTTCCGCGCGTGCGTCCAGGCGACCGTCCTCCCCGCCGCGTCGGCCGCGTGCACCCAGCCCTCCGGTGTGAGCAGCAACAGGTCCGGACTGGCGGTGAAGGTCATGTGGTCCGTCACCACGTCGACGGCGGTGCGTGCCTTCACCGCCGTCACGTCCACGACCGTGGTCCGGACCGTCCGGTCACCGTCCAGCGTCCACATCGTGCTGCCCGGAGTCACGTTCTTGGCCCGGACGCAACCGTCCACCAGGTTCACCAGCATCTTGCTGGTGGGCCCGTACCCCATACCGATCCCCCTCGACCAGCGATCAACTCCACTGATCGGGACGGTAGGGACCTGTACGGGCGGTCCGCTACGAGCGAGCCAGTATCAGGGACATGGCCTCGGCGCGTGTAGTAGCGTCGCGAAGTTGACCACGAACAGCCGAGGTCGTCGTCTTGGCGCCCGGCTTACGGATGCCCCGCATCGACATGCACATGTGCTCCGCCTCGATGACGACAATCGCACCCCGGGCATCGAGGATTCGCATAAGGGAATCAGCGATCTGCGTCGTCAGGCGCTCCTGAACCTGAGGCCGACGCGCGAACACGTCCACAAGACGAGCAAGCTTGGACAAGCCTGTGATCTTTCCGGACTCGGCCGGGATGTAGCCCACGTGGGCTACACCATGGAATGCCAAGAGATGATGTTCGCAGTTGCTAACGAACTCGATGTCCTTCACCAGGACCATCTCGTCGTGCCCCAGGTCGAACGTCGTCGTCAGTACGTCCTCGGGCTTCTGCCACAGGCCCGCGAAAAGCTCCCTGTACGCCCGCGCCACCCGCGCCGGCGTTTCCTTCAGGCCCTCGCGGTCCGGGTCCTCGCCGACCGCGATGAGGAGCTCTCGTACGGCGTTCTCGGCGCGCTTCTCGTCGAAGTCGCCGATCCTGCCCTCGCCGTCCAGCGTCACCGGGTCGGTCATCTTTGCCTCGTTCCGTCTCGCTGTGTGCACGCATGGCCGCGCCCCCACAGGCTAAAACCTGTGGGGGCGCGGGATTCATTCCGGGTCCGTCAGTCCTCCGGGGACGGGGGGTCCACCGGGGCGATGTCGATGCCCTTGGTGGTGTCGACCTGGGTGGTCGAGCCGTTCGCGCTGTTCGTCAGGGCCAGCTCCTTGGGGGAGAGGACCGGCGGGCGCGTGGAGGGGGTGCGGCGGGAGGAGCCGGTCCACGCCGGGCGGGCCGGGCGCTTCACGATGGGGGTGAAGATCTCGGCGATCTCCTCCTTGCCCAGGGTCTCCTTCTCCAGGAGGGCGAGGACCAGGTTGTCGAGGACGTCGCGGTTCTCGACGAGGATCTCCCAGGCCTCGTTGTGGGCGGTCTCGATGAGCTTCTTGACCTCTTCGTCGACCAGCGCCGCGACCTCTTCCGAGTAGTCGCGCTGGTGCGCCATCTCGCGCCCGAGGAAGGGCTCGGTGTTGTCACCGCCGAACTTGATGGCGCCGAGACGCTCGGTCATGCCGTACTGGGTGACCATCGCGCGGGCCGTGGCGGTGGCCTTCTCGATGTCGTTCGCGGCGCCGGTGGTCGGGTCGTGGAAGACCAGTTCCTCGGCGGCGCGTCCGCCCAGCATGTAGGCGAGCTGGTCGAGCATCTCGTTGCGGGTGGTCGAGTACTTGTCCTCTTCCGGCAGGACCATCGTGTAGCCCAGGGCGCGGCCGCGGGACAGGATGGTGATCTTGTGCACGGGGTCGGAGTTCGGCGAGGCCGCCGCGACCAGGGCGTGGCCGCCCTCGTGGTACGCGGTGATCTTCTTCTCCTTGTCCGACATGATCCGGGTCCGCTTCTGCGGTCCCGCGACCACGCGGTCGATCGCCTCGTCCAGCGCCTTGTTGTCGATCAGCTTCTGGTCGCTGCGGGCGGTGAGGAGCGCCGCCTCGTTGAGGACGTTGGAGAGGTCCGCGCCGGTGAAGCCGGGGGTGCGTCGGGCGACGGCGCCGAGGTCGACGTCCGGGGCGACCGGCTTGCCCTTCTGGTGGACCTTGAGGATCTCCAGGCGGCCCTGCATGTCCGGGCGGTCGACGGCGATCTGCCGGTCGAAGCGGCCGGGGCGCAGCAGCGCCGGGTCGAGGATGTCGGGGCGGTTCGTGGCGGCGATCAGGATGACGCCGCCCTTGACGTCGAAGCCGTCCATCTCGACGAGGAGCTGGTTGAGGGTCTGCTCGCGCTCGTCGTGGCCGCCGCCGAGGCCGGCGCCGCGGTGGCGTCCGACGGCGTCGATCTCGTCGACGAAGACGATGGCCGGTGCGTTGGCCTTGGCCTGTTCGAAGAGGTCGCGGACCCGGGAGGCGCCGACGCCGACGAACATCTCGACGAAGTCGGAGCCGGAGATCGAGTAGAACGGGACCCCGGCCTCGCCGGCGACGGCGCGCGCGAGGAGCGTCTTGCCGGTTCCGGGCGGGCCGTAGAGCAGGACGCCCTTGGGGATCTTGGCGCCGACGGCCTGGAACTTGGCGGGCTCCTGGAGGAATTCCTTGATCTCGTGGAGTTCCTCGACGGCCTCGTCCGAGCCGGCGACGTCGGCGAAGGTGGTCTTCGGGGTGTCCTTGGTGATGAGCTTCGCCTTGGACTTGCCGAACTGCATGACGCGGGAGCCGCCGCCCTGCATCTGGTTCATCAGGAAGAGGAAGACGACCACGATGAGGACGAAGGGCAGGAGGGAGAGCAGGATCGAGACGAAGGGCGACTGCTTCGTCGGGGAGACGGTGTAGCCCTTCTCGATCTGTCCGGCCTCGAACTTGTCCTGGAGCTTGTCGGCGAGGGCGACGCCCTGGCTGCCGATGTAGCTGGCCTGGATCTTGTCGCTCTTGTCGATCTTCTGGCCGTCGACGAGCTCGATCTTGATGAGCTGCTCGTCACCGGTGGTGATCTTTGCCTGCTTGACCTGGTTCTTGTCGATCGCCTGGACGACCTTGCCGGTGTCCACCGTCTTGTAGCCCTCGGACGAGCCGACGACCTGCATCAGCACGACCACGGCGAGGACGGCCAGCACGATCCACATGACCGGCCCACGGAAGTATCGCTTCACGTCCATCCATACGGAGCGACAGCGCTCCGTCCCTCCTGCCCGTAGGAAAATGCTGCTGTGAGTACTGCGGTGTGAAAAAGCTGTTCTTCGGACGGTACCTCAGCATCGTCGCCCGCGACCGCCTTCCCGTGGTTCAACGGGGGGAAGGCGGTGCGGGTTCCCCGTACGGCCGGGGATTCAGCCGCCGTAGACGTGCGGGGCGAGCGTGCCGACGAAGGGGAGGTTCCGGTACTTCTCGGCGTAGTCGAGGCCGTAGCCGACGACGAACTCGTTGGGGATGTCGAAGCCGATCCACTTGACGTCGATGGCGACCTTGGCGGCCTCGGGCTTGCGCAGGAGGGTGCACACCTCCAGGGAGGCGGGCTCGCGCGAGCCGAGGTTCGACAGGAGCCAGGACAGGGTCAGGCCGGAGTCGATGATGTCCTCGACGATCAGGACGTGCTTGCCCTTGATGTCGGTGTCGAGGTCCTTGAGGATGCGGACGACGCCGGAGGACTGGGTGCCGGCGCCGTAGGAGGAGACGGCCATCCAGTCCATGGTGACGGGGGTGGACAGGGCGCGAGCCAGATCCGCCATCACCATCACGGCGCCCTTGAGGACGCCGACGATGAGCAGGTCCTTGCCCGCGTATTCCGCGTCGATCTTCGCGGCCAGCTCTGCCAGCTTGGCGTCGATCTCTTCCTTGGTGATGAGCACCGACTGGAGGTCGGTGCCCATGTCCTTCTCGTTCACCCGGGTCACTTTCGTTGCAGCGTGCGTCAGCCTTGCCGGATGACCAGTCTGCCACCCTGCCGACGGGCTTCGACGCGGCCGGGCAGGTTGATGGCTCCCTGGCCGCGCCAGCCGGTGACGAGGCGGTCGACCTCCTCGATGTGGCGGGCGAAGAGGGATCCGGCGGGGGCGCCCTCGGCGATGACGGCGCGGCGCAGGACGCGGCGGCGCACGGCGGGGGGCAGTCCGAAGAGTTTGGCGCATTCCAGGGCGCCAGCCTCGTCGCGTACGGCGGTCTCGGCGTCGGCGGCCCAGGTGTCGAGGGCGTCGGCGTCGTCGCGGGAGAGCCGGGCCGTGCGGGCGAGGGCTTCGACGACGCCCTTGCCGAGGGCCTTCTCCAGGGCGGGGAGGCCTTCGTGGCGGAGTCGGGAGCGGGTGTAGGCGGGGTCGCTGTTGTGGGGGTCGTCCCAGACGGCGAGTTCCTGTGCGACGCAGGCCTTGCGGACGGTCTGGCGGTCGAGCTGGAGGAAGGGGCGCCGGTAGCGGCGGGTGGCGCCGGAGACGGCGGCCATGCCGGAGAGGGAGCGGATCCCGGAGCCGCGGGCGAGGCCGAGGAGGACGGTCTCGGCCTGGTCGTCGCGGGTGTGGCCGAGGAGGATCGCGGCGGCGCCGTGGCGTTCGGCGGCGGCGTCGAGGGCGGCGTAGCGCGCGTCGCGGGCGGCTGCCTCGGGGCCTCCTTCGCGTCCGACGGTGACGGTGACGGCCTCGGAGGGGGTGAGGCCGAGGGCGGTCATGCGTTCGACGACCTCGGCGGCCCGGGTGTCGGAGCCGTCCTGGAGGCCGTGGTCGACGGAGATGCCGCCGGCGCGCACGGGGAGCTTGCGGGCCTCGAAGGCGAGGGCGGAGGCGAGCGCCATGGAGTCGGCGCCTCCGGAGCAGGCGACGAGCACGAGGGGGGCGTGCGGGTCGGGTGCGGTGGAGGTGGGGGTGTTCCGGTGCTCTGCCCGGTGTTCGGTGAGGACGTCGTGGAGTACGCGGCGGACCGCCAGGCGTATCGCCGCGACCGCAGGATGGGGACCCATGTCCGGTGCCCTTCGTGATGGGGTGGGGTGCCTCGGTCGGAGTCTTAACGGTCGGAAGGGGGGGTTCGGTCACTCAGAGTGCGTCGATGGTGACAGAAACCCGGCCGTTACCCGAGCATTGCACGCCTCACCCCGTGGTCAGGGTCCCTCGGACGGGTGATTGGCGGAGGGTCGACCGGTGTTCCGGCGCCGTCCGCCCACCCGTCTCAGGAGTCTGCCTTACGGTGCACCCTCGCGATCCAGTCGGCGGGGGCGGCGATCTCGCTCTTGGTGGGGAGCGTGTTGGGGGAGGTCCAGACGCGGTTGAAGCCGTCCATGCCGACCTGGTCGACGACGGCGCGGACGAAGCGTTCGCCGTCGCGGTACTGGCGGAGCTTGGCGTCGAGGCCGAGGAGCTTGCGGAGGGCGAGGTCGAGGCGGGAGGCGCCGCGGGCGCGGCGGGCCTGGAACTTCTCGCGGATCTCGGCGACGGAGGGGACGACCTGGGGGCCGACGCCGTCCATGACGTGGTCGGCGTGGCCTTCGAGGAGGGACATGACGGCGGTGAGGCGGCCGAGGATCTCGCGCTGTTCGGGGGACTGGACGAGTTCGACGAGGGAGGGGGCGGGTTCGCCCTCCTCGGCCTCGGGGCGTCCGCCGACGAGGGTCTGGGCGGCTTCGCGGAGGCGTTCGACGAAGGTGCCGGGGTCGACGTCGGTGGCGGCGAGGAACGACTGGATTTCGCCCTGGAGGTGGTCGCGGAGCCAGGGGACGGCGGTGAACTGGGTGCGGTGGGTCTCCTCGTGGAGGCAGACCCAGAGCCGGAAGTCGTGTGGGGAGACTTCGAGTTCGCGTTCGACGTGGACGATGTTGGGGGCGACGAGGAGGAGGCGTCCGGCGCCGCCGGCTCCGGTGGGGAGGTCGCGGCCGGCGGGGGCGAAGGTCTCGTACTGGCCGAGGATGCGGGAGGCGAGGAAGGACAGGAGCATGCCGAGTTCGACGCCGGTGACCTTGCCGCCGACGGCGCCGAGGACGGCGCTGCCGGGGACGGCGGAGCGGCGTTCCTGCATCTTGCCGAGGAGGGGGGTGAGGAGTTCGCGGAAGCCGGCGACGTTGGCCTTGATCCATCCGGCGCGGTCGACGACGAGGACGGGGGTGTCGGGGGGTTCGTGGCCCTCGGGGACCATGCGGGTGTAGGCGCGGACGTGTTCTTCCGAGGCCTTGGCGTGCCTGCGGAGTTCGGCGACGACCTCGCGGGCCTCGTCGCGGCCGACTTCGGGTCCTGGCCGCACGAGGCGGGTCGCGGTCGCGACCGCGAGGTTCCAGTCGACCATCCCGGATGTGCCTGCGCCACCGATGCTCGTCATGCGTCAACCGTACGGTCTCGGGGCGCGTTCGGTGTGTGTTCGGTACGGGCCCGGTTATGCGGGGTCCTGACCGGCGAGGGCGGCGGAGAGGCGGTCGAGGACGGGCTGGGCCTGGTACGGGGAGGGGGTGCGGCCGGCGAGGAAGGCGAAGGCGAGGAGGCGTCCGTCGGGGGTGACGACGGTGCCGGCGAGGGTGTTGACGCCGGTGAGGGTGCCGGTCTTGGCGCGGACCAGGCCGGCTCCGGCGGGGGCGGTGTCGAAGCGGTCGGCGAGGGTGCCGGTGAAGCCGCCGACGGGGAGGCCGGTGAGGAGGGGGCGCAGGGCGGGGCGGGCGGGGTCGGCCGCCCGGGTGAGGAGGCCGGTGAGGAGGGCGGCGGAGACGCGGTCGTTCCGGTCGAGGCCGCTGCCGTCGGCGAAGCGGGTTCCGGCGACGGGGAGGCCGAGTGCGGCGAGTTCGGCGCGGACGGCCTTTCCGGCGCCGTCGAAGCTCGCGGGGAGCCCGTGGGCGAGGGCGGTCTGGCGGGCGAGGGCTTCGGCGAGGTCGTTGTCGCTGTGGGTGAGGGTGCGTTCGACGAGGTCGGCGAGGGGGGCGGAGTGCGTACGGGCGAGGGGGGCGGCCTTCGGGGTGCGGCCGGGGGCGGGGTCGCCGGTGACGTCGACGCCGGCGTCGGCGAGGAGGCCGGCGAAGGCGGTGGCGGTGTCGCGGGCGGGGTCGGCGCTGCGGGGGGCGGGGCCGTCGGGGCTGCCGTCGAGGCGTCCGGCGCGGGTCATGAGGGCGGTGACGGGGGCGATGTTCTCGTTGGGGCCGATGGGGTGGACGGCGGGGCCGGTGTAGAGGCCCGTGTCGTAGGCGAGGCGTACGGGGGCGTGGCCGCGGGTCTCGAGGGCGCGGGCGGTGGCGGTGGCGAGGGCCTTCAGGCGGTTGGCGTCGAGGGTGGGGTCGCCGCCGCCGGTGAGGGTGAGGGTCTTGCCGTCGGGGGCGGCGGTGACGGTGGTGGCGATGCGGTGGTCGGGGCCGAGGGCGGAGAGGGCGGCCGCGGTGGTGGCGATCTTGACGGTGGAGGCGGGGGTCATGGGGGTGGTGGCGCCCTCGCCGTAGAGCTGCCTGCCGGTGGCGGCGTCGACGACGGAGGCGGTGCGGAGGGGGCCGAGGCCGGGGTCGGCGAGGAGGGGGACGAGGACGGCGGCGAGGTCGGCGGGGCGCTTGCCGGGGTCTCCGTCGACGGGCCCGGTGGAAGGGCCGGTGGGGGGTCCGGCGGGGCGCAGGGCGGTGAGGACGCCGGGGGCGCTGGGGGCGGGCTCGGGGCGGTGGGGCGCGGCGGGGGCCGGGGGCGGGGCGTGACGCGTGCCACCCGCCGCGGGGGCGGCGGCGCGGGCCCGCTCGGCCGTACGCTGGCCCGAGTCCCACGGGCCGGCCGCGGTCACCGCCGCGGCGGCCAGGGCCAGACCGAGGGCGGCGGAGCCCGCCGTGAGCTGCCAGGTCCTCGGCTCGGGCATTGCTGACCAGCCCCTTTCGCGATCACACACGTGCGTGAGGGACACTTAACCACCGCGCTGTGTCGCGGGCATTCACTTGTGTTGATTCAGGAGGAGCCACCCGTGGAGTTCGACGTTCTCATCGAGATCCCCAAGGGATCGCGGAACAAGTACGAGGTCGACCACGAGACCGGTCGCATCCGTCTGGACCGTCGCCTCTTCACGTCGACGGCCTACCCGACCGACTACGGCTACGTCGAGAACACCCTCGGGGAGGACGGCGACCCGCTGGACGCGCTCGTCATCCTCGACGAGCCCACGTTCCCGGGCTGCCTGATCAAGTGCCGCGCCATCGGCATGTTCCGCATGACGGACGAGGCGGGCGGCGACGACAAGCTGCTGTGCGTCCCGGCCACGGACCCGCGCATGGAGCACCTGCGGGACATCCACCACGTGGCGGAGTTCGACCGCCTGGAGATCCAGCACTTCTTCGAGGTCTACAAGGACCTGGAGCCGGGCAAGTCGGTCGAGGGCGCGGACTGGGTCGGTCGCGCCGAGGCCGAGGCCGAGATCGAGAAGTCGTACGCGCGGGCCAAGGAGCAGGGCGGCCACTGAGCCGGTTCCGGCTCCGCCGGTCCCGAGCGCGTGACGGGCGGCGCACCCCGAGGGGTGCGCCGCCCTTCGCGTGCCCGTCGTCCGCCCGTCGCACGTCCGTGTGCCGCGCGCCCATACTGGAAGGCACGATTCCTCCTAGGGAGAGCGGGGCGGCAGAGTGGTGGCGGAGCCGGGCGGCTCGATGGACGTGCGGGACGAAGGGGTCGAGGAGGCTCCGGAGGACCGGAAACCGCAGTCGGACGAGGCGCGGAGCGCGTTCGTCCCGCCGGCCGGGGTGGAGCGGCCCGCGCCACCGGAGGAGGAGCATCCGACCTCCGAGTTCGCCCTCCCGTCGGGGCTCCGGGCGGAGCCCGAGCCGGAGCGGGAGCCGGAGCGTTCGGCGTTCGCTCCCCCGGCCACGTACTCGGCGAAGAGTTCGCCGCCCGCCTTCACCCCGGCGTACGGGGTGCCGCTGGTGCGTCTGGCGCGGGACGCGCCGTGGCAGGACCGGATGCGGACCATGCTGCGGCTCCCGGTGGGCGAGCGGCCGGTGCCGGAGGCGCCGCGCAAGGAGGACGAGTCGGGTCCTTCGGTGCCGCGCGTCCTCGACCTGACCCTGCGCATCGGCGAGCTGCTGCTCGCGGGCGGGGAGGGCGCGGAGGACGTCGAGGCGGCGATGTTCGCGATCTGCCGTTCGTACGGGCTCGACCGGTGCGAGCCGACGGTGACGTTCACGCTGTTGTCGGTGACGTACCAGCCGTCGCTCGTGGACGATCCGGTGACGGCGAACCGGACGGTGCGCCGTCGGGGCACGGACTACACGCGGCTCGCGGCGGTGTACCAGCTGATCGCGGACATCAACGCGCCGGCGCACGACGAGCAGGCGCACGAGGTGACGCCGGAGGAGGCGTACCGGCGGCTCGCGGAGATCCGGCGGAACCGGCATCCGTACCCGGGCTGGGTGCTGACGACGGCGGCGGGGGTACTCGCGGGGGCGGCGTCGGTCCTGCTGGGCGGCGGCCTGACGGTGTTCCTGGTGGCGGCGCTCGGCGCGGTGCTCGGGGACCGGCTGGCGTGGCTGTGCGCGGGGCGGGGGCTGCCGGAGTTCTACCAGTTCCTGGTGGCGGCGATGCCGCCGGCGGCGATGGGGGTGCTCCTGACGCTGCTGCACGCGGACCTGCGGCCGTCGGCGGTGATCACCGGTGGCCTGTTCGCGCTGATCCCGGGGCGGGCGCTCGTGGCGGCCGTGCAGGACGGTCTGACCGGTTTCTACATCACGGCCTCGGCGCGGCTCCTGGAGGTCATGTACTTCTTCGTGGCGATCGTGGTGGGCGTGCTGTCGGTGCTGTACCTGGCGGTGCAGTTCGACGCGCAGCTGAACCCGGAGGGGGCGCTGCGGACGGTGGAGCGGCCGGTGGCGCAGACCCTGGCGTCGATGGTGCTGTCGGCGACCTTCGCGATCCTGTTGCAGCAGTCGCGGGCGACGGTGCTGTTCGTGACGCTGAACGGCGGGGTGGCGTGGGTGGTGTACGCGTCGATCGCGGTGACCGCGGGGGGCTCCGCGGTGATGGCGACGGCGGTGGCGGCGGGGCTGGTGGGGCTCTTCGGGCAGTTGATCGCCCGGTACCACCACACGTCGTCGCTGCCGTACGTGACGGCGGCGATCGGGCCGCTGCTGCCCGGTTCGGCGACGTACTTCGGGGTGCTGGCGATCGCCCAGCACAATCTGGACCAGGGGTTCGCGTCCCTGGCGAAGGCGGCGGCGCTGGCGCTCGCGATCGCGATCGGGGTGAACCTGGGGAGCGAGCTGGCCCGCCTCTTCCTGCGGGCCCCCGGTGCGGCGGCGGCCAGGCGGGCCGCGAAGCGCACCAGGGGCTTCTAGGAGTCGTGTCCGCCGGTCGTCAGCGCTTGGCGTGGCGGCCGCGGGGGGACGGCTGGGGGTGGGGGGTGCCGGGGGCGTCGTGGTCGCCGTCCCCGGCGGCGCGGGCCTTCTTGGACTGGGAGCGGGCCCGGAGGTACTCGATGACGATCGGGACCACGGAGATCAGGACGATGCCGACGAGGATCATCTCGATGTGCCGGTGCACGAAGTCGATCTTGCCGAGGGAGGCGCCGAGGAGGGTCACGCCGGCGCCCCACAGCACGCCGCCGATGATGTTGAACGTGATGAACGAGCGGTAGTTCATCCGGCTGACGCCCGCGATGATCGGCGTGAACGTGCGGACGATCGGGACGAAGCGGGCCAGGATGAGGGACTTCGGGCCGTGCTTCTCGAAGAACTCGTGCGCCTTCTCGACGTTCTCCTGCTTGAACAGCTTGGAGTCGGGGCGCTTGAAGAGGGCGGGTCCGACCTTGCGGCCGAAGAGGTAGCCGACCTGGTCTCCGATGATCGCGGCGGCCACCACCAGGGTGCAGACCAGCCACAGCGGCGTGTCCAGCTTCCCGGTGGTGACGAGGAGGCCGGTGGTGAAGAGGAGCGAGTCACCGGGCAGGAAGAACCCGATGAGGAGTCCGGACTCGGCGAAGACGATCACCAGGACACCGATCAGACCGAAGGTCTGGATCAGATAGTCCGGGTCCAGCCAGCTCGGTCCGAGGGCAAGCGTGTTCACGGGTTCCGGGCTCCTGCGGTCGGTGGGGGCTTGGGGACGGGCTGCCCCAAGCTATCAACGTGGACCGGGCGCCCCCGGTTCCACCCGGCCCTCCACGGGATGCGGAGGGGCCGCGCGGGGCGGAAGGTGGTGATCAGGAGGTGTATGCCGATGGGCATCGAGGATTACGGGGGCGGCCAGGGCCCGCACCCCGAAGTGCTGGTCGTGACGACGAACGACGTCCCCGGCCACGAGGTCCGGCAGGTGATCGGCGAGGTCTTCGGGCTGACCGTGCGCTCCCGGCACCTGGGGAGCCAGATCGGCGCGGGCCTGAAGTCGATGATCGGCGGGGAGCTGAAGGGTCTGACGAAGACCCTGGTGGAGACCCGCAACCAGGCGATGGAACGCCTGGTGGAGCAGGCGCGGGCGCGCGGCGCGAACGCGGTGCTCGCGTTCCGCTTCGACGTGACGGAGGCGGCGGACGTCGGCACCGAGGTCTGCGCGTACGGCACGGCGGTGGTGATCGCGCCCCGGGCGTGAGGGGGTGGGGGCGGCAGAGGGTGGTCCCGAGCCCGATCCGGTGGCCGGGAGAGTCCGGCCGGACCTGGACGGTTCGCGGCTTTTGCTCCCCTATGGTGGGCCCGTGTCCACCGATCGCGCCCCGGCCGCGCCGTCCCCCTCCGCCGACGAGGCCCCGCTGCGGGTCCTGTTGCCGCAGATCCTGCCCGCGCTCGTGGTCGGGATCGGGGCGGGCCTGCTCCTCCTGGGGGTCAGCGCCCTCTCGGAGGAGTTCGAGCACGTGCTCTGGGAGGACCTGCCCGACGCCCTCGGGATCGGCGGCCACTCCTCCCTCTGGACGATCGCCATGCTCACGGCGACCGGCGTCGCCGTGGGGCTGGTCGTGTGGAAGGCGCCCGGACACGCCGGGCCCGACCCGGCGTCCATGGGGCTCGGCGGGCCGCCGATCGCCCCGGGGGCGGTGCCGGGGCTGCTGGTCGCCGGCACCCTCGCGCTCGCCGGCGGGGTCAGCCTCGGCCCCGAGAACCCGATCATCGCCTCCAACATCGCGCTCGCGTACTGGCTGGGCCGCAAGGCCGCGCCCGCCGTGCCGGGCGTCGCCTGGGTGTCGCTCGCCACGGCCGCCACGATCGGCGCCCTCTTCGGCACCCCGGTCGCCGCCGCCCTCGTCATCTCCGAGGCCCTGGCCGGGCACCCGGGCCCCGGATCGCTCTGGGACCGCCTGTTCGCCCCGCTCGTCGCCGCCGGCGCCGGGGCCGTGACCACCCAGCTCCTCGCCGAGCCCACCTTCGCCCTGGGGCTCCCGCCGCTGACCGACCCCGGCTGGGAGGACCTCCTCGCGGCCCTGGTGATCGCCTCGGCCGCGGCCCTCTTCGGCCTCGCCGCCTGCTTCCTCTTCCCGTACACCCACGCAGCCTTCCGGCGTCTGCGGCACCCCCTGCTGGTGCTGCCGCTCGGCGGGCTCGTCCTCGGCCTCCTGGGCGCCCTCGGCGGGCACCTGACCCTCTTCAAGGGGCTGGCGGAGATGAAGGAGCTCACGGCGAACATCGGCGGCTGGTCCTCGGGCGAGCTGGCGAAGCTGGCCGGGGTCAAGCTCCTCGCCCTCCTCGTCGCCTCCTCCTGCGGCTTCCGGGGCGGCCGGATCTTCCCCGCCGTCTTCGTCGGCGCCGCCTTCGGCCTCCTCGTCCAGGCGCTCGTCCCCGAGGTCCACCCGGCCGTCGCCATCTCCTCCGCCGTCCTCGGGGTCCTGCTCGCCACCACCCGGCAGGGCTGGATCAGCCTCTTCACCGGCGCCGTCCTGGCCTCCTCCCCCGCCGTGCTCGCCCTGCTCTGCCTGGCCTCGCTCCCCGCCTGGCTGATCGTCACCGGCCGCCCGCAGCTCGAACTGGACGAGAGCGGGCGGTCGTTGAGGTGACGGGACCCGCGCGTCACTTCCCGAGCCGGCCGAACCTCCGTACCGCGAGGGGGAAGAAGACCGCGAGGAGCAGCAACGGCCAGACCACCGCAGCCGTCACGTGCCCCGGCTCGCCGCCCGGGTTGCCGAACAGCTCGCGCACCGCCGTCGCGGTCGCCGACATGGGGTTCCACTCCACGAGCGTGCCGAGCCAGCCCGGCATCGCGTCGGGCGAGGCGAAGGCGTTGGAGAGGAAGCCGAAGGGCCAGACCAGGATCTGGACCGCCTGCACCAGCTCCGCCCGCCCCGCGACCAGGGCCAGGAGGATCCCGATCCACAGCATCGCGAAGCGCAGCAGGAGCAGCAGTCCCAGCGCGCCCAGGAAGGCCCCGGGGCCGCCGTGCGCCCGCCAGCCGATCGCGTACCCGACGCCGGTCATCAGGAGCAGTCCCACCGTCGACTGGAGCATGTCCGCCGCCGCCCGTCCGACGAGGACCGCGCCGTCGGTCATCGGCAGTGAGCGGAAGCGGTCGATCACGCCCTTGTCCAGGTCCCGCGTGACCGCCGTCATGGTGCCTTCGAGGCCGAAGACCATGGTCAGGGTGAGCATGCCGGGCACCAGGTAGGCGACGTAGTCGCCGTCGACGCCCCGTCCGCCGCCGACCAGGTGGCCGAACATCAGCAGCATCATCACCGGGAAGACGAGGCCGACCAGGACCTGCACCGGCTGCCGGGCCCAGTGGGCCAGCTCGCGGCGGGTCATCGTCCAGCAGTCGCCCACCACGTACGCGGCGCTCATGCCACCGTCTCCTTCTCGCGGCCCGTCAGGTGCAGGAAGACCTCGTCGAGGGTCGGGCGCCGCAGGGCGATGTCCTCCACCTCGATCCCGGCCGCCCCGAGCGCCCGGACGGTCTCGACGAGCGAGGCCGTCCGGTCGGCCGCGGGGGCGCCGAGCAGCCGCCGGTCGGCGTCCACGGTCACCTCGGCGCGCGCCGCCGGGAGGAGGGCCGCCGCCTCGTCGAGCCTGCGGGCGTCCCGTACGACCACGTCGATCCGGTCCGCGCCCACGCGGGCCTTCAGTTCGTCGGCGGTGCCGTCGGCGACGACCCGCCCCCGGTCCACGACCGAGATCCGGTCGGCGAGCCGGTCGGCCTCCTCCAGGTACTGCGTGGTGAGCAGGACCGTCGTGCCGCCGCCGACCAGCGAGCGGACCGACTCCCAGACCTCGGCGCGCCCGCGCGGGTCGAGTCCGGTGGTCGGCTCGTCGAGGAACAGCACCTCCGGCTCGGTGATCAGCGACGCCGCCAGGTCGAGCCTCCGCCGCATGCCGCCGCTGTACTGCCGGACGGGCTTGCGCCCGGTGTCGGCGAGGCCGAAGCGCTCCAGGAGCTCGTCGGCACGGGTTCCGGCGCGCGGGGCGCCCAGGTGGTGGAGCCTGCCGAACATCTCCAGGTTCTGCCGGCCGCCCAGCTCCTCGTCGAGGGCGGCGTGCTGGCCGAGGAGCCCGATCCGCCGCCGCACCTCCCGGGCCCCGGTGCGCACGTCGTGTCCGGCGACGCGGACCAGGCCCGCGTCGTGCCGGAGCAGGGTCGCCAGGATCCGCACCGTCGTGGTCTTGCCCGCCCCGTTGGGGCCGAGGAGGCCGTGGACGGTGCCGCGCCCGACCGTGAGGTCCAGTCCGTCCAGGGCGTCCTTGTCCCCGTACCGCTTCCGCGCGCCCTCCACGCGGATCGCTTCCGCCGCCATCCGTCTCCTCCCGAAACGTTTAGTCAAATTTGACCAGTCGCCACCGACGGAGCAAGGTATGCCCTTCCGAACTCTTAGTCAAACTTGATTACTCGACCCGTCGGGCAGGCCCTGGGTGGCGTACGGGTTCTCCTCGCCCTCCGCGAGCACCCCCACGAACGGATCGCCCTCGCCCGCGAACACGTACGCCCCGCCCTCGATCCGCTCGATCAGGCCGAGCGTCCAGTCCTTGCCCGCGTCGGCCGAGCCGATCCACATGTGCATGATCTCGCCGATGTGCCCGAGCTGCCCCGGGCCGCCCTCCGGCGTGTAGTAGTCGGTGACCGCCGCCCGCCACTCGTCGAGCGCCCGCACCCGTCGGCGCAGCAGCTCCACGGCCTCCGCGCGGGGCAGGTCCACCATGAAGCCGATGCCCGCCGACAGGACGTCCACCCGCTGGTCGTAGGTGGTCAGCGCCTCCCGGAGGAGGGTGAAGTACTCCTCGGTGCCGGCGTCCGTCAGCTCGTACTCGACCCGGGGCGGGCCGCCGACCGCGCTCGGCGCGACCTCGTGCGCGCGCAGCAGTCCCTGCTTCGCCATCTGCTTCAGCGCGTGGTAGATCGAGCCGGGCTTGGCGTGCGACCACTCGTGCGCGCCCCAGTACTCCAGGTCGTTGCGCACCTGGTAGCCGTGGGCGCGGCCGTGCTGCCGCACCGCGCCCAGGACGAGTAGACGGATGGCCGACATCCCACGTACCTCCCGGTCGATCCCGACCAGGGTACGCGCGGCGATCACCGGCCCTGTTCCGCCGCGATCAGCTCGAAGGAGCCCTTGCCGTCGATGGTCTCGCGGACGATGTCGGCGTGGCCGGCGTGCCGTGCCGTCTCCTGGACGAGATGGAGGACCATCCAGCGGATGGAGACCCGCCCGTCCTTCGGGAACCAGGGGGCCTCCGGCAGCGGGAAGGTCTCGTCCAGGCTCGGCACCGAGCGGACGAAGTCCTCCGTCTGCTTCGCCACGTCCGCCCAGAACGCCACGACGTCCGGGATCGTCTCGCCGTCCACGAGCCGGAAGCCCTCGTCCCAGGTCTCCTGGGTCCGCTGCCGCTCGTTGGGCCGCCGCTGCGCGAGCCGGAGCCAGTTGAGCTCGACCTCGGCGACGTGCTTGAGCAGCCCGGACAGGCTCAGCTCGCTGGCGCTGGGGGTGCTCGCCGCCTGCTCCTCGGTGAGTCCGAGGAGGGCGCGGCGCAGCGCGGCGCGCTGGGCCTCCACGAAGTCGAGGAGCGTGCCGCGCTCGTCGCCGGGGGTTCCTGCGGGAACGAGGGCAACCATGACGTCCGCCTTCCGTATGCGGCCTGTGCCGGGTTTCTGCCGGGTTCTCCCGACACCGACCACGCTACGGAGGCTTGCGGACAGCTACGGTCCTCAAGGGGTTCCGGCCCGGACCGGAATCGGAATCCGGTCAGAAGGGGAAGCGGCTGCGGCCGTGCTGGATCGAGATCCACTTCTGGGTGGTGAAGGAGTCCACCATCGAGTCGCCGTTGAGCCGCCCGACGCCCGAGTGCTTCTCGCCGCCGAAGGGGACGATCGGCTCGTCGTGCACGGTGCCGTCGTTGATGTGGATCATGCCGGTGTGGATGCGCTTGGCGATCCGTACGCCCCGCTCGACGTCGCCGGTGTGGACGGCGCCGCTGAGCCCGTACGGGGTGTCGTTGGCGATCCGGACGGCCTCCTCCTCGCCGTCGAAGGGGACGATCAGGGCGACCGGGCCGAAGATCTCCTGGCCCAGGACCGGGGAGTCGGCGGCGAGGCCGGTGAGGACGGACGGGGAGACGAGGTTGCCGTCGACCGCGCCGTGCAGCAGGGCGGTGGCGCCGGCGGCGACCGTCTGGTCGACCAGGGAGGAGACGGACTCGGCCTGCTGGGAGTTGATGAGCGGGCCGATGTGGGTGGCCGGGTCGGCCGGGTCGCCGACGCGCAGGGTCTTCACCTTGGCCACGAACTTCTCGGTGAACTCCGCCTCCAGGGAGCGGTCCACCAGGATGCGGTTGGCGGCCATGCAGACCTGGCCCTGGTGCACGAAGCGGCTGAAGACGGCCGCGTCGACCGCGTAGTCGACGTCGGCGTCGTCGAGGACGATCAGGGCGCTGTTGCCGCCGAGTTCGAGGACGGCGTGCTTGAAGTGCTCCGCGCAGACCGTGGCGACGTGCCGGCCGACCTTGTCGGAGCCGGTGAAGGAGATGACCTTCGGGACCGGGTGGGTCAGGAGCACGTCGCCGATCTCGGCGATGTCGGTGACGACGACGTTCAGCAGGCCGGCCGGGAGCCCGGCCTCCTCCAGGACCTTGGCGACGAGGGTGCCGCCGCAGATCGGGGTGTTCTGGTGGGGCTTGAGGACGACGGCGTTGCCGAGCGCGAGGGCGGGCGCGACCGACTTGAGCGAGAGGAGGAAGGGGAAGTTGAAGGGGGAGATGACGCCGACGACGCCGACCGGGACGCGGTAGACGCGGTTCTCCTTGCCGTCGACCGGGGAGGGCAGGATGCGGCCCTCGGGGCGCAGCGCCAGCTGGATCGCCTCGCGCAGGAACTCCTTGGCGAGGTGGAGCTCGAAGGCCGCCTTGAGGCGGGTGCCGCCCAGCTCCGCGACGATCGTCTCCGCTATCTCGTCCTCGCGGTCCTCGACGATCCGCAGCGCGCGCTCGAAGACGAGCCGGCGGGTGTACGGGTTGGTCTCGGCCCACGCGGTCTGGGCGCGCTCGGCGGCGCGGTAGGCGCGGTCCACCTCCCCGACGGTGGCGACGGTGATCGAGGCGAGCTTCTCCCCGGTGTACGGGTTGAAGTCGATGATGTCCCACGAGCCACTGCCCGGCTTCCACTCGCCGTCGATGTACTGGTGGGCCAGGTCGGTGAAGTGCGACATGGTGGAGACCCCTCTACCCGCTACCCGCGCGATGCGACTGATGTACGAATCCCGTACTCCTGATGTGGCGTCATCGTACTGACGCGTCAGGAGAGTTGGAGGAGCCCCCGGAGGATGTCCCGGCTTTCGGCCGGATCCGGTCCGTCCTGCTGGAGCCTCTCCATCACCCGCCGGTACTGGGCGACCTCCTCGCGCTTGTCGAGGTAGAGGGCGCTGGTGAGCTGCTCCAGGTACACGACGTCGGAGAGGTCGGACTCGGGGAAGCTCAGCATCGTGAAGGCGCCGCTCTCGCCGGCGTGCCCGCCGAAGCTGAAGGGCATGACCTGGAGCGTGACGCCGGGATGCTCGGAGACCTCGATCAGGTGCTTCAACTGGCCGCGCATGACGGCCCGGTCGCCGTACGGGCGGCGCAGCGCGGCCTCGTCGAGGACGGCGTGGAGCTGCGGGGCGCGCTCGGAGACGAGGACCTTCTGACGTTCGAGCCGCAGGGCGACCCGGCGGTCGATCTCGGCGCGCGGGGCGTCGGGCATGCCGCGCGTGACGACCGCCTGGGCGTACTCCTCGGTCTGCAACAGGCCGTGGACGAACTGCACTTCGTAGACCCGGATGTGGGAGGCGGCGCCTTCGAGCCCGATGTACGTCTGGAACCAGCCCGGCAGGACGTCGCCGAAGCTGTGCCACCAGCCGGCGACGTTGGCCTCGCGGGCGAGCCCGAGGAGGGCGCCGCGCTCGGCCTCGTCCCCGACCCCGTAGAGCGTGAGCAGATCCTCGACGTCCCTGGCCTTGAAGCTCACCCGTCCCAACTCCATGCGGCTGATCTTGGATTCGGACGCGCGGATCGAGTAACCGGCCGCCTCCCGGGTGATTCCGCGCGACTCGCGCAACCGCCTCAGCTGGGAGCCCAGCAGGATGCGCCGCACCACGCTTCCGCTCGCTCCGCCCGATTCGCCTGCGGTCACGGCCCCAGCCTCCCCTTTACGGTGTCGACCCCCGTCGAATCCCCCGTCGCATCCCCGTCGAGCCCCGGATTCTGCCACCAAACGCTTCAGCGCGTACACATTCGATTACGGAAAGGCGGCGACTTCCGGGCATCCGCGGGCACAGTGCGTGCAGATCCGGGGAAGTTCCCTTCCAGTAACGGTCTTCGCGCCGACGACTTATGCACAGATTAGGCACAGGGAAGGACAGGTCCGGCGCGTGCACGTGCATCTGCCCTTGCATCCGGGGGTCGCATTCGGAACCATGGGGCCCGCGCAGCCGCGTACTCGTTCGTGTTGTCGTGTTGTCGCACCACAGTCGCGATTCCCGGGAGTGCCTCGTATGGGGACCAATGGATCGACCGTGCTCGAGCCGTTACGGCAGGGCCTTCCGCCGATCGATCCCGGAGCCGTCTCCACCTCCGCCTCCTGTGCGCTCCCCGCACGGTACGAAGCCGTGGGCGGGGCCCGGAGGTTCACCAGCGCGACGCTCGACCGCTGGGAGCTCTCGGAGCGCTTCGACGACGTGGCCCTGGTCGTCTCCGAACTCGTCACCAACGCGCTGCGCCACGCGGTGCCCTCGGACGCGTGTCAGGACGACGTCCAGAGCCCGCCGGTCCGCCTGCACCTGATGCGCTGGGCCTCGCGCCTGGTGTGCGCCGTGCGCGACCCCAGTACGGAGAGCCCGGAGGCGCGCGGCGGCGAGGAGGACTTCTCCGCCGAGTCGGGGCGCGGCCTGTTCCTGGTGGACTCGTTCAGCGACAGCTGGGGCTGGCACCCGCTGGCGGGGACGCTCCAGGGCAAGGTGGTGTGGGCGCTGTTCCGGATCGGGCGGGAGTAGACGGCACGCATGCGTGGGGAAGGGCCCGGCGGTCACCGCCGGGCCCTTCCCGTCGCCGTGCGTGCTCACACCAGGTGGTCGAACTCCCCGTCCTTCACGCCGAGCAGGAGCGCCTCTATCTCGGCGGGCGTGTAGACGAGCGCGGGCCCGTCGGGATGACGGGAATTGCGGACGGCAACGTTTCCCCCCGGAAGTTTTGCGAACTCCACGCACGAACCCTGGGAGTTGCTGTGCCTGCTCTTCTGCCACACGACACCGCGCAGCTCGGTGGCCGCCATGCCGTTGTACGCGTGATGCGCAGGATGCACTGGTAGCTCCCGAGTTGCTTGGTGCAGGTGTCAACTTCCTCGGATCATAGCTGTGTTCACTCGGCCACTGCATGAGCAGATGCACGTGCACGGGGGGTCGCGTAGCGGCTACGCGACAGAGCGTGCCACCTGCCGGTATGTGCTTTCCGGGCCCCTCAGCCCGGGAGGGCGGAGAGCCTGTTCCCCGCCCGGTCGTAAGTAGAGCCCCGAGTAGAAGGTGCCCGCCGGGCCGCCCTCGCTCTGGTGGCTGACGCCGGGCTCGGAGCGGTCGATGTTGCCGTCGACGACGCTGCGGAAGTTCTCGAAGCCGTCCGGGTCCGCCCAGTGCCTGCCCTCCTCCGTCAGCCAGACGGTGTAGCCCCGTCCGGCGTCCACGCGCTCGCCGGAACGGACTGTACGGATCCGGGCGGGGGCGGTGGCGGTGGCCCCGGCGGGGGCGGCGGCCGTGGTCGCGGCCGAGGGCCCGGTGGCCGCCCCCACGGCGGTCGGCGCCGCCAGTGCCAGGACGGCCACGGCGGCCACGACGCCGGCCGCGACCGGCAGGTGCTTCTTCATCCGAGTGCTCCCGGGGTCCCGGGGCCGCGACCGTCCGCGACCCTCACCCCTCTCAACTCCGTACGCCCGGGGTACGGGTGACACGGCGACGGAATTCCGTCGGAATCCCGTCGGAATCAGCGGCCCGTCGTGGTCTCCGAGAGGGCCGTGGCGAGTTCGTCCAGGCTCTCCAGGAGCAGGGCGGCGCCCTTGTGGAGCAGGAAGTGGTCCGGCGGTTCGCCGGACCACGTGTCGACCGTCTCCCGCAGGTCGCCCCAGCCCGGCTCCTCGCGCTCCCGGATCTCCTTCGCGCCCCGCTCGGTCGACCGGCGCAGGGACTCGGCGAGGACGGCGGCGTACGGGAGGGGTTCGGCGCCCCGGTCGGGCAGGTGGGCCTCCATGAGCATCGCCACCCGGCCGAACTCCCCGAGCGCGTGCTCGGCCTGCTCCACCGCCGCGTGCGAGAGGCCCCGGTGGCGTACCGGCTCGTGCGCCGCGCGGACCAGCGCCTCCTGCCAGGCGACCCGGGCGGCGCGGGTCCGCAGGAGCGCCTCGCGGACGACGGGGTCGGCCGGACCGGCGGGGTCGGCGTACCCGGCGGCGGCGACGGCCGCGTACCGTCCGACGGCCTCCAGCCAGTCCGCGAGCAGGCCGCGCAGCCTGGGCGTCTCCCAGGCCGGGTAGACGGCGTACGCGAGCATCGCGAGGAGCCCGCCGAGCAGGGTGAGCAGCACCCTCTCCCGTACGGTCTGGCCGACCCCCTCGCCGGCCGTGCCGAGCAGGAAGACGACGTACGCGGAGACGCAGACCTGGCTCGCCGCGTACCCCGTCCGCATCAGCAGGTACATCCCGAAGGCGCACAGCACCGCGAGGCCGGCCGAGAGGTACGCGCCCGGGTGCGCCGAGCGGACGACCGCCGTCGCGAGGCCCACGCCGACCAGGGTGCCGCCGAAACGCGCCACCGAGCGGGCGTACGTCTGCGAGAAGTCCGGGCGCATCACCATGACCGAGGCCATCGGGGCCCAGTAGCCGTGGCCGAGGGGGAGGACCGTGCCGAGGAGGTAGCCGGCGGCGGTGACCACCGAGACGCGGATCGCGTGGCGCAGGACCGGGGACTCGTGGCGCAGCTCGGCGCGGACCTGGGCGAGGACGAGGGGGGCGAGCCGGAGGAGGGTCGGCCGGGAGCGGGACACGCCCGTGCGGATCGGCGTCTCGCCGTGCGGATCGGCGGTCTCCAGGACGTCGCCGAGGAGGGCGGCGAGGCGGACGGCGGCGCGGCGCGGCGGGCCGGTGAGGACGGGGCCGGTGCCGGGGGCGCGGAGGGCGGCGAGGGCGGGGGCGGGCAGGGCGACCGGGTCGCCGTGGCGGATGGCGTGCGCGGCGGCGTCGAGGACGGCGGCGGCGGCGTCGAGCAGCTCGCGCACCCGGTCCCGCTGCGGCCCCTCCCCCGGGACGCCGGCGGCCGGGTCCGCGAGCGAGGCCAGGACGGGGCGGATGCGCTCGGCGAGGCCCCGGGAGCCGTGCAGTTCGGCCGGGCGGCGGCGGGCCTGGCGGGGGGTGACGGCGGCGGCGTTGCGGGCGGTCATGAGCGGGACGGGGTCGAAGGGGGCGACCGGGTCGTGGCGCAGGCGGCGGGCGTAGTCGGCCTCGGCGGCGAGCGCGTCCGCGAGGGCGTCGCGCTGGGCGCCCCAGCGGCGGGCCGGGAGGAGGGCCGCCAGGGCGGCCTGGACGATGCCGCCCGCGAAGATCACGGCGGCATGGCCGGCGGCGGTGGCGACGGAGGTGGGGAGGGTGACCGTGACCAGCATCATCGCCACGTTGGAGGAGGCGATGAGGCCGGCGATGGGGCCGGCGGCCCAGGCGAGCCCCGCCAGGAACGTCCAGAGGAGGAGCAGGGCGAGGAAGAGCCCGTCGTGGGCGCCGACGAGGTAGCCGACGAAGGTCGAGACGGCGAGGCTGGCGCCGGAGGCGAGGGCGAGGGTGGGGCGGGGGCGCCAGGAGCGCTGGAAGGTGGCGATGGCGGCCTGGAAGGCGCCGAAGGCGGAGGAGACGGCGACGGCGGGGCCGAAGAGGGCGAGCGAGAACCCGACGACGAGCGCGAGCCCCAGCGCGCCCCGCGCCGCCCCCCGGGGTTCGAGCCGCCGCCGCTCGACGGCGAACCCGGAGCGGGCGGTTCCTTTCAGCGCCCGGAGCCAGCTCATGCGGGAAGCGTATCCCCGTGATCCGCCACGAAACGGGCATTGACCCCCGCCCCGCCCCTTCCCGAAACCCTGCCGGGGGCGGGTCATGGACCTGCTGGGGTCCCCGGGGGGCGGTCGTCGTTCTTCACCGCTCGGCGGTTCGGGTGGAGGGTCGCCCGGTCGGCGGCCGTCGCGCCGTGGGTCCAGCCCGCTTCGTCCCAGGCGGCGCGGACGCGGGTGGTGCGGGTCTCCGGGAAGAGTTCGTCCGTGCGGGTGGTGACCGCCGCCTCGCGGGAGGCGAGGGCCGGGAGGAGGGTCGGGGCCTCGGCGGTCACCCGGCGGGAGGTGGCCGAGAGCCGGGCGCCCAGCCGGTTCGCGTACGCCAGCAGGAAGGACTGCCGGAAGGACTTCGTGCGCTTGCGCCCGCCCGCCCGCTGCTCCGCCTCCGCCCGCGTCATCGCCGCCGTCCCCTGTACGAGGAGCGAGGTGTAAAGGAGCTCCACCGGGTCCAGGTCCGACTCGAAGCCGACCACCGTCGAGAAGCCGTGCGCCTCGTTCCACACCGCCCGGCAGTGGTTCGCCGTCGCCACCGCGTCCAGCAGGATCGCCTTCGCCTGTTCGTACGGCGGGTCCACCCCGATCCGGATCGCACCCGGCGCCTCCGGGGACGGCGCCCCCGCCGCGAGGCCCGCCTCGTCCAGGCTGTGCCGGGCCATCAGCTCCTGCGCCTTGGCCGTCAGCGCCTCCGCCTCCTCCGGGTACCCGGTCGCCTCCGCCTTCGCCAGCAGCGCCCTGATCCGGCCCAGCATCCGGGGCTCCCCCGCGACCGGCGGCGGCAGCGCCTCCCCCGGCGCCGGACCGACCGCGTCCAGGCGCGGCAGCCGGACGAGCAGCCGGTACAGCTCCAGGACGGCGGTCGCGTACGAGAAGCGGTCCGCCGGGCGGCCGGGCCCCTCGGGCAGCCCGTCCAGCTGCGCCTCCCAGCGGTGCGGCAACCGCCCGTACCCCGCCGTCTCCGTCCTGATCAGGCCCGCGAGGAGCCGTACGTGCTCCTCCCCCAGGTCCCGGCGGGCCGTCCGGACCAGGTCCGCCGGCTGCCAGCCGCGCCCCCACAGCGTCCGTACGAACTCCTCGCCGCGCCGGGCCAGTTCCGCGTCCGCGCCCCGGTCGGCGGCGAGCAGCGACGCCGCCGTGTCGAGCGACCCGTCGTCGCTCGCGTACAGCGCCTCGAAGGCCTTGTCGATGCTGGTGCCGCCCACGCCGTCCTCGCGTCCCGTTCCTCGTCCGTACCGTCCGGACGTCCGTACCCGTCTCCCTCCGATGGTCTCAGTCCGTGCCGCGCGCCCCGCGAGGTAGGCCTGGCCCCACCCTCCGGACGCCCGCCAGTGGTCGTGATCGGCGGCGGCGGAAACGGTTCGCTGGGTCCATGACCGCAACCGACACCCGCGCCACCGTCGCCGTACGGATCCGGGGCCTCGCCCGTCACCACCGGGACGTCCGCGCCCTCGACGGCGTCGACCTCGACTTCCGGACCGGGACCTTCACCGCCGTCATGGGCCCCTCGGGCTCCGGCAAGTCCACGCTCCTCCAGTGCGCCGCCGGGCTCGACCGGCCGACCGCCGGGACCGTGGAGGTCGGCGGGACCCCCCTGGCGGGGCTGAGCGAGCGGCGGCTCACCCTGCTGCGGCGGGACCGGATCGGCTTCGTCTTCCAGTCCTTCAACCTGCTGCCCTCCCTGACCGCCGCGCAGAACACGGCCCTGCCGCTCCGCCTCGCCGGGCGCCGCCCCTCCCGCGCGGAGGTCCGGGAGGCCCTGGCCCGGGTCGGGCTCGCCGGGCGCGAACGGCACCGGCCCGGCGAGCTGTCCGGCGGGCAGCAGCAGCGGGTCGCGCTCGCCCGGGCGCTGATCACCCGTCCCGCCGTCCTCTTCGGCGACGAGCCGACCGGCGCGCTCGACTCGGCGACGGGCCGCGAGGTCCTCGACCTGCTGCGGGAGCTGGTCGACCGGGACGGCCTGACCGTCGTCATGGTCACCCACGACCCGGTGGCGGCGGCCCGCGCCGACCGCGTGGTCTTCCTGGTCGACGGCCGGGTCGCGGACGAGCTGTCCGACCCCGCGGCGGGAACGGTCGCGGCCCGGACGGCCTCCCTGGAGAGCCCGGATCCGGCGGTCCTCACCGGAGGCGCCCCGTGCTGACCGTCGTCCTCGCCGGGCTCCGGGCCCGGCCCGCCGCCCTCCTCGGCGGTTTCGCCGCCCTCGCCCTCGGCGTCGGGCTGCTCGTCACCACGGGCCTCGGCCTCTCCGCCACCTTTCACGCGCCCGAGCGTTCTCCTCAGCGGTTCGCCTCCTCGCCCGTGGTCGTCATGGGCCACGACCGGCTGGTCCTCGACGTGCGGCGCGGGCCCGGCACCGCGTCCGTGGAGCAGCGGCTCGACCGTCCACGGCCTGTGGACGCGGGCCTGCTCCGCGAACTGCGCGCCCGCTGGGCCGTCACCGTCACGGGCGGTTCCGACGCGACCGCTCCCGACGCGGCCGGTCCCGACGCGAGCGGCCGCGTGGCGAGCGGTCCCGACGCCGTCGGGGTCGACGCCCCCGCCGGCCCGGTCCGGGACCTCGTCGGCGACCGTGCCCGGGTCCTCACCGGGGCCGACCGGGTGCGCGCCGACCCCGACCCCGAGCGGGACGCCCGCGCGCTCACCACCCTGAACGCCCTCCTCGGCACCTCCGGCGGCGTCACCGCCTTCGTCTCCGTCTTCGTCGTCGCGTCGACGTTCGCCTTCGCCGTCGCGCTGCGGCGCCGCGAGTTCGGGCTCCTCAGGACCGCCGGGGCCACCCCCGGACAGATCCGGCGCCTCCTCCTCGCCGAGGCCGCCGTGCTCGGCGTGCTCGCCTCCGCCACCGGGTGCGTCCTCGGCGCCACGGGTGCGCCCCTGCTCGCCCGGATCCTCGTGGACGGCGGCCTCGCGCCCGCGTGGTTCACGACCGGCGAGGCCGCCTGGCCCTACCACGCCGCCTTCTGGACGGGCCTGACCGTGGCCCTCGCCGGGGCCTTCGCCGCCTCCCGCCGCGCCGGCGGGACCGGCCCGACGGCCGTCCTCCGCGACGCGGACGTCGACGCCGACGTCCTGCCCCCGGGCCGCGCCCTGGCCGGGGCGGCGCTGCTCCTGACCGGTCTGGGGCTGCTCGTCTGGACCTGCGCGACCGAGCCGTCCGAGCTCCTGAAGCGGAAGACGTACACGACGCTCCCCATGCTCCTGATCGGCGGCACCGCCCTGCTCGCGCCGCTCCTCGTCCGGCCCGCGGCCCGGCTGCTGCGGCTGCCGGGGGCCGTCGGGACGCTCGTACGGGAGAACGCCGCGGCCTCCGTCCGCCGCACCGCCGCCGTCGCCGCGCCCGTCCTGGTGACCGTGGCGCTCGCCGGGAGCCTCCTCGGCTCGGCGTCGGGCGTCACGCGCGCGAAGGGCGTCGAGACGCGGGAGCACACGGCCGCCGCGTACGTCGCGAGCGGGGCGGACCTGCGGCCGGTGACGGCGGTTCCGGCCGGGGCCGTCGTCTCCGCCACCGGCCCGACCTCCGTCTTCGTACGGGACGGAGCGGAGGCCGTCGTGAAGTACGGGGCGCGGGCGGTCGCCGACCCGGCGGCCTTCGCGGAGCTGTCCCGCCTCCCGGTGGTCGCCGGGGACGTGCGGGACCTGGACGACCGGTCGATCGTCGTCAACGAGGAGTTCGAGCGGCGCCGGGTCGGCGGCACGGTGGAGGTGTGGCGGGCGGACGGAAGCGGTCCGGTACGGCTCCGGGTGGCGGCCGTCCTCGCCCTCGGGACCGGCGACAACGGGCCGTACGTCACCCGGGCGAACGCGCCGGGCGCCGCCCTCGACCGGATCGAGGCGCGCGGCGGCGGCCCGGCGACGCTCCAGGCCCTGGAGGCGAGCGGCGGGACCGTCGCGACCGCCGGGGCGTGGGCGGCGGCCGAGCGCCCGGCGAGCGGTCCGCAGACCCGGCTCGGCCTGCTCCTCGTCCTCGGCGTCGCCCTCTTCTACACGGTGATCGGCCTCGTCAACACCCTGCTCATGGCCACCTCCGCGCGGGGTGCGGAACTGGCCTCGCTGCGGTTCGCCGGGGCCACCCGGTTCCAGGTCCTGCGGGTGGTGACGGGCGAGGCGGCGCTCGCCGTCGCGATCGGCACGCTCCTGGGCCTCGTGGTGACGGCCGTCGTCCTCGGCGCCCTGGGCACGGCCCTGGCCGCCCTCTCGGCCCCGGTCGTCCTGGCCCCGCCCTGGGCCGCGATCGGCACGGCGGCGGGCGTGTGCGCGGCGGTCGCGGTCGCCGCCCCGGCCCTTCCCGCGTGGCGCCTGACGCGCGCCTGATCCGTGCCTGATCCGTGCCTGGCCCGTGTATGACCTGCGCCTGGCCCGTGCCTGAAGCGCGCCTGTTCCGTGCCCCCCGCCGGGCTCCTCGCGTGGCGCGCGGCCCGTCGACCGGCCATGGTGGGACGACGGGGCGGTGACCGGGGTCGGAGCCGGGTCACCGCCCCGGTCCCGTCTCCCGTCCCGTCCTCAGCCGGCCGGCCCCGCCGACTCCGCCGACTTCGCCGCCCGCCACTCCGGTGCCAGGACCGACCAGACCTCCTCGTCGTGGCGGCGGCCCCGGTGGGCGTGGCTCTCGCGCAGGACCGCGTCCCTGGTCATGCCGAGGCGGCGGGCCACGGCGATGCTCGGCGCGTTGTCGGAGGAGACGACCCACTCCACCCGGTGGATCCCGCGCACCTCGATCGCCCAGTCGACCAGCGCCCGCGCCGCCCGGGTCACCAGGCCCCGGCCCGTCGCGGCCGGCTCCAGCCAGCAGCCCGCCTCCGCCGTGCCGTGCGCGGTGTCGAACGTCCGGAGGATCACGGCGCCGACCAGGGTCCCGTCGAGCCGGATGCCGTGGATGCGGCCCGTGTCGGCCGCCGCCTTCTCCGCGTACCCTCGGAGGAAGGCCCGGCCGGACTCCAGGTCGGTGACCACGTCCGGGAGACCGTTGCGCGCGCCGATGAACTCCCGCCCCCGGTCCATGTGCGCCAGGAACTCGTCCGCCTGCCACGGTTCGAGCGGCCGCAGCTCCGCCCCGTCGTCCCCCAGGGACATCGCGTACATCGTCCTCCCCCTCCACGTCCGGATCCGGTGTCCGCGCCACAGCGTAGGAGAACCGGTCCTGTCAGTGGCGGCTGCCAGACTCGCCCCCATGAACGAGAGGTGGGCGCTGGCCGCCGAGGAGGAGGGGGACGGAGCGCTGCTCGCGCCCCTCGGCCCGGACGGGGCGCCCGCCGGGCCGGTGCGGCGCGAGCCGGACCTGGTGGCGGCCGTGCGGGACCGGCCGGAGGTGACCCGGTGGGTGTGGCGGTCGACGGCCGGGGTGTATCCGAGGCTGCTCGCCGCCGGGGTCCGGGTCGAGCGGTGCTACGACGTGGAGGGTGCCGAGCAGTTGCTCCTCGGGCACGAGGGGCGGCTCGGCGAGCCCCGTTCGGCGGCGGCGGCCTGGGCGCGCCTGCGGAACGCGCCCGTGCCCCCCGATCCGCCGCCCCGCGCCGCCGAACCCGGCTCGCAGGACTCGCTCTTCGAGCCGCGCCGGGTGGCCCCCGTGCCCTTCGATGGGCTCCTCGCGGTCTACGCGGAGCAGCTGCGCCGTCACGACCGGGCCGGGCACCCGGGCAGGATGCGGCTGCTCACGGCCGCCGAGTCGGCGGGGATGCTGGTGGCCGCCGAGATGCACCGGGCCGGACTGCCGTGGCGGGCCGACGTGCACCGGGAGCTGCTGGACGAACTGCTCGGCGAGCGGTACGCGGGCGGGGGCGAGCCGCGCCGCCTGGCCGCGCTCGCGGACGAGGTGTCGGCCGCCCTCGGCCGCCGCGTCCGGCCCGACCTGCCCGCCGACGTGGTGAAGGCCTTCGGGCAGGCGGGCGTCCGGCTGCGGTCCACGCGCCGCTGGGAGCTGGCGCAGGTCGACCACCCGGCGGTGGAGCCGCTGATCGCGTACAAGAAGCTGTACCGGATCTGGACGGCGCACGGCTGGTCCTGGCTGGCCGACTGGGTGCGGGACGGCCGCTTCCGGCCGGAGTACCTGCCCGGGGGCACGGTCAGCGGGCGTTGGACGACCAACGGCGGCGGGGCCCTCCAGATCCCGAAGGTGATCCGGCGGGCCGTGGTCGCCGACGCGGGCTGGCGGCTCGTCGTGGCCGACGCCGACCAGATGGAGCCGCGCGTCCTCGCCGCGATCTCCCGCGACCCCGGTCTGATGGAGGTCGCCGGCCACCCCGACGACCTGTACACCCGGCTCTCGGCCCGCGCCTTCTCCGGCGACCGCGAGCACGCCAAGCTCGCGCTCCTGGGCGCGATCTACGGACAGACCAGCGGCGACGGCCTGAAGAACCTGGCGGCGCTGCGCCGCCGCTTCCCGCTCGCCGTCGCGTACGTCGACGACGCGGCGAAGGCGGGCGAGGAGGGCCGGCTCGTGCGCACCTGGCTCGGCAGGACCAGCCCGCCCGCGGCCGGCGCGGGCGACGCCGACGAGGCGGGCCTGCCCCAGGAGGGAGGGGACGAACCGGCCGCGGAGGAGGGCGAGTTCACGCCCGGGTACGCCTCGGGGAACACGCGGGCGCGGGGCCGCTTCACCCGCAACTTCGTCGTCCAGGGCAGCGCCGCCGACTGGGCGCTCCTGATGCTGGCGGCCCTGCGGCGCTCCCTCGCCGGGATGCGGGCGGAACTGGTCTTCTTCCAGCACGACGAGGTGATCGTGCACTGTCCGGCGGAGGAGGCGGAGGCGGTCGTGGAGGCGATCCGGGCGGCCGGGGACGAGGCGGGGAGGATCACGTTCGGGGAGACGCCGGTGCGGTTCCCGTTCACGACGGCGGTGGTGGAGCGGTACGCGGACACGAAGTAGGGCGTACAGAGGCGGAGTTCCCTCCGTACGCCTTCCCCCCACAGCCTTACCTGATCAGCTTCCCCCACTTCGGGCTCAGCGCGATCGTCTTCAACTGCTCCACGGTCAGCGCGGGTTCGGCGCGCGTGGCGGGGGCCCGGTGGCCGTCGGAGTTGAGGGTGGTGATCACGACCCGGAAGCCCTCGGGCGTGAGGGTGTCGACGGTCCACGCGACGACGCCTTCGCCGCCCTTCTCCGCGGCCTCCTGGGTGACCCCGACCAGGCGGCCGTCGGGCAGGGTGGTGGCCCCGATGCCGTGGAGGTGGTCGGCGACGTCGTCCATGCCGGTCTGGACGTTGATCTCGACGAAGCTCCGGCCCTTGCCGTCGTCGACGAGGAGGTTGACGTATCCGTAGTCGTCCCGGCCGCCCTTGCCCTCCACCTTCAGGCCCTTGGGGAGGAGGGAGCGCAGGGTGGAGCGGACGGCCTTGCCGGAGGGCGCGTCGGGCACGCCCGGCGGCGCGCTCGGCTGCGACGGCTCGGGCAGCTTCGCGAGCAGCGGCCTCCAGGCGTCGGCCGTGACGAGGGTCTTGAGCTGGGCGAGGGTGAAGGGCGGGTCCTCCCTGCTGATCGGGGCGCCCTTCTCGGCGGCGGCGTTGTACTCGCTCACGTCGACGACGAAGCCGTCCTCGGTGAGCAGGGTCGACCGCCAGCTCTTGGTCTCCTCGCGCCGGTCGGGGTACTCGTACCCCTGGAGGAGCATCAGCCGGCCGACGCCGGGGAGCTTCTCGGTGGTGCACTCGACGTCGGGGGCGTGGGCCTTGTCGGGGCAGGTGACCAGGCCCTCGCCCGCCTCGCCGGGGCCGAAGGAGCGGGAGAGGAAGACGCCGACGGCGGCCTCGCCCTTCCCGTCGTCGTACACGCCGAGGACGCCCTGGCCCAGCCCGTTCTCGTCGTCGATCCGCCACTGCCCGGCCGGGGTGTGGGCCTTGAGGACGGCCGCGATGTCCTTGACGGGGATCCGTGCCATGTCCGGCAGCGGGCCGGCCGGATCGGTGGCGGAGGTGGGCTTCGGCGGCGCCGCCGCCACGGACGCGGTGTCCGCCGGCCCGCCGGGGGTGAAGAGCAGGCCGCCGTACACCCCGCCGACGCACATGGCGGCGAGCGCGAGGGCGCTGCCGGTCACGGCGAGCCTCCGGCGCACCAGGCGGCGCCGGCCGCGCCGGAGGCCGCCCTCGACGAGCTCGCGCCGGTCGTCGGCGGCGAAGCCGTCGCCGGTGCGGCGCAGGACCGCGCCGAGCTCCTCCTCGAAGCCGTCGTGCGGGGGGTTCTCGTGCCGGGGGCCTTCGTTTCGGGGCATGCGGGATCACCGTCTCGGGTTCGTGGCGGAAGGGGTGGGGAGCGGGGGTCGGGGTCGGGCGGGGCGGGTCAGCGGACGGCGAACTCCGCGAGGCTGCCGCCGAGCCGTTCCCGCAGCTTGGCGAGGGCCCGTACGGACCGGGTGCGGACCGCCGCGGAGCTGACGTGCAGGGCCTCGGCGGTCTCCTCGACGCTGCGGTCCTCCCAGTAGCGCAGCACCACGACCGCCCGGTCCTTGGGCGCGAGCCCGGCGAGGGCGTCGAGGAGCGCGATCCGGAGCGCCGGGTCCCCGTCGGTCCCGGAGACGCGGTCCGGCAGCTCGCCGAGCGGGCGCTCGGTGGCCGAGCGGCGCCGCTGGTGGCTGAGGAAGGTGCGGACGAGCACGGTCTGGGCGTACGCGGCGGGGTTGCCGATCCGCGTCACGCGGCCCCACAGGGCGTACATCCGGCCCAGCGTCTCCTGGGTGAGGTCCTCGGCCAGATGGGTGTCCCCGCTGGTCAGCAGGCATGCCGAGCGGAACAGGGGGCCCGTGCGCGCGGAGGCGAACTCCAGGAACTCGGTCGCCCGGGACTTTCTCATGCCCCTCCTCGTCTCGGTCGCGCCGTCTCGGTCACGGCGTGCGGTCGCCGTACACCTCATTGACGCGACGGGAGCCGCCCTGTGTTTCAGATAAATCCGAAGAGATGTCCTCCCGGCGCATCCAAAGAAGCGGAATCGGGTAATCCGTAGACATGAACACTCTCAGCGCAGCAGAGAACCTGGCGGCTGGGGTTTGGCAGTCAGGCCTGGCACAGGTTCTCGGCGGACTGGTCGTCGTCGCCGTACTCCTCAGCGCCTTCTGGTTCGGCTTCCGGGTCCGCAACCGCGAATCGGCTCCGCCGAAGCCCGAGGAGCAGCCGCACCGGCCGGACGACGGCGCCCTGCCCGGCGAGTCGTCGGAGTACCGCCGGGCGGCCGAGATGCCGCAGACCGACGCCGAGCACCGGCTCATGCCGTACCAGCTCAACAACTCCGGCACGGAGACCTCGCCCGAGCCCCCGGACGAGGAGAAGCGCAAGTGGGGCGGCATCTCCAGCGGCGGCTTCGGCAGCGGAGGCACCGGCCACGGCGACTGACCGGACGCGCGGGAACGGAATCCGGCGGCGGGGCACGGCCCCGCCGCCGCTTCCGCCCGTTCGCGTGCGGGGCCTCGGAACGAGCCGCCGTACGGACCGCGTCCGGCCGCTGTCGTACGGGCTCCGGGCGCCGGCCAGCGCCCATGCCCAAGGCGTGACGCGCGCGGGCCCCTCTCCCGGAAACGGGACGGCCTGTGCGTTCCGGATCGTCAGGAACCCCATCGCCTACCGGATCGGGGCCGACGCCGACCGCGTCTTCCTCCTGGACGGCACCGCCCTCACGGCCCTCCCGGTCTTCTGACCCGCTCCGGCACCGGTGCCGGCGGTACGGTCCAGGCGCAGGCGACCGGCACGCGGTCGTCGTCGCGGGGCGCGGACCAGCGGACGCGGTTCCAGGCGCCCGTCCGCGCGCCGAGGGGGACGGGGACGGTCCAGGGGCGGCCGGAGAGGCCCTTCCCCACGGCCTTCACGCAGGCCTCCTGGACGGCGAAGACCCGGGCGAACCCGAGCCGGCGCGCGTCCCCGGGCAGGGCGGCCAGGGCGTCGGCGTCCCCGGGAAGGCAGCAGAGCCGCAGCAGGCGGTCGCCGACGGCGGCCGGGACCTGCACGTCGACGCCGACGTCCCGGCCCCGGCCGACGGCCGCCGCGACCCAGCCCGGGGAGTGCGAGAGGCTCACCCCCAGACCGGGCCGGCCGGGCAGGTACGGGCGCCCGCCCGGGAGCGCGGCGACCGGCCCGCCCCCGGCGTCCTCGCCGACCTCCCGCAGCAGGAACCGCAGCAGGGTCCGCGAGGCGAGGTGCTCCGCGGCCCGCCACGGCGGCAGCCCCGCCGCGACCGTCCGGTCCGCGGCGGCGACGGGCAACGCGCCGAGCACCTCCTCGCTCCGGGCGGCCAGGTGGTGCACGCCGTCGACGGGCGTGCGGATCCGGCGACCGGGCAGGGGCGTACGGGCCCGGCCCGGCGCACCCGTCCCCTCAGGCCCGGTCCGGGACACGGCGCAGGGTGCGGATCGGGCGGGTCGCCAGGAGGGCGGTGGCGGTGAGGAAGGAGACCACCACGCCGACCACGAGGACCGTGTCGGTGCCGAACGCGCCGACGGCGGGCCCGGCCAGCGCGCTGCCGATCGGGTACATGCCGACGGACCCGGCGACCTCGTAGGCGTGGACCCGGTTGAGGACCTCGCCCGGCACCTGGGTCTGCACGCTGGTGGCCCACATGACGCCCCAGACGCCGATGCCGGCGCCGACCAGGACCTGGGCGGCGATGAGCAGCCAGACCGGCCAGCCGAGCACGATGCCGAGCGGGTAGAGCGGGTACGCCATCATCGCCACGGCCCCGGCGGCGAGCGGCCGTTGGGGCTTGTAGCGGATCGCGAGGAGCCCGCCGGCCACGGTGCCGGCGCCGAGCGCGGCGTTGATCAGGCCGAAGGCGCTCGCGCCGTGCTCGGGCACGATGACGCCGGCGGCCACCGAGAGCTGCGGCCCCCAGGACAGCACCGCGTAGAACATCCAGATCAGGATGACGCCCCAGAGCCAGCTGCGGGAGCGGAACTCGTGCCAGCCGACGGCCAGGTTGCGCCACAGGCTCTCGCCGGCCGGCGGGGCGGGCACCACGCCGAGCCGGAGGACGAACAGGCAGATCGCGCTGGTGCCGTAGGCGACGGCGGAGATCACCATGACCCAGCCGGTGGACCCGAAGCCGACCAGGGCGCCGGCCAGGGCCGGGCCGCCGAGGCCGGTGATCGCCTCGGAGGTGCGGAGCACGCCGTTGGCGCCCTGGACGTCGCGGGAGACCAGGGGGACGGTCGAGGAGGCGCCCGGCTGGAACAGGGCGTTGGCGGTGCCGGCGACGACGAGCAGCGCGTACAGCTGCCAGAGGTGGTCGATGCCGTGGAGGAAGAGGAGGGCGAGCAGGATGTGGGCGGTGAGGTTGGCCAGGTCCGCGATGATCATCATCCGGCGGGCGGTGAACCGGTCGGCCAGCACCCCGCCGAACAGCACCAGGCCGGCGAACGGGGCGACCAGGAAGGCCATCGAGTACCCGGCGGTGTCCAGGCCGTACCCGCCGCTGAGCAGGCCGGCCGCGACCGCGACCGGCAGCATGGCCCAGCTGAGCAGGCCGGCGCTGCGGGCGGTGAAGTAGTACCGGAAGTTCCGGGACCAGATCGCCGGCTCGTCGGGGGACGGCCCCGACGCGCGCGCGCCGGGTCCGCCCGGCGGCGGCCCGTCGTCCTTCGCGGGCGGGGGCGTCTCCGGCCTCCCCGGCTCTCCCGGCGGGGGCGCCGCCGTGCGGGCGGGCTCTGCCAAGCGTTCTTCCATGACCCTTCAGTCCTCCGGTCGTCGGTCGGGTTTCGCGGGGGGGGGCTCAGGCGCCTTCGGGGCCCGTGCGGGGCGGCGGGGCGAGTTCGTCCAGGGCGACCGGTTCCAGGCCGCGTGCGAGCAGGCCCTCGACGATCGCCGGGAGGGCCGCCACGGTCTGGCTCCGGTCCCCGGCGCCCTCGTGCATCAGGACCACCGAGCCGGGGCCGACCCCCTCCAGGACGGTCTCGGCGATCCGCTCGGGCCCCGGCCGCGACCAGTCGCGGGCGTCCACGTCCCACATCGTCAGGACGGCCGGGTGCTCGGCCAGGGCGTCGAGCACCTCGGGGCTCAGCGCCCCGTACGGCGGCCGGAACCAGGCCGGGGCCCCGCCGGTCACCCGGTCCAGCTCCTCCGTCGTCCGGTCGATCTGCTCGTGCAGCTGCTCCGGCGTCAGGTCGAACAGGAAGGGGTGCGACCAGGAGTGGTTGCCGAGGCCGTGGCCGCCCGCGACGATCCGGCGCACCTCGTCGGGCAGCGCGGCGACGTGGTGGCCGACGCAGAAGAAGGTCGCCCGGACCCCGTAGCGGTCCAGGACGTCCAGGACCTGCCGGGTGAAGACCGGGTCGGGGCCGTCGTCGAAGGTGAGCGCCACCTTCGGGACGTCCCGGCGGCCGTGCTCGAAGCAGCGCCCGGCCGCCGTCAGGGCCTTCAGCGCGGGCTCCCCGCGCCGTACGCCCTCGAAGTACTCCTCGGCGCGACCGGTCAGGGTGCCGCCCTCGGCGGTCACCCGGGCCAGGTCGCCGGGCGCGGCCAGGGCCAGCTCGGCGAGCTGCCGGGCCGTGACGGAACCGAAGCCCGTGCGGGACGGCAGCAGCCAGGGGTCCGCGCGGTGGACCTCCAGGCCGGCGGCGGTCATGGGGCCGTCGAGCAGGCCGTTGGTGCTGTCCAGGACCACGGCCGGGGCCGGCCCGCCGTCGAGGTCCCGGAGCCAGGCGATGAGTTCGGCGACCCGGGCGGCGCCCCAGTCGCGCGGCTCCGCCACCCGGCTTCCGGCGGCGTCCAGGACCTCGACCCGGTAGCCCGCGTCGGTCCAGGCGATCCCCGCGTACTTCTTCGTCGTCGGTGTCATCAGTCCCCCAGCGCGATCGCCTCGGCGACGATCAGCCGCTCGACCCCGCGCAGGAAGCGCTCCATGCCCGCGTGGTCGAGGACGGCCGGGTCGGCGGTCATGGCGAGGTCCAGGGCGCCCGGGGCGGTCAGCACGTCCACCGCCGCCGAGACGTTCCTGCGGGCCGGGAACTCCGTCGGCCGGCTCAGCTCGGTCCGGCCGATCAGCTCGCTCAGCGGCGCCTTCGGCCGCTCGACGTCGTCGAAGGGCCCGACGCCGGGGTCGCGGGTGTCGTTCCACCAGTACGAGTGGTCGGCCGCCTCCCCCTTCTCCACGAGGAGCGCCACCTCGCGGTCGAGCGCCCACTTGTCGTACGCGGCGTGGCGGAAGGCGCTGAACGCGGCGGACCGGGTCCGGCGCACCGCGTCCTCGAAGTCCCGGTCCGCGTCGGTGAGGCGGAAGAGGGCCTCCTGCGCCACCGTGCTGACGGACGCGGCGGCGGCCGGCTGGAAGCGGTTGCCCACCACGACCTGGAAGAGCACGTCGGAGCTTCCGGACATGCGGGCGAGCTGGTGGGAGGCCGCCCCCAGGAGCACGGCGGCGTCGCTGACCTCCAGTTCCGCCGCGACCCGCCCGACGGCGACCGCGAGGGCGGGCGAGCGCAGCAGCATGTTGGGGAACCTGCGGTCCGGCACGTCCGCGAGCTCCGGCGCCGCCGGCTCCCGGAAGATCCGCCGGGGGCCCGCCGCGAGCTGTTCGATCCAGTGGCGGCGGGCCGCCTCGTCCCGGCGGCGGCCGAGCGGGGAGGCCTGGACCTCGGCGGCCTCCAGGGGCTGGAGGGCGGGGCGCGACGCGCGCAGCGACGCGGCGGTCTCACCGGCCTGGACGGCCTCCAGGTCGCGGAGGAGCCGGCCGAGGCCCCAGTAGTCCATGCCGGTGTGCGCGCCGGCCAGGACGAGCCGGTGGACCAGGCCGCCGGACTCGATCAGGCCGACCCTGAGGGGCCACTCCCGGGTGTGGTCGAAGGGGCGTCCGGCCAGTTCGCCGAGGAGGGCGGCGCCGTCCCCGGCGGAGCGCTCCGCCGGGCCCGTGCGGATCTCCACCGGGAGTTCGCCGCTGCCGTCCACGACCTGTTCGAGCCCGTCCTCGCCGTCCGGCAGGAACCGGGTGTGCAGGCTGTCGTGGAGCAGGAGCAGCTCGGTCAGGTCCGCGAGGACGCGGTCCACCGGGCGGGGCGGGGAGACGGGGAGGTGGACCGGCAGGTTGTACCGGGGGGCGTCGTCGCCGAGCCGGGTGACGACGCCCCAGATGGCCCGCTGGCCCCAGGTCGCCGGGCCCCTCCCGGCCCGTGCGGAGTCCAGCCTGACGGTCCGCCGCTCAGCCGTGGTCATGGTGTTCCTGCCTTCCCTTCGGATGCCTCGTCGGGTGTCTGTGAGAGCCGGTGGGCAGCGGCCGCGGGGGCCGTCGCGCCTCCGGCGGGGCGGTCTCCGGGCGGGCCGCCGCGCCTCCGGTGGGGACGGGAGCGCGACGGCCCTCCGGACCGAGGGGGGTTACCCCTCGCCGCCGGCGAAGAGCGCCACGTGGGTGCGGCCGGAGCGCGGGTCCGTGTCGCACAGCACGATCCGCCGGTGGTCGCGCCCCCACTCCCGCCAGTGGCCGGCGAGGTCGAGCCAGACACTGGTGCAGTAGCTGCCCGGGACCACCCGGTGCACCGGGCCGTCATGAGCGGGGAGGTCCTTGGTGACCCAGGGTCCGAGCACGAGGAGCGTGCCGTCGTCCCCGGGCTCCCGGCCGAGCGCGTCCGCCGCCGAACCGGCCGAGTGGGCGCGGACGAACCGGGGGCCGTCCCCCTCCCCGGTGGCGGTGCCGAGGACGAGCGCGGCGGCCGAGTCGACCAGCGGGGTGTCGTGGACCAGCGGGAAGGGCGTCGGCAGGGTGGTCTGTTCGAGGACCGCGACCACGACCTCCGCCGCCCGTCCCGCCCTCGCGTACGCCGAGGCGATCCGCAGCGCGGTGAAGGGCGCGGCCAGGCCCTGCTGGGCGATCGCGAAGTTGGCCGCCCGGCCGCCGAGCCGTGCGGTGAGGTACGGCGCGACGGCGGTGAACGGCACCACGTCCGGGAGGGCGTGGGTGACGATCAGGAGCTCGGGCCTGCTGCCGCCGACGCCCTCGTCGGCGACGAGCAGGTCCGCGAGGTCCCGGTGCCGGACGTGCCGGCCGCCGGCGAACAGCTCCTCGTCCGGCTTCTCCCCGAAGGGGGCGAGCAGGTCGCGGAAGTAGCCGAGCGCGGCGGCCCGGTCGTCCGGTTCCCGGCCCTCGGGCGCGCGGACCGCGGCGGCGGCCCGGACGGCGAGTCCGCTCATGGCGTCCCCTCCTCTTCGCGGAGCGCGGCCTCGACGTAGTCGGCGAAGGAGCCCACGGTCCGCAGGTGGTCGATGTCGAGCGCCTCCGGGTCGACCGAGATCCCGGTCGCCTCCTCGACGGTCATGAGGAGTCCCAGGACGGCGAGGGAGGTGAGCTGGAGCTCGTCGAAGAGGGCGGTCTCCTCGGTGAGACCGGTGACCGGCCGCTCCAGGACCTCGCCGAGCGCCTTCTCGATGGTGAGGAGCAGTTCCTGACGGCTCATCGGGCGCCGCCCCCCGCCCGGTGGGTGATGACCATGGCGCCGAAGGTGGCGCCCAGGCCGACGGAGACGAGGAGGTAGGGGGCGCCGTCCACCAGGCGGCCCTCGTCGCGCAGGGTGGTGTAGTTGACGAAGACGTCGGAGGCGAAGGTGTGGCTGTAGCGGGGGACGTTGTCCAGGAAGACCTTCTCCGGCTCCACCCCCAGCTCCTTGATCGTCTGCCGCCAGGCCAGCTTGTTGACGTTGTGCGGGATCACCAGCTCGATGTCGTCGAGGGTCAGCCCGGCCTCCTCCACCGCCCGGTGGATGACCTCGGCGATCCGGCTGCCGTACTGCTCCCCGAACTCGGTGTTCTGCTCGGGGGTCAGCTCCAGCCACTGGGCGTACTCGCCCAGGGTCCGGGTGGCGAAGGAGCGGACCACGTCCCCCTCGCCGTCCAGGGTGATCAGGCAGGAGGCGGCGGCGTCGGCCATGATCGAGGTGTTGGGGACGTGCTGGACGACCGGCGAGTACGCCTGTTCGCCGGTGACCATCAGGGCGTACGCGCCCTCGCCGCCCTCCGCGCGGAGCAGTTCGCCGAGGACCTCGATGGCGCCGAGGCTGCTGACGCAGGCCTGGTGGCTGAGGCCGAAGGCCTCCGTGTCGGCGAGCCCGAGGTCGTCGCCGACCAGCCGCGCCACGTCCACGTCGGCGGGGGCGACCGCCTGGGTGACGTGGGCGTACGCCAGGTAGTCCACCCGGCCGCCCTCCGGGAGGGCGGCCAGGGCGCCGCGCGCGGCGGGCCGCAGCAGGTCGAGGAGCGGGAGTCCGGGGTCGTACCGCAGCCGGTCCAGGCCGTAGAACTTGCGGAACACGCCGAGCTGCGCCCGGTGCAGTCCGAGCCGTTCGCCCAGCTCCTCGATCCGTACGCTGCGCTCGGGCAGGTACGACTCGATCCGCTCCAGGGTGATCAGGCGGTCGGTGGTCAACCGGCTCATCAGGGCTTCACGACCTCGGCGCGGATCAGCCAGAGCCGGTTGGCGCCGCGGCGGTCCCTCGGCTGCACCTCGTACGGCCAGCGGCCCTCGCCGGCGCCGGGCTGGCCCGGCTCGCGCAGGTCGGTGGTCTTCCAGCCGTTCGCGGTCAGGAACTCCTCGGGCTCGTCGGTGCCGAAGATCCACGGCGTGCCGTCGGCGGCGAGGGTGTCCAGGAAGCGCTTCGAGAACGGGCTGCGCAGCAGGGCGCGGCCGAGGATGTCGAAGGCCAGGTGGCTGCCGGGCGCCGAGGCGGAGGCGAGCAGCCGCAGCAGCCCGGCGGCCTGCTCCTCGGTGAGGAAGAAGGTCAGCGCCTCGGCGACCCACAGGGTCGGGCGGTCGCGGTCGAAGCCGGCGGCCTCCAGGGCGGGCAGCCACTCCCGGGTGAGGTCGGCGGAGACCTCGCGCCGGTCGACGCGCGGCTCGGCCCCGAGGGCTTCGAGCCGACGGCGCTTCTCGGCGATCAGGAGGGCGTGGTCGACCTCGTACAGCTCGACGCCGTCCGGCCAGTCGAGCCGGAAGGCGCGGGTGTCCATGCCGGCGGCGATCAGCACCACCTGCTGGATCCCGCCCCCGGCGAGGACGTCCTTGATCGCGTCGTCCAGGAACCGGGTCCGGATGGAGATGAAGGGCAGCAGACCGCCGCCGGCGTAGCGCTCGACCAGCTCGAAGCCCCGGGGCGCGGCCAGGTCGCGGGCGAACGGGTCGACGAACAGCGCGTCCTCGCGCTCGGACTCCTCGGCGCGGGCGGCGGCCATCCACTGTGCGGTGTACGAGACTGCGTCCATGATGAAGACCCCTCCTCGGGATCAGGCGAAGAACGCCTTCTCGATGGTGGCGAGGGTCTGGAAGTCCTCGATGTCGATGTTGTCGAAGTCGATCTCGACGCCCGCGGCGTCCTCGATCGTGTAGACGAGCTCGACGAAGGCGAGCGAGTCGACGAGCCGGCTCTCGATGAGGTCGACGTCGGAGGCGAGCTCGGTGCGCTCGGGGTGACGGCCGAGGATCCAGTCCCGGACCTTGTCGATACCTGCGGAACTCATGGCATTCCCTTCAGAGTCACTGATCCAGCGGAACGGGTCGGTCTGGTACGGGGCGGTCCGGTACGGGGCGGTCCGGTACGGAGGCGGTGGCGGCCGCGACGGCGATCGCGAAGCCGGCGTCGTGGCTGATGCTCACGTCGATCGGCCCGATCCCGGCGGTACGGGCCAGCTCGGCGGCCCGGCCGGAGAGCCGGACCCCGGGCCGGCCGCCGGGGCCGCGCAGGACCTCGATGCCCTGCCAGGGGACGGGCTTCCCGACGGAGCCGAGGAGCTTGAAGACGGCCTCCTTGGCGGCGAGGCGCCCGGCGATCCCCGAGGGGTCGGGCACGCCGTCGGGCGTCCGGGAGGCGACCAGCTCGGCGGCGGAGAGGAGCCGGGCGAGGAGCGTTCCGGTCCCGGGTTCGGTGCCGGTGCCGGGGTCGGGGGCGAGGAGAGCGCGGACCCGGGAGAGGGGGACGAGGTCCACGCCCACGAGGGGCCGGGTCACGGCGCCGCGACGGCGGCGGTATCCGCGGCGGGGGCGGCCGTGACCGCGGCGGCCCCGCGCACCGCGTCGAGCGCGGCGTCGAGGTCCTCCTCGAAGTGCTCGGTCAGGACGGCGAGCCAGCGCTCCAGGCCGAAGGCCACGCAGGAGGTGTAGGCGTGCTCGCCGGACTCCAGGCGGATCCCGCAGCGCTCGCCGAAGAAGTTGCGGTGGGTGTTGACGGAGGCGATGGCCAGGTCGCCGTACTGGAACTCGTACTTCACCGGGCTGAGCTTCTGCATCAGGGCGCGGCCGTCGTCGTTCCGGAAGAACGGGTCGCCCGCCGCCTCCCTGCCCAGCTCGATCCCGAGCGCGGCGGCGAAGGCCTGGATGCGCCCGGTGAAGCGGGCGAGGACCCGCTGGGTGTGCTCGAAGCCGCCGAGCGCGACGATCTCGCGCATCTGGAAGCTGGCGAGGCGGCGCAGACCGCCGTAGTGGTCCTCGTTGCGGAAGCAGCGGTTGACCAGGGTCACCAGGGCGTCGTCGGCGACCTGTCCGCCCTCGTGGAAGAGGTAGGCGCCGTAGCAGGTGGCGTGCGGGAGCCCGTACCGCGCCTCGGTCACCGCGCCGGGCCCGAACCTCCCCTCCACCGGCTTGAACCGGTCGTCGGTCAGGTCGAGCGAACCGGCGACCCAGGCGAGGTGGGGGAAGTTGGTGTAGACGTCGAACTTCTCCAGGTCGGTCACCGGGAAGAGCGGCGGGGCGCTGATCTCCTCGGCGCCGTCCGCGAGCCCCCAGCCGGCGAAGATCCCGTCGAGCTCCCTGACGAGCCGGGTGGCCCCGGGCCCGAGGATGGCGAGGGCGGGTACGCCGTCGCTCCCGGTCAGGCGGTTCATCGGACGATTCCCGTCTTCTCGAGGTACTTGGCGGTCTTGCGGAAGGTCCGCAGCTCGGCCTCGGCGCGGGCCGGGGAGTCGAGGAGGGCCCGGCGCAGCTCGTGCGGGCGCTCCAGGCCGGCGTCGCGGTAGACCTGGGGGTGGTAGAGGGACTCGAAGCTGTGCTTCATGTAGCGGCGCAGATAGGTGGAGACCTGGTCCAGCTCCTCCTCGGAGGCGGTCTGCTTCAGGTCCAGGTAGAGCAGGTTGACCAGTTCGCGGCCGAAGGCGATGTGCCGGGACTCGTCCTGGTGGTGGATGCGGTTGATGCCGCGGATCGTCTCGTGCAGCCGCGCGTCCTCGGCCATCGCCGAGTTGAAGTGGTCGACCAGCTCCTCGAAGATCAGGATGCGGGCGAAGACCAGCAGGCTCTGGATCTTGTCGGACGGGACGGCCGCCTCCGCGCCGCCGGCCGGCTGCCGGTAGATCTTCCCGCCGTAGCGGAGGCAGAATTCGGCGAAGAACCACATGTGCTCGTTCTCCTCACCGATGAAGTGGTGGAAGAACTCCGACGGCGTCTCGAAACCGGCGGTGTGGATCCGGTTGACCACTTCGATGAGCAGTTCCCGGATGCCGTGCACATTGAGGCTGTAGAAATTGATGCTCTCGTGCTTGGAAAGCGTGTGGAGCTGCTGCGGAGTGAGCTTCTCGGCCCATTCCGTACCGTACGTGGTGGTGAGCTCGGGGCTCATCCACCACATGTCCTCGGGGAGCCGGTCCGGCCACTCGAACAGCCGGTACGGGTTGTAGTAGTCGTCGATCGACTTGGTGGCGAGCCGGTCCAGAATTCCCCGGAACCGGTCGTTGCGGTCGATCACGTCGCTGACCATCGCGCGATTTCTCCGTTCGCTTCGAGGGTTCTTCGCTGTTTCCAGACTGGGCCCCGGGGAGGGGGCCCATCAATGCCCGGAACCGGCTGCCGAATCCGGTCAGTGGACGGACCGGCGAACGCCGCGGCCGGCGGGCCTCAGGGGGAGGGCGGGCCGTCGTCCCCCCGCAGCGCGGCGAGTTCCGCGCGCAGGGCGGCGTTCTCGTCCTCCAGGGCCGCGAGGCGCCCGCGGACCGGCGCCAGGGCGTCGGAGAGCTCCTCCTGGCTGAAGCGGGGGGTGATGTGGTTGGGGCAGTTCCAGGCGAAGGCCTCGACCCGGATCGTGACGAGCTGTTCGACCGTTCCGTCGGTACGCGTCGAGTCCAGGCGCTCGGCGAGCGCGGGGTCCGCGCCGGGCGGTACGACGGTGGCGCGGCCGAACAGCTTGAGTCGGGTCCGGCGGGCGTGGTCGATGAAGAAGAGCGCGACCCGGTCGTCGCCGCGCACGTTGCCGGTGGTGATGTACTGCCGGTTGCCCCGGACGTCCAGGTAGCCGAGGGTGTGCGCGTCCAGGACGTGGACGAACCCCGGCGGCCCGCCCCGGAACTGGATGTACGGCCAGCCGGTCTCGCCCACGCTGGCGAAGAGGAAGCCGTCGAGGCCGCCGATGAAGCCGGCCTCGGCGCCGGTGAGCGGCTCGGGCCCCCCGTCCGGCGCCCGCAGCCGCCGCCCGGCCGCCGTGGCGCTGCCCATCTCCTCCTGGGCCCGGAGCACGGACGGGGTGTACGCGATGCGGTCGTAGCGGCTCATGCGGCACTCCCTGGGATCGGGCGGTCGTAATGGCTCACGCGGCGCTCCCCGGACTCGGGCGGTCGTGACGGCTCACGCGGCGCTCCCCGAGGTCAGGTCGACCAGGCCGGCCCGGGCGGCGAGGACGCCGGCCTGGAAGCGGCTGCCGGCCGACAACTCCTGCATGATCGCGGCCACATGGCGGCGGAGGGTCCGCTCGGACATGCCCACCCGGCGGGCGATGGCCTCGTCCTTGGCGCCGGAGGCCAGCAGGTCGAGCAGGGTGGCCTTCAGGTCGCCCATGGTCCCGGCGTACCCGGACGCCCCGGAGTCGAAGTCGAAGGCGGACTCCCAGACCCGGGCGTGGAGGTCGGCGAGGAAGGACGCGACCGCGCCGTCGTAGACGACGGCGATGGCGTCGCCCTCGCCGGCCGGGATGAAGGCCGTCTTCCGGTCGAAGACCAGGAAGCGGTCGCGCACCTCCTTGGTGGTGCGCACCCGCCCGCCCGCGGGCAGGATCTCGCCGAGGTGCGCGCGGGTGTCGGAGTCGCCGCGGGCGGTGTGGGGGTAGAGGATCCGCCCCTGCGCGCCGCGCCGCAGCAGGTCGAGGACGAGGGGTCGGGCGAGCCGCAGCTCGGGGGTCTCGCGGGCCACGCAGGGCTGCATCACCAGGACCTCGGTGGTGCAGGCCTGGGCGGCTTCGAGGAGGCGCAGCTCGATCTCCTCCCGGTCGTCGGTGATCACCACCGCCTCGGCGCGGGCCCTGGACTGCTTCTCGAACGCCGTCACGAAGGAGCTGAGCTGCCCCTTGAACCCGGCGAGGCGGCGGCGCCCGTCGAGGATCTCCCGCTCCAGGGGGACGAGCAGTTCCATCTGGGCGGCCTCCGGGCTGACCGCGACCAGCCGGCCCGTGCCGTCCTCGGCCGGCTTGACCAGGCGCAGTTCGCGCAGCACTCCGATCGCGTGCTCGGCCCGGTGGCGCGGGACGGCCAGCTCCTCGGCGATCCCGGCGGGGGTGAAGTCGGCGCGCCCGACGGCCCGCTCGTAGAACGTGACCACGAACTCGTCCACGGGGGCCGCCCTCCGGGCTTCCTGGCGTGGGATCTGTGTCGCGGTTTCCATCGTCACCTCGTTCTGGTCGCACGGATGTGGTCGGCAGGGGAACGGTGCGGGAACGGTGCGGGAGCGCGTCCGGGGACGGCTCCGAAAAACTGCGGAATCACTTCCGGATGGCTCCGGATCGCTCTGGATCGCTTCGGATCTCTTCGGATCGCTTCGGGCAACGGCTTTGCGGTGCGGCCACACCGTATGGCCCCCGGCTGGGCGGCCCCCTACAGCCGGACCAGAGGAGCGGCGGCCTCCGGAGGCCCGCCCGGGAGCGGGCACACCGGCGCCGACCTGTGGTTCCGGCGCCCGCCGGCGGTATGCCCGTGGCAACCGGCAGAACTCTGGCAACTGCCGGAGTACTTGTCCTTCCGCACGTTCAACTTCTGGCAACAAACCAATAGTTGGCCGAAAACATACTCACCGTCCGACCGTCACCTGGTCAGGCCGAGGCCCTCGGCGGCGTCGGTGTCGGCACCGGCCCCGCACCGGGCGAGTTCGCGGGCCCGGGAGAGGTAGCCGGAGGCGAGGCGCGCGGAGCCGTTCTCCTGGTGCGCGGCGCCGATGCGGCGCAGGGCGAGGACCTGCCCCTCGGTCCAGTCGGCCTGCCGCGCGAGGTCCAGGGCGCTGCCGAACAGCTCCAGGGCCTGCGCGTCGTTCCCCAGCGCCCGGTGGCACTCGGCGCGCCGCAGCTGGGCGGAGGCCTGGGCCCGCGGCTCGCCGTCGGCGACGGCGGCGAACAGACTGGCGGTCGCGACCTTGAGGCAGTCGCCCGTGTACATCCTCGTCGAGAGGTGGGGGTGCAGGCTTTCGGCCAGGCGCCAGGCGACGGTGGTGAAGCCGGTCGCGGACGCCTGGAGGACGGCGCCGGCCAGGTTCTCCCGCTCGCCCTCCAGCCACTCCGAGGCCTCGCCGTGGTCCGCGAAGACCGGCGGGGCCGGGGGCGCGGCCGACGCGGCGGACGGGACCGTCTCCGCCGGGTGGAGCAGCCGGGCCGCCGCGTCGGCGTGGCGGAGGTACCAGTCGAAGAGCCGCTGCCGGGCGGCGTGCGCCTCGTCCCGGCCGGCCAGCTCGCGGGCGTACGAGCGCAGCAGGTCGTGGAGTCCGAACCGGCCGGCGGCCCGTTCCCGTACCAGGTGGGCGTCGGTCAGGGCCGCGAGGAGCCCGGCCGCCTCGGCCGGGGTCGTGTCCGCGAGGGCCGCGGCGCCGTGCGCGGTGAGGGCGGGTCCCGGCATCAGGCCGAGCAGCCGGAACATGTGCCGGCCCGCCGCCGGGAGCGCGCGGTACGAGAGGTCGAAGGCGGCCCGTACCGTCGAGCGCCGGTCGCCCTCGACGCGCAGCCGGCTGAGCATGTCGTCACCGGGTAAGGCGGCGCAGTGGTCGGCGACGCGGGAGTCGCGGGCGAGCAGGTTGGCCCCGGCGATCCGGATGGCGAGGGGCAGGCCGCCGCAGGCCCGCACGAGTCTGCGGGCCGCCTCCTCCTCGGCCGCGACCCGGCTCTCGCCGATGGTGGCGGCGAGCAGCCCGCGGCCCTCCTCCGGGTCGAGGACGTCCAGGACGAGCTGGTGGGCGCCGTCGCTGGCGACGAGGCCCGCGAGCCGGCTGCGGCTGGTGATCACCACGGCGCAGCCCCGGGCGCCGGGGATGAGCGGCCTGACCTGTTCGGCGTCGCGCGCGTTGTCGAGGACGATCAGCGTCCGCCGGTCGGCGAGCAGCGTGCGGTACAGCGCGGCGGCCTCGTCCTCGTCGGCGGGCAGCCGGCCGGGCGGGGCGCCCAGGGCGCGGAGGAACTGCGCGAGGACGTCGCCGGGGCGCAGTGTCGGGAGCGGGGAGTGGCCGCGCAGGTCGACGAAGAGCTGCCCGTCCTCGAAGTGTCCGCGCCGGGCGTGCGCCCAGTGCTTGGCGAGGGCGGTCTTGCCGACGCCGGGCGCGCCGACCACCGCCATCACGTGCGCGCGGGCCGCCGGGTCGGGCGAGACGAGGGCGTCCAGCTCCCGCATCTGCCGCCGCCGCCCGACGTAGGGACCGGCCGTGGCGGGCAGTTGGGCGGGGAGGGGCCCGGCGGAGGCGGTGCGCTCGGAGGGTGCGGGGCGGCCGGGGCGCGGGGCGAGGGGCAGTTGCTGGCGCAGCACCCGCAGATGGGCGTCGCGGACCTCGGCGCTGGGCGCGATGCCGAGTTCGTCGTCGAGGCGGTCGCGCAGCCGGTTGAAGACGCCGAGCGCGGCGGCCTGTTCGCCGCAGCTGGCGAGGGCGAGGATCAGCCGGGCGTGCAGGCCCTCGTGGAGGGGTTCGGCGTTGACCATGTCCCAGAGCACCGGGACGGCGTCCTCGGGCCGGCGCAGCAGCAGCGCGGTGTCGGCGTGGAGCAGTACGGCCTTGACCCGCCGCTCGTTGGCGACCACCGCGGCGGGGTGCTGGCGCAGCACCGGGTCGGCGTCCGCGAGGACCGGGCCCCGCCACCACCGCAGGGCCTGCGTCAGCGCCTCGTGGGCGGAGGCCGGGTCGGGCGTGCGGTGCAGGCGCTCGGCCTGGTCGAGGAGTTCGTCGAAGTGGCCGAGGTCGATCTGGTTCCGGGGCGCTTCGAGGAGGTAGCCGACGGGGGTCCGGACGACGCCGGGCGACGGGCCGCCCTGTTCGAGGAGCCGCCGCACCTGACTGACGTAGGTGTGCACGAGGCTCTGATGGGAGCTGGGCGGCCCGGACGGCCAGAGGACGTCGGTGATCTCCTGCTGGGTGGCGGGCTCGGGGTGCTTGAGCGCGAGCAGCCCGAGCAGGCGGCGCAGCATCGGGCTGGTGACGGGGACGGGGGTCCGGCCGCGCCGGAGGGAGAACGGGCCGAGGACGAGGAGCCGCGGCCGGCCGGCGCCGCGCGGCGCCCCGCTGCGGGCGGCGGCCAGCAGGCCCGCCAGCTCGTCGCCGGTGAGCCCGAGCGCCTCGGCGAGCCGCTGGAGGGTACGCGTCTGGGGCCGCAGGACCCGCCCGCACTCGATGTCGCGCAGCGCCCGGGTGCTGATCCCGGCCCGCGAGGCGGCCGTCTCCTGACTCATCCCGGCCCGCCCCCGGAACGCCCGGAGCCGCGCCCCGAACGACCCCGGCCCGTCGTCCGGATCACCCCCGGGAACTCCCGTGGCCGACGCCCGCTCCGACATGGCATCCCCCTCATCCGATGACCGCGTCCTGTCGATCATGACCGGCGGCGGCCTGACGGGCCGTGCACGGCCGACTCTGCAGAGGCTTCGTCGATGATCAGTTTGGACTAGACCAATGCCTCCGGCAAGGGCCAGCACCTTCCGCGCGCGTGCGCGCGTGCGCGCGAGCCGGGGCAGGATTCCCCTCGACCACGCACCGACACGGAACGGGAACACCGCACCGAGCGACCCACCCCGCACCCCACCCCTACACCACTTCCCTCGACAAAAGCCCCTCTCCGGACAAACGTGAGCATCAAGTACCACGCCCGTGGAATCGAGCACATCATGACCGGAACCACGAAGACCAAGAGGATCGGTGCCGCGCTCGCCGCCACGGCGGCGGCCTTCGCGCCGAGTCTCGGTGGGGCCTCGATCGCGGAGACGAAGATCCAACCGTTGGACATCCCCTGTACCAACAACGCGGGCCACGAACCCGGCGGCCGGCAGCCCTCCTGCGAGGGAAGCTCACCGACCCAGGAGTCCGGGAACCAGAACCCCGCCGGCCACGCCCCCCGCGGCCAGAACTGACGCCTCCCACAACCCCCGACGGCCCCTTCGAGCGCGCCGCCGAGCGCGGAGAAGGGGCCGAATCAGACCCGGAACGCCCGCGCGGCACCACCGACTCGCCGCCCACACCCCCGCCGGCGCCCCTCAGCAAGCCCTCCCGGGCCGAGCCCTCACTGCGGCACCAGACAAAAAGAAAAACCCCAGGTCACGGCGAGTGAGTCCTGGGGTGATTCCGAGCCGCCTTCGGGATTCGAACCCGAGACCTACGCATTACGAGTGCGTTGCTCTGGCCAACTGAGCTAAGGCGGCAAGCCGTGCGGTCCCATGGTGGGTGCAGCGGCGACGCCAAGTCTACACAGTTTCCGGGGGTGGTCCGACCACCCCCGGGGAGGGCCTACGAGCAGCGCTTTTCGGCGGACGGAGGGGTGCCTTCGAGGAGGTAGGTGTTGATCGCCGTGTCGACGCAGTCGCTGCCCCGGCCGTACGCGGTGTGGCCGTCGCCCTCGTAGGTCAGGAGGGTGCCGGAGGAGAGCTGGCCGGCGAGGGACTCGGCCCACTTGTAGGGGGTGGCCGGGTCGCGGGTGGTGCCGACGACCAGGATCGGGGCGGCGCCCTCGGCGGTGATGCGGTGGGGGCGGCCGGTGGCCGGGGACGGCCAGTAGGTGCAGTTGAGGGCCGCCCAGGCGAGGCCCGCGCCGAAGACCGGGGATGCCTTCTCGAAGGACGGGACGGCCTTCGCGGCGTCGGCCGGGCCGCGGTGGGCGGCCGGCAGGTCGAGGCAGTTCACGGCGGCGTTGGCCGCCATGAGGTTGGCGTACTCGCCGTTCGGCTCGCGCTCGTAGTAGCTGTCCGCGAGCGCCAGGAGGCCCGCGCCCCGGCCGCCCTTCGCCTGGGTGAGGGCCTCGCGGAGCTGGGGCCAGGCCCCCTCGTCGTACATCGCCGCGATCACGCCCGTGGTGGCGAGGGACTCGCCCAGCTTCCGGCTCTCCCCCGTGGGCAGCGGCTCGGCGTCCACGTCGCGGAAGAACTTCTTCAGCGCCTCCCCCGCCGCCGGGACCGACTCCGTGCCCAGCGGGCAGTCCGGCTCGGTCACGCAGTCGGCGGCGAAGGCGCGGAAGGCGGTCTCGAAGCCGGCGGTCTGGTCGCGGTTGAGGTCGAGCGCCGGGAGCGACGGGTCCATCGCCCCGTCCAGGACGAGCCGGCCGACCCGGTCGGGGAAGAGCTCGGCGTAGGTGGCGCCGAGGAAGGTGCCGTACGACGCCCCCACGTAGGTGAGCTTCTCGTCGCCGAGGACCGCCCGCAGGACGTCCATGTCACGGGCCGTCTCGACGGTGGAGACGTGCGGCAGGATCTTCTCCGAGCGCTTCGCGCAGCCGGCCGCGAAGTCCTTGAAGGCGGCGGTGAGCGCCTCGGTCTCGGCGGCGTCGTCGGGGGTCTGGTCGACCTGGGTGTACGCGTCCATCCGCGGGCCCGTCAGGCACTCGACCGGCTCGCTGCGGGCGACCCCGCGCGGGTCGACGGCCACCATGTCGTAGCGGGCGCGGACGGGCGCCGGGTAGCCGACGCCCGCGTACCCCTGGAGGTAGCCGACGGCCGAGCCGCCGGGTCCGCCGGGGTTGACCAGGAGCGAGCCGAGCCGCTTCCCCGGACCCGTGGCCCGCACCCGGGAGACCGCGAGATCGATCTCCCCTGCCGCCGGCTTCGCGTAGTCGAGCGGGGCCTTCAGGGTCGCGCACTGGAAGCCCGTCACTCCGCAGTCGCGCCACTTCAGCTTCTGGGCGTAGAACTTCTTCAGCGCCTCGGGCGCGGCGGAGGGCGCCGACCGGCCCTGGGCCGTCCCGCGGGGCGCGGCGGCGTCGCTCCCGCCCGAGCAGCCGGAGAGGATGAGCCCGGCCGCGGCGAGGGCCACGGCGGACGTACGAAGCAAGCGCCTGGAGTCCATTCCCGGAGCGTATCCGGACCGGCACGGACCGTGTCCAATCGTGACGAGTCGCATACGGGCCGTCCCCGGGAGCCCTCCGCGCCCCCGCTACCGCAGCGCCATCGTCATCGCCTCCACCGCGAGCAGCGGCGCCACGTTCCGGTCGAGGGCCTCGCGGCAGGCGAGGACGGCCTCGATGCGGCGGAGGGTCAGCTCCGGGGTGCTGTCGCGGGCGACGGTCTCCAGGGCGTCCCGCACGTCCTCGTTCGTCAGGGGCGTGCGGGAGCGGAGCTGGAGGGCGAGCACGTCCCGGTAGAAGCCGGTCAGGTCGGTGAGGGCCAGGTCCAGGGTGTCGAGCTGGGTCCGGCGGCCGCGCCGCTTCTGCTTGTCCTCCAGCTCCTTCATCATCCCGGCCGTGCCGCGCGGCATCCGCCCGCCCTGCACGGCCCCGAGCGCCGCCTTCAGCTCCTCGGTCTCCTTGGTGTCGATCTCCTCCGCGACCTGCTTCGCGTCCTCGGCCGCCGTGTCGATCAGCTCCTGGGCCGCCTTGAAGCAGCCGCCGATGTCCGCGACCCGCATCGGCAGCTTGAGGACGACGGCGCGGCGCGCGCGGGCCCGCTCGTCCGTGGCGAGCCGGCGGGCCCGCTCGACGTGCCCCTGCCCGGCGCGGGCGGCGGCCAGGGCGATCCCGGGCTCGATGCCGTCGCGCCGCACCAGCACGTCGGCCACGGCCTCCACCGACGGGGTCCGCAGGCTCAGGTGGCGGCAGCGGGAGCGGATCGTGGGCAGGACGTCGTCCAGGGAGGGGGAGCAGAGCATCCAGACGGTGCGGGGGGCGGGCTCCTCCACGGCCTTCAGGACCGCGTTGCCCGAGCGCTCGTTGAGCCGCTCCGCGTCGGTGACCAGGATGATCTGCCAGCGGCCGTTGGCCGGTGCGGTGAAGGACTTGCGGACGGTGTCGCGCATGTCGCGGACGAGGATCTCCGTACCGACGGCGGAGACCGTCGTGAGGTCGGCGTGGGTGCCGATCATCGTCGTGTGGCAGCCGGTGCAGAACCCGCAGCCCGGCGTCCCGCCGAGGGCGCGGTCGGGGCTCACGCACTGGAGGGCCGCCGCGAAGACCCGGGCGGCGTCGACCCGGCCGGCCCCCGGCGGACCGGTGAAGAGCCAGGCGTGGGTCATCTTCGAGGCCTCGGGGACGGGCCCGCCGGTCTCATGGGCGGTCACGAACGCGTCGGCGTCGCGCGCGGCGGCGGCGAGCTGCTCCTCGACCCGGGTCTGTCCGACCAGGTCGTCCCATACGGCCATGTCTGCCCCTCCTCAGGTACGCCCTCCATTGTGGGGCAGCCCTCTGACAGCCCCCGCACGGCGGAAGGGCGCGGCGGGCACGGAGGAGGCGCGGGGGTACGGAGGTACGCAACGGCCTCCGGCCGGGGACCCGTGGGTTCCCGGCCGGAGGGGCCGTGCGGTGTCAGCGGCGGCGCCGGGGCTCCCCGCCCTCGTCCTCGTGCGGGCCGAACAGCTCGTCCGCCAGCGTCGGCACGTCGTCGAGCGGGGTCTCCTCGGCCCAGTCGGAGCGGCGCGGCCGGCCGTTCTCGTCGAGCTGGGGCAGCTCCCTGGTGCGGTCGTTCGCGCCGTCCGGCTCCGCCCGGGTCGCGCCGGCGGGTCCTCCCGCCCGCTCGTCGCGGAAGAAGTCCTTCGGCAGCCGGTCGGCGGCGGTGGAACCGGACGTACGGGGGGTGCGGGGGCTCTGGGGCCTCCGGGGGTCCCGTACGGGAGGCAGCACGGCGGTCTCGTCGGCGCCCCGGTCCTCCCGGACCTTCGGCAGCACGGCCGTCTCGTCCGCCCCCCGGTCCTCCCGGACCTTGGGCAGCACGGCCGTCTCCTCCTCCGGACGGGCCTCCGCCCCCGGACGAGGCTCCGTATTCGGGCGGGGGGCCGCCTTCGAGCGGGGGTCCGCCCCCGAGCGGGTCCGAGTCTCCCGACGAGGCTCCGTCTTCGGGCGAGGCTCCGCCTCCGGGCGGGCCTCCGCCCCCGGCCGCACGATCGGCGTGGCCACGGTGATCTCGTCGGGCGAGACGGTCGGGGCGTCCTGCCCCGAAGGGCGGTCCCCGTCCGGCTTCACGACCGACGTGGGCACGGTGACCTCGTTCGCCGACACCTCGTCGGCGCGGGCGGCACGCTCGGCGGCGGCCCTCGCCGCGGCCTCGGCCTTCTTCCGCTCCGCCGCCTCCGCCGCCTCCGCGGCCTTCGCGCGGGCCTCGCGCTCCGCCGCCGCCCGGGCCTCGGCCGCCGCCTGCTCCGCCGCGGCACGCTCGCGGGCCTCCTGCTCGCGGGCGGCCCGCTCCCGGGCCTCCTTCGCCTCGGCGGCCCGCTGGGCGGCCGCCTGCTCCGCCGCGGCGCGCTCGGCGGCGGCACGTTCGGCCGCGGCCTTCGCGGCGGCCTCGGCCGCGAGCCGCTCCGCCGCCGCCTTCGCCTCGGCCTCCTCGGCCGCCTTCGCGGCGGCGGCTGCCTCGGCGGCACGGCGGGCCTCCTCGGCGCGGAGCAGCGCCTCCTCGGCCTTGCGCTGCTTCTCCAGACGGCGCGCCTCGGCCTCGGCCCGCAGCCGGGCCTCCTCCTCGGCCTCCTTGCGGAGCCGCTCCTCCTCTTCCTCGCGGGCCTTCTCCTCGGCCGCGAGACGCTTGCGCTCCTCCTCGGCGGCGCGCTCGGCGGCGATCCGCTCCTCCTCGGCCTTCCGCCGGGCCTCCTCCGCCTTCCGTTCGGCCTCCAGGCGGCGCGCCTCTTCCTCCTCGCGCCGCTTGCGCTCCTCCTCCTCGGCGCGCAGCTTGGCGAGCTGTGCCTGGCGCTCGCGCTCCAGGCGCTCCTCCTCGGCCTTGCGGGCGGCCTCCTCCTCGGCCCTGCGCCGCGCCTCCTCCTCCGCCTTGCGGCGAGCCTCCTCGGCGGCCTTCACCTCGGCCTCGGAGAGCGGCAGCATCCGGTCGAGCCGGTGGCGCACGACGGTGGTGACGGCCTCCGGCTCCTGGCCGGCGTCGACGACGAGATAACGGCTGGGGTCGGCGGCGGCGAGGGCGAGGAAACCGGCCCGCACGCGCGCGTGGAACTCCGGCGGCTCGGACTCCAGCCGGTCGGGCGCCTCGGTGAACCGTTCCCTCGCGGTCTCCGGGGAGACGTCGAGCACGACGGTCAGGTGCGGGACGAGGCCGTCGGTCGCCCAGCGGGAGATGCGGGCGATCTCGGTCGGGGAGAGGTCGCGGCCCGCGCCCTGGTAGGCGACGGACGAGTCGATGTACCGGTCGGAGAGGACGATCGCGCCCCGCTCCAGGGCCGGCCGGACCAGGGAGTCGACGTGTTCGGCGCGGTCGGCCGCGTACAGCAGGGCCTCGGCCCGGTTCGAGAGCCCCGCCGACGACACGTCGAGGAGGATCGAGCGGAGCCGCTTGCCGATCGGGGTGGCGCCGGGCTCGCGGGTGACGACGACCTCGTGGCCCTTGGCGCGGATCCAGTCGGCGAGCACCTGGACCTGGGTGGACTTCCCGGCGCCGTCGCCGCCCTCCAGGGCGATGAAGAAGCCGGTCGGGGACGGTGCCTGGGCCGGGTCGGAGCCGCGCAGCGCGTCGCGCAGGTCGCGCCGGAGCGGTACGCCCGCCCGGTCGTCGGCCTTGGCGAGGACGAGCGCGGCGACCGGGAGCAGCAGGGCGCCGATGAGGGCGAGCGTGAAGGCGGCGCCGCCGTGCGCGAGGACGGAACTGCCGGAGCCGATCCGGTGCGGTCCGATCGCGGCGGCGAGCAGCGGGGCGGCGAGAGCGCCGATGCCCATCGCGAAGCGGGCGGAGGCCTGGAGGTGGTCGGTGGTCCGGGCCCGGCGGGGCTCCTCGGTCTCCTGGTCGATCAGGACGTGGCCGGTGTTCGCGGCGACTCCGGCCGCGTATCCGGCGAGGACGGCGAGGAACAGGACGGTCGCCGTGTCCGGGACCAGGCCCGCGGCGATCAGAGCGACCCCGGTGACGGTGATCGCGAGGGCGAGCAGCCGGCGCCGGGACAGGACGGGCAGCACGGAACCGGCGGTGCGGATGCCGACGGCGGTGGCGCCGCTGAGGGCCAGGATCAGGAGGGCGTACGTGACGGGGCCGCCGCCCAGGTCGTCCGCGTGGAGCACGGCGACGGACGCGGCCGAGGCCACGGCCCCGGCGACGGTGGCGCAGGCCAGGACGAGGAGGGGCAGGATCCCGGTACGGCCCCGGCCCGCGTCGGCGCCCTTCGGGGAGGCGCCGCCCTTCCCGGCGGCACCGTCCTTGGCACCCTTCGTCGCGGACGGCCGGCGCAGGCCCTCCAGGGGCGAGCGGGGCCGCGGCGTCTCCCCGCCGGGCAGCGCCATCGCGTACAGGACGGTGACGGAGGCGGCGAACAGGCCGGCCGCGACGTACGAGCCGAGGGCGGCCCGGTGCAGCGAGAACCAGTCGAACCCGACGCCGAGCAGTTCGCCGATCAGAGTGGAGACGAGCAGGACGACGGCGGCGGCCGGGACGGCGAGGAAGCCGGTCCGCTGGGACAGCCGGCGCAGCGCGCCGAGGTGGTCGGGCAGCGGCCGTACGGCGGCGCCCTCCAGGGGCGGCGCGGGCAGCAGCGCGGGCGCGGCACCCTCGCGGCTGATCGTCCAGAGCCGTTCGGCCGCGCCGGTGACGAAGACGGTGCCGAGCAGGTACCAGAGGGCGCTGCCGGGGGTCCAGTCGATCCACAGGGGCGCGATGACGAGGAGCGCGATCCGCACGCCGTCGGCGCCGATCATGGTCCAGCGCCGGTCGAGCGCCCCGCCGGGTCCGGTGAGCGCGATCAGCGGTCCGAGGAGGACGGCCCCGAAGAGGACCGAGGCGAGGAGGCGCGCGCCGACGACGGCGGCCACGGCGAACGCGGCCCCCCGGTAGCCGCCCCCGAGCGCGTCCTCCGTCACGGCCGCCTGGAAACCGAGGAGGACCAGGACGAGGAGGGCGAGGGCGTCGCCGGTACTGCCGAGCAGGTGGGCGCTCCACAGCCGGCGCAGCGGCTGGTGGCGCAAGAGGGCGCGTACTGCGCGCTCCCGGGAATCCGCGACGAGGGCGGCGTCGGAATCGCCGAGACGGTCTGGCTGCTCTGCTCGCGTCATCCGTCCACCCTATCCGGACGTCCTTCCTCCTCGCGGCCCCCGCCCGAACATCCGGACGAGGCTGTGACGAGGGGGTGAAGGAGGGACGGGAAGGGGGCGGAGACCACCGGTCTCCGCCCCCTTCCCGCCGTCACGTCGCCGACACGGCGTCGTCACACGGCGCCCACTACTCCGCCTTCTCCGCCGCCGAAGCCGCCGTCTTCTTCGCGGCCGCGGCCTTCGTGGCCGCGGTCTTCGACGTCGTCGCCGTCTTGGCCGCCGTCGTCTTCTTCGCGGCCGTCTTCTTCGCCACCGCCTTCTTGGCGGTGGTGGCCTTCTTCGCGGCGGTCTTCTTCGCCGGGGCCTTCTTGGCCGTCTTCTTCGCCGGCCCCTTGGCCCGCTTCTCGGCGAGCAGCTCGTAGCCGCGCTCGGGCGTGATCGTCTCCACGCTGTCGTCGGTCCGCAGCGTCGCGTTCGTCTCGCCGTCCGTCACGTACGGGCCGAACCGCCCGTCCTTGACGACCACGGGCTTCTCGCTGACCGGGTCGGTGCCCAGCTCCTTCAGCGGCGGCTTGGCCGCGGCCCGGCCCCGCTGCTTCGGCTGGGCGTAGATCGCGAGGGCCTCGTCGAGCGTGATCGTGAAGAGCTGCTCCTCGTCGGTGAGCGACCGCGAGTCCGTGCCCTTCTTCAGGTACGGGCCGTAGCGGCCGTTCTGCGCGGTGATCTCCACGCCCTCGGCGTCCGTGCCGACTGTCCGGGGCAGGGACATCAGCCTGAGCGCGTCCTCCAGGGTCACCGTGTCGAGGGCCATCGACTTGAAGAGCGAGGCCGTGCGCGGCTTCACCGCGTTCTTGCCGGTCTTCGGGGTGCCCTCGGGCAGGATCTCGGTGACGTACGGGCCGTAGCGGCCGTCCTTCGCGACGATCTGGTGGCCGCTGGCCGGGTCGGTGCCCAGCTCGAAGTCGCCGCTCGGCTTGGCGAGCAGCTCCTCGGCGAGCTCGACGGTCAGCTCGTCGGGCGCGAGGTCGTCGGGGACGTCGGCGCGCTGGTGGCCCTCGGCGTCCTTCTCGCCGCGCTCGACGTACGGGCCGTAGCGGCCGACGCGGAGCACGATGCCGTTGCCGACGGGGAAGGAGGAGATCTCCCGCGCGTCGATGGCGCCGAGGTCGGTGACGAGTTCCTTGAGACCGCCGAGGTGGTCGCCGTCGCCGTTCCCGGCGTCCGCCGCGCCGCCCTCTCCGGAGGTCGCGCCCTCGCCGAAGTAGAAGCGCTTCAGCCACGGCACGGACTGGGCCTCGCCGCGCGCGATGCGGTCGAGGTCGTCCTCCATCCGTGCGGTGAAGTCGTAGTCGACGAGCCGCCCGAAGTGCTTCTCCAGGAGGTTGACGACGGCGAAGCTCAGGAAGGACGGCACGAGTGCCGTGCCCTTCTTGAAGACGTAGCCGCGGTCGAGGATGGTGCCGATGATCGAGGCGTACGTCGACGGGCGGCCGATCTCGCGCTCTTCCAGCTCCTTGACGAGCGAGGCCTCGGTGTAGCGGGCCGGCGGCTTGGTCGCGTGGCCGTCCGCCGTGATCTCCTCGGCGGTCAGCGCGTCGCCCTCGGCGACCTGCGGCAGGCGCCGCTCGCGGTCGTCGAGCTCGGCGTTCGGGTCGTCGGCCCCCTCCACGTACGCCTTCATGAAGCCGTGGAAGGTGATGGTCTTGCCGGAGGCGCTGAACTCGGCGTCGCGGCCGTCGGAGGACCGGCCGCCGATCCTGACGGTGACCGAGTTCCCGGTCGCGTCCTTCATCTGGGAGGCGACGGTCCGCTTCCAGATCAGCTCGTACAGCTTGAACTGGTCGCCGGTCAGACCGGTCTCCGCCGGGGTGCGGAAACGATCACCCGAAGGCCGGATCGCCTCGTGCGCCTCCTGCGCGTTCTTGACCTTGCCGGCGTAGACGCGCGGCTTCTCCGGCAGGTAGTCGGCGCCGTACAGGTGCGTGACCTGCGCACGGGCCGCCTTGACGGCGGTGTCGGAGAGGATCGTGGAGTCCGTACGCATGTAGGTGATGAAGCCGTTCTCGTACAGCTTCTGCGCCACCTGCATGGTCGCCTTCGCGCCGAAGCCCAGCTTGCGGCTCGCCTCCTGCTGGAGGGTGGTGGTCCGGAAGGGGGCGTACGGGGAGCGGCGGTACGGCTTCGACTCGACCGAGCGGACGGAGAACGCCGTGTCGGCGAGCGCGGCGGCGAGCGCCCGGGCGTTCGCCTCGTCCAGGTGGAGCACGTTCGCGGTCTTCAGCCGCCCGTCGGCGCCGAAGTCGCGGCCCTGCGCGACGCGCCGGCCGTCGACCGAGGCGAGCCGCGCGACCAGCGAGGACGGGTCGGAGGCGTCACCGGTGCGGCCGGTGCCGAAGGTGCCGGTGAGGTCCCAGTACTCGGCGGAGCGGAAGGCGATGCGCTCGCGCTCGCGCTCGACGACGAGCCGGGTGGCGACGGACTGCACGCGGCCGGCGGAGAGCCGGGGCATGACCTTCTTCCACAGGACCGGCGAGACCTCGTAGCCGTAGAGGCGGTCGAGGATGCGGCGGGTCTCCTGGGCGTCGACCATCCGCTGGTTGAGCTCGCGCGGATTGGCGACGGCCTCGCGGATCGCGTCCTTGGTGATCTCGTGGAAGACCATCCGGTGGACCGGGACCTTGGGCTTCAGGACTTCCCGGAGGTGCCACGCGATGGCCTCGCCCTCGCGGTCCTCATCGGTGGCGAGGTAGAGCTCGTCGGACTCGGCGAGCAGCTCCTTGAGCTTCCTGACCTGTGCCTTCTTGTCGGCGTTGACGACGTAGACGGGCTGGAAGTCGTGCTCGACGTCGACCCCGAGGCGGCGCACCTCGCCGGTGTACTTCTCGGGCACCTCGGCGGCGCCGCTGGGGAGGTCGCGGATGTGCCCGACGCTCGCCTCGACGACGTAGCCGGGGCCGAGGTAGCCCTTGATCGTCTTCGCCTTGGCAGGCGACTCGACGATGACGAGTCGGCGGCCGCCGTGTGCGGTCTCGCTGGTCGGGGACAACTTCGCTCTTCTCTCCGGTTCGGCACTCTCTGGGCACGTACGGGGCACGTACGGAGCACGTACGGGGCGCATACGGCACCGGCACGCACGGCAGCGGCACGGACGGTGACGCTCCCGTCGCTGCGGAGTGTGACGGTACAACCCGCCCCCGTGTCAAACGGCGAAAGCCCGCAACGGCCACTCGAACGGTAACCCGAGTCCTGGCATTCCTGCCGCCCGGACTCCCGGACCGGTGGGGCGAGGGGTGTGCGCCGAAGATCGGCGGCGGTACCGGAGAGAGCGGTCAGAGGCGGCCGAAGCACCAGACGCCGAGGGTGAGGAAGGCGGCGCCGGAGAGACTCGTCAGCGCGACCGCGGCGCGCGGGGGGACGCCGAGCGCGACGGGCTGCCGGTGCAGCGCGCGCACGCCGGTCCACAGCAGCAGCACGCCTCCGAACAGCGTGAACGCCGCTCCCGCGAAGATCGCCGGCCCGCTCTCCATGCCCGTACCCCGTTCCGTTCGCGTGCGGTGTTCGTCTCCCGGAGGGGAGGCTCGCACCCCCGGAAGACGCGGGCGCGAACTCCCGGTGAACGCCGTGGGCCGCCCGGCCGGGTTTCACGAAGATGGCCGGTAGTGACCCGCCCCTCGCTCCTCCTTCGACCTGCTGTTCCTCCGCCTGCCCCCTCGCCTGTCACTCATGTCACTCCTCCCCTTCCGCCGCGGCCCCTTCGCCGACGGGCAGCAGGAAGCCCTCCTCGACGAGGAGACGGATCGCCTGCGGGGTGCGGTCCCGCAGCAGGACCGGGTCCTCGCCCATCAACCGGCCGATGGCGTCGAGGATGCGGCCCGCGCTGAGGGTGCCGTCGCAGACGCCGGCGAACCCGGCACCGACGTGGTCGACGCGGGTCGCGCGGCGCATCCCCCGGTTCTGCCGGAGCACGACGTGCTCCGGGTCCTCGGCGCCGGGCAGGCCGACCTGCTCCTGGACCACCTCGGGCGCGAGCGTGAACCGGTCGGCGAGGAGGGCCGCGTCGTCGTGGGTCCGCAGGTAGTCCTGGCGTTCGAAGTGGGCGCGGACGGCGGGCCCGAGGGGCTGCTCGACCGGGTGCGGCCACTCCTCGATCACGATCGAGGGCTCGACCGCGCCGGAGGCCACCGCTCCGTTCCGCCGGATCGTGATCCAGCCGAAGCCGACCGCGCGCGTCCCGCGGACCTCGAACTCGTCGAGCCAGCGGGCGTACGCGGCCCGGTAGGCGGCCGGGTCGCCCCGGTGGTCGCCGCTGTCCCGCAGCCACAGCTCGGTGTACTGGGTGACGTCCTGGACCTCCCGCTGCACGATCCAGGCGTCGCAGCCGCGCGGCACCCAGGCCCGCAGCCGCTCCTGCCACTCCTCGCCGTCCACGTGCTGCCAGTTGGCGAGGAACTGGGCGTACCCGCCGTCGTTGAGCCGCTCGCCCGCCTGTTGCACGAGCGTGCGGCACAGGTCGTCGCCGCCCATCCCGCCGTCCCGGTAGGTGAGTCCGGCGCCGGGGGAGATCACGAACGGCGGGTTGGAGACGATCAGGTCGTACGTGTCGTCCCCGACCGGCTCGAAGAGCGAGCCCGCGACCAGCTCGGCCTCCTGGGCCCCGGAGAGGGCGAGGGTGAGCCGGGTGAAGTCCAGGGCGCGCGGGTTGAGGTCGGTGGCGGTGACCCGGGTGGCGTGCCGGGCGGCGTGCAGCGCCTGGATGCCGGAGCCGGTGCCGAGGTCGAGCGCGGCGGAGACCGGCGTGCGGACGGTGATGCCGGCGAGGGTGGTGGAGGCCCCGCCGACGCCGAGGACGACCTCCTCGTCCTTCTTCCCGATGCCCCCGGCGCCGCCGACCGCGCAGCCCAGGTCGGAGACGATGAACCAGTCCTCGCCGTCGGGCCCGCCGTACGGCCGGACGTCGACGGTGGCGCGCACGGTGTCGTCCTCGCGGACCACCCAGCCGTCGGCGGCGGCCTCGTCCAGCGGGAGCGCGGCGGCGGCCCGGGCGTGCTCGACGGGCTCCTGGAGCAGGAAGAGCCGGACGAGGGTCTCCAGCGGCCCGTCGCCACCGGTGGCGCGCAGGGCGGGCACGGTCTCGCTGCGGGCGAGCGCCGCGTAGGCGGGGGCGCCGAGCAGGTCGAGCAGACCGTCGGCGGTGAAGTCGGCGGCGAGCAGCGCCTCGCGCAGACGGGCGGCGTGCGCGGGCACCGGGAGGCGGGAAGTCAGGCTGGTCGTACTCACCCGCCCATTGTGACGGCCGCCACCGACATCGGCCGCCACCGACATCGGAACGGCCGATCCGCCGACATCGGGACGGCCGATCCGCCGACGCGCGCCCGACGGCTTCCTGACGGTCTCTCGGTGGCTTTCCCGGTGCAGGGGCCCAGGACGGCCGAGAGGCCTACTCCTCGCTCTTGGTGGCCGTGGCCTTCCCGCTCGGCTTCGCGGACGCCTTCCCGTCCGGCGCCGCGGACGCCTTCCCGGTGGGTTCGGCCGCGCCGCCCGCGTCCGCGGTGGAACCGGCGGGCGGCGAGGCGGGACCCGAGGGCTTCGGCGAGGTCGAGGCGGTGGGCTTCTGGCACCCGGGCTGCTTGGCCATCGCCTTCCCGATCTCGCCCTCCTCCAGCTTGGCCAGGGCGTTCTGGTCCATCTTCTCGATCCGGGTCAGCCCGTTGGCGACGTTCTGGAGGCCGTCCGCGAACTTCTGCTGGTTCGACGGGTCCAGCGCGTCGACCTGCTTCTTGAGCCCCTCGTAGGCCACCGCGGTGTCGTTGAGCTCCTTGACCGCGTCCTGCTTGACCTTCTCGCCGTTCTCCACGGGCGGGGCGCCGGCGGTCTCGACGGCCTTGGCGAGGGCGCGGTCGGCGTCGGCGATGTCCTGGAACGCCTTCGAGTCCGCGGCCTGGATCTCGGCGGGCTTGCTGTCGGCCGCCGTCGAGATGATGATCTGGTGGGCGTCGGCCCGCTTCTGGATCTGGGGCTCGGCCTGGTCGCAGAACGTCTTCGCCCAGGCCTCCACCTTGTTGCCCTCGTCTTCGCTGCAACCCGACAGCGCGAGCACCAGTACCGCGCCGCCGGACAGTGCGGCCGCAAGCTTCTTGTTCACCGGATCGGTCCCTTCCAAGGCTCTCGGCCCCGGAACATACACGCCGAACGGGCTACTTCCACCTTTCGTACGACTGATTCATCCCGCATTGAAGCCTTTTGAACCAAGGGAGAGACCGCTCACGTGCCTCCGTCGTCTCCGGGAATGAGACGGACGCCACGTCAGGCGGCCTGCACGGCGCGCCTCTTGGAGAGGAGCACGGCGACGGCGACGACGAGCAGCGCGACCACGGCGACGGCCCCCCGTACCCAGGCGTTCGCGTCGTCCCCGTGACCGAACCGCACGACCGCCGGGGCGATGAGGAGCGCGACCAGGTTCATCACCTTCAGGAGGGGGTTGATCGCCGGTCCCGCCGTGTCCTTGAACGGGTCGCCGACGGTGTCCCCGATGACGGTCGCCGCGTGCGCCTCGCTGCCCTTGCCGCCGTGGTTCCCGTCCTCGACCAGCTTCTTCGCGTTGTCCCAGGCGCCACCGGAGTTGGCGAGGAAGACCGCCATCAGCGCCCCCGTGCCGATCGCCCCGGCGAGGTACGCGCCGAGCGGTCCGACCCCGAGCGCGAAGCCCACCGCGATCGGGGCCGTCACGGCGAGCAGTCCGGGCGTGGCGAGTTCGCGCAGCGCGTCCTTGGTGCAGATGTCGACGACCCGCCCGTACTCCGGCTTCTCGGTGCGGCCCATGATCCCGGGGTGCTCGCGGAACTGCCGCCGCACCTCGTACACCACCGATCCCGCCGACCGGGACACGGCGTTGATCGCGAGCCCCGAGAAGAGGAAGACGACCGAGGAGCCGAGGATCAGGCCGAAGAGGTTGTTCGGCTGCGAGATGTCCATGGAGAGGGTGAGCGCGTCCGCCCGCGCGCCCACGTCCGCGACCGCGGTGGCGATGGCGTCCCGGTACGAGCCGAAGAGGGCGGCGGCGGCCAGGACGGCGGTGGCGATGGCGATGCCCTTGGTGACGGCCTTGGTCGTGTTGCCGATCGCGTCCAGGTCGGTCAGGACCCGCGCGCCCGCGCCCTCGACGTCCCCGGACATCTCCGCGATGCCCTGGGCGTTGTCCGCGACCGGTCCGAAGGTGTCCATGGCGACGATCACGCCGACGGTGGTGAGCAGGCCCGTCCCGGCCAGCGCGACCGCGAAGAGCGCCAGCACGATCGAGGTCCCGCCGAGCAGGAACGCCCCGTAGACGGTGAGCCCGATCAGGAGCGCCGTGTAGACGGCGGACTCCATGCCGAGGGCCACGCCCGCGAGGACGACGGTCGCGGGGCCGGTGAGCGAGGACCTGCCGATGTCCCGCACGGGCCGCCGTCCCGTCTCGGTGAAGTAGCCGGTGAGCTGCTGGATCAGCGCGGCGAGGACGATGCCGAGGGCGACGGCGACCAGGGCGAGGACGCGCGGATCGCCCCCGTGCGCGCGGAGGCCGGGCTCGGTGACGCCCTCCAGTCCGGCGTAGGAGGACGGCAGGTACGTGAAGGCGGCGACGGCGACGAGCGCGAGCGAGATCACCGCCGAGACGAGGAAGCCGCGGTTGATCGCGCTCATTCCGCCGCGGTCGGTCCGCCGGGGCGAGACGGCGAGGATGCCGATCACGGCGGTGACCACGCCGATCGCCGGCACGATCAGGGGGAAGGCGAGGCCGTGGTCGCCGAAGGCGGCCTTGCCGAGGATGAGCGCGGCGACCAGGGTCACGGCGTACGACTCGAACAGGTCGGCCGCCATGCCGGCGCAGTCGCCGACGTTGTCCCCCACGTTGTCGGCGATGGTGGCGGCGTTGCGCGGGTCGTCCTCGGGGATGCCCTGCTCGACCTTGCCGACCAGGTCGGCGCCGACGTCGGCGGCCTTGGTGAAGATGCCGCCGCCCACGCGCATGAACATGGCGATGAGGGCCGCGCCGAGTCCGAACCCCTCCAGGACCTTGGGCGCGTCGGCGGCGTAGACGAGGACGACGCAGGCGACGCCGAGGAGCCCGAGGCCGACGGTGCACATGCCGACGACCCCGCCCGTGCGGAAGGCGATCCGCATGGCCCGGTGCGTGACCTCGGCCGGGTCGCGCTCCGGTTCGCCCGGCGCGGGGGCGGCGTCCCTGGCCGCCGCGGCGACCCGGACGTTCGCCCGTACGGCGAGCCGCATGCCGATGTAGCCGGTGAGCGTCGAGAACAGCGCCCCGACCAGGAAGAACAGCGAGCGTCCGGCACGCTGCGCCCAGGTGTCGGCGGGCAGCGCGAGGAGCAGGAGGAACACGGCGGCGGCGAAGACGGCGAGGGTCCGCAGCTGCCGCGCGAGGTAGGCGTTGGCCCCTTCCTGCACGGCCGCGGCGATCTCCCGCATCCGCTCGGTGCCCTCGCCGGCCGCGAGCACCCGGCGGGCGAAGAACCACGCGACGACCAGCGCGGCGAGGGCGACGGCCGCCACGACGACCACGATCGTCCGGTTCCCGCTCGTGAGCACCGCCGCGGCGAGGGAGACGGAGGAAGGAGGGTCCATGGGGACGGATCGGTCCATGGGGACGGATCATAGGGAGGCGAACCGGCCCGTACGGGGACCCGGAAGCCCCCCGCGCGGATGCACCAATCACGGTGCTTCGGAACGTCCCTCTCGGAGGTACGCGAAGAAGCCCCGCAGCGGTACGAGAAGAGGCCCCACAGCAGGAGAAGAGGCCCCGCGCGATGCGGGGCCTCTTCTCGTACTGCTGATTCCCGTACTGCTGACGCTCCTCCTGCCGCCGCTTCCGCGTCCCGCGGGACCGGAGCGGCTCAGGACAGGACGTCCGCCGGGCTCACCGGCCAGGTCATACGGAGGGTGCCGCCGTCCGCGCCGGCGCTCACCTCGACGTCGTCCACGAGCCCGCGGATCACCGCGAGGCCCATCTCGTCCTCGCCGTCGGCGTCGTCGAAGTCCTCGACCGGGGCCGCGGCCCGCGCGCCGGGCACCCCGACCGCATCGGCCGCCGCCACCCCCGCGCCCGGCACCTCGTCACCGACCTCGATGGAGAACGACTTCTCCTCCTCGGTCAGGACGACCCGGATGGGGGTCGTGACGTCGTTGCTGCGGTGCAGCCCGACGGCACGGGAACACGCCTCGCCGACGGCGAGACGCACCTCGTCGAGGACCGCCTCGCCCACCCCCGCCCGGCGCGCCACCGCGGCCGCCACCAGGCGGGCCGTCCGGACGTGCTCGGGCTGGGCGCTGAAGCGGAGTTCAACGGTGGCCATGCGAACCCCCCGGGCTCAGTCGACGGCGTTGACGGCCTCGTCGACCGAGGTGTGGATCGGGAACACCTTGGTGAGGCCCGTGATCCGGAAAATCTTGAGAATGCGCTCCTGGTTGCAGACGAGACGCAGCGAGCCCTCATGGGCACGGACGCGCTTCAGGCCGCCGACGAGCACACCGAGGCCGGTGGAGTCGAGGAAGTCCACGCTCTCCATATCGACGACCAGGTGGTAACTGCCGTCGTTCACCAACTCGACCAACTGCTCGCGCAGCTTGGGCGCGGTATACACATCAATCTCGCCACCGACCTCGACGACCGTACGGTCACCACCAGCGCCGGTCACATTGCGAGTCGACAGGGACAGGTCCACGGATCCTCCAGCACCTTGCTATCGGGCGATCGTTCTCTCGGGTCTCCCGGACGGGGCCGAGGAACGGATCGCCAGCCGCGATGGCATTCAATCACTTACCCACAGCCATGCACGACGCCTTGGAAGCATTGTCCGTCATGGCAGTGACACACTCGATGCCGATGGCCAAGAATCACCGCCCCAGTCGTCCCGCCGGGGACAGGGGCAGCCGCCCCTCTCCCGGCATGGTCCTGGACCGGCTCTCCTCGGGCGAGAGCCGGGCCGCGCGCATCACTCATACGGAGCACATGCCCGCCCGGGCGGGTCGTCATGCGGTCTGGCCGCACCGCATCCGTCCGGAGGTGATCGCGGCGATCCAGGAAGCCGGAATCGAGCATCCGTGGGCCCACCAGGCGGAGGCCGCCGAGCACGCCCTCGACGGCGAGTCCGTGGTGATCGCCACCGGCACAGCCTCGGGCAAGTCGCTCGCCTACCTCGCCCCGGTCCTCACCACCCTCCTGGACGGCTCCGAGGCCCCCAACGGGCGCGGGGCCACCGCCCTCTACCTCGCGCCCACCAAGGCCCTCGCCGCCGACCAGCGGCGCGCCGTACGGGAGCTGGCCGCCCCGCTCGGCAACCGGATCCGCCCCGCCCTCTACGACGGCGACACGCCGGTCGAGGAGCGCGAGTGGGTCCGCCAGTACGCGAACCTCGTCCTGACCAACCCCGACATGCTGCACCGGGGCATCCTCCCCTCCCACCCCAGGTGGTCCTCCTTCCTGCGCGCCCTGCGCTACGTCGTGATCGACGAGTGCCACACCTACCGGGGCGTCTTCGGCTCCCACGTCGCCCAGGTGCTGCGGCGCCTGCGCCGGATCTGCGCCCGGTACGGCTCCGAGCCGGTCTTCCTCCTCGCCTCGGCCACCTCCGCCGACCCCGCCCGGGCCGCCGGCCGCCTCACCGGCCTGCCGGTCACCGAGGTCTCCGACGACGCCTCCCCGCGCGGCGAACTGGTCTTCGCCCTGTGGGAGCCGCCGCTGACCGAGCTGAGCGGCGAGCGCGGCGCGCCCGTGCGCCGCACCGCCACCGCCGAGACCGCCGACCTGCTGACCGACCTGACCAGGCAGGGCGTCCGCTCGGTCGCCTTCGTACGGTCCCGGCGCGGCGCCGAGCTGATCTCGGTGATCGCCCAGGAGCGGCTCGCCGAGACCGACCACGCCCTGGCCCGCCGCGTCGCCGCCTACCGAGGCGGCTACCTGCCCGAGGAGCGCCGCGCCCTGGAACGGTCCCTGCACTCCGGGGAGCTCCTGGGCCTGGCCGCCACGACCGCCCTGGAGCTGGGCGTGGACGTCTCCGGCCTGGACGCCGTCCTGATCGCCGGATACCCGGGCACCCGGGCCTCCCTGTGGCAGCAGGCGGGCCGCGCCGGCCGCTCGGGCGAGGGCGCCCTCGCGATCATGATCGCCCGGGACGACCCGCTGGACACCTTCCTGGTCCACCACCCGGAGGCGATCTTCGAACAGCCGGTCGAATCGACCGTCCTGGACCCCGACAACCCCTACGTCCTCGCCCCCCATCTGTGCGCCGCGGCGGCGGAGCTGCCGCTGACCGAACCGGACCTGGCCCTCTTCGGCCCGGCCGTCCCCGGCCTGCTCCCCCAGCTGGAGACCGCCGGCCTGCTGCGCCGCCGCTCCACCGGCTGGTACTGGACCCGCCGCGAGCGGGCCGCCGACCTCGCCGACATCCGGGGCGGCGGCGGCAGCCCCGTCCGGATCGTGGAGGCCGGCACCGGCCGGCTCCTCGGCACGGTCGACGAGGCGGCCTCCCACGCCTCCGTCCACGAAGGCGCCGTCCACCTCCACCAGGGCCGCACCTACCTGGTGCGGGAGCTCGACCTCGAGGACTCCGTGGCCCTCGTGGAGGAGGCCGCCCCGCCGTACTCCACCACCGCCCGCGACACCACCTCCGTCTCCGTCCTCGACACCGACACCGAGATCCCCTGGGGAGCCGGCCGCCTCTGCTACGGCTCCGTCGAGGTCACCAACCAGGTCGTCTCCTTCCTCCGCCGCCGTCTCATCACCGGCGAGGTGCTCGGCGAGACCAAGCTCGACCTGCCGCCCCGCACCCTGCGCACCCGCGCCGTGTGGTGGACGGTCACCGAGGACCAGCTCGACGCCGCCCGGATCAACCCGGAGATCCTCGGCGGCGCCCTGCACGCCGCCGAGCACGCCTCCATCGGCATGCTGCCGCTCTTCGCCACCTGCGACCGCTGGGACATCGGCGGCGTCTCCGTGCCGCTCCACCCCGACACCCTGCTGCCCACCGTCTTCGTGTACGACGGGCACCCGGGCGGCGCGGGCTTCGCCGAACGGGCCTTCCACACGGCCCGCGCCTGGCTGACGGCCACCCGGGAGGCCATCGCCTCCTGCGAGTGCGAGGCGGGCTGCCCCTCCTGCATCCAGTCCCCGAAGTGCGGCAACGGCAACGACCCCCTCCACAAACGCGGCGCGGTCCGCCTCCTCACGGAACTCCTCCGCGAGGCTCCGGAGGACCGGGAGGCCGCCCCGGAGGACCAAGAGGCTGCCCTGAAGGGGCAAGGTGCGCCTGAGGACCGGGAGGCGGCCCTGGAAGACCGGCGGGTGCCGGAAGACCGGGAGGCGGCTCAGCGGGACCCCCGGGTGCCGGGAGGTCAGGAAGCGGCTCCGCGAGTTCTCCAGGTTCCGGAAGGTCAGGAGGCGGCTCCGCAGGACCTCCAGGTGCCCGGAGGCCAGGAAGCGGCTCCGCAGGACCTCCAGGTGCCCGGAGGCCAGGAAGCGGCTCCGCAGGACCTCCAGGTGTCGGAAGACCGGGAGGCGGCTCCGGCGGATCCGGCCGGGGCTCCTGAGGCCCCGCCCGGGACCTGACCTCCGGCCGGTACGGGCCGCGCACCACCCGCGCGGTCACCTCGGCGAGCTCGCCCCGCACCGCGCACCGCACCAGCTCGACGCCCTGCACGCCGGCCACCCGCGAGGCGGCGGCGCACGCCTCGGCCTCGCCCCACAGGGCCCGGTCGGCGGCGGCGAGGACCGCCAGGTCGGCGGCCCCGCCGGCCCGGTGCCGGGCCACCACTGCCTGGCCTAGCGCGAGCAACGCCCCGAACACCACACACAGCGCGCAGGCTGCGAACGCCGTCCACACGGTCGCCGCACCCCGGTCCCCCTGGCGACCCGACCGACGACAACCGGCCCTCACGGCGGATCCCCGGGCCCCGAGGCCCCAGATCCTGAGGCGCCCGCCTCCGAAGTCCCAGGTACCGGGGTGCCCGCCTCCAAGAACCCAGGTCCCGGGGCGTCGGCCCCCGGTACCCCGAACTCCGGGCCCCCGAACTCCGGGCCCCCGGGCGCGGAGTCCCCGGGCCCGAAATCCTCGAGCCCGAAATCTCCGACCCCCGAGGCCACGGTCGCCGTGCCGCCCTCCGCGAGGAACCCGGTGTCCTCCGCGAGGGCCGCCGCGTCCGCCCGCAGGGTGAGGCCCAGTCCCCGGGGCCCGGGGGCCGCCGCCTCCACCGTCACCCGCCACAGCTCTCCCGAGCGCGCCACCGTCACCCGGGCGCCCTCGGGCGCCGCGGACCGCGCGGCCGTCTCCGCGGCGGCCACCGGTTCCGAACGGGCCGCCGCCCGCGCCCCTGCCCGGGCCGCGTCCACGCACCTGATCTGCGCGGCGGCCGCGGCCAGCGCCCAGAGCATGGTCACCGTGAACAGCGCCAGGACGGGCAGAACCATCGCCGCCTCCACGGTCGCGAAGCCCCGGTCGGAACGACGTGTCCCGGAACGACGTGTCCCGGAACAACGCGCCTCTGAACAACGTGCCTCTGAACGGCGCGTCTCGAAACGACGCGTCACGGAACGACGCGTCTCAGAACGACGCATCGAGCGCCTTCCCGATCATCGACTCCAGCGCTCCCGAGACCGTCCCGCTGGTCACGACCTTGTAGAGCACCGCGGCGAACGCCGCCGCCGCGATCGTCCCCACCGCGTACTCGGCCGTACTCATCCCCGTGTCACGACGCGCGGCCTCCCGCCGCGTCCGCCACCATCCGCCGACCCGCTCCCGGGCCGCCGTCACCACAGTCGCCGCCGCTGCCGCCGTCATCGCCACTGCCCCTGCCATGTCGTTCTCCTCGTCCTGTTCCACTTGTCGTGCTGTTCCGCTTGTCGTGTCTCGTCGTCGTTCTCATCCGTTCAGCAGGCCCACCGCGAGGCCGATCACCACCGGGGCCACCCCCACCGCCAGGAAGGCCGGCAGGAAGCAGAGCCCCACGGGCGCGCTGATCAGGACCTGCGCCCGGCGCGCACGGGCCGCCGCCGTACGGGCGCGGTCCGCCCGCAGCGCCGTCGCGTACCGGGCCACGGCCTCCGCCGAGGGCGCCCCCGAGGACCCGGCCCGTTCCAGGCAGCGGGCGAGCCCCGCGGCCCCCGGTATCGCGCCGAACCTCCCCCACACCTCGGCCGGTTCACCGCCGAGGCGCAGCTCGGCCGCCGTGCGGGTGAGGCGTTCGCCGAGCGGGCCGCCCAGCGACCGGCCCACCGCCTCCGCCGCCTCTCCGGGCCCGGCCCCCGAGGCGGCACAGGCCGCCAACAGGTCGGCCGCGAGCGGCAGGTGCCGTACCGCTTCCTCGTCGCCGTCCGGATCGGCCGACTCCCCGCGTCCGGGGAGCCGTCCCCGTACCCCGCAGGCCACCAGGGCTCCGACGCCCAGGCCGGCGATCCCGCCGAAGAGCGCCCAGCCGAGCCCGACCGCCACGACCGGCACCGCCCAGACCCCCACCCACGGCGGCAGCCCCGCCCTGGTCTTCCGGGGCGGCGGGGCCGGCGCCCCGAGGAGGTCCCGCGTCCGCCTCCGCGTGCGGCGCGCCCCCAGCTCGCGCAGCACCTCGCGGACGCCTTGTGCGCACAGGCACACCGCCGCCGTCAGGAGCGCCCCCGTCTGAAGAACGTCCACCGGCATCACGCCCGCTCCCCTCCTCGTACGATCCGTGCGGCCCACCACAGGCCGGCCGCCTCCAGGGCCCCGCCGACGGCCAGGCAGCCCAGGCCGGCCGGGGTGTGGAGCAGCACCCGCAGCGGGTCGGCCCCGAGCGCCGTGCCGAGGGCGAGTCCCGCCGCCGGGAGCAGCGCGAGGACGGTCACCGTGGCCCAGGCACCGGCCAGTTCGGCCCGCAGTCGCTCCCGCTGCTCGTACTGGTCCCGCAGGGACGCCTCCAGCCGGTCGAGCCCGGCGGCCAGGCCCGCGCCCCCGTCGACGGCCACCTGCCAGCAGGCCGCCATGCCCGCGAGGCCGTCGGCGCCGTCCTGCCGGGACGCCCTCCGCAGGACCTCCGGCACGTCCCCGCCGAACCGGGCCGCCGCGAGCACCCGCGCCTCCTCGCCGCCCAGGGCGCCGGTCTCCCGGGCCGCGAAGGACAGCGCCTGCGCGGGCTGCCAGCCGGCCCGCAGCTCCCCGACGACCGCCCCGCACAGGGCCACGACCCGTTCGGCCCGCGCCTCCCGTTCCCTCCGCCGTCCGGCGGCCCGCAGCCGCCGCCCGACCAGGGGCACCGCGAGCGCCCCCGCCACCAGCGGCAACGGCGACTCCCCGAGCAGTGCGAGGACCCCCGCCACCGGCAGGCACAGCCACGCGCGCCTGCCCCGCAGCAGGGCCCACCCGTGCGCGACCGCCACCGGCCACGCCCCCGGGCCGGATCCCCCGGGCACACCGCCCGCGAGCACCGCCCGCGCCCGGCCGGCCCCGCGTCGCCGCTCGACCGCCCACCACAGGGCGAGCCCCGCGCAGAGCACCGCCACGCCCTGCGCCGCACCCCGTACCGCTTCCGGCTCGGCCGTCACCACATTCCTCCTCCGATCAGCGTCCTCAGCCGCTCCCAGCCCTGCTCCCGCTCGAACCCGGACGCGCCCCACCGCAGGGCGGGAACCGTCCGGACCAGCCCCTCCCGGTCGCGCTCCAGGACGTGGATCTCGGCGATCCGCCGCCGCCCGTCCCGGTCCCGCACGAGGTGGAGCACGACCGAGAGCCCGGCACCCAACTGGCTGTGCAGGGCGGCCCGGTCGAGCCCGGCCGCCGTCCCCAGGGCTTCGAGCCGCGCCGGTACGTCCGCCGCCGTGTTGGCGTGGACCGTTCCACAGCCCCCTTCGTGGCCCGTGTTGAGGGCCGCGAGGAGATCCACGGCCTCCCCGCCGCGCACTTCGCCGACCACCAGCCGGTCGGGCCGCATCCGCAACGCCTGCCGGACCAGGTCCCGCAGGGTGACGAGCCCGGCGCCCTCCTGGTTGGCGGGCCGCGCCTCCAGTCGCACCACGTGCGGATGGTCGGGCCGCAGCTCCGCCGAGTCCTCGGCGAGCACGATCCGCTCCCGCTCCCCCACCAGGCCGAGCAGGGAGGCGAGGAGCGTGGTCTTCCCCGTGCCCGTCCCACCGCTGACGAGGTACGAGACCCGGGCGTCGATCAGGGCCCGCAGGACCGGGGCGCCGCCGGGCGGCACCGTGCCCGCCGCGGCCAGCTCCTCCAGGGAGAAGGCCCGCGGGCGCACCACCCGCAGCGAGAGGCAGGTCGAGCCGACCGCCACCGGCGGCAGCACCGCGTGCATGCGGGTGCCGTCGGGGAGCCGGGCGTCCACCCAGGGGCGGGCGTCGTCGAGTCTGCGTCCGGCGACGGCCGCGAGCCGCTGCGCGAGTCTGCGGACGGCCGCCGCGTCGGGGAAGGCCACCGGGGCCCGTTCGAGTCCGGCGCCCCGGTCCACCCACACCCGGTCGGGGGCGGAGACCAGGACGTCGGTGACGGCCGGGTCGGCGAGCAGTGGTTCGAGCGGCCCGGTGCCGATCAGTTCGCACCGCAGCTCCTCGGCGGCGCCCAGCACTTCCGCGTCGCCGAGCAGCCGCCCCTGGGCCCGTAGCGCCGCCGCGACCCGGGCCGGGGTGGGCTCGGCCCCACTCACCGCGAGCCGCTGCCGCACGGCGTCGAGCAGTCCCGTGCCACCGCCTTCGCCCCGGTTTCCGGTCATGCCGCACCGCCGGGCGTGAGCGCGCGCTCCCAGAAGGCGGCGCAGAAGCGGCCGAGTGGTCCCCGGGGCTCGGCGCCCGGCGGAAGGCCCGCGTCCTGGTCGGGCACGATCCCCGGGTCGTAGGGGAGTTCGCCGACGAGCGGCAGTCGCAGCGCGTCGGCGACCCAGCGCTCGTCGAGCCCCGTCGCGTACGGCCCGCGCACCACGGCCCGCAGGTCGCGCACGGCTGCCCCGAGGGTCGAGGCCACCCGGTGGGCCGCCGCGACGGCCCTCAGCTCCCCCGGCACGACGAGCAGTCCGAGGTCGAGCTGGGCCAGTGCCTCGGTGGTCGGCCCGTCGCCTCCGCGCGGCAGGTCGACCACGACGATTCCGCCCCGGCGGCGCGCGGCGGCGAGAACGGACCGCACGGCCTCGGGCGGCACCGGCAGCGCGGGCTCCCTGCCCCAGCTGAGCACCCGGACGCCCCGCACCGACGGCAGGGACTCCTCCAGGGCCCCGCCCGCGAGCCGGCCCTTCGAGGCCGCGAAGTCGGGCCACCGCCTGCCCTCCTCGCGCTCGCCGCCGAGCAGCACGTCGAGGCCGCCGCCCAGCGGGTCGCCGTCGACGAGGAGGGTGCGCCGCCCGGTCCTGGCGGCGGCGAGGGCGAGACCGCAGGCCAGGGTGGAGGCGCCCGCGCCCCCGCGGCCGCCGACGACGCCGACGGTCAGCGCCTGCCGGCCCACTCCTTCGGCCGCGTCGGCGATGCGGTCCACGAGGAGGCCCTCGGCGTCCGGAAGCCGCAGCACGCACTCCGCGCCGATCTCCACGGCGAGGCGCCACACCCCCGGATCGTCCCGGTCCCGTCCGACGAGGACGGTCCCCGGCCGGCGCACCGCTCCCCGGCAGCGGGCGGCGGCGTCGTCGCCGACCAGGACGAGCGGTGGGTCCGTCCAGCCCGCCCGTCGCTCGGGCACCCGGTGGTGCACCTCGGGTTCGACCCCGGCCGCCGCGCACAGCCTGAGGAGGTCGTCGAGCAGCCCGAGGTCCTCGGTGACGATCAGCGGCCCGGCCCGACGCCCCTCGTCCACACCCCGCGCCCCGGACCCTCGCCCCTCGTCCGCACCCCGCGCCCCGGGCCCTCGCGCCTCGGTTTCCCGCGCCGGCGACAGCGGGCCCCGGTCCTTCTCTCCCCCGGTCCCGGCTCCTGGCCCGGCCCCGGAAGTCCTGGATGCCTCCATGGCACACGCCCCTCTCGTGATTCCCTCCGTCCGCGAACTTCGCGACAGGAATCACCGTGGGGCAGCCCAGGAAATCGTGGGGATCTCACCGAAAAACTGTGGATAAGGGAGGGCCTGTGAATAACCGCGTCACCCCTCCGGAGACTGCCCGGAACGCATCACACTGGTTACTCTGAGTGAGGAATCGAGGGCACGACAGCCCGATGGCCGACTCGCGGCCGAGGGGCGAAGAGAAGGGAGCGGGCGATGTCTCACAGGCCCGAAACGGCTCCGGACATGCGACGACCCCCGCCGGGGGGGAGAGCGGGGGTCGTCTCTCCGGCCGACTCGGGGGGGGAGGAGCCGGACCGGGGTAGCACGGTCGCGAACGATCCGTGACTTCCATGGTGTACCCGAGAGGCTTCTCAGGCAAACCCACGCGCCCCAGCGTACGCCGAATGGCGGGCACCTATGCTCGGGCTCGTGGAAAACCACTCCTTGCCGCGCACAGCCGCCTTCTTCGACCTGGACAAGACGGTCATTGCGAAGTCCTCGACGCTGACCTTCAGCAAGTCCTTCTACCGGGGCGGGCTGATCAGTCGCCGTGCCGCCCTGCGGACGGCCTACATCCAGTTCGTCTTCCTGGCGGGCGGAGCCGATCACGACCAGATGGAGCGGATGCGCGAATATCTTTCCGCCCTCTGCAAAGGCTGGAACGTCGCCCAGGTGAAGGAGCTCGTCGCCGAGACCCTTCACGATCTGATCGACCCGATCATCTACGACGAGGCGGCCTCCCTCATCGAGACCCACCACGCCGCCGGTCGGGACGTCGTCATCGTCTCGACCTCCGGCGCCGAGGTGGTCGAGCCGATCGGCGAGATGCTCGGGGCCGACCGGGTCGTCGCCACCCGGATGGTGGTCGGCGAGGACGGCTGCTTCACAGGGGAGGTGGAGTACTACGCCTACGGACCGACGAAGGCCGAGGCCGTCCGGGAACTCGCCGAGTCGGAGGGCTACGACCTCTCGCGCTGCTACGCGTACAGCGACTCGGCGACCGACATCCCCATGCTGGAGGCCGTCGGCCACCCGCACGCGGTCAACCCCGACCGGACGCTGCGCCGCGAGGCCGTCGCCCGGGAGTGGCCGGTCCTCACCTTCGAGAAGCCGGTCCGCCTCAAGCAGCGGCTGCCCGATTTCCGGATGCCGCCCCGGCCCGCGCTCGTCGCCGCGGCGGCCGTGGGAGCGGCCGCCGTCGGAGCCGGGCTCGTCTGGTACGCCGCCAGGCGTCGGCAGGCCACCCTCGCCGCCTCCCGGACCGCCGGCGACTTTGCCCGAATTTGAGCAAAAACCAGAGAAGTGGAACCAGCACTTTCGCTTCTACCCCAAGAGGAGTAAAAAGGAATCAGGCCCGCGAGACCTGGGACATCCGAGAGGATCACCTGTTGAGCATGAAGGCCCCACGGACCTAGCACGAAAACCAGGTACCCACGCGACGTCGACCCGTCGATTACGGGCCAGCCGCACCAGGCCACGGGCAAAGTTCCCGGCCTGATGGGCACATATCGAGGACGCTTGGTAACTGGGTGGACGTGCCAGCGGCGGTACCCGAACGGGTACCGCCGCAACCCTTTCCAGAACCCGGTACCGAAGTGCTCCCGTCCCGGAACCGGAGTGCCTCAGGCCGCGCCCCGCTGAAGCGCCTCGCAGACGGCCGTCGACTCCCTGACCCCCAGCTCCACCGAGCGCCCGCAGTGCGCGATCCAGGCACCCACGCCCTCCGGCGACCCCGACAGGTATCCCTCGAACGCGGCGAGGTACGCGGCCCGGCCCTGCTCCGCGTGGCCCACCTCGGCCGGGCAGACCGCCTTGGGGTCGAGGCCGCTGCCGACGAGCGCGATCCGCTCGGCCGCCCGCGCCACCAGGCCGTTGTGCGAGGTGAAGGGGCGCAGCGCGAGCAGTTCGCCGTGCACCACGGAAGCCGTCACGAGCGCCGGGGCCGCGCTGCCCGCGACGATCAGCTCCGCCAGGCCGTCGAGTCGTCCGGCGACCTCGGCGGGCGTCGGCACCGGGCCCTCGATCAGCGGCTCGTCGACCTTCTCGCCGTCCAGCCGGGGCCGTCCCACCGAGTCGTCCGGGTCTCCCGCGGCGACCAGGTGGAGGCGGGCGAGCACGCGCAGCGGCGACTGGCGCCAGATGGAGAGGAGCTGACCCGCCTCGGCGCCCAGACGCAGGGCGGCGCCGACCGTGCGGGCCTCGGGGTCGGCACTGAAGTCGGTGCGCCGGCGGACCTCCTCCAGGGCCCAGTCGGCGCCGGACAGGGCGGCCGAGCCACGCGCCCCGCGCAGGGCCGCTTCGGAGGAGATCTCGTTGCTTCGGCGGCGCATCACACGGTGGCCGTAGACCCGGTCGACGGCCTTGCGTACGGAGTCCACCGCGTCGGCGACGCCCGGCAGGGAGCCGAGCGCGGCCAAGGGGTCAGAGGCGTGCGTACTCATAGGTAGGGAGGCTACGCGCCCGGCGGCCCCGCCCCACGATGGAGTGGTCTTCTTCACGCAACCCGACCACGCATGGCTATCATGCAGCTACCCTAGGTGAACATGAAGATCGCTTTCGTCGGGAAGGGCGGCAGCGGCAAGACCACGCTGTCCTCGCTCTTCATCCGCCACCTCACCGCCAACGAAGCTCCGGTCGTCGCCGTCGACGCGGACATCAACCAGCACCTGGGCGCCGCGCTCGGCCTGTCCGAGACGGAGGCCGCCGAGCTGCCCGCGATGGGCGCGCACCTGCCGCTCATCAAGGAGTACCTGCGGGGTACCAACCCGCGGATCGTCTCCGCCGACACGATGATCAAGACGACGCCGCCCGGGGAGGGCTCCCGACTGCTGCGGGTCCGCGAGGACAACCCGGTGTACGAGGCGTGCGCGCGTCCGGTCCGGCTCGACGACGGAGAGGTCCGGCTGATGGCGACCGGTCCCTTCACGGAGTCGGACCTCGGGGTCGCCTGCTACCACTCGAAGGTCGGGGCGGTGGAGCTCTGCCTCAACCACCTGCTCGACGGCCCCGACGAGTACGTGGTCGTCGACATGACGGCGGGTTCGGACTCCTTCGCCTCCGGTCTCTTCACCCGCTTCGACATGACCTTCCTGGTGGCGGAGCCGACCCGCAAGGGCGTCTCGGTCTACCGCCAGTACAAGGAGTACGCGCGGGACTTCGGCGTCGCGCTCAAGGTCGTCGGCAACAAGGTGCAGGGCCCGGACGACCTCGACTTCCTGCGCGAGGAGGTCGGGGAGGACCTGCTCGTGACGGTGGGGCACTCGGACTGGGTCCGCGCGATGGAGAAGGGCCGGCCGTCCCGCTTCGAGCTCCTGGAGGCGGAGAACCGCATGGCGCTCCAGGCCCTCCAGGACGCGGCGGACGACTCGTACGCCCACCGCGACTGGGAGCGGTACACGCGCCAGATGGTCCACTTCCACCTGCGGAACGCGGAGAGCTGGGGCAACGCCAAGACCGGGGCCGACCTGGCGGCGCAGGTCGACCCCGGTTTCGTCCTCGGCGAGCCGCTGGCGGTGTAGCGGCGGTTCGCGCCGGGCCGGGTCAGCCCGCCGCGGGGGCGGCGGCGCCCGCCTTCGCCGGGCGGGCGGCGGCGGAGGCCGGAGCGGCCGGGGAAGCCGGGGCGGCCGGTGAGGAGGAGAGGAAGGCCTTCCAGCCGGCCGCCGGGGCCTCGCCGACCTTCAGGGTGCGCATCTTGGCGACGACGTCGGGGTCCTGGGCGTCGAGCCAGTCGGCGAGCTGGCGGAAGGAGACGCACTTGACGTCCTTCTGCACGCAGACGGTGGCGATGGTCTCCTCGACGGCCTTCATGTACGTGCCGCCGTTCCAGGATTCGAAGTGGTTGCCGATGATCAGCGGGGCGCGGTTGCCCCGGTAGGAGCGCTCGAAGGCCTGCACCAGACCGTCCCGCATCTGGTTGCCCCAGTACCGGTGCTGGGCGGGGTCGCCCTGGGTGGTGCCGGGAGACTGGTTGACCAGGAAGTTGTAGTCCATGGACAGCGTCTGGAAGGCGCGGCCGGGCATGGGCACGAGCTGCAGCGACAGGTCCCAGAGGCCCAGGTCCTTCTTGGGCCAGATCTGGTCGTTGACGCCGCTGGTGTCGTAGCGGAAGCCCATCTGCGCCGCCGCCTGGACGAAGTTCTTCCGGCCCTCCAGGCAGGGGGTGCGGGCGCCGACGAGCTCCTTGTCGTAGTCGAAGGGCAGCGGCTGCTCGGCACGCAGGCCGGCGTTCGTCTTCCAGGTCTTGACGAAGGACTTGGCCTGGTTGATCTCGCTCTTCCACTCCTCGACGGACCAGGTGCCGACACCGCCGTCGGGGCCGCAGAAGTGCCCGTTGAAGTGGGTGCCGATCTCGTTGCCGTCCTGCCAGGCCCCGCGGAGTTCGCGGACGGTGGCGCGGATGCCCTCGGTGTCGTTGAAGCCGATGTCGGAGCGGCCCGTGCTGTGCTGCGGCGGGTCGTAGAGGCTCCGCTTCTCCTCGGGCAGCAGGTACACCCCGCTGAGGAAGTACGTCATGGTGGCGTTGTACTTCTTGCCCACCTGGCGGAAGTGGGAGAACAGCTTCTGGCTGTCCTCGCCCGCGCCGTCCCACGAGAAGACCACGAACTGCGGCGGGGTCTCCCCCGGCTTGAGGCGCTGCCAGGCCGGCTGCTTCGGCTGGGCGCCGGTGAAGGCGGTCGAGCCGTCGCCGATCAGCCGGGGCACCGTCTGCGGGGCCGCGGCCGGGCCCTTCTTGGCACCCGGGCCGCCGCCCGGCGTGCCCTTCGTGGCGTCTCCGTCGGAGCCCGAGCAGCCGGCGACGCCGGTGATCAGGGCGACGGCGAGGGCGCCGGCGGCGAGCACCCTCTTCTGGGCAGTGGTCCTTCTCCCGGCGGCAGTCATCCGCCCACCTCTCCTCGGTTCCGTGCGAGCGGCGTCAACGTCGCACCGAGACCGCCGGGGAGATGAAACGACAAGCGGAGTAATACGCACTAATCACCAGAACAGGTGAACCACTGCCCCATTTGCCCGGAAAGTACTGCCAGAGTCTTTACTCTCCATTACGATCTATTTACCGAGCGTTGATGATTTCTTCGAAGGGTCTCGTGTCGAGAGACCCCTAGCGCACATCCCGCCGCTGTATGCCGTGCCCACGGCCGCGAGCCCCACGTTCGACCCGCACGAGCCGCGACCGCGCCGCCCCGGAGGAGACGGGAACATGACCCTCTGCACCCCTGACCGCACGACCACCCGACCCCGCGTCCAGCGGCCGCACAGTCCCCCGGAGGGACCGCGCCGCTTCCGCGTCGCCGCCGTCGACGTGTCCGCGTCGATCGCCGTCTTCCTGATCGCGCTGCCCCTCTCGCTCGGCATCGCGCTCGCCACCGGAGCCCCGCTCCAGGCCGGCCTGGTGGCCGCCGCCGTCGGCGGCCTCGTCGCCGGCCGCTTCGGCGGCTCCCCGCTCCAGGTGAGCGGCCCCGCCGCCGGTCTCACCGTCGTGACCGCCGAGCTCATCCGGCTCTACGGCTGGCGCACCACCTGCGCCATCACCGTCCTCGCCGGACTCGCCCAACTCGGCCTGTCCGCCCTGCGCGTGGCCCGCTCCGCGCTCGCCGTCTCGCCCGCGATCGTGCACGGCATGCTGGGCGGCATCGGCGTCACCATCGCCCTCGCCCAGCTGCACATCGTGCTCGGCGGCACCCCCCAGAGCTCCGCCGTGGACAACGCCCTGGGTCTGCCCGCCCAGTTGGCGCACGTCCAGCCGGCCGCGTTCGCCATCAGCGCGCTCACCGTGGCCGCGCTGCTCTGCTGGCCGCGCCTGCCGGGCCGTGCCGGAAGACTCCTGCGCAAGGCCCCGGCCGCGCTCGTGGCGGTGGCGGGCGCGACGGCGGTGGCGGTGCTCGCCGGACTCGCCGTGCCCCGCGTCGACCTGCCGTCCTGGAGCAGCCACGCCCTGCCGGGAATGCCCGAGGGGCCGGTCCTCGGCATCGCCGCCGGCGTGCTCACGATCACCCTCGTCACCAGCGTGCAGTCGCTGCTCTCCGCCGTCGCGGTCGACAAGCTCGTCGCCGCCCGCCCGGACCACGGCCTGGGCATCCCGCGCACGGCCCTCGACCGCGAACTCGCCGGCCAGGGCGTGGCGAACGTGGTCTCCGGCGCGCTCGGCGGCCTTCCGGTCGCCGGAGTCGCGGTCCGCAGCGTCGCCAACGTCTCGGCGGGCGCGGTGAGTCGCGCCTCCACCATGCTGCACGGTTTGTGGATCGTGCTCGCGGCCCTGCTGCTCGTGCCCGTGCTCGACCTGATCCCGCTGCCCGCGCTCGCCGCCCTCGTGATGGTGGTCGGCATCCAGATGGTCAGCATCACCCACATCCGCACCGTCACCCGTCACCGTGAAGTCGTCGTCTACGCGGTGACGCTGACCGGAGTCGTCCTCATCGGCATCCTGGAGGGCGTGGCCCTCGGCATCGGCGTGGCCGTCGCGGTCGCTCTGCACCGGCTCACCCGCACCCGGATCACCCGCGAGGAGCGGGACGGGCGCCATCTGCTGCACGTCCGGGGCCAGCTGACCTTCCTCGCCGTGCCCCGGCTGAGCCGGGCCCTGCACCAACTGCCCGCCGGTTCCGACGTGGTGGTCGAGCTGGACGGGTCCTTCATGGACCACGCCGCGTACGAGGCGCTGAGCGACTGGACGGCCGGGCACCTCGCCCACGGCGGCAAGGTGGAGACGACCGGCCCCACCGGCGCCCGGATCGCCGAGCCCTCCCCCGGCGCGGCCCCGCACTCCTGCTGCCGCCCCTGGACCCCCTGGCACAACCACCAGTGCGGGGAGCCGCCGGCCGAACGGAAGGGGCCGGGGCCCGACGGGGCGGACGAGGAGCGGCCCGCGCCGGGGCTGAAGCTGGCGAGCGGGATCGGCAAGTTCCAGCGGAACACCGCCCCGCTCGTACGGGACGAGCTGGCCCGGCTCGCCCGGGAGGGCCAGCGTCCCTCGCAGCTCTTCCTGACCTGCGCCGACTCCCGCCTGGTCACCAGCATGATCACGGCGAGCGGCCCCGGCGACCTCTTCACCGTGCGCAATGTCGGCAATCTCGTCCCGCTCCCCGGCGAGGAGAGCGGAGACGACTCGGTGGCGGCGGCGATCGAGTACGCGGTGGAGGTGCTGCGGGTCGAGTCGATCACCGTCTGCGGCCACTCCGGCTGCGGCGCGATGCAGGCCCTCATGAACGCCGGCCCGGACGATCCGTCGTCCCCGCTCCGCCGCTGGCTCCGGCACGGCCGACCCAGTCTGGAGCGGATGGCGAGCAGACGCCACGCCTGGGCCAGGATCGCGGGACGCCTGCCGGCCGACGCGGTCGAGCAGCTCTGCCTGACCAACGTCGTCCAGCAGCTGGAGCACCTGCGGGCGTACGAGTCGGTGGCCCGTCGGCTCGCCGACGGCAGCCTCACTCTGCACGGGATGTACTTCCACGTGGGCGAGGCACAGGCGTACCTGCTCAGCGGCACGGACGAGCCGCACGGCCACGACGCCTACGACGACGTCTTCACCCGCGTCATGCCGACCGCCCTGCCGGCCGCACCGGAGACCGAAACGGAGAAGGAGCGGGGGGCCGAACCGGAGGAGGACCAGGGAGCCGAACCGGCGACCCGTCCGGCGGCCCGGCTGGAGGCGGCGCGCGCCTCCTGAGCAGGCGCCTCCCCGCGAGCCTGCGCCTCCGGGGCTCGCGCCCCGGGCGTACGGCCCCGGGGCGCGCGCTCCCTGAACCATCGGTGCCGTCCGTCCGTGAGACTGTGTGGCCCCTTCTCCCACCGCTCGGGAAGAAGGGGCCACCCACGCCAGGCCGCCCACAGGTCTAAACCAATTACCTGGAGACCCTTGTCACCCGGGCCTCTGACTGGTGAGCTATGACGCGGGACACATACGCACAGAGGACGCCCTGGGAAAGGGAGATGTCGTGAGCAACGAAAGCCTGGCCAATCTGCTTCGCGAGGAGCGCCGCTTCGCGCCGCCCGCGGAGCTGGCGGCGGACGCCAATGTGACGGCGGAGGCGTACGAGCAGGCCAAGGCGGACCGTCTGGGCTTCTGGGCCGAGCAGGCCAAGCGGCTGACCTGGGCCACCGAGCCGACCGAGACCCTGGACTGGTCGAACCCGCCGTTCGCCAGGTGGTTCGCGGACGGCGAGCTGAACGTGGCGTACAACTGCGTCGACCGGCACGTCGAGGCCGGTCACGGCGACCGGGTCGCCATCCACTTCGAGGGCGAGCCGGGCGACAGCCGCGCGATCACCTACGCCGAGCTCAAGGACGAGGTCTCCAGGGCCGCCAACGCCCTGACCGAGCTGGGCGTCCGCAAGGGCGACCGGGTCGCCGTCTACCTGCCGATGATCCCCGAGGCGGCCGTCACGATGCTGGCCTGCGCCCGCGTCGGCGCCGCCCACTCGGTGGTCTTCGGCGGCTTCTCCGCCGACGCCGTGGCCTCCCGCATCCAGGACGCCGACGCCAAGCTGGTCGTGACCGCCGACGGCGGCTACCGCCGCGGCAAGCCGAGCGCCCTCAAACCGGCCATCGACGAGGCCGTCGCCAAGTGTCCGCAGGTCGAGCACGTCCTCGTGGTCCGCCGCACGGGCCAGGACACCGCCTTCACCGAGGGCCGCGACGTGTGGTGGGACGACATCGTCGCCCGCCAGTCCGCCGAGCACACCCCGGAGGCCTTCGAGGCGGAGCACCCGCTCTTCATCCTCTACACCTCGGGCACCACGGGGAAGCCGAAGGGCATCCTGCACACCTCCGGCGGCTACCTCACCCAGGCCGCCTACACCCACCACGCCGTCTTCGACCTCAAGCCGGAGAGCGACGTCTACTGGTGCACCGCCGACATCGGCTGGGTCACCGGACACTCGTACATCGTCTACGGCCCGCTGGCCAACGGCGCGACGCAGGTCATGTACGAGGGCACCCCGGACACCCCGCACCAGGGCCGGTTCTGGGAGATCGTGCAGAAGTACGGCGTCACGATCCTCTACACGGCGCCGACCGCGATCCGCACGTTCATGAAGTGGGGCGACGACATCCCCGCGAAGTTCGACCTGTCGAGCCTGCGCGTCCTCGGCTCGGTCGGCGAGCCGATCAATCCCGAGGCCTGGGTCTGGTACCGCGAGCACATCGGCGCCGGCAAGACCCCGATCGTGGACACCTGGTGGCAGACCGAGACCGGCGCGATGATGATCTCGCCGCTGCCGGGCGTCACCGAGACCAAGCCGGGCTCCGCCCAGCGCCCGCTGCCGGGCATCTCCGCCACCGTCGTGGACGACGAGGCGGGCGAGGTGCCGAACGGCGGGGGCGGCTACCTGGTCCTCACCGAGCCGTGGCCGTCGATGCTCCGAACCATCTGGGGCGACGACCAGCGCTACATCGACACGTACTGGTCCCGCTTCGAGGGCAAGTACTTCGCGGGCGACGGCGCCAAGAAGGACGAGGACGGCGACATCTGGCTGCTCGGCCGGGTCGACGACGTCATGCTCGTCTCGGGCCACAACATCTCGACGACCGAGGTCGAGTCGGCCCTCGTCTCCCACCCGGCCGTCGCCGAGGCGGCCGTCGTCGGCGCCGCCGACGAGACGACCGGCCAGGCGATCGTCGCCTTCGTGATCCTGCGCGGCACCGCAAGCCAGGACGAGAACCTGGTGTCCGAGCTGCGCAACCACGTCGGCGCGACCCTCGGCCCGATCGCCAAGCCGAAGCGGGTCCTGCCGGTGGCGGAGCTGCCGAAGACCCGCTCGGGCAAGATCATGCGCCGTCTGCTGCGCGACGTGGCGGAGAACCGGGAGCTGGGCGACGTCACCACGCTGACCGACTCCTCGGTCATGTCGCTCATCCAGACCCAGCTGCCGACCACCTCCAGCGAGGACTGAGCGCGGACCGAGCGAGGACCGTACGACGGAACGCCCGCCCCGGGAAGCACCGCCCGGAGCGGGCGTTCCCGCGTACCCGCACGCCCCTCCCCGAGGGGACGAAACGGGAGAAACTCCCTAGGCTGCTTCTCGCCGGACGCCCCACCGTCGCCTTGGGTAGGGTGAGGGTCGCGTCGGAGACGCGACAGAAGGACCAAGGTGCGCCGGGAAGTCTGGTCGGCATGTGCTTCGCCCTGCCCGCCCGACGGAGGTCCCCCGCATGTCCGCGCCCACCGACCGCAAGTTCCTCGGCCTGCTCCCCCTACCCGAGCGCCGCTACCTCGCCGACGCCCTGCGCACCGAGACCGTCGGCGGCGTCCTGCTCCTCCTCGCCGCCGTCGCCGCCCTGATCTGGGCGAACACCCCGCTGAGCGACAGCTACGAGTCCCTGCGCGACTTCCACTTCGGCCCCGCCGCCCTCGGCCTCGACCTCTCCGTCGAGCACTGGGCCGCCGACGGCCTCCTCGCGGTCTTCTTCTTCGTCGCCGGCGTCGAGCTCAAGCGCGAACTCGTCGCGGGCGAGCTGCGCGACCCCCGGGCCGCCGCGCTCCCCGTCGTCGCCGCGCTCTGCGGCATGGCCGCGCCCGCCCTCGTCTACACCCTGGTCAACGTCCTCGGCGACGGCCCACTCGGCGGCTGGGCCGTCCCCACCGCGACCGACATCGCCTTCGCGCTCGCCGTCCTCGCCGTGATCGGCACCTCGCTGCCGTCCGCGCTGCGCGCCTTCCTGCTCACCCTCGCCGTCGTCGACGACCTCTTCGCCATCCTGATCATCGCGGTCTTCTTCACCACGGACCTGAACTTCGCCGCGCTCGGCGGCGCCCTCGCCGGCCTCGCCGTCTTCTGGCTGCTGCTCCGCAAGGGGGTCCGCGGCTGGTACGTGTACGTGCCGCTCGCCCTGGTGATCTGGGGCCTGATGTACAACAGCGGCGTCCACGCCACCATCGCCGGCGTCGCCATGGGCCTGATGCTGCGCTGCACCACCCGGGAGGGCGAGGAGCACTCCCCCGGCGAGCACATCGAGCACCTCGTCCGCCCGTTCTCGGCCGGTGTCGCGGTGCCGCTGTTCGCCCTCTTCTCCGCCGGCGTCGGCGTCTCCGGCAAGTCCCTCGGGGACGTCTTCACCCAGCCGGTCACCCTCGGCGTCGTCCTCGGTCTCGTCGTCGGCAAGGCCGTCGGCATCTTCGGCGGCACCTGGCTCACCGCCCGCTTCACCCGGGCCGAACTCAACCCCGAGCTGAACTGGCCGGACGTCTTCGCCCTCGCCACCCTCGCCGGGATCGGCTTCACCGTCTCGCTCCTCATCGGCGAACTCGCCTTCACCGACGACCCCGCCCTCACGGATCAGGTGAAGGCCGCAGTCCTGACGGGCTCGCTCGTCGCGGCCGTCCTCGCCACCGTCCTGCTGAAGCTGCGGGTGCGGAAGTACAGCGCGCTCTACGCGGACGAGGAGCGCGACGAGGACGAGGACGGCATCCCGGACATCTACGAGGAGAACACTCCGGAGTACCACCTCCGGATGGCCGCGATCCACGAGCGGAAGGCCGCCGAACACCGACAGCGCGCCCAACTGGCGGGGGCATCGAGCGAGGAGGCCGACCGTCCGGCATGATCTGAGTCGGACCGTAGACGAGGAGAGGGAGCAGCGATGAGCGACCTGTACGACAAGGGCGAGCCGAGCCTCGGCCAACTGGTCGCCTCGGCGACCGCCGAGATGTCGGCACTGGTGCACGACGAGATCGCCCTGGCGAAGGCGGAGCTGAGGCAGGACGTCAAGCGCGGCGCGATGGGCGGAGCGGCGGGGACCGCGGCCGCCGTGGTGCTGATGTTCTCGCTGCCGATGCTGAGCTTCGCCCTCGCGTACGCCATCAACACCTGGACCGGCGGGCACAACGGCAACGGGGGCTGGAACCTCGTCTGGTGCTTCCTGCTCTCCTTCGCCGCGAACGTGCTGCTCGCGGGGCTCCTCGGCCTCGTCGCGTACTCCAAGTTCAAGAAGGTCAAGCCGCCGGAGAGGTCCATCGCGTCGGCCAAGCAGACGGCCGCGATCGTGCAGAACGTCAAGCCGCACCCGCGTCCCGGGGCGCCCAAGGCTCTGGTCAAGGGCTCCGTCGACCTGGACAAGGGCACCGTTGTGGCACGCTCGTCCGTATGACCCTTCCCGAGAGCAGCACCGCCGGCGGTGGACCCGTACGGCTCGACGGGCCGTGGACCCACCGGGACGTGGCGGCCAACGGCGCCCGCTTCCACATCGCCGAGATGGGCGACGGGCCGCTGGTGCTGCTCCTGCACGGCTTCCCGCAGTTCTGGTGGACATGGCGCCATCAGCTGCCCGCCCTCGCCGAGGCCGGGTTCCGGGCCGTCGCGATGGACCTGCGCGGGGTCGGCGGCAGCGACCGCACCCCCCGGGGTTACGACCCCGCCAACCTGGCCCTCGACATCACCGGCGTCGTCCGCTCGCTCGGCGAGCCGGACGCGGCGCTCGTCGGGCACGACCTGGGCGGCTACCTCGCCTGGACGGCGGCCGTGATGCGGCCCAAGCTGGTGCGCCGGCTCGTGGTCTCCTCCATGCCGCACCCGCGCCGCTGGCGCTCGGCGATGCTCTCCGACCTCTCCCAGTCCCGGGCCGGTTCGCACGTCTGGGGCTTCCAGCGACCGTGGCTGCCGGAGCGCCGGCTCGTCGCGGACGACGCCGCGCTCGTCGGGGAGTTGATCCGGGACTGGTCGGGGCCGCAGCCGATCGCCGACGAGGAGGCGTTCGAGACGTACCGGCGGGCGATGCTCGTCCCGTCGACGGCGCACTGCTCGATCGAGCCGTACCGCTGGATGGTGCGGTCGCTCGCCCGCCCGGACGGCATCCAGTTCAACCGGCGCATGAAGCGGCCGGTGCGGGTGCCGACGCTGCATCTGCACGGCTCCCTGGACCCGGTGATGCGGACCCGCAGCGCGGCCGGTTCGGGCGAGTACGTGGAGGCGCCGTACCGCTGGCGGCTCTTCGACGGCCTCGGGCACTTCCCCCACGAGGAGGACCCGGTGGCCTTCACCACGGAACTCGTCAACTGGCTGAAGGACCCCGAGCCGGACCGCTGACGGTCCGTCGGACCCCTGTCCGGCGAACGGAGTTGCCTCGAACGGCCATGTGCCCCACGCATACTCCGATTGGCGGGCTCCGGGGAGGTTACCGACCTTGGGCCACGGGCACACGTCGGGGTATGGGCTGGACGCACGACTACGGTGACACGACGGCACACGACCGCGGCTCGGCCGCCGGACCGGGGCCCCTCGAAAGGGGCGGACCTCCGGAGCCGGGCCGTACGCACGCCGTGCAGGGGGTGGGGATCTCGCGCATCCTGCGCCGCCGGGCCCGCTGGGTCTCGGCCCGGCTCAGGCACACCCGCGGCTGACCCTCCGGAGCATCCGGAGCGGTCCGTACGAGGAGTGCGAAAAGCACGTGGAGTACGCGGAGTACGCGGGGGTCAGAGGGCGCAGGCCTGGGTGTCGACCTGCTGGGCGGCGGTCCGGCCGCGCTCGATGTCCCCGTGGATCTCGTCGACCGTCAGGGCGTACCCCGTGTTCGCGTCGTCGCGGGAGCGGGCGAAGATCACGCCGTACACCTCGCCGTCCTCGGTGAGGAGCGGGCCGCCGGAGTTGCCCTGGCGGACCGTCGCGTACAGCGAGTACACGTCCCTGCTGACCTGTCCCCGGCTGTAGATGTCGGGGCCGTCGGCGCCGATGCGGCCCCGGACGCGCGCCGAGCGCACGTCGTACGAGCCGTTCTCCGGGAAGCCGGCGACGATCGCGCCGTCTCCGCTGCGGGCGTCCTCGTCGGTGAAGACGAGCGGCGGGGCCTTGAGGTCCGGCACGTCCAGGACGGCGATGTCGCGCTGCCAGTCGTAGAGGACGACCTTGGCGTCGTAGAGCTTGCCCTCGCCGCCTATCTGGACGGTCGGCTCGTCGACGCCCCCGACGACGTGGGCGTTGGTCATGATGCGACGCTCGGCGAAGACGAAGCCGGTGCCTTCCAGGACCTTGCCGCAGCTCTGCGCGGTGCCGACGACCTTCACGATGGAGCGCTGGGCGCGGGCGGCGACCGGGCTGTTCGCGAGCGCCGGGTCGGGGGGCGTGACCGGGGTGATCGGCTCGTTGACGAAGGGGCTGAAGACCGGCGGGAAGCCGCTGCGGGCCAGGGTGGAGCGGAAGTCGGCGAACCAGCCGGACGCCTGTTGCGGCATCACCCGCTCCAGGCCGAGCAGGACCTTGGAACTCCGCACCTCCTTGCCCAGGGTGGGCATCGGGGTGTTGGCGATGAGCGAGCCGATCAGCCAGGCCACGAGCAGCATCGCGACGACGTTGACCAGGGCGCCGCCCGTGGCGTCGAGGGCGCGCGCGGGCGACCAGGTGATGTGCCGGCGCAGCTTGTTGCCGAGGTGGGTGGTGAAGGCCTGGCCGACGGAGGCGGAGACGATGACGATCATCACGAAGACGACCGTCGCCGTGGTCGAGACCTCGCTGTTGTCGGTCAGCTCGTTCCAGAGGACCGGGAGCAGCAGAACGGCGACGAGGCCGCCGCCGAGGAAGCCGATCACGGAGAGGATGCCGACGACGAACCCCTGGCGGTAACCGATGATCGCGAACCACACGGCGGCGAGCAGCAGCAAGATGTCCAGCACGTTCACCGTCGATAGCCTCGCAGATTCGTTTCCGGTCGCTCCGGGATCAGCCTGTCATGAGCGCCAGTCGAGCGGGACCTGTCTGGACCTGTCCCAGGGCAGCTCCCAGCCGGCGAAGTGGAGGATCCGGTCGATCACGCCGGCGGTGAAACCCCACACCAGGGCGGATTCGACCAGGAACGCCGGGCCTTTGTGGCCGCTGGGGTGGAGGGTGGTCACGCGGTTGCGGGGGTCCGTGAGATCCGCCACGGGGACGGTGAAGACGCGGGCGGTCTCCCCGGGGTCGACGGCGTCGACCGGGCTCGGGGCGCGCCACCAGCCGAGGACCGGGGTGACGACGAAGCGGCTGACCGGGATGTAGAGCCGGGGCAGCACGCCGAAGAGCTGGACGCCGGCGGGGTCGAGCCCGGTCTCCTCCCGGGCCTCGCGCAGGGCGGCGCGCAGCAGCCCGCCGTCCTCGGGGGCGCCGTCCTCGGGGTCGAGGGCGCCGCCGGGGAAGGAGGGCTGCCCGGCGTGCGAACGGAGGGTGCCGGCGCGCTCCATGAGGAGCAGTTCGGGGCCCCGCGCGCCCTCGCCGAAGAGGACGAGGACGGCCGACTGGCGGCCGTCCCCGCTCGCGGGCGGCAGGAAGCGGCTCAGCTGCTCGGGCCGGACGGTGCGGGCGGCCCGGTCGACGGGGCCGAGCCAGGCGGGCAGGCCGTCGCGGCTGACGAGGCCGCCGGTGCCGGGCCCATGGGCCCCGTACCCGTGGGGCTCGTGTCCCTGGGTCTCTTCTTCAGTGCGCGTCATAGGCACCCCCGTTGGTTCACAACGCGATGGACGGACGGGATCGTTCCCCGGGCCGGGCCTCTTCCCGGCCGGAGGGACGGGTGGTGACCGCCGGGCTCAGCCGCTCGCACCCAGGGGCGGCGCCGGGCGGCCCGGGTAGTCGGGCGGCGGATTGAGCCGCTGGCCGGGGAAGCCGCCCTTCTCGTACTTGAGGAGCTTCGCCGCCTTCTCGGGATCGGTCTCGCCCTCCCCGTACGACGGGCAGAGGTGGGTGATCGGGCAGGCACCGCACGCCGGCTTGCGGGCGTGGCAGATGCGGCGGCCGTGGAAGATCACCCGGTGCGAGAGCATGGTCCACTCGCTCTTCGGGAAGATCGTGGCGACCTCGGCCTCGATCTTCACCGGGTCGTCGGACTCGGTCCACTTCCAGCGCCGGGCGAGGCGCATGAAGTGGGTGTCGACGGTGATGCCGGGGACCCCGAAGGCGTTCCCGAGGACGACGAAGGCGGTCTTGCGGCCGACGCCGGGGAGCTTGACGAGGTCCTCCAGACGGCCGGGCACCTCGCCGCCGAAGTCGTCCCTGAGAGCGGCGGAGAGGCCCATGATCGACTTCGTCTTGGCGCGGAAGAAGCCGGTCGGCCGGATCAGCTCCTCGACCTCCTCGGGCACGGCGGCGGCGAGGTCCTCGGGCGTGGGGTACTTCGCGAAGAGGGCGGGGGTGGTCTGGTTGACCCTCAGGTCGGTGGTCTGGGCCGAGAGGACCGTGGCGACGAGCAGCTCGAAGGAGTTGCGGAAGTCGAGCTCCGGGTGGGCGTACGGATAGACCTCGGCCAGCTCGCGATTGATCCGGCGCGCCCGGCGGACCATCGCGAGCCGCGACTCGGGCTCGGCGGCGCGGCGCGACCCGGACTCGGCCGCCCGGGCCGATCCGGTTCCGGCCGTTCGGCTCGATCGGGGTGCGGCCGTGCGTCCGGGCTCGGGCGCAGACTTCCGATTTGCCTCTTTTACCCGTTTGGACGCACCCTGTTCGCCCACGGCGGAATTACTTTCGGCCGACACTCTTCCAGCCCCCTTGGCCTGTGCTTTCACCGGCGAGTTGGACACGCGGCCAGCCTAGGGGCCGCCACCGACATCTGCCCCGGGCACGGCCGATCAGCCCCCGATCGGGCCCCTGACGTACGGAAGTGCGGCACGGTGCGTCAAACTTGTTGTGATTGATCGCACTGTTTTGTACGTCCGGCATCATGGGATCCGGATCCCGTGAGCAGGTCGACAGTATGGAGAGAACTCGTGGACGACGTTCTGCGGCGCGCCCCGCTCTTCGCGGCGCTCGATGACGAGCAGGCTGCCGAGCTGCGCGCCTCGATGAGTGAGGCGACGCTGGCCCGTGGCGACGCGCTCTTCCACGAGGGCGACCCCGGCGACCGCCTGTACGTGGTCACCGAGGGCAAGGTGAAGCTGCACCGCACCTCCCCCGACGGCCGCGAGAACATGCTGGCCGTCCTCGGCCCCGGAGAGCTCATCGGCGAGCTGTCCCTCTTCGACCCGGGCCCGCGCACCGCCACCGCGACCGCGCTGACCGAGGTCAAGCTGCTCGGCCTGGGCCACGGCGACCTCCAGCCCTGGCTGAACGCGCGCCCCGAGGTGGCCACCGCACTGCTGCGCGCGGTCGCCCGCCGCCTGCGCAAGACCAACGACCAGATGTCCGACCTGGTCTTCTCCGACGTGCCGGGCCGTGTCGCCCGCGCGCTCCTCGACCTGTCGCGCCGCTTCGGCGTGCAGTCGGAGGAGGGCATCCACGTCGTCCACGACCTCACCCAGGAGGAGCTGGCCCAGCTCGTCGGCGCCTCCCGCGAGACCGTCAACAAGGCGCTCGCGGACTTCGCCCAGCGCGGCTGGCTGCGCCTGGAGGCCCGCGCCGTGATCCTCCTCGACGTGGAGCGCCTCGCGAAGCGCTCGCGCTAGACGGCCCGAGCACGCGCGCGTACGTACGGAAAAGGCCGCCCCCGGACCACGGGGGCGGCCTTCCGCGTACTGCCGGTCAGGAGCGCGGGATCAGCGCTTCGAGCCGTCCACGATCACCGGGGCCGAGGCGCCGTTCGCGCAGGGCACGGTGTAGACCGGGTTCTTCGCCGCCGCCTCCTTGAAGGCGTCGATGCACTGGTTCATCAGGACCTTGTCCGTCAGCGAGTCGTTGAGGATCCGGTTGGCGCGGGCGATGCCCTCCGCCTCGATCCGGCGCCGGTCGGCCTCGGCCTTGGCGGTGCGGGCGGCCTCGGTGGCCCGCTCGGTGGCCTGCTGCTGCTGGATCTTGCGGTCGATCTGGTCCTGGAGGGCCTCCGAGGGCTTCACGTTGCGCAGGTTGACCGTGGTCACGTCGATGCCGCGCGGGGCCAGGCGCTCCTTGACCAGGGTGCCGATCTCCGCGTTGATCTTCTCGCGGTCGGTGGCGTAGCCCTGCTCGCTCGTGTAGCGGGCGAAGACGTTGCGGACGATCTCACGGCTGTCCGGGAAGACGAGCCGCTGCTGGATGGCGTCCTCGCTGCCCGCGAGCCTGTAGAGCTCGACGGACTTGGCCGGGACGACCGCCCACTTCACCGTCAGCTCGGCGTACATGACGCCGCCCTGCGAGGAGCGGACCTCGACCACGTCCTTGTCGGAGAGGTTGAGGTCGACGGGGCGGGTGGAGAAGGTGGTGACGCTGGTGAACGGCGACTTCAGGTGCAGGCCCGAGGTCATGGGCGAGCCGACCTTGCCGAAGGCGACCGGGACGCCGACCTCGTACGCGCTGATCACGTACGTCATGCTCGCGACCAGCGAGAAGAGGCCGGCGATCACGGCGCCGAGGGCACCGAGCCTCAGCCCCTTCGAGTCCTGCGAGCGGGCGACGAAGTAGAGCACCACTGCGGCTATGAACAACAGGATGGCGACGACGAACACAGGCGTTCCCCCCGAAAGCTATGGCCGGAGCCACGAGCAGATGTAAAGGGAGCGTAAAACACCGGTCGCCGGGGGCCGAGGGCCGGGGCGCGTCCTGGTTCAGGATCGTGACACGACGGGCCCGCCGGTCGCCCGAACACCCTCCACGCGCGGGCGTTCCCCTCTCCGGCCCTCGCTCCCCTGCCCTTTGGCCCCTCAGATCAGCCCGCGCTCCCGCAGGTACTCCAGCTGGGCCCGCACCGACAGCTCGGCCGCCGGCCACAGGGAGCGGTCCACGTCCGCGTACACGTGGGCGACGACCTCCGGTGCCGTACGGAAGCCGTTCTCGGCCGCCGTCTCGACCTGGGCGAGCCGGCTCGCCCGGTGCGCGAGGTAGAACTCCACGGCCCCCTGCGCGTCCTCCAGGACCGGCCCGTGGCCCGGCAGGACCGTGCGCACCCCGTCGTCGACGGCCAGCGAACGCAGCCGCCGCAGCGAGTCCAGGTAGTCCCCGAGGCGCCCGTCCGGGTGCGCGACCATCGTCGTCCCGCGCCCCAGGATCGTGTCGCCGGTGAGGACCGCCCGGTCGGCGGGGAGGTGGAAGCAGAGCGAGTCCGAGGTGTGTCCGGGCGTCGGGACGACCAGCAGCTCCAGGCCGCCGACCGTCACCACGTCCCCCTCGCCGAGCCCCTCGTCACCGAGCCGGAGCGCCGGGTCGAGGGCCCGCACGGGCGTCCGGGTCAGCTCGGCGAAGCGCCCGGCGCCCTCCGCGTGGTCCGGGTGGCCGTGGGTGAGGAGGGTGAGCGCGATCCGCTTGCCGAGCTTCTCGGCGGTCTCGATCACGTTCCGCAGGTGGCCCTCGTCGAGCGGGCCGGGGTCGACGACGACCGCCAGGTCCGAGCCGGGCTCGGAGAGCAGCCAGGTGTTGGTGCCGTCGAGGGTCATCGCGGACGGGTTGGGCGCCAGGACGTTCACGGCCCGGTCGGTCGCGGGCCCGGTGACCACGAGCCCGCGCGGCTGCCCGGGCAGGGCGGCGGCGTCGCTCATCGCACGCCTCCGGCCGGGATGATCTTGGTGAACTCCTCGTGGCCCGGCCAGCTCAGGACCAGCTCCTCGCCCTCCAGGCGCGCCTGGGCGAGTACCGGGGCCAGGTCCTGCGCCTCCGCCGCCGCGAGGGCCTCGGCGGCCGTCCCGTACGGCTCCAGGGTGCGCAGGGTGGAGATCGTCGGCGGCATCATCAGGAGCTCGCCCCGGTCGTAGCCGGCGGCGGCCTCCCCCGGGCGGATCCAGACCGTGTGGTCGGCCTCGGTGGAGGCGTTCCGGGTCCGTTGCCCGGCCGGGAGCGCGGCCACGAAGAACCAGGTGTCGTACCGGCGCTGCTCGAACTCGGGCGTGACCCAGCGGGCCCAGGCGCCGAGCAGGTCGGAGCGCAGGACGAGCCCGCGCCGGTCGAGGAAGTCCGCGAAGGACAGCTCGCGGGCGACGAGCGCCTGCCGGTCCCGCTCCCAGTCCTCGCCGGTCGTGTCCCCGACGACCCCGTCCTCGGTCTCCCCGGCGAGCAGCACGCCCGCCTCCTCGTACGTCTCGCGCACGGCGGCGCAGACGACGGCCTGGGCCTGCGCGGGGTCGTCGAGGCCGAGCCGGGCCGCCCAGGTCTCCCGGGACGGGCCCGCCCAGCGCACCGGGTGCTCGTCGCGCGGGTCGACGCCGCCGCCGGGGTAGGCGTACGCGCCGCCCGCGAAGGCCATCGAGGTGCGGCGGCGCAGCATGTGGACGTCAGGCCCGGCGGCCCCGTCGCGCAGGAGCAGGACGGTGGCGGCGCGCCGGAGCGGCACCGGGGTCAGCTCACCGGCGGCGAAGGCGCGGATGCGGTCGGGCCACTCCGGCGGGTACCACTGACCGTTCGACTGATTCGACTGACCATTCGACATGGCCGGATGCTATGCGCAAGGACGGGAATGCACGAGGGCGAGCCGCCGCGGGGGCCGAAAGGCGCGGGTCCGGGGGGAACGGGTCCGAAGAGGCGGAGCGGCGCCACGCGCGCGAAGGCCGGCCGCCCCCAGGGGGACGACCGGCCTTCGCGCGTACTGCCCGCGGCACGGTCAGGCCTCGGTCAGCTCGACCTGGACCTCGACCTCGACGGGGGCGTCGAGCGGCAGCACGGCCACGCCGACGGCGCTGCGCGCGTGCACGCCCTTCTCGCCGAGGACGGCGCCGAGCAGCTCGCTGGCGCCGTTGATCACGCCCGGCTGCCCGGTGAAGTCGGCGGCGGAGGCGACGAAGCCGACGACCTTCACGACGCGCTTGACGCGGTCGAGGTCACCGGCGACCGACTTCACGGCCGCGAGGGCGTTGAGCGCGCACGTGGCGGCGAGCTGCTTGGCCTCCTCGGCGGTGACCTCGGCGCCGACCTTGCCGGTCACCGGAAGCTTGCCCGCCACCATCGGGAGCTGGCCCGAGGTGTGGACGTACACGCCCGACTGCACGGCCGGCTGGTACGCGGCCAGCGGCGGCACGACCTCCGGCAGGGTCAGGCCCAGCTCGGCGAGCTTCGCCTCGACGGCCCCGCTCACGACTTGGGCCGCTTCAGGTAGGCCACGAGCTGCTCGGGGTTGTTCGGCCCGGGCACGACCTGGACGAGCTCCCAGCCGTCCTCGCCCCAGGTGTCCAGAATCTGCTTGGTCGCGTGCACCAGAAGCGGCACCGTGACGTACTCCCACTTGGTCATGGGCCCGACTGTATCCGCTGCCGGGGAGCGGTTCTCCGAGGCGGCTCCCCGGGAGGCCTCCCGGGGCGACCCCGAAGCGGACCCTAGGGGGGTTCTGGGGGGCGGCCTCCTGATTGGGCGCGGTCGCCAGTGGTTAGGCTCGACAGCGTGAGCAGGCTCCAGGTCGTCAGCGGCAAGGGCGGTACCGGTAAGACGACGGTCGCCGCCGCCCTCGCCCTCGCCCTCGCGACGGAGGGGAAGCGGACCCTCCTCGTCGAGGTCGAAGGCAGGCAGGGCATCGCCCAGCTCTTCGAGACGGAGGCCCTTCCGTACGAGGAGCGCAAGATCGCCGTCGCCCCGGGCGGCGGGGAGGTGTACGCGCTGGCGATCGACGCCGAGCGCGCGCTCCTCGACTACCTCCAGATGTTCTACAAGCTGGGCAGCGCGGGGCGGGCCCTGAAGAAGCTCGGCGCGATCGACTTCGCGACGACGATCGCGCCGGGCGTACGGGACGTCCTGCTGACCGGCAAGGCGTGCGAGGCGGTCCGGCGGCGGGAGAAGGACGGCCGCCCGACCTATGACCACGTGGTCATGGACGCGCCGCCCACCGGCCGCATCACCCGCTTCCTGAACGTCAACGACGAGGTGGCGGGCCTGGCCAGGATAGGCCCGATACACAACCAGGCGCAGGCCGTCATGCGGGTCCTCAAGTCCCCCGAGACGGCGGTCCACCTGGTGACCCTCCTGGAGGAGATGCCGGTCCAGGAGACGGCGGACGGCATCGCGGAGCTCCGCGCGGCCGAACTGCCGGTGGGGCGGATCGTGGTGAACATGGTCCGGCCCCACGTCCTCGACGCCGCGGCGGTACGGGCCGCCTCCGGCGACCACCGGGAGGCGATCGCGAAGACCCTGGCCTCCGTCGGCGTCACGGGCTCCGCGAAGCTGGTCGAGCCGCTCCTCGACCAGGCGGCCGAGCACGCCCGGCGGGTGGAGCTGGAGCGGACGCAGCGCGCCGTCCTGGACGGCATCGGCGTCCCCGCCCACGAGCTTCCGTACCTGGGGGACGGGGGAGACGTCGCGGGGCTCTACCGACTGGCGAAGGAACTGCGGAGACAAGGGGTGGGCGCGTGACGGAGAAGACGGCGACCGCCACGGAGGCGCGCGGGGCGGCCGGTCCGGGCGCGCGCGGAACGACCGCGTCCGTCGGGATCGACACCGCTCCCGTCCTGGAGCTGGACCCGCTGCTCGACGACCGGGGCACCCGCATCATCGTCTGCTGCGGCGCGGGCGGGGTCGGCAAGACGACCACGGCGGCGGCGCTCGGCGTGCGGGCGGCGGAGCGCGGGCGGCGCGTCGTCGTCCTCACCATCGACCCGGCCCGCCGGCTCGCCCAGTCGATGGGGATCGACTCCCTCGACAACACCCCGCGCAGGGTGGCGGGGATCAAGGGCTCCGACGGCGGCGAGCTGCACGCGATGATGCTCGACATGAAGCGGACCTTCGACGAGATCGTCGAGGCGCACGCGGACGCCGGGCGGGCCCGGGCGATCCTGGAGAACCCCTTCTACCAGTCCCTGTCGGCCGGGTTCGCCGGTACGCAGGAGTACATGGCGATGGAGAAGCTGGGCCAGCTCCGGGCGCGGGACGAGTGGGACCTGATCGTCGTCGACACCCCGCCGTCCCGGTCGGCCCTGGATTTCCTGGACGCGCCGAAGCGGCTCGGGTCCTTCCTGGACGGGAAGTTCATCAAGCTGCTCATGGCCCCGGCGAAGGTGGGCGGCCGAGCCGGGATGAAGTTCCTCAACGTCGGCATGTCGATGATGACGGGGACGCTCGGAAAGCTGCTCGGGGGTCAGTTCCTCAAGGACGTGCAGACGTTCGTGGCGGCGATGGACACGATGTTCGGCGGTTTCCGGACCCGCGCCGACGCCACGTACAAGCTGCTCCAGGCCCCGGGCACGGCCTTCCTCGTGGTGGCCACGCCGGAGCGGGACGCGCTGCGCGAGGCCGCGTACTTCGTGGAGCGGCTGGCCGCGGAGCGGATGCCGCTGGCCGGTCTCGTCCTCAACCGCGTGCACGGCAGCGGGGCCGCCGGTCTGTCGGCGGAGCGGGCGCGGGCCGCGGCGGAAAATCTTGACGAGGGTCGCATTGTGGATCAGGGGGACGGGAAGACTGGTCAGCGTGGCTCCCCGGCCACCGACCCCGAGCCGTCCCCACTCGCCACCGCCGCCGCATCTTCCACACCTGCCGCACCCACCGGATCCGAGGCCGCCCCCACGGCCACGACCGATCCGGCCGCACAGCACGCCCACGCACCTGAAGCACGCGACGCACGCGACTCACACGACGACGATGCGGACGACGCCGTAGACGTACGGCATCTCACCGCGGGACTCCTGCGGCTGCATGCCGAGCGCATGCGGGTGCTCGCGCGCGAGCAGCGCACGCGCGACCGCTTCACCGCGCGCCACCCCGAGGTGGCGGTGGCGGAAGTGGCCGCCCTGCCCGACGATGTGCACGACCTCGCCGGGCTGCGGGCCATCGGTGACCGGCTCACGGGCGGACGAACGCCCTCGGCCTGAGCCGTCGCCACCCTCTCCGGATCGTCCCGGAGCCCTCTCCGGATCTTCGGAGCCCTCTCCGGATCGCCCGGAGCGTTTTCCGCGCGTCGGGGGCGTACGCCCCGGCGCGTTCACCCGACCGCCGCGTACTCCTCGTACGTCGCGTCGTCATCCATCGCCACGGGCAGCAGGCCCGCTCCGCGCTCGTACTCCGTGCGCGCGGTCTCCAGGAGCCGGCGCCACGAGGTGACGGTCGGTCTCCGGCGCAGCAGGGCGCGGCGCTCGCGCTCCGTCATGCCGCCCCACACGCCGAACTCCACGCGGTTGTCGAGGGCGTCGGCGAGGCACTCGGTCCGCACCGGACATCCGGTGCACACCGCCTTCGCCCTGTTCTGCGCCGCTCCCTGCACGAAAAGTTCATCCGGATCGGTAGTGCGGCAGGCCGCCTGCGCACTCCAGTCAGCTACCCAGCCCATACCGGCGCCGTCCTCTCCCGAATCGAGGCTCCCCCACGGCGGCAGCGGCATATTCACCGCTGCCAGTTGGGACGTTACGGAAGGTGGGCACAGCGCAACACCCCCTTCGGGCCCAATCTTGAATGGCCCGAACGGACTATGCGTGCGCGTCAGATCACCCAGGGGAGTGATCGATGGACATGCGTGGGGTAACGGACATACCTCGCGGATATGCCCTTCCTCGGCGGTGTCACTTGGGACGCCGCGTGACGCATGTGCCGGAATCGGACACGAGCTTCCCGTGTTTCGGGGTCACGGAAATTCATGCCGACGTCACAACCGGGCCTTGTTGTCGGACCGCACTGCTGTGACAGTTGTGAGCAGCTTAGGCCAAGGCCTGGGCGCGTGTCCGGCGAATGGAAACCTCGGCACGCGCGTGCCCGGATGTCACGGTCCGGTACCCGAACGCTCCGAGGGGCCCCCGCTCCCGCTGTTCGCTCATGTCTACGGATTAGGCTGCCCCCCATGGCAAAGAAGCGCTCGGGCGGTGGTCTGACCGGGACCCAGCAGGCCGCCAAATTCCTCGGTGTCAGTGTGCTCGCCGGAGCCGTGCTGGCAGGCATCGCCCTGCCCGCGGCCGGGGCACTCGGGCTGGCCGCGAAGGGCACGGTCGAGGGGTTCGACGAGATCCCCTCCAATCTGAAGACCCCGCCGCTGAGTCAGCGCACCAAGATCCTCGACTCCGAGGGCGGTCTGATCGCCACGGTGTACTCGCGGGACCGGACGGTCGTCCCGATCGAGAAGATGTCCCCGTACATGCAGAAGGCGATCGTCGCGATCGAGGACGGGCGCTTCTACGAGCACGGGGCGATCGACCTCAAGGGCGTGCTGCGCGCGATCAACCGCAACGCGCAGTCCGGCGGGGTCTCCGAGGGCGCGTCGACGCTCACCCAGCAGTACGTGAAGAACGTCTTCGTCGAGGAGGCCGGCGACGACCCCGAGAAGGTCGCGCAGGCCACCCAGCAGACCATCGGCCGCAAGGTCCGCGAGCTGAAGTTCGCGATCCAGGTCGAGGAGGAGCTGGGCAAGAAGAAGATCCTGGAGAACTACCTCAACATCACCTTCTTCGGTCAGCAGGCGTACGGCATCGAGGCCGCCTCCCAGCGGTACTTCTCCAAGCACGCCGCCGACCTGACCCTCGGTGAGGCGGCGATGATGGCCGGCCTCGTGCAGTCGCCCAGCCGCTACGACCCGATCAACGACATCGAGGAGGCGACCAAGCGCCGCAACGTGGTCCTCCAGCGGATGGCCGACGTGAAGGACATCAGCCAGGCCGAGGCGGACGAGGCGAAGGCCGCCCCGCTGAAGCTGAAGGTGAAGACCCCGAAGAACGGCTGCATCACCGCCGTCGACGGCGCCGGCTTCTTCTGCGACTACGTCCGCAAGACGATCCTCAGCGACCCGGTCTTCGGCAAGACGTCCGAGGAGCGCCAGAAGCTGTGGAACCTGGGCGGCCTCACCGTCAGGACCACGCTCAGCCCGCGCGCCCAGGCCGCCGCCAACGAGGCCGCCATCGCGAAGGTCAACAAGGACGACCCGGTCGCCACCTCGGTGGTGCAGGTCCAGCCCGGCACCGGCAAGATCCTCTCGATGGGCCAGTCCCGCCCGTACGGCCTGGACCCGAAGAAGAACGAGACGACGCTCAACCTCGCCGTCAGCAACCGGATGGGCGGCAGCACGTACGGCTTCCAGGTCGGCTCGACCTTCAAGCCGTTCACCGCCGCCGCGGCCCTGGAGAAGGGCATCAGCCCGGCGCAGTCGTACACCACGCCGTGGAAGATCAAGGTCAACGAGAACACCTTCCGCGACTGCACCGGCGCCCCCGGCGGCAACAGGGAGTGGGAGCCGGAGAACGAGCTGGAGTCCGAGGCCGGCTCCTGGGACATGACGAGCGCGCTCAGCAAGTCCATCAACACCTACTTCGTGCTCCTGGAGCAGCAGGCCGGTCTGTGCGAGACGGCCCAGATGGCGCAGAAGCTGGGGTACGCGCGCGGTGACGGCAAGCCGCTCGACGTGACGCCGGCGCTCACCCTCGGCAGCCAGGTCAGCACTCCGCTGGCGATGGCGTCCGCCTACGCGGCCTTCGCCAACCGCGGTCTGTACTGCACCCCGGTCGCCATCGAGTCGATCAAGGCCGCCAACGGCGACAAGCTCAACGTGCCGCAGACGAAGTGCACGCGGGCGATGAGCGACCGGACCGCCGACACGGTCAACCAGATGCTGAAGGGCGTCGTCGAGGACGGCACCGGCACGAAGGCCGGTCTGAGCGACCGCGACAACGCGGGCAAGACCGGTACCACCAACGACCGCAAGGACGCCTGGTTCGTCGGCTACACCCCGAACCTCTCCACGGCGGTCTGGGTCGGCGACGACGTCGGCGAGCAGAAGCCGATGCACGACATCACCATCGGCGGCCAGTACTACGACAAGGTCTGCGGCGGCTGCCTTCCCGGACCGATCTGGCGGATCGCCATGACGGGCGCGCTGGACGCCGGCGACACCCCGTCCTTCACCCCCGTCTCCGTCCCCCGGGCCGAGAACCCCAAGGACAAGGAGCCGGAGGGGGACGAGGGCCCCAACAAGCCGGGGAAGCCGAACAAGCCCGGTGACCGCAAGCCGAACATCCCCGGGATCACGCTCCCGCCGGGCCTGTTCGACTGAGACCGGCCCCGCCGAACGACGAGAGAGGGCGCCCCCACGACGGGGGCGCCCTCTCTCGTGCGTTCTCCGCGGGTCAGCCCGCGAGCAGCTTCTTCACGGCGGCGGCGACCCGGCCGCCCTCGGCCCGGCCGGCCACCTTCGGGTTCACGATCTTCATGACGGCGCCCATGGCGCGCGGCCCCTCGGCGCCCGCGGCCCTCGCCTCCTCGACGGCCTCCGCGACGATCCCGTCGAGCTCCTCGTCACCGAGCTGCTTCGGCAGGTACGCGTCGAGGAGGACGCCCTCGGCCCGCTCCCGCTCGGCGGACTCGGGGCGACCGCCCTGCTCGAAGGCCTCCGCCGCCTCGCGGCGCTTCTTCGCCTCCTTGGCGATCACCTTCTGCACCTCGTCGTCGGAGAGCTCGCGCTTCGTCTTGCCCGCGACCTCCTCCTTGGTGATCGCGGTGATGGTCAGCCGCAGGGTCGAGGAGCGCAGTTCGTCGCGCTCCCTGATCGCGGCGTTGAGGTCGTCCTGGAGCTTCGCCTTGAGCGTGGTCATGACCCAAGTGTGGCAGGTGCGGCCTCCCCACCGCCCGCGCATTTCCCCCGCACGGGTCTGCGACGATGGGGGGATGCGCGCACGGTACGGGATCCCTCTGAAGATCACGGCAGGTCTCACGGCGACGGCCGCGGCCGGACTCGTCTACGCGGCGGGCTTCGAGGCCCGCTCCTTCCGGCTCCGCCGGGTGACGGTCCCGGTCCTCCCCCGGGGCATGGGGGACCTGCGGGTCCTCCAGGTCTCCGACATCCACATGGTGAGCGGGCAGGGCAAGAAGCGGGCCTGGCTCCAGTCGCTCGCCGGGCTCCGCCCGGACTTCGTCGTCAACACCGGCGACAACCTCTCCGACACCGAGGCGGTGCCGGAGGTCCTGGACGCGCTCGGGCCGCTGATGGAGTTCCCGGGCGTGTACGTCTTCGGCTCCAACGACTACTACGGGCCGAAGCTGCGCAACCCCGCTCGCTACCTCCTGGAGAAGGCGCAGGGCCGCCACGGCCTCAACGGCAACAAGCCGGCCGTCGGCGTCGTCCACAACCCCTGGGAGGGGATGCGGGACGCCTTCGACGCGGCGGGCTGGGTGGACCTCACCAACACCCGGGGCCGGCTGAAGCTGTCGGGGGCCGAGCTGGCGTTCACCGGCCTGGACGACCCGCACATCAAGCGCGACCGGTACGAGCGGGTGGCGGGCGGACCGGACCCGGACGCCGACTTCACGGTGGGCGTGGTCCACGCCCCGTACCTGCGCTCCCTGGACGCCTTCACGGCGGACGGGTACGAGCTGGTCCTCGCCGGGCACACCCACGGCGGCCAGCTCCGCGTCCCCTTCCGCGGGGCGCTCGTCACCAACTGCGACCTGGACACGGACCGGGCACGGGGCCTCTCCACCCACACGGCCGGGGGCCACACCTCCTACCTGCACGTCTCGGCGGGCTGCGGCACCAACCGCTACACCCCGGTCCGCTTCGCCTGCCCCCCGGAGGCCACCCTCCTCACCCTGACGGCCCGCTCCTGACCCCGGGGCGGCGCCCCCGGATACCGGATTTCGCCTCAGCGCGCGCGTGGGCTAAAGTAATCGATGTCGCCGCGACGTGAACACGCAGAGCAGTGACATCGGGGTGTAGCGCAGCTTGGCAGCGCGCTTCGTTCGGGACGAAGAGGTCGTGGGTTCAAATCCCGCCACCCCGACAGCCGAAATATCAGGTCAGGCGGTTACTGGATCCAGTAACCGCCTGACCTGTTCTCGTTCCCGGGTGGGTGGCCGTGGGGGCGGGCCGCAGCCCGCCCCCGGGCCGGCTAGATCACCGGCGGGCGGCCCAGGCGGGTCATGCGCAGGACCGTGGACCAGCGGATCGGGGTGCGGGGGCCCGCCGGGCGGCGGACGCCCTCGGCGAAGCCGGCGAGCCAGGCGCCGAGGCCCGGGAGGGAGCGGGTGCGGGCCAGGGTGAGGAGGGTCCAGACGCCGAGGTAGACGGGGACGAGGGGGGCCGGGAGGTTGCGCTTGGCCAGCCAGACGCGGTTGCGGGCGGTCATCCGGTGGTAGACGGCGTGCCGGGCCGGGCTGGTCTTCGGGTGCTGGAGGAGGAGTTCCGGCGCGTAGACGACCTTCCAGCCCGCGTCGAGGGCCCGCCAGGCCAGGTCCGTCTCCTCGTGGGCGAAGAAGAAGTCCTCCGGCCAGCCGCCGATCTCGTCGAGCATCCGCATGGACAGGCCGTGGCCGCCGCCGAGGAAGGTGGTCACCTCGCCGCCGCGCAGCGGGTCCTTCGCCCCGAGGCGCGGGACGTGGCGACGCTGGGTCTCGCCGGTCTCGTCCGCGATCCGGAACGAGACGACGCCGAGCGCCGGATCCCCGTCGTACAGGTCCGCGAGGCGGCGGAAGACGTCCCGGTCGACCAGGAGACCGTCGTCGTCGAGGTCCACCACCACGTCCACGTCGCCGAAGGCGCGGAGCGTGTCGAGCGCGACGTTCCGGCCGCCCGTCACCCCCCGGTTCTCCGGCAGTTCGACCCCGGTCACGCCCTCGGGCAGCTCCGGGAGCGTTCCCGTGCCGTTGCCGACGACCACGATCCGGGCGGCCCGCTCGTCCTGGTCCGCCACGGCGTCGAGCAGCGCCCGCAGTTCGGTCGGGCGCGTGCCCATCGTCAGTACCGCCACACCCACGCGCGGTCGCGCCACGGTCCGCTCCGTTCCCTGTTCGCCGAAGGTCCTCGAAGAGCCTCGAAGGCCTTTTCGGGCGCGATGCTAGCCGCACACCGACACCTTCCGTTCATCCGCGCCACAGATGTCGTGCACCGTGAGGGCGTTCGGAGGGGGAGCGCGGCGAGGAGCGCGGCCGCGCGGCTCTACGCTGGTTCTCTTCCGTCAGGTTGATCGATCTTCGAAAGGGTGGTCTCCAGGTGCTGGTCGCGGACCGATATCGGCTTCACGTGTGTATCGGCCGGGGCGGCATGGGCGAGGTGTGGCAGGCCACCGACGAGGTCCTCGGCCGGGCCGTGGCCGTGAAGCTGATGCTGGCGAACGCGGCCGACCCCTCCGCCGGCGACCGGTTCCGCCTGGAGGCGCAGACCGCCGCCCGGCTGAGCCACCCGCACGTCGTGGGCGTCTTCGACTTCGGCACGTGGGACGGGAAGTTGTTCCTCGTCATGGAGCTGGTCGAGGGCGACAGCCTCGCCGGAAGCCCCTCCGATCCCCTGGTCCTGCCGCCCGAGCGGGTCGCCGTGGTCGCCGCGCACGCCGCCGCCGGGCTCGCGGCCGCGCACCGGCAGGGCGTGGTGCACCGGGACATCAAGCCGGGGAACCTGCTCATCGACGCCGAAGGGACGGTCAAGCTGGCCGACTTCGGCATCGCCCGCTTCGTCGACGACCCCTCCGCCGCACTCACGACGACCGGTCAGATCGTGGGCACCGGCCTCTACCTGGCCCCCGAGCGGGCCCTCGGACAACCCGCCTCGCCCGCCTCCGACGTGTACTCCCTGGGCTGCGTGCTCTACCAACTGCTCACCGGGAGACCTCCGTTCCGCGCGGACACCGCGACCGCCCTGCTGTACCAGCACATCGACACCCCGCCGGCGCCGCCCGCGCACCTCGGGGTCGCGCTGCCGCCCGAGTTCGAGTCGTACCTGCTGAGCCTGCTCGCGAAGCAGCCGGAGCAGCGTCCCCCGGCCCAGGCCATCGCCGACTGGTTCTCCTCCGGCGCCTGGCGGTCCTACCACCGGGCCCCCGCCGCCCCAGCACCTCAGCACCACACCGCTCCGGCGCCCCGGCACCACACCGGGCCCGCGCCCATGCCCCGGCACGTGTCCGCTCCCACCCCGCCGCCGACGACCGGGCCCGTCGCCGCCGCGCCCGCCTCCCGTCGCCGCGAGCGCCCGGCCGCCGGCGGCGGGCTCGCGGAGCTCTCCCGGCGCCGTCCGCGCAAGACGGCCGCCGTGGCCGGTGCCATCGCCTTCGTGGTCTTCCTGGTCATCGGCATGGCCTGGCTCTCCTGAGGCCCGTCGGCATGGAGGCCCCGGCTCCCGTCCGTACGGCCCCGGGCGCGGCCGTTCAGTACGCCCTCGGCGGCATCACCAGCGGGTCCCCCTCGCCCGCCGGGATCAGCAGACAGCGCGGTACGCCGGGGCCCGCGGCCACCCTCACGGTCACCGTCGTCGGCGGGTCGGCCGGCAGCTCGACCGGGAGCGCGACCTGCCGCTCGTGCCCGATCCCGACCCGGGCGGTCTCCTTGCCGTCGACGAGGACGTCGACGACCGCCGAGTGACCCGTCTCCACGGTCACGGAGACCGAGTGCCCGAGGTGGTCGATGTGGAAGTGGTGCCGTCGTCCCATGGGACACCTCCGTACCACCCAGGGTAGGCACGCCACGGGCCTTCCGCCCTTCCCGTTCCGGCGTGCGGGTCCCGGGGTCCGGTGGTCAGATGGATCGGTACATATCGGCATGGATCATCACGTACCGGTAAGGCGAGCGCCGCCCGCGCGGAACGGAGCACCCCGCCCATGAGCGACACCCTCCCCCCGTTCGAGGACACGACGGACTTCGACGACGCCGACCGGGGCTTCCTCGCCGCCCTCGTCCCCGGCACGGTCACGGACGCCGCCGGGCGGACCGTCTGGGACGGCGACGCCTACCGGTTCCTGGAGGCGGACTGCCCCGACACCGCGCACCCCAGCCTCTGGCGCCAGTCGCGGCTCTGCGCCCGGCAGGGGCTCTACGAGGTCACCGAGGGGATCTACCAGGTGCGGGGCCTCGACCTGCCGAAGAGGAGGGCGACCTGCGGTTCGCCGCGACCCTTCTGAACCACCTGGTCTTCGCCACCGCGCCGGAGGTCCCCGTCGGCGAGGAGCGGCCGGCGAGCGCGGTGCACGAGGAGGCCAAGGAGGCGCTCGCCTCGGTCTACGAGCGGCTGGGACACGGCTCCGAGAACGGCCCCTGGCGCAACTTCTACCTCACCTCGGCGCAGGAGCTCCGGGAGGGGATCAGCGGCGAGATGGTCGACATGACCAACCCGGAGATGGCGGCGGCCCTCACCGTCCCCATGCTGATCGACTCGGTCGCCGTCGCGATCGACGGGCCGCGCGCCCGGGACGACGACCTGACCGTCGACCTGGTCCTGACGGACGACCCCGTGGGCGGGCGGCGGCGCCTGACCCTGCACAACGGCGCCCTCACCCACCGGGCGGTCGCCGAACCCCGGACGCCCGCCGGGCTCACCCTGACCCTGTCCAAGCAGCAGCTCCTCGGCCTGCTCGCCGGGAAGGGGCCCGGGGAGCTCGGGGTCGGTGTGAAGGGCGACCCCGCCCTGTTCGCCCGCCTCCTCTCGTACGTGACGAAGCCCGATCCGCTGTTCCCGATCGTCACCCCGTAACTACCCGGCAGGGCACCGGGGAAGACGCCGGAGGTCCCTGAGAGGACCCGGAGAGGTCCCCTGACAGGGCCCGGACGGCCCCTGGGCAGGGCCCCCTGAGGCCCCCTAGGGCTTTCTCCGGCTCCTCGGACCCCTCCCTCCGGCTCCTCCGGGCTCCTAAGGCTCCTCGGAGAGGGCGAACAGGCCCAGGCTCGCGCCCTCCTCGCGGGCCCGGCACAGCTCCTCCGTGCCGAGCGCCTCCCGCAGGGCCCGGTCGCTGCGCCGCCGCGCCGCCGCGCTGGAGGCCGCCGGGCGGTACTCCTCGCCGAAGACGGAGGACCGCAGCACGTCCACGGCGCCCAGGACGTGGGCGGCGGCGACGGGCCGCCCGGTCGTGATCCGCAGCTCCGCGAGGAGTTCGGCCGCGCAGGACGCGCCCGCCGCCGAGCCGAGTGCCAGATGGCCGCGGAGCGCCCGCCGGGCGTGGTCGACGGCCCTCCCCCGCTCCCCGTCCCAGGCGAGGAGCTCGGCACGCGCGTGGTGCGCCCACGCGTCGGCCCACAGGTCCCGACCCGCCCAGGCCCGCCGCCCCGCCCGTTCGAGCGGCAGCCGGTCCAGGGCCTCCTGCGCCGCCTCCGGGTCGGTGCGGGCGAGGGCGAGCGCGAGCCCCGCCCAGCCCGCCTCGCGGCCGGGGCCGAAGTCCGGGGGCCCCTCCGTCAGGGCCAGCGCCTCCCGGAACTCGGCCGCCGCCGCGCGCGTGCGCCCCTGGTGGAGGGCGGTGGAGCCGCGCAGCTGCGCGAGCAGGCCCAGACACCGGTCGTCGCCGTCCCGTACGGCCGCCGCCCAGGCCTGGACGAGGAGCGGGTCGGCGTCCTCGGGACGGCCCGCCTCCAGCTCCAGGTGGGCGGCGAGCCACAGGGCGCGGGCCGGCGGCGGCCCGGGGTGCAGGGCGAGGGCGTGCCGCAGCCGGGTCCGGCCCTCGGCGACCCGTCCGCAGACCACCCACAGGAACCACAGGGAGACCGTGATCTCGACGGCCGTGCCGGACTCGGCGTTCGGGGACAGCGGCGCGGTCGTGGGGTCCATGGCGGCGGCCAGGTCCGGGAGTTCCCGCAGGGCGAGATCGCGGGCGTCGAGCTGCCGGCCGCTCTGCCACCGGTCGGCGGCCCGCCGGGCGAGCCGGGCGCACCACCTGCGGTGGCGCAGGACGACGGACCGGCGGTCGCCGCGCTCGGTGAGCCTGCGGGCGCCCACCGCGCGCACGGGGTGCGGCATCCAGTAACGGGGCGCCTCCTCCTCACCGTCGAAGAGGTCGTCGACGGGCAGGAGCGCGAGGGGCGCGAGCCGGTCGAGAACCGCCGGGACCAAGGCCGGGGGGAGCGTGCCGGAGGCGCACACCTCGCGGACGGCGTCCCGGCCGAAGGCGCCCTCGAAGACGGAGAGCCGTTCCCACAGGAGCCGTTCCTCCGGTCCGCAGCGGGCGTATCCGCTCTCGGCGGCGGCGAGTTGACCTGCGGTCACCGGCTCGCCCCACAGCAGCTCGGCCTCCGGGGGGCCGCCACCGGTCCCGAAGCCTCCGGCGCCTCCGACGCACCCGCCGTTCCCGGTGCTCCCTGCGCTCCCGACGTTCCTGCTGTTCCCGACGTGTCCGATGCTCCGGACCTGTCCGGTCGTGCCGGCGTCCGGTCCTCCGGCCGGACGGCCGGACGGACGTCCGTTCCCCCGCAGGTGCCTCCTCATCCCCGCCCTTCCCTGCTCGTCCCGACCCACGCGCGCGCGTGGGGACGTCACGGACCGCCGTGCCCGCGCATTGTGCCCGACGACGTGGCGGAGGCCGTCGTCACGGGATTGAATGCACGTGCTCCGGTGCACATCCTGGGGCGCCCCGGAACCCATGGGTGGGGTTTTCCGGGGATCGGCCAAGGAGGCACATGGATACCGGGGAATCCGTCCTTGGAGAGGCGGATCTGGCGCTGATCCACGCACTGCAGATGGCTCCGCGCGCCAGTTGGACCCAGCTCTCGGCCGTCCTGGAGGCGAGCCCCGACACCCTCGCCCGGCGCTGGGAGCACCTCAACGCCAAGGGTTACGCCTGGAGTTCCCTGCTCCCCGCCCGGCGCGGCAAGGAAGCCACCCTGTACGCGTGGGTGGAGCTGGAGTGCGTCGCCGGGGACATCGAGGCCACCGCGGGCGAGCTCTCGGAGGACCCCTGCACCCTCGGCGTCCACCAGGTGACCGGCGAGGCCGACCTGGTGCTGCTCGTCGCCTCCCCCGACCTCTACGCCCTCGACGGCTACCTCGCCGGCCGGGTGCGGCGCCTGCCCGGGGTGGTCAGGTGCCGCGCCCAGGTCGTCACGCGGCTGCACAACCGCCCGTACCGGTCGCGGATCGACCGGCTCGCCCCCGGACAGGTCCAGCTCCTCACGGAGCTGACGAGCGGAAAGCAGCAGGGCAGGACCCACGCGCGCGCGTACCCGTACGTCACCGACCTCGACCGGCGGATCGTCGCGGAGCTGGCGGGGGACGCCCGCCGGAGCGCCGCCGAGCTCGCCCGGCAGTGCGGTACGAGCGAGTCGACGGTGCGGCGCAGGCTGGACGTCCTGACGGCGACCGGCGCGTTCCACCACCACTGTCTGCCCGCGCCGCGCTTCTCCGGGCGCCCGGTGTGGGCCCTCGTGATGGCGGACATCCCGCCCGTCGAGGTGCCGGAGACGGTCGCCGCGCTCGGCCGGCTGCGCCAGACCCGGCTCGTCACCTCGGTCACCGGGCCGCACAACCTGGCGCTCGCGATGTGGCTCCGTACCGTCGACGAGCTGCACGAGGTGACGGCGGCGCTCGTCCGGGCCGCGCCGGCGCTGCGGATCACGGGCACCTCGCTGTCCCTGCGCACGCACAAGATTGGGGCGCAGGTCCTGGGCCCCGACGGCCGCCGGACGCACCACGTGCGCCCGGGGGACGCGGCCTGAGGCCGTGACGGGCCCGGGGCGCCTCAGGCCGGGCGGGACGCCTTGAGGGAGTACATCAGCGGGACGCGGGGGCGGTCCGCCGGGAAGCGGTAGTAGCCGTCCTCGTGCCGCTGCAGCGTGCCGTAGCGGGGGAAGAGCGAGACGTCGTGCTCGTGCAGGAACTCGATCTGCAGGCCCGCCCGCGCGAGCGCCGTGACGACCTCGCCGACCGGGTGCACCCACTCCACGCTGCGGTTGTGGACGGTGGTGGCGTCGAGGTCGGCGTACGTGCCCGGGGTGGTGTCCACCCACGGGTCGCGGACGAAGTAGTCGTGGACGATCCGGCTGCCGGTCTCGTCGTCGAGCGAGTCGGTCAGCGGATGGAACTCTGCCAGGTAGAGGAAGCCGCCGGGGGCGACGAGCGAGGCGGCGGTCTCCGCCCAGCGCTCGATGTCGGGCAGCCAGCACAGCGCCCCGCCGCCGGTGTAGACGACGTCGTACGAGCTGTCGGGGACGGCCTCGGCCGCGTCGTACACGTCGGCGGCGACGAAGGCGGCCCGGTCCTGCGCGAGGCCCAGGTCGGCGGCGAGCGAGCGGGCGGTCTCGACGGCCGGCTCGGAGAAGTCCAGGCCGACGACGTGGGCGGCGCCCCGCCGGGCCCAGGAGAGGGTGTCCAGGCCGATGTGGCACTGGAGGTGGAGCAGGGTCCGCCCGGTGACGTCCCCGACCTCGGCGAGCTCGAAGTCCCGCAGGGCGTCCTTGCCCGCGCGGAAGGCGTCGAGGTCGTAGAAGGAACCGGCCGCGTGGATCGGGACGCGCTCGTCCCAGCGCGCCCGGTTGGCCTCGCGCCAGTCCTCGGGGGTCGGAGAGTACATGTCGGCGAGGTTATCCACAGGTTGCGGAGCACGCGACCCGGTTGTCCGCCGCCCGGAGCATGATGGGTGCCATGACCGAGAGTGAGAACCCCCAGAGTCCCCAGAGCTCCGAGAACCCCGACGCGCCCGTCTGGGAGCAGCGCTTCCGCGCGCCCCGCGTCTCCCTGCCCGAGTGGGCCGAGGAGGCGCCGGACCGCTCGTTGTTCGTGTCCAACGCGACGGGGACGTACGAGCTGTACGCGTGGGACCGGGCGACCGGGGAGCAGCGGCAGGTCACGGACCGGCCGAACGGCACGACGGACGGGACGCTGTCCCCGGACGGCGAGTGGGTCTGGTGGTTCGCGGACACCGACGGGGACGAGTTCGGGGTGTGGATGCGGCAGCCGTTCGCGGGCGGCGCGGACGAGCCGGCCGTGCCGGACCTGGCCCCCTCCTATCCGGCGGGCCTCGCCATCGGCCGGGAGGGCACGGTCGTGGTGGGCCGGTCCACCGACGAGGACGGCTCGACGGTGCATCTCGTACGGCCCGGGGGCGGCGCCCCGGTCGAGATCTACCGGCACCGGGAGTCGGCCGGGGTCGGCGACCTGTCGTACGACGGCTCGCTGGTCGCGGTCGAGCACACCGAGCACGGGGACGCGATGCACTCGGCGCTCCGGGTCCTGCGCGCCTCGGACGGGAGCGCGGTCGCGGAGCTCGACGACACCAAGGGCGGCACGGAGGAGCTGGGCCTCACGGTCCTCGGCTTCGCCCCGGCCGCCGGGGACACCCGGCTGCTCGTCGGCCACCAGCGGCGCGGGCGCTGGGAGCCGATGCTGTGGGACGTGGCGACGGGTGCCGAGACCGATCTGCGGCTCGACCTGCCGGGCGACGTGTCGGCGGAGTGGTACCCGGACGGCTCGGGCCTGCTGATCGTGCACGGCTACGAGGCCCGCAGCGAGCTGTGGCGGTACGAGATCGCCACCGGCGCCCTGGTCCGGGTGGAGACCCCGGCCGGTTCGGTGTCGAGCGCGACGGCCCGGCCGGACGGCTCCGTGGAGTACCTGTGGTCCTCGGCCGCCGAGCCGCCGGTGGTGCGCTCCACGGACGGCGGGGTCGTCCTCGACCCGCCCGGCCCGAAGGCGCCGCCGTCGCTGCCGGTGGAGGACGTGTGGGTGGAGGGGCCCGGCGGCAGGGTCCACGCGCTCGTGCAGCGCCCGGCGGAGGGCGAGGGTCCGTTCCCGACCGTCTTCGAGGTGCACGGCGGCCCGACCTGGCACGACAGCGACGCCTTCGCGTCGGGCCCGGCGGCCTGGCTGGACCACGGGTACGCGGTGGTGCGGGTCAACTACCGGGGTTCGACGGGATACGGGCGGGAGTGGACGGACGCCCTGAAGCACCGGGTCGGCCTGATCGAACTGGAGGACATCGAGGCGGTCCGGGAGTGGGCGGTGACGAGCGGGCTCGCGGACCCGGAGCGGCTCGTCCTCTCCGGCGGCTCGTGGGGCGGCTATCTGACCCTCCTCGGCCTGGGCACGCGGCCGGACGCCTGGGCGGTCGGTCTCGCGGCGGTGCCGGTCGCGGACTACGTGGCGGCGTACGAGGACGAGATGGAGGCCCTGAAGGCGCTGGACCGCACGCTCCTGGGCGGCTCCCCGGAGGAGGTGCCCGAGCGGTACGCGGCCTCGTCGCCGCTGACGTACGTGGACGAGGTGAAGGCCCCGGTGCACATCTCGGCCGGCGTCAACGACCCGCGCTGCCCGATCCGCCAGATCGACAACTACGTCGAGCGGCTCGCGGCCCGGGGCGCGGTCCACGAGGTGTACCGGTACGACGCGGGCCACGGCTCCCTGGTGGTGGAGGAGCGGATCAAGCAGGTCGCCCTGGACCTGGCGTTCGCCGCGAAGCACCTGGGGACCCGGCCGGTCTAGGACTGTGCGACCCCGATCCGCCGGTCGGGCCCCGGACGGTCCAGGCCTGTCCGCCCCCGATCCGGCGGACGGGCTCCGGTCGGGCTCCGGTCGGGCACCCGGGCGACGGGGGGCCGGGCGGCCTTGCGTACCGTGGGGGGCGTGTACCGGTTCCTGAACACTCCCCGCTGGTGGGGGATCAACCTCTTCGTCCTCCTCGCGATCCCGTTCTGCGTCTTCATGGGGACCTGGCAGCTGGGCAAGTTCGAGGACCGCGTCGACTCCCACCAGGAGGCGGAGGAGCGGCCCGCGCCGAGCACGGCGAGGACCGAGCCGCTGGACTCGCTGCTCCCGGTGGACAAGGAGACGTCGGGCCGCACGGCCGAGGCGCGCGGCCGGTTCGGGGACCAGTTCCTCGTGCCGGGCCGCGAGCTGGACGGCCGGACCGGGTCGTACGTCCTGACGCTGCTGCGGACGGACGGCGGCCGGTCCCTGCCGGTGGTCCGGGGCTGGCTCCCCGAGGGCGGGCGGGCGCCCGTCCCGCCGTCCGGCGAGGTCACGGTGGTGGGCGCGCTCCAGGCCTCGGAGAACCAGGGCTCGAAGGGCGTGAACGCGGCGGGCGGGCTGCCCGAGGGGCAGCTCGGCATGATCAGCGCGGCGTCCCTGGTGAACGTGGTGACGGACGACGTCTACGACGCCTGGATCACCCTCGCGGACTCCCCCGCCGGGCTCACGCCGGTCCCGGCGGCGGCCGCCGCGGGCACGGGTCTGGACGCGAAGGCGTTCCAGAACCTCGGCTACACGGCGGAGTGGTTCGTCTTCGCCGGCTTCGTGCTCTTCATGTGGTTCCGGCTCGTACGCCGCGAGGCGGAGGCCTCCCGGGACGCGGCTCTGGGGTTGTAGGGACCTACGCCCCGGGCCGGACGGTCCGGCAGTCCGGCAGTCCGGCAGTCCGGCAGTCCAAGTGGCCCGGCGGTCCGGATGGCCCGGCGGTCCGGGTGGCCCGGTGGTCCGGGCCCCCGGGCTCAGGAGGGGATGAGGAGGCCGGTGCGGTAGACCGTGCCGGCGCAGGCGTCGGGGACGACGGCCGACAGCGAGGGGCCGCCGGGCTCCGCCGTGTGGCTGACCACGACGTCGCCGTCCGCCGGTTCGCCGTCCGCCAGGAGCAGCTGGGCCGCCGGGCCGCCGTCGGCCGCCGGACCCGGATCCGGGCTGTCGCCGGTACCGCCGGTGCCGCCGGATCCCGGGCCCGTACTGGGGTCGGGGTCGCCCGTGGACTCGGTCGGAGTGGGCGTCGGGGGCGTCGTGGTCGGCGGGTCGACGGGGGTGGTCGGCGTCGGGGTGGGGGTGCTCCCGGTCGTCGGACAGGTCTCGCTCGGCACCCAGACGAACTTCACCTCGTAGGAGGCGTTCGGCTTCAGGAGGAGCCGGGCGGACTCCTGCGAGGGGTCGGGCAGCCCGCTGCCCGCGTCGCCGGAGGTGTGCCGGACCACCGAGACGCGCCCGGGGTCGGCCGCCCCCCGGGCCTCCAGACCGACGGCGCCGACGCCCTCCACGACACAGGGGGTGCCGGAGACGTTGACGACGCGGAAGCTGCCGTACACCCTGCCCTCGGCGTCGGGTGCGCCGGCCTGCGCGCCGCCGGAGCCGAGGCGGCCGGACGAGCAGCGGTCGAAGCCGACTCCCAACCCGTTCCCCGGGAACGTGCCGGAGGCTTCGTCGCCGGGCTGTTCCGGCTTTCCGGAGGAGCCGTCGGCCGCGCCCTCCCCGCCGTCCGGGCTCGGGGAGGCGCTGGTCGCGGTGGGTTCGGCGCTCTGGCCGCCCTCGACGCCGGTCTCGGTGCCGGTGCCGCCTTGGGCCTCCTCGCCGTGGCCGGCGTTGACGGGGCTGGCGGTGGTGGTGCCCTCCGAGGAGGCGACGTGCACGAAGGCCGGCACGGCCGTTCCGATGAGGACCGCGGCGGCCGCGGCGCCCACGACGGCCTGGCGCTTGCGGGCGCGGCGGGCGGGCACGGCGCGGCGCAGGTGCTCCAGCGAACCGAGGGAGGGTTCCAGTCCCTCCACGGCGCCGTGGAGCATCCGCCGCAGCGCCAACTCCTCGTCCCCGCCGCCCTCGCCGGGCCCGGGCTCGATGTTCACCATGCGCTGTCCACTCAGATCGTCACGTTCGTCTCGGGCACGGGCCCCGGGGCCCCCGGCGACCTTACGGCCTCCGGTCCCCCCGTGGTCCTCGGTCTCCCCGCCGCCCCCGGCCTCCCCCTGGTCCTCGGTCTCCGCCCCACGGCCACCGTGGTCCCCGGCGGTCGCTCCACGTCCCTCTGACTCCCCGGGCTTCCCGGCGTCCCCGGACTCCCCGACGTCTCCAGCGCTCTCGGAGCCCCCGGACTCCCCGGCCTCCGCCCCGCGCCCCCCGCGTTCCTCGGGCTCCCCGGCCTCTCCGGGCTCCCCGCGCTCCTCGGCGTGGTCCCCGGGCGGTGTGCCGTCCTCGGTGGTCTCGCGGCCCCCGGGGGTCACCGCGTCCTCGGCGGAGGTCCGCTCCTCGGGGGTCCTGCCCCTCTCGCCACGCGCCCCGCTCACGACGTCGCTCCCATGGCGACGCGCAGTGCCGCGACGCCCCGCGAGCCGTACGCCTTCACCGAGCCCAGGGATATCCCCAGCGTCTCGGCGACCTGGACCTCGGTCATGTCCGCGAAGTACCGCAGGACGAGGACCTCGCGCTGGCGCCGCTGGAGCCCGCGCATCGCCTTGATCAGGTCGTCGCGCTCCAGCCGGTCGTACGCCCCCTCCTCCGCGCTGGCCATGTCCGGCATCGGCTTCGAGAGCAGCTTGAGGCCGAGGATGCGGCGGCGCAGCGCGGACCGGGAGAGGTTCACGACGGTCTGGCGCAGGTAGGCGAGCGTCTTCTCCGGCTCACGGACCCGCTTGCGGGCCGAGTGGACGCGGATGAACGCCTCCTGGACCACGTCCTCGCAGGAGGCCGTGTCGTCGAGGAGCAGCGCGGCGAGGCCGAGGAGCGACCGGTAGTGGGCGCGGTAGGTCTCGGTCAGGTGGTCGACGGTGGTGCCGACGGCCGGGACGTCCTCGTCGCTCGTGCGGGGCGACGGGATGCCTTTCACCCGGGGAGGCCGGGAGTCGGTGGGCACGGGGGCGATCACCGGCATTCCGCCGAGGGCCCGCGGCCGCCTGAAGGGGGCGACGACGGGGCCGCGCACGGGGCCGGCGACGCCGCTCCGTACGGGGAGCAACGCCGTGCCCGCGCCGCGCGGCGGGGCGATGGTCGCGATGTCGAGTACCTCTGCCACGCCTGTTGGACACGCCTACCCCCGGCAGGGTTGTACGCGCTCGCCGTCGTTTTCGACGGCGGGTTGTTCGTCCTCATGCGTAACCGTTCTCCCCCGATGCCCCGCTTCCCCAGCGCGCCCGGCGCCACACGCCCATGGGTGTCCACGGAGACGCGCCCCGCTCAACTACTGGTTGCAGCAAGGGGGAAGTGCATCGTCGTCCAGGACATCACCGCAGTTCAAGGGTTATCTGACACCTATTTGCTCACAGCTCGTCCACAGATCGCACAAATCCGTGACACACGACTCCCCCCGCGCGGACGGCCGGGGGCCGCCGTGCGGGGGGAGAGGTGAGAAGGGCCGGGAGGCCGGGAGGGACCGGGCGGAGTCAGCGCCCGGTGCCGCCGTAGACCACGGCCTCGTCCGAGTCGCTGTCCAGACCGAAGGCGGTGTGGACGGCGCGCACGGCCTCGTTGACGTCGTCGGCGCGGGTGACGACCGAGATGCGGATCTCGGAGGTCGAGATCAGCTCGATGTTCACGCCCGCGTCGGAGAGCGCCCGGAAGAAGTCGGCGGTGACGCCCGGGTTGGTCTTCATGCCGGCGCCGACGAGTGAGATCTTGCCGATCTGGTCGTCGTAGCGCAGCGAGTCGAAGCCGATCGCGTCCTTCGCCTTCTCCAGGGCGTCGATGGCCTTGCGGCCCTCGGCCTTGGGGAGGGTGAAGGAGATGTCCGTGAGGCCGGTGGAGGCGGCGGACACGTTCTGGACGATCATGTCGATGTTGATCTCGGCGTCCGCGACGGCGCGGAAGATGGCCGCGGCCTCGCCCGGCTTGTCCGGCACGCCGACGACGGTGATCTTCGCCTCGGAGGTGTCGTGGGCGACACCCGAGATGATGGCCTGCTCCACCTTGGAGTCCCCTGTCGGTTCGTTGCTGACCCACGTGCCCTGGAGTCCGGAGAAGGACGACCGGACGTGGATCGGGATGTTGTAGCGGCGCGCGTACTCGACGCAGCGGTGCAGCAGCACCTTGGAGCCGGAGGCGGCGAGCTCCAGCATGTCCTCGAAGGAGATCCACTCGATCTTCTTCGCCTTCTTCACCACGCGCGGGTCGGCGGTGAAGACGCCGTCGACGTCGGTGTAGATCTCGCAGACCTCGGCGTCGAGCGCGGCGGCGAGCGCCACGGCGGTGGTGTCCGAGCCGCCGCGGCCCAGCGTGGTGATGTCCTTCTTGTCCTGGGACACGCCCTGGAAGCCGGCGACGATGGCGATGTTGCCCTCGTCGAGGGCGGTGCGGATCCGGCCCGGCGTGACATCGATGATGCGCGCCTTGTTGTGGACCGAGTCGGTGATGACACCGGCCTGGCTGCCCGTGAAGGACTGGGCCTCGTGGCCCAGGTTTTTGATCGCCATGGCCAGCAGGGCCATGGAGATCCGCTCCCCGGCGGTCAGCAGCATGTCGAATTCGCGGCCGGAAGGAATCGGGGATACCTGTCCGGCGAGATCGATCAGCTCGTCCGTCGTGTCGCCCATCGCGGAAACCACGACGACCACCTGGTGGCCGTTCTTCTTGGCGTCCACGATCCGCTTGGCGACGCGCTTGATGCCTTCGGCATCGGCAACGGAGGAGCCTCCGTACTTCTGCACGACAAGGCCCACGTGCGCTCCTCGCTCAGTCTGTGCCGCAGCCGGCGCTGCGATCGGCTCAGTCTATCGAGCGACTCGAAAACGCCTACGAGGTATCGCATGGTGAGACGAGCCGCTCAGCAGGTGATCACCCGACCGAAATGCCCCGAACGGTCCGCCCGGCCGGGCCCTCAGCGCTTGAGCGACCGCAGCCCCAGCGGCCCCGCGATCTCCCGGATCATCACCAGTCCCGCCTCCTCCGCGAGGTCGTCCTCGGCCATGTCCTCGTCCGTGTCGAGGCCGTCCAGGGCCGCGAGGGGCTGGTCGAGGCGGACGTGGGCGACGAGGGACTGGAGGGCGCGGAGGGTGGCCGAGGCGGTCGGCCCCCAGTTGGAGAAGTACGAGAACTGCCACCACCACAGGGCCTCGCTGGTCCGGCCCGCCCGGTAGTGGGCCAGGCCGTGGCTCAGGTCGGCGACGACGTCGGCCAGGTTGTCGGAGATCCGGGCCGGGACCGGGGCCTTGCGGGGCTCGTACGGGTCGAAGACCTCCGAGAAGACGTCGACCGGCTCCAGGAGGGCGGCGAACCGCTCGCGCAGGTCGTCCGCGTCCGGCTCCGGACCGGTGTCCGTCTCGTACCGCTCGTCCGGGAGGATGTCCTCGTGGGCGCCGAGCCGCCCGCCCGCCAGAAGGAGCTGGGAGACCTCCAGGAGCAGGAAGGGGACCGTGCTGCCCGGCTCGTCGCCCTTGGCCACCTCGGTGGTCGCGACGATGAAGCTCTCGATGGAGTCGGCGATCTGGACCGCGAAGTCGTCGGGGTCCTGCGTGACGGAGTGCAGTGTGGGGTCAGACATCGAGCCGCCTTCCTCGGAGCAACACACGCCCCAGGTCGTCATACATCCAGCAGCCTCCGGCCCTCGAAGGCGCGGCCCAGGGTCACCTCGTCCGCGTACTCCAGGTCGCCGCCGACCGGGAGACCGCTCGCGAGCCGGGTGACCCGCAGGCCCATGGGCTTGATCATCCGCGCCAGGTACGTCGCGGTGGCCTCGCCCTCCAGGTTCGGGTCGGTCGCGAGGATCAGCTCGGTGACCGTGCCGTCCGCGAGCCGCGCGAGCAGCTCGCGGATGCGCAGGTCGTCCGGGCCGACGCCCTCGATGGGGCTGATCGCGCCGCCGAGGACGTGGTAGCGGCCGCGGAACTCCCGCGTCCGCTCGATCGCCACGACGTCCTTGGGCTCCTCGACCACGCAGATGACGGTCAGGTCCCGGCGCGGGTCCCGGCAGATGTTGCACTGCTCCTGCTGTGCCACGTTGCCGCAGACCGCGCAGAACCTGACCTTCTCCTTGACCTCCAGGAGCGCGTGCGCGAGCCGGCGGACGTCCGTCGGCTCCGCCTGGAGGACGTGGAAGGCGATCCGCTGCGCGCTCTTGGGACCGACGCCGGGCAGCCTGCCCAGTTCGTCGATGAGGTCCTGAACCACGCCTTCGTACAACGGAACGCCCTTCTCGGGGGTGCTTGATTCTTACGGTAGTGGCTGGGGCCGGGCCTGGGGAGCCCAACGGAGGGGGTGCCGTGGACGGGCCCCGCCGGCGGGTCTCAGAGGCCGAGGCCCGGCAGGCCGCCCATGCCCTGGGCCAGCGGGCCCAGCTTGGCCTGCTGGAGCTGCTGCGCGTTGTCGTTGGCGGCCTGCACGGCGGCCACGATCAGGTCGGCCAGCGTCTCGGTGTCCTCCGGATCGACCGCCTTGGGGTCGATCACCAGGCCGCGCAGCTCGCCGGAGCCGGTCACGGTCGCCCGGACCAGGCCGCCGCCCGCCTGTCCGTCGACCTCGGTCGCCGCGAGCTCCTCCTGCGCCCTGGCGAGGTCCTGCTGCATCTTCTGGGCCTGCTGGAGAAGCTGCTGCATGTTGGGCTGGCCACCACCGGGAATCACGGTCACTCCTGAGGGTCGGTACGTCGTCCGGTCTGGACGTCTGGTCGGCATGTCCGGTCGGTACGTACGGTCCGCGCGTCCGGTCGGTACGTACGGTCCATATGTCTGACTCGGTACGCCGAGCCTACGTGGTCCCCGCCTGCGCTGCCTCCACCACTCTTTCAGGTGAGAAATCGCGGGCTCCTCTACCTGATCAACACCCTCTTGCGGGCGGAAATCCTGGGATTCCGGGCCCGCCGCCCTCCATTCGGCGGTAGGAAGGGCAGGCACCACGTGCACCGCATGTCCCAGAAGGACACGAGCGACACGAGCGCCGAGCCGAGCGGAGGCGCTGAGCCGAACAGAGGAGTCCCCCGGTGAGCCAGCAGCCGGAGATGCAGCCACCGGGGCACCCCGGGGGAGACGTCCACCCCGGGTCGACCGGCCGTCCCGGCCCGGCCGGCCGCGGCGCGAGCGGCCGCGACCTGGCCGGCAGACCCTTCCCCCTGGGGGACTGGGGCGAGCCGGCCGAGCGGCTCGACGAGCTGTACCGCTGGGTGGAGGCGAACGCCCTGCGCACCGCCGAGTGGTACCTGTCCGACCGGGTCTGGAAACGCCGCGCCGCCCGCCTCCTGCGCGTCGGCACCACCGTCGGGGTGACCGCGGGCGCCGCGCTGCCGCTGCTCGACCTGACCGGGGTCGCCGCGGGCACGGCCGGCTGGGGCTATCTGTCGCTGCTGCTCGGCGCCGCGTGCATGGCCTGCGACCGGTACTTCGGGGTGACGTCGGGCTGGATGCGGGACGTGGCGACGGCGCAGGCGGTGCAGCGGCGGCTCCAGGTGCTCCAGTTCGACTGGGCCTCGGAGAGCGTCCGGGAGGTCCTCGGGCCCACGGAGGGCACCGCGAGCGAGGCGGCCGAGCGCTGTCTCGGCGTGCTGCGCCGCTTCTCGGAGGACGTGACGGAGCTGGTACGGGCGGAGACCGCCGACTGGATGGTCGAGTTCCGCTCGGGTCCGGCGCCGCTCGCGCTCCAGTCGGTCGGCGTGGTGCCGTCCCGGCCCGAGAGCGTCCAGCCCGTGAGCGGCCGCTTCCCGCTGCCGCCGGGCACCCGCCCGAACATGCCGCGCCAGCGGCCCCCGGAGGCCCGCTGAGGCCTCTCCGGGGGCGCCGGGCCCGCGAAGATCAGCTCAGGATGATCATCGAGCCCTGGGCCAGGCTCCGGGTCGCCGCCGCGTGCAGCCCCAGCCACACGTGGCGCTCCCGGGCGAAGGGCCCCTGGTCGTGCGGGGAGGGGCCGACGGCCGGCTCCTCCAGGGCGGTCGGCCGCTCCGGCGGCAGCGGGGCGGCCGGCGGGTTCGCCGGGTCGATGCCGATCGAGGGCGCCACGAACTGGAGTTCCCGCAGCAGCCCGTGCGAGGAGCCGAGCGGTCCGCCGCCCTCCAGCAGCTCGTCGCTGGCGAGCGGCGCCGGGAAGTCGACCGGCACGTACGCGCCCGCGTGGTCGTAGTGCCAGACCAGGTGCGACTGCTGGGCGGTCGCCTCGAACATCTCCAGGAGCTGTTCGTAGTCCCCGCCCAGCTCGCCGACCGGCTCGACCGGCAGGCCGTGCACCTGGAGCAGGTAGGCGCGGCGCAGGAAGTGCAGGGCCTCGTAGTCGAACCCGGCGACCGGGGCGACGTCGCCGGAGAGCCCCGGCATGTACGCGTAGACGGGCACGGTCGGCAGGCCCGAGGCGCTGAGGACGGCGTCGTAGGCGGCGATCTCTTCGGCGAAGGGGTTGTCGGGGCTGTGGCACAGCACGTCGACGAGGGGGACCAGCCACAGGTCACAGGCCAAGGGAGGCTCGCTCTCCGTCAGTTGCAGGGACGGCCAGGGTAGTCGGATCGTCCGACCACGCCCACCCGCTGAGGACCTGCCCCCGGAGGCGCCCCCTCAACCCGCCGGTCCCCGCTCTCCCCGCCGCTCCAGCCCGTCCGCCCATTCCAGCGCGTGCGCGTTGTACTCCCGCACGACCGTCACGGCGGCCTCCGCGTCGCCGCGGGTGATCGCGTCGATCAGGTCCACGTGCCCGCTCCACAGCCGGCCCAGGAGGTCCCGCTCGGAGCGCAGGTGGGGGACGGAGAAGGCCCAGGCCTGGACGCGGAGCCGGTGCAGGAAGTCCGCGAGGTGGTCGTTGGCGGCGACCAGGCGCCCCAGCTCGCGCCAGTAGCGGATGTCGTAGCCGACGAGGACGTCCAGGTCCCCGGCGCGGGCCGCGCGCGCGGCGGCCTCGCCCCGGCGGCGCACGGAGACGAGCACGACCCCGATGCCGGGCTCGGGGGCCGGGGGCGGGGGCGGGAGGGTGGTAGCGCGACGGCGGAAGATGCCCTCGACGACGAGCATGCGGGCCTCGACCATCCGCCGGTAGTCGTCCACGGAGTACCGGTGGACGCGGAAGCCGCGGTGCTGGTCGGAGTCGAGGAGCCCCTGCGCGCAGAGGTCCACGAGGGCTTCGCGGACGGGCGTGGCCGAGACGCCGTACTGCTCGGCGATCTGCTTGACGGTGAACTCCCGCCCGGCCTCGAGACGGCCCGCGAGCACCTCGTCACGCAGCGCGTCCGCGATCTGCTGTCGCAGGGTGCTGCGGGTGACGCCTCCGCTCGCGGGCATGGTGGTGGGTCCCCTCCGTCCGGCTCCGGACACCCTAGTCCAGACGGAGGGGACCTCTCCGGTACGGCTCGTACCAGCGCTTACGCGGTGTGCTCGTCGGCCACCGAGAGGGCCGCGTCCAGGGCCGCGAGGCCCTCCTTGGCCTCCGCCTCGGAGACGTTGCAGGCGGGGACGGCGTGGGTGCGGTTCATGTTCACGAAGGGCCACAGGCCGTGCTTCTTCGCGGCGGCGGCGAAGGCGGCCATGGGGGCGTTGGCCTCGCCGGCCGCGTTGTACGGGACGAGCGGCTCGCGGGTCTCCCTGTTCCTGACCAGGTCGAGCGCCCAGAAGACGCCGAGGCCGCGGACCTCGCCCACCGAGGGGTGGCGTTCGGCCAGTTCGCGCAGGCCGGGGCCGAGGACGGTCTCGCCGATGTGCGCGGCGTGCTCGACGACCTTCTCGTCCTCCATCACCCGAATGGTGGCGACGGCGGCGGCGCAGGCCAGCGGGTGACCGGAGTAGGTCAGGCCGCCGGGGTACGGGCGCTTGTCGAAGGTGGCGGCGATCTCGGCGTTGATGGCGACGCCGCCGAGCGGCACGTAGCCGGAGTTCACGCCCTTGGCGAAGGTCATCAGGTCGGGCACGACGTCGAAGTGCTCGGCGGCGAACCACTTTCCGGTGCGGCCGAAGCCGGCCATGACCTCGTCCAGGACGAAGACGATGCCGTACCTGTCGCAGATCTCGCGCACGCCGGCGAGGTAGCCGGGCGGCGGGGTCATGATGCCGGCGGTGCCGGGGACGGTCTCCAGGACGAGCGCGGCGACGGTCGCCGGACCCTCGAAGGCGATCGTGTCCTCCAGGTGCTGGAGGGCCCGCGCGCACTCCTCCGCCTCGGTGGTGGCGTAGAAGGGCGAGCGGTAGAGGAACGGCGCCCAGAAGCGCACGACGCCCGCGGAGCCGGTGTCGGAGGCCCAGCGGCGCGGGTCGCCGGTCAGGTTGATCGCGGTGGAGGTGGCGCCGTGGTACGAGCGGTAGGCGGAGAGCACCTTCGTGCGGCCCGTGTGCAGACGGGCCATGCGGACGGCGTTCTCGACGGCCTCGGCGCCGCCGTTGGTGAAGAAGATCTTGTCCAGGTCGCCCGGGGTGCGCTCGGCGATGAGGCGTGCGGCCTCGGAGCGGACGTCCACGGCGAAGGCGGGCGCGAAGGTGGCGAGCTTCCCGGCCTGCTCCTGGATCGCGGCGACGACCCTGGGGTGCTGGTAGCCGATGTTGGTGTAGACGAGACCGCTGGTGAAGTCGAGGTAGCGGTTGCCGTCGTAGTCCCAGAAGTACGAACCCTCGGCGCCGGCGACGGCGAGCGGGTCGATCAGGCCCTGGGCGGACCAGGAGTGGAACACGTGGGCACGGTCGGCGGCCTTGACGGCGGCGCCGGCCTGCGGATCGGGTGCGGCATGAGGGGTCATGCGGCCGAGGGTAAGGAATCGCAGGTGGGAAGGGCCATGGCCATCTTGTCCACCGAGACCGGGAGGGACGCGACACGTTGCTCTCCCGGTCGTGCCCGGTACGGCTCAGAGGACGACGGCCTCCACGGGGCAACGGATGCCGGAGGCGCGGGCCAGACGCCCGTCGGCGGTGACCAGAGCACAGCCGTACGCCTCCGCCGCGGCGACGTAGGCGGCGTCGTAGGCGGTGAGGTTCCCCCGCAGCTCCCACATCCGGGGCAGGAGGACACGCGACAGCGGGACGACGGGCTCCAGCCGCCCGAGGGCGGCGACGGCGTCCTCCGCGTGCTCCTTCGAGATCTTTCCGCCGAGCAGGTTGCCCCGGATCACCGACAGCACCTCGACCATCCAGTGCTCCGGAGCGATCCATCGGGCGTCGGCGGCGAGGGCGGCGCGGCAGCGATCCCCGATGCCGCCCTGGTCGAGCAGGGAGAACGCGAAGACGGACGCGTCGACGACGATCACTCGCCGCCCTCCGGCACACCGAGGGCGGCGTCACGTTCCTCGCGTCCGGTCCGCAGGGCGTCCAGCACGTCGGCGGTGTCGAGCCGCGCCCGGTAACGACCGGCGGAGAACCCCTCGATGACGGCCAGATTGTCACGGCGCCGCACTTCGTCACTGAGCAGGTCGAAGAGGTACGCCTGCAAGGACTGGCCGCGCTCGCCCGCTATGGCCGCGAGCCGGTCCCGCATGTCCTCCGGTACGTCACGAATCTGCAGTGCAACCATGCACCCATGCTGCATGCAAATCTGCATGCAAGCAACCCGCTCGCCTCCACGCCCTTACCGACCCCGGGGATCGCCCGCGCCAAGCTCCTCGCCCTCACGGAGCAGGGCCGGGCGGCGGTCCGCCGCACTGCTCCTGCGGGAGCTGGGCGGGCAGGAGGCGTTCGACGTACGGGTCCTGGAGCGGCTCTCCCGGGCCCTCACGGCCCTGGAGGGCTTTGCACCGGAAGCAGTGGGCGCGGGCGCTCCAGCAGCTCCGTGACGACCCTCCGCAGGAGCAGCGGGTGCACGAACCGGTCGGGCCCCGACGGCGGACACCGCCACGCGAGCGGCCAGGTCCGTCCGGTCAGCGCGGGCACCGGTACGTAGCTCACGTGCGCCGGTCCCGCGTTGAAGCGGGTCACCCCGCGCGGCCACGCCTTGTGGGCCGTCGTCCCCGGCGGCACCAGGAAGTAGACCCCGCGCCGCCCGTTCGCCTCGATGACGACCGGTCCCGGATCACCGCCGGTGAGCGCCTCCATCCAGTCGGCCAGCCGACGCCCGTCCTCACCATCCACTCGAACGGCGTCGAATTGTACGCCGGCCTTACGAAGCTGGAATCCGGAAACTGGAATCCAGCCCACTTCTACTTCCCGATTCTCTTCAATCACGGAGACATGTTCCCGCGCCGACGCTAGCGTTTTCCACGACTGCTGACGGTGCGTCGGTAAGTGCTTGACCTGCGCCAACGCGCCCCACAGGGAGTTGAATTCGGCGGGGAACAGTTGAGACCGGTTGAGTCCGGTTGAGTTCGATTGGGGATCGCGAATGGCGCGAGCGGAGAACAAGGAAACGGCTGGCCCGGTGGCGCGGATGGTGGCCACTCTGGTCAAGCGAATGCGCATCAAGGAAGGGCTGACACAGGAACAGCTCGGGTCCCGTATGGGCTACACGGGGGCGGCGATCAGCGCCCTGGAGACGCTGGCCCAGCCGGTGAGCGACGGCATGATGGTGCAGCTGGAGGGGGCGCTGGGCGGCGGCACGGGCATCTTCGCGGAGATGCGTCCGCTCGTACGGCTGGAGAAGCTGCCGGAGCTGTTCCGGGACTACGCGCAGATCGAGCAGACGGCCCTGAGCCTGTGCCTGTACTCGGCCCCCAACATCCACGGACTGTTCCAGACGGAGCCGTACGCACGGGCGCAGATCGCGGGCGGGTATCCAACGCCCACGGAGGAACGGGTCGAGGAGCTGGTCAAGGCTCGAATGGACCGCAAGGCGATCTTCGACAAGAAGCCGCTGCGGCTGATCGAACTGATCCTGGACGAGGCGGCACTGCTGCGGAAGTACGGCAGCGAGGAGATCATGCGGGAGCAGTACCGCTACTTGCTGGAGTGCGCTCGGCGCAAGAACGTCACGATCCAGGTTCTGCCCCTGGACGTCGGCCTGAGCGGAGAGAACGCTGGAGCCCGAGGCATGATGAACCTGGTCGAGACCGACGAGCACACCCGGCTCGTCTACCTGGAGGTCCAGGACGAAAGCGTGCTGATCACCGACCCCGTGAAGGTGAGTACGTACGCCCAGCGTTATGCGAAGATCCGGGCACAGGCCCTGGACCCTCGTGCCTCACTGGGCCTCATCGAGCGGTTGGCGGGAGAGGGAACATGAGCAGCACCCTGCACTGGTTCAAGTCCAGTTACAGCAATGACAACGGCGGCGACTGCGTCGAGGTCGCCTTCGACTGGCACAAGTCCTCGTACAGCGACAGCAGTGGCGGCAACTGCGTCGAGGTCGCGTCCTGCGCGCACGCCGTCCACCTCCGTGACTCCAAGCAGCACGACGGCGGGCCCACGTTCGCCGTGGAGCCCGCCGCGTGGAGCCAGTTCGTCGCCTGGCAGAGCTAACCGACCGTCAGCAGGACAGGTTCGCGCCGGTCGGGACGCCCAGGATCTGGGTGAACTGCTGGTACTTGGTGACCCGGCTCTGCACCTGGGCCGGGTTGCCGCCGTTGCACTCCAGGGTGCCGTTGATCGAGCGGATCGTCTCGCCGAAGCCCGCGCCGTTGACCATGGCGTTGTGCGGGGTCATCGTGCCGGGGCCGTTCTGGGTGTTCCAGTACCAGAGGCCGGTGGCCATGGCGACGGCCGGGTCCTGCTCGACGCGCCAGGGGTTGTTCAGGAGGTCGATGCCGAGGGCGTCACCGGCCGCCTTGTAGTTGAAGTTCCAGGAGAGCTGGATCGGGCCGCGGCCGTAGTAAGCGGCCTGGCCGGCGGGGCAGCCGTAGGGCTTCCCGGCGTCGCAGTAGTGCGGGTAGTTGGCCGTGTTCTGCTCGACGATGTAGTAGAGCCCGGCGGTCTCGTGGGAGACGTTGGCGAGGAAGGCCGCGGCCTCCTGCTTCTTCACCGTGTCGCTGCCGGTGTTGGCGAAGGCCGGGTACGACTTGAGGGCGTTGACCAGGCCCGCGTACGTGTAGAACGGGTTCCGGTTCGGGAACATCTGGTTGAACTGGGCCTCGGAGACCACGAAGCCGTTGGTCTGGCCGCCGTCGTCACCGCCGCCGGTGCCGCAGGAGCCCTCGTCGCGCCAGACGTCCGAGGAGCCGGGGCGCTCGTTCTGCGTCCACCACTTCGCGTACCAGTTGTGGCCGTTGTACGAGGCGGTCTTGCCGCCGGTGTAGACCGTGGAGGAGTTCCACGCCGTCACGCAGGCGGGAGCCGCCCCTGCCGAGGCCGCGGGGAGCAGTACGGCCAGGCCCACGGCCGTACAGAGCGCGGCGAACAGGGTGAGCAGCTTACGGAGCATCGCTCGTCCTTCCGGGTGGGGGAATCCGGGTTCGGGAAGGGCCAGCGAATCGCGATTGGTCTGGACCTGTCAAGGTCTAGACCAGAAATCGTGACAGGGGGCGGCAAACGGAAGGGCCCGGGGCGGACGAGAACCGTCCACTCCGGGCCCGTTGCTCACGGCAACGCCAACTCGCTTACAGCAGGTTGAAGTTCTGGAAGCCGGTGCCGATCTTGACGGCCTTCGCGAACGGGGCCGCGGCCGAACCCGTGCCCGAGTAGCGGTACAGCTCGCCGTTCGACTTGCGGGCGATCAGGTCCACCTTGCCGTCGAGGTCGAGGTCGCCCGTGGACAGGATGCGGTCGAACGTGTTCCAGCCGCCACCGATCTGGGTGCGGGCGGTGAAGGGGGCCTTGTAGTTGCCCGTGCCCTTGTACAGCCACAGGACACCGGCCTTGTCGCGGGCCACGACGTCGGCCTTGCCGTCGCCCGTCAGGTCACCGAGACCGGCGACCTGGTTGTAGATGGTCCAGCCGCCGCCGACCTTGGTGCGGGCGGTGAGGCGCCCGTCCGGGTAGGAGAGGTAGCTCCACAGCGTGCCGGCCGTGTCGATCGCGAGGAGGTCGTACTGCGCGGCGCCGCCGATGCTGCCCGGCGAGAAGACCGTCGGGTAGATGTTCCAGCCCTTGCCGACCTGCTTCTGGACGAACTCCTCGCCGATGATCCCGTCGAACCTCAGGGTCCCGTTCTTGAAGAGGGTCCAGCTGCCGTCGGCGAGGTTGTCCTGGTCCAGGTCGAAATCGATCATGTCGACCGTGCCCGGCTCGGCGGGCCCGAAGTTCAGGCTGGCGTCGAAGCCGCCGGTGCCGTTGGGGCCGAAGAAGTGGTACTCCCCGGTCCTCTTGTGGATGCCGTTCATGACGAAGATGGGCGCGTCGAGGATCTCGTCCTGGGCGTCGAAGGCGCCCACCCGCGCGGTGCTCTCGGGCTGGAACTCGTTCTTGGCCTCGGCGACGGCCCGGCCGGGCCCGACGGGCGCGCCGGTGGCGAAGGCGGTGCCGGCGGCGGTCGCAGCGGCGACGGCGACGGCGGTGGCGACGAACGCGCCCTTGAGCGCGCGACGGCCTCGGTTGATCTTCATGGAGATCCCCCCTGGGATGCTCATCGAATGTTTCTCGGACGCTCCGGGCGGTGTGCCGGCCCGGAGCGGTGTGATGTGTGGTGCGTTCGGCGGTCCGGCACGCCCGGTGGGGCGGGGCGCGTGGTGCCCCGGAGTGCCCACCGGGCCGGATCCGCCGGGTTTCAGTGGAGGGTGAGGTTCTGGGAGCCGGTGCCGGTCCCGGCCGTCCCGTCGAGCGGGGCCGGGCGGTCACGGTCGGCGGTGGTCACCGCGGCGACGGCGATGGCGACGGGCGCGCGCCCTGGCACGCGCCGGCGTCGGTCGATGGTCATGGAAGGTCCCCCGCGGTGGTTCTCGTCGGCGGCGTGTGAGGCGGGCCGCCGGTCGTACGAAAGATTCTCACATGAGCAACACGGGACACATGGGAGCCCCCCGTCCCGACGGTCACTCGTGTTACTCCGGCCCCCGGGTCGCCGTTCTTCGCGCGGCCCGCGCGAAGGGGCCCGCGGCGACGGCCGAGGTCGTGGGCGCGCCCTCGAAGGCACGCCGGTTCCGCTTGATGCTCATGAAAATCCCCCCCGGGACGTTCCTGATCGGCGGTGCGCGTGGCGACCGCCGTCAGCTGAGACTCTCTCACAAAATCTTCGGAAAGGTGTTCTCCATTTTTTCTCCCGCCCCGGGAACCCCGGAGGCCTCAACGGGGGCGACGGCGGACCCGGGGTGCGTCGCTCAGTCGGACCGGATGTGCCGGAGCCCGGTCGCCGTCCGCCGCAGACGCGCCCGCAGCGCGCCGCCGGTGTCGGGCGCGAGGCGCGGCCCGGCCGAGGCGGCGATGTGCTCCGCCACCTGCGGAACGGTCAGGCGGTCGGCCCCGACGTGCTCCCCGAACGCGTCACCGCTCAGCCGGGACAGACACAGGTCGAGCTTCGCCACGGCGGAGCTCTCCCGCCGCAGGGGGGCGTCATGCGGCGCAGGCCGAAGCGGGACCCGGATCCAGAGGGCGGGAGTCGGATCCAGAAGGCGGGGAGGTCAGATCAGCAGCACGATCCGGCCCGGCCGGTGGCCCGCCTCCGCGCGGCGGTGGGCCTCGGCGACGGACGCCAGGGGGACGATGTCCGCCGTCCTGGTGGTCAGCTCGCGGGCGGCGACGCCGTCCAGGATCGCCTTCAGGCGCGCGGCGTCCGGGCGGGGCCGGATCGCGGTGACGTCGATGTCCCGGACCCGGTCCGGCAGCCGCTCGCCGGAGGCCGAGACGAAGGTCCCGCCGTCCCGCAGGGCGGGCAGCAGCGGGGCGCCGATGAGCGCGGCGTCCAGGACGGCCGCGACCCCCTCCGGGACGTGGGCCCGCACCTTGGCGACGACGTCCGCCGGGTCGCCGCGCGGGACGAGTTCCTCGGCGCCGAGCTTCAGCAGCTCGTACCGGTCGTCCTCGTCGGCGAGGACGATCACCCGGTACCCCGCGGCGGCGGCGTGCTGGACGGCGAACCGGCCCACCACCCCGCCGGCCCCGCTGACCAGCACCGGGGAGCCTCCGGGAAGGTCCAGGAGGTCGACGGCCTGGTAGGCCGCGAGGGCGGAGAGCGGCACCGAGGCGGCCGTGGTGAACTCCATGTCCTCGGGGATCGGCGCCAGCCACTCGGGGTCGGCGCGGATCACCTCCGCGTACGAGCCCTCACCCGTCCCCTCCGTCACCCAGGGGATGAACCCGGCCACCCGGGTCCCCTCGGGGAGGCCGGGCGCGGCGTCCAGGAGCACGCCCGCGAAGTCGAAACCGAGGACGAAGGGCGGGGCCAGCTCGCCCAGGAAGGCGGCCCACCGCCCGGAGCGGATCCGCAGGTCCGCCTGGTGCACGGCGGCGGCCTTGAGCCGTACGCGCACCCGGCCCGGGACGTCACCGGCCTCCGGCTCGGGACGGTTGGCGATCCTGAGGACCTCGGGTCCGCCGTAGGAGATCACTTCGACGACGCGCATGGGGTGCTCCTGCACTGCTCGGTCCTGCCAGGTGGTGCCTGGTCCTGCTCGGCACTGCTCGTGTACTCCTCGTACGGAAGCCCCCTCGTGGCCATTACACAGAGGCTCCCCGGCCCCGGCAACCGCTGATGACCCGCCCGCGCGACACCTGAGGAGGGAGGCGCTCGCAGTCCGGCTTGCGGAAGGGAGAACTCCTGGTGACGGGCGGCGACGTCCCCCACCGACCCGCACACGCGTGCGTACCGTCGCGCGCGTGGAATGGCTCACCGCTGAGAACCTCATCGCCGTGTTCACCGCCCTCCTCGGCGTCCTCGTCTCGGCCGGCGCCGTCTGGTACGAGCGGCGGGTGCCGCACCAGCGGCGGATCGGCTACCGCGTCCAGCTCGACACGGCCATCGGCGGCGGCACGGCGCACAGCGCCGTCACGGGCGCGGGCCCCGGCGTGGCCGTGCGGCGCGGCTTCTTCAACGCGAGTCCCGACCTGGCGGACGCCACCCTCGTCCTGCTCAGGATCGAGAACGACGGGGCCCTGTCCGTCACCTCCGACCACTACACGGACGGCGACGACCACGGTCTGACCGTCGAGTTCGAGGGGCGGCACGTGAAGGCGGTCGTCGTCACCGCCCCCGACCACCCCCGCCTCCTCAGCCACTTCCCCGACACCTGGACGGGCCCCGCCGAGGGCGCCACCAGCGTCCTGCTGCCGAAGGTCCCGCTCAACCGGGGCGCCCACTACAAGCTGCTCGTCCTGCTCGGCGGCGGCCCGATCGGCAGCCCCGTCACGGTCGACGGGAACATCGCCGAGGGCCACGTCCACGTCAACCACAGCACCACCCCCGACGACGAGGCGCCCGTCTTCAGCGGGGTCGCGCGGACCGTCACCGTCGTCCTCACCGCCTGCGTGGTCGCCCTCGCCGCGATCATCGTCCGGGAGGAGGTCCCGCCGCCGATGGGCTGCGCCCGGGGCACCCTCACGGTCACCGGCTCGACGGCCTTCGCCCCCGTCGTACGGGAGCTGGCGAAGAAGTACGAGAAGGACTGCGCGGGCGCGACGGTGATCGTGGACGCGCACGGCTCGACCGCCGGGATACGGGAGCTGGCCGCCGCCGGCGCGAAGGGCGGGAAGGGCGGCAAGGGGTCCCCCGCCGTCGTCGCCCTCTCCGACGGGCGCAAGCCCGGCGGCTATCCGAAGCTGCGGGAGAGCATGGTCGCCGTCTCCCTCTTCACCCTCGTCGTCCACGCCGACGTCCCCGTGGACGACCTGAGCCTGGACCGGATCCGCCGGATCTACCGGGGCGAGATCACCGACTGGAGCGCGGTCGGCGGCCCCCGGCTGCCGATCCTGCTGGTGAGCCGGGACGCCAACTCCGGCACCAGGGAGGTCTTCCAGCGCCGGGTCCTCGGCCGCAACGAACCGGCCCACTCCTCCCGCGACTGCGAGCACCGCGACGACGCCGAGGCGAGGGTGATCCGGTGCGAACTCGACTCCACCGAACAGGTCCTGGACACCGTCGCCCGCCTCCCCGGCGCCCTCGGCTACAGCGAACTGCGCGCGGCCAGCGCCCTGAAGGGCGTGCGCCGGATCGCGATCGACGGACGCGCGGCGAACGTGGACGAGCTGGGCGCGTCCGGCTACCCGTACCGGGAGATCGAGTACGCCTACACCTGGGGCGAGCCGCCGATCGACTCCCTGACGGCCGGCTTCCTCGCCTACCTCACCCGGGGCGCCGGCCAGGACGTGGTCCGCGTCCACGGACACCTGCCCTGCGCCACCCCCAGGGGGCTGAGGATCTGCGGGGACGGGTGAGGGCCCGCACCCCGGTGGTGACCGGGGGCGGGCCCTCACCCGTACTCCCGTGACCGGAGGAAGGCCCCCGTGCCTACAGGAAGGAGTTGATCTCGATCGTCTCGGTGCGGCCGGGGCCGACGCCGATGGCGGAGATCGGGGCGCCCGACATCTCCTCCAGGGCCTTCACGTAGGCCTGCGCGTTCTTCGGCAGGTCGGCGAAGGTCTTGGCCTTGGTGATGTCCTCGGACCAGCCCGGCAGCATCTCGTAGACCGGCTTCGCGTGGTGGAAGTCGGTCTGCGAGTAGGGCAGCTCCTCGACGCGCTTGCCGTCGATCTCGTACGCGACGCAGACCGGGATCTGCTCCCAGCCGGTGAGCACGTCCAGCTTGGTGAGGAAGAAGTCGGTCAGGCCGTTGACGCGGGTGGCGTAGCGGGCGATGACCGCGTCGAACCAGCCGCAGCGGCGGTCGCGGCCGGTGGTGACGCCGCGCTCGCCGCCGATGCGGCGCAGGTCCTCGCCGTCCTGGTCGAACAGCTCGGTCGGGAACGGACCGGCGCCGACACGGGTCGTGTACGCCTTGAGGATGCCGATGACCCGGCTGATCTTCGTCGGGCCCACGCCGGTGCCGGTGCAGGCGCCGCCGGCGGTCGGGTTCGAGGAGGTGACGAAGGGGTACGTGCCGTGGTCGACGTCGAGCAGGGTGCCCTGGCCGCCCTCGAAGAGCACGACCTTGTCCTCGTCCAGCGCGTTGTTGAGGATCAGGGTGGTGTCGGCCACGAACGGCTTGATCTGCTCCGCGTACTGGAGCATCTCCTCGACGATCTGCTCGGCCTCGATGGCCCGCCGGTTGTACAGCTTGGCGAGGAGCTGGTTCTTCCCCTCCAGGGCCGCTTCGACCTTCTGGGTGAGGATCGACTCGTCGTACAGGTCCTGGACCCGGATGCCGACGCGGTTGATCTTGTCGGCGTAGGTCGGGCCGATGCCCCGGCCCGTGGTGCCGATCTTGCGCTTGCCGAGGAACCGTTCCGTCACCTTGTCGAGGGTGACGTTGTACGGGGTGATCAGGTGGGCGTTGCCGCTGATCAGGAGCTTCGACGTGTCGACGCCGCGCTCGTTCAGCCCACTCAGCTCGGAGAGCAGGACCGCCGGGTCGACGACGACACCGTTTCCGATCACCGGGGTGCACCCCGGCGAGAGGATTCCGGAAGGGAGAAGATGCAGCGCGTACTTCTGGTCGCCGACGACGACCGTGTGGCCGGCGTTGTTGCCGCCCTGGTAGCGCACCACATAGTCGACGGATCCACCGAGCAGGTCGGTGGCCTTTCCCTTGCCCTCGTCACCCCACTGAGCACCGAGCAGCACAAGTGCGGGCACAGGCGTACACCCCTTCCGGGTGGGGCATGTCCAAGGTCAGGGGGCGTACGCCGCCTCACCGGTGGTGCCCCGGAATAGACGAAGCCCCTGGCGCAATAGCGCAAGGGGCTCTTGCACAAAGATGCTACCCGAGGAAGGACCGAGGTGTCGGATCACGACCAGCTGCTGGTCATCGTCGACCCGGTCGCCCGCCGAAGCGACGGCGAGTCCGTACGGATCGCGAAGGATGTCCTGTCCGCCGGAGCGGAGGCGAAGATATGCCTGCCGGACGGCCCGGAGGAATTCTCCCGGGCCCTGGCCCGGCGCGGCTCCCGGCGCCCCGTGCTGCTCGGGGACGACCGCGCCCTGCTGCGCGCGGTGACGCTGCTGCACCGCGAGCGGGAGCTGGCGGAGGGGGCCCTCGCCCTGGTGCCGATCGGGGCTCCGGAGGCCGTGGAGGTGGCCCACGCGCTCGGCGTGCCGCGCTCCACGCCGGCGGCGGCGCGGGCGGCCCTGGGCGGGGCGGTGCGCCGCCTGGACCTGCTGGTGGACGACAGCGACGGCGTCGTCCTCGGGGACCTCCTGGTCCCGGCCGTCCCGGTCCCGGCCCCGGCGGCCCCGTCGGTCTGGGGCACCTGCCGCTCCCTGGTCCGCACCCTGGTGCCCCCGGCGGTCCGGCTCCACCCCCTGCGGGTGGAGGCCGACGGCGTCCTCCTCGCGGACGTGGACGCCCCCCTGGAGGCCCTGACGGCCCGCTCGGTCGCCGGCGCGGCCGAGGTGACCGTCCACCCTCCGTCGTCCCCGCCCCGCCGCGCGACCGCCCACACCCTCACCGTCTCGGGCCCCGACTTCCGCTACCGCGCGGACGGCCGCCTGTCGGGCCCGGTGCGACGGCGGACGTGGACGGTACGGGAGGGGGCGTGGGGGTTGAGGCTGCCGGGGGTGTGAGCACCGCTCTCCCAGAGCGGGTGCCGTCCGGTCCCGACGGTCGGGCTGCGGCGTTCGAGCAGGAGGACGTCGCGCCAGGTGCCGTGGTGACGGCCGAGGCGTTCGCGGGTGCCGACGGTGCGGAAGCCCGCCCGGTGGTGCAGGGCCAGGCCGGCGGTGTTCTCGGGGAAGATCCCGGACTGGACGGTCCAGACGCCGGCCGCGTCGGTGGAGGCGAGCAGGGCGGTGAGCAGGGTGAGGCCGACGCCCCGGCCGCGGGCGTCGGGGTGCACGTAGACGGAGTGCTCGACGACGCCCGCGTAGGCGCGGCGGTCCGAGACGGGGGTGACGGCGGTCCAGCCGACGACGTCGCCCGCCCGGTCCACGGCGACGATGCGGTGGTCCGGCAGGCGGGAGGCGTCGAACTCGGGCCAGGCGGGCGCGGCGGTCTCGAAGGTGGCGTGCCCGGTCGCGATGCCGAGCCGGTAGATCTCCAGGACCCGGTCGGCGTGCTCGCAGCCCATCGTGACGACCACGTCGGAGGTCCGTAAGTACGGCCGGCCTCCGGAGTACGGCCGAAGAGGGCGGTGGCCAGGACGACCGCGGCTCCGGCGCCCAGGAGCTGAGCCGTGACGAAGGGCGGTACGGAGGCGGGGGCGATGCCCGCGAAGGTGTCGGAGAAGGCGCGGCCGACGGTGACGGCCGGGTTGGCGAAACTGGTGGACGAGGTGAACCAGTAGGCCGCCCCGATGTAGGAGGCGACCAGCACCGGGCCGAGGTGCCGCTGTCCGGTGCGCCCGAGCCCGAGGACCAGGAGGACGAGCCCTCCGGTCGCGACGGTCTCGGCGAGCCACAGGTGGCCGGCGGACCGGTCGTGGGCGGAGAGGGAGACGAGGGGGCCGGCGAACATGGCGTTCGCCAGGACCACGCCGCCGACGGCTCCGGCCGTCTGCGCGGGCAGGTAGGCCGCGACGTCGCGCGGTGTCGGCCCGGTCCCGTCGCGGCGGCCGGCCCACCAGACGGCCAGGGTCACCGCCGGGTTGAAGTGGGCGCCGGACACCGGGCCGAGCAGGGCGATGAGCACGCCGAGGCCGAAGACGGTGGCGAGGGCGTTGGCGAGCAGCCGGACGGCGACGTCCTGGGTCAGCTCGGCAGCCTGGATCCCGGAGCCCACGACGACGGCCACGAGGGCGGCCGTGCCCACCAGTTCGGCGAGCGCGCGGCGCCGCAGCGGCGCTTCCATCAGGGCGTCCCGGCGGCGGCGGGCACGGCGTCGGAGGGGGCCCGCAGGAGCGAGGAGAGCCGGGCGAGGGCGGTGGGCAGGACCCAGTAGTAGACCCAGGTGCCCCGGCGCTCGGAGCCGACCAGGCCGGCGTCGCGCAGCACCTTCAGGTGGTGGGAGATCGTCGGCTGCGAGACGTCGAACGGGCCGGTGAGGTCGCAGACGCACGCCTCGCCGCCCTCGTGCGAGGCGATCAGCGAGAGCAGGCGCAGTCGCACCGGGTCGGACAGCGCCTTGAACGTCTTCGCCAGATCGACGGCGGACGCCTCGTCCAGCGGCTCCCGGACCATCGGCGAACAGCAGGCCGCCGTCTCGTCCTGCTCGGCCAGGGGCAGTTCCCATTTCGACATGCATCGATATTGACAGCCATCTATCCCGGTGACAACCTCGAACTCGCCCAGCTGCATCGATGAGAATCGAATCAAGGAGACAGCCATGTCCCGTGTCCAGCTCGCCCTGCGCGTCGCCGACCTGGAGGCCTCGGTCGCCTTCTACACGAAGCTCTTCGGCGTGGAACCCGCCAAGCGCCGCCCCGGATACGCGAACTTCGCCGTCGCCGAACCGCCGCTCAAGCTCGTCCTGATCGAGGGCGCCACCGGCGAGGACACCCGGCTCGACCACCTCGGCGTCGAGGTCGAGGACGCGGCCCGGGTCGCCGCGGCCGCCACCCGCCTGAAGGACGCCGGCCTGACCACCGCCGAGGAGAACGACACGTCCTGCTGCTACGCGCTCCAGGACAAGGTCTGGGTCACGGGCCCCGGCAAGGAGCCCTGGGAGGTCTACGTGGTGAAGGCCGACGCCGGCACCCTCACCAGGTCCACGGACGCGGCTCCCGCCTGCTGCGCCCCGAGCCAGGTGTCACCTCACACCTCCACCACCAGCTCCTCGAACCCCCTGATCGCATATCCCGGCTTCCGCGCCGGCTCCGAGACCAGTCGCATTCCCGGGGCCCGGCGCAGGAGTTCGTCGAAGAGCGTCGTCAGTTCCAGGCGGGCCAGGGGGGCGCCCAGGCAGTAGTGGATGCCCGCGCCGAAGGTGAGGTGGGGGTTGTCGGGGCGGGTGAGGTCGAGGGTGTCGGCGGTGGGGCCGAAGCGGGACGGGTCGCGGTTGGCCGAGCCGAGGAGGAGGGCGACCTCCGAGCCCCGGGGGACGGTCAGGCCGTCGAGTTCGATGTCGTCCAGGACCCAGCGCTCGAACATCTGGAGCGGGGTGTCGTGGCGCAGGATTTCTTCCACAGCTGTGGACAAGTTTTCGAGGCACGGACGGACGCCTTCCCGGAGGAGGATCCGCCAGCCGTTGACCGTGGTGTTCACCGTCGCCTCGTGGCCCGCGTTCAGGAGGAGGACGCAGGTCGAGATCATCTCCTGTTCCGTCAGTTCCGGGACGGCGAGGAGGGCCGTGATCAGGTGCTCCCCGGGCGTCCTGCGGCGCCTCGCGATCAGGTCGCGGAGGTAGGCCGAGAATTCGAGCGACGCCTCCACCGCCCGCCCCGCCGTCTCCTCCGACGGGTTCAGCTCGAACATCCCGCAGATCGCCGCCGACCAGGGCCGCAGCCGGTCCCGCCCCTCGTCCTCCTCCGGGATCCCCAGCATCTCCGCGATCACCGCGACCGGCAGGGGTTCCGCCACCAGCGCCTGGAGGTCGCCGCCGCCCGCCGCCACCAGGTCCCCGACCAGGCCGGCGGCCAGGCGCCGTACCGTCGGGGCCAGGTTCTCCACCGTCCTCGGCGTGAACGCCTTCGAGACCAGGCGGCGGATCCGGGCGTGGTCCGCGCCCTCCAGGTCCAGGAGCCCGTGGTCGTTCAGGGTGTGGAAGGGCTCGTGCGCCGGGTCCGGGGCCTCCCGGCCGAACTCCTCGTGCGTGAAGCGGTGCGTGTACGTACGGCCCAGGCGCCGGTCCCGGAGGAGGGCCGAGACGTCCTCGTGGCGCGGGATCAGCCACTGGCCCGTCGGCTCGTGCCAGTGGGCCCGGCCCGCCGCCCGCAGTGCGGCGTAGGCGGGGTAGGGGTCGGCGACGAACTCCGGGGACCGGGGGTCGTACGCGGCGGCATCCACGGGAGCGTCCATGAACGGACGCTACCCGCCGACCCGTACCAGCCCCGCCTCGTACGCGAACACCGCCGCCTGCGTCCGGTCCCGCAGCCCCAGTTTCACCAGGATCCGGCTCACATGCGTCTTGATCGTGGACTCCGCGACGACCAGGTGGTCCGCGATCTCCGAGTTCGACAGGCCCTGCGCGATCAGCACCAGGACCTCCGTCTCGCGCTCGGTCAGCTCCCCGATCCGCGCCATCGCCGGCGGGCGCGGGGAGGACCCCGGCGCCTTCGCGAACTCGGTGATCAGGCGCTTGGTGACGGTCGGCGCGAGCAGCGCCTCGCCCGCCGCGACGACCCGGACGCCGTCCGCGAGCTGCCGGGCCGAGGCGTCCTTGAGCAGGAAGCCGGAGGCCCCGGCCCGCAGTGCCTGGTACACGTACTCGTCCAGGTCGAACGTGGTCAGGACCAGCACCTTCGCGTCCGCGTCGGCCGCGACGATCTCCCGCGTGGCCTCGATGCCGTTCAGCTCCGGCATCCGGATGTCCATCAGGACCACGTCCGGGCGCAGGACCGCCACCTGGGCGATCGCCTCCCGGCCGTTGACCGCCTCCCCCACGACCTCGATGTCCGGCATCGCGCCGAGCAGGACCGAGAAGCCCTCCCGGACCATCATCTGGTCGTCGACGATCAGCACCCGGATCACGACACCGCCTCCTCACGGCTCACGGGGACGAAGGCCGCCACCTCGTAGCCACCGTCGTCGGTCGCCCCGGCCGTCATCTCACCGCCCAGCATCGTCACACGCTCCCGCATGCCCGTGATCCCGTGGCCCGCCCCCGGCGACGGCTTCGCCAGGCCGCGCGCCGGGCCGTTGGCGATGCGCAGGCCCAGACCGCCGAGGACGTACGACACCTCGACCTTCGCCGCCGCGCCCGGCGCGTGCCGCAGCACGTTCGACAGGGCCTCCTGGACGATCCGGTACGCGGACAGCTCCACGCCCTGCGGCAGCTCGCGCACCGCGCCGGTCACCGTCTTCTCCACGTCCAGGCCGGCCTCGCGCACGTTGGCGACCAGCGCGTCCAGGTCGGCCAGGGTCGGCTGCGGGGCGTCGGGCGCCTCGTAGTCCTCGGCCCGGACGACCCCGAGGATGCGGCGCAGCTCGGTCAGGGCGGCGACCGCGTTCTCCCGGATGGTGAGGAAGGCCTGCTCCAGCTCCGGCGGCGGGTTCTCGACCCGGTACGGCGCGGCCTCCGCCTGGATCGCGACCACCGACATGTGGTGGGCGACGACGTCGTGCAGCTCGCGGGCGATCGTGGTCCGCTCCTCCAGGAGCGTCCGCTTCGAGCGCTCCTGCGCGGTGACCGTCTGCTGGGCGGTGACCTCGCGGCGGGCCTGGCGGCGGATCTGGAAGACGGTGACGGTGAGCAGGACGAGGGCCGAGACGAAGAGCATCGGGAAGGAGTTGGAGCCGCGTCCGATGCCGAGGAACACCTCGGTGAAGAGGCAGAAGCCCGCCGTCACCACCCACATCCACGCCGCCGCGCGGGGCCGGGTGCGGGCGGCGACCACGGCGAGGACCACCAGATGGGTGAAGAACGTCGCCACCGACCAGGGCCAGCCGCCGTCGTAGTCGGTGGCGGCGCCGAGGAAGGGCGCGGAGCCGAGCGAGACCCAGAAGGCGAGGACCGGCCGGACCAGGGTGAGCAGGACGATCGCGGCCGGGGCGAAGGTGACCGCGAGTTGCAGCGGTATGAAGGAGGTCCCGGCCCGGTCGACCCCGCCGGCGAAGGCGATCAGGGCGCAGAACGCGACGACCGCGTGCGGGAAGTACCCCGCACGCGCCCGTATCCGCTTCGGCAGGAAGCGGGCGATCCTGGCGTTCACCTGTACGGGTGACAGCGGGCGGTAGGCGAGGGCGTCGTCGAGGAGTTCCCGCCGCAGCCCGCCGAGAGCCTCCTGGGCGAAGCGGAACTCGGGGGCCCGGCTCGTCCCGGGGGTCTGTGTCTGAGTCACGCCGTTCACGGTACGGGGGCCGCCGGAGCGGGTCGTCCCGCTCCGTACGGATCCTTCCCCGTCCGTCCTGAGTACTACGAAGGGTCCCGTCACCAGGCCAGCTGGGCGATCTCCTCCGCCGCCACCGCGCACGCGTCCGTCGCCGGGTCGATCGGCGGGAAGTGGCCGGTCTCCTCCAGGAGCGTCAGGCCGACCGTCTCGCCCGCCTGCGCCGCCGCCTCCGCGTACGCGTCGGCCACCGCGTACGGCACGACCACGTCCTCGCGGCCCTGCACGACGGTGGTCGCGATCCCGGTCGGAAGGAGGGCGGCCGGGTCGGCGGAGGCCGCCCGCTCCCCGTACGCCTCCGGCCCGCCGAGGAGTTCGGTGACCGCGCCGCCGCACACCCCCAGCTCGACCGCCCGCGCGAAGTGGGCGATCGGGGCGAGGGCGACGACCCCGCGCAGCGGCGGCGGTCCGGGCAGCCGCCAGGGCGAGCCGGCGGGCAGGACGTGCCGGGCGGCGGCCCACAGGGCCAGGTGCCCGCCGGCCGAGTGCCCGGTGAGCACGATCCGGTCCGTGTCGGCCTGCGGCAGGTGCGCGGCGGCGAGCTCCGGTACGGCGTCCAGGGCGGCGGCCACGTCGTCGAAGGTCTCGGGCCAGCGCCCGGCGACCGGGGCCGCGCCGCCCCGGTGGGGCAGGCCGCCGCCGCGCCGGTACTCGACGCTGGCGACGGCGAAGCCGCGCCGGGCCAGGAAGTCCGCGAACGGCGACAGGTGCGCCCGGTCGTACGGCGCCCGCCAGGCGCCGCCGTGCAGGGCGACGACCAGCGGGGCCCGGACGCGCCCGTCGCGCGGGGCGAAGAAGTCGACCACCTGGTCGGGGTGGTCGCCGTACGCCGCGGTGGCGTCCGGGGCGACGGCCGGGTGCGAGAAGGCCGACGCCTCTTCGGCGGCGTCGCGCGCGGCGGGATCCATGGCTGTTCCAACCTCTCGGGTACGGGGCCGAATTGGCCTGACCTGCGGGGACGGTACCAGGACCGGAACCCCGCGGATCAGGTGATCGTCGGACCGTACGACCGACCGGAGGCCGCGCACCCCCTACTCGGCGGGAACGCCGGCGGGCACGTCCGCGAGGACCTCCGCCAGGACCCGCGCCGCGCGCTCCGCGTCCGCGAACCCGACGTACAGCGGCGTGAAGCCGAACCGCAGGACGTCCGGGCGGCGCAGGTCGCCCACGATCCCGCGCCGGATCAGCTCGGCCATCACCGCCGGGGCCTCCGCGCAGCGCAGCGCGACCTGGCTGCCGCGCTCGCCGTGCGCCTCCGGCGTGACCGGCTCGACCCGGCCCCCGGGGGCGTACGCCCGGACGCACTCCAGGAAGAAGTCCGTCAGGGCGAGGGACTTGGCCCGCACGTCCTCGATCGCGACCCCGTCCCACACGTCCAGCGCCGCTTCGAGCGCGAGGAGGGAGAGGATGTCGGGGGTGCCGACCCGGCCCCGCACGGCGCCCGCCGCCGCCTCGTACCCGGGGGTCATGGCGAACGGGTCGGCGTGCGAGGTCCAGCCGGGCAGCGGTGAGTCGAAGGCGGCCTGGTGGCGCCCGGCGACGTACAGGTAGGCGGGCGAACCGGGGCCGCCGTTCAGGTACTTGTACGTGCAGCCGACGGCCAGGTCGACCCCGTGGGCGTCCAGGCCGACGGGCAGGGCGCCCGCGCTGTGGCACAGGTCCCAGACGGCGAGCGCGCCCGCCGCGTGCAGGGCGGCCGTGATGCCGGGCAGGTCGTGGAGCCGGCCGCTGCGGAAGTCCACGTGGTTGACGAGGGCGGCGGCCGTGCGCGGGCCCGCCGCCTCCGCCATCGCGGCCGGGGCGAGGGGCACGATCCGGTGACCCGTCATCCGCGCGGCCGACTCCGCGATGTACCCGTCCGTGGGAAAGGTCGTGGCGTCCACCAGGATCTCGTCGCGTCCGTCGCCCGCCAGCCGGGCGGCGGCGACGACCGCCTTGAAGACGTTGACGCTGGTCGAGTCGCCGACCACGATCTGCCCGGGACCGGCGCCGACGATCGGTGCGATCCGCTCGCCGACCCGCTCGGGGGCGGTCCACCAGCCGGACTCGTCCCAGGAGCGGATGCGCAGCTCGCCCCACTCGCGGGTGATGACGTCGGCCATGCGGGCCGGGACGTGGGCGGGCAGCGCGCCGAGCGAGTTGCCGTCGAGGTAGACGGTGTCCGGGTCGAGGGCGAACCTCTCGCGGTGCCCGGCCAGTTCGTCGGCCGCGTCGAGGTCCCGGGCCCGGGTTTCGAGGTGGTTCTCGCGACGGCTCTTGAGGCGGTCCTTGAGCTGGTCCTTGAGACGGCCCTTGAGGAGATCAGACATGGCTGCGGGCCGTCCAGAGCTCGGGGAACACGTTCTTCCGGGCCCGCTTCTCCAGCCAGGCCACGCCGGCCGAACCGCCGGTGCCGGTCTTGGCGCCCATCGCGCGCCGGGTCGCCACCAGGTGGTCGTTGCGCCAGCGCCAGACCAGCTCGGCCACGTCGCTGAGGGCCTCGCCGAGCCGGACCAGCTCGGCGTTCTGGTCGGGGTCCGCGTAGATCCCGGCCCAGACCGCCTCGACCTCGGGCGAGGGCTCGTACCGCCCCGAGAGGTCGCGGTTCAGGACGGCGGCCGGGACGGGCAGGCCGCGCCGGGCGAGCAGGCCGAGGACCTCGTCGTACAGGCTCGGCTCGTGGAGCGCTTTCTCCAGCTCGGCGTGGACGCGGGGCGCGCCCCGGTGCGGGACGAGCATGGACGCGGACTTGTCGCCGAGCAGGAACTCCATCCGCCGGTACATCGCGGACTGGAAGCCGGAGCCCTCGCCCAGGGAGCCCCGGTAGGAGTTGAACTGGGCGGGGGTGAGCTGGGCGAGCGGGTGCCAGGAGTGGTTCAGGGCCTCCAGCTCGCGCACGGAGCGCTTGAGCGCGTCCATCGCGATGGGGATCCGGTCCTCGCGCAGGGCGCGGCTCGCGGTCTCCCACTCGTGGACGATCACCGTGAACCACAGCTCCATGACCTGGGTGGTGACCAGGAAGACCATCTCTCCGGGGTCGTCCGAACGGAGTTCCTGGAGATGGGTGAGGACGTCCGCCCGGACGTAGTCCTCGTACGGCGTCGTGCCCGCGAAGTCGAGGTTCGGGTCGTCGGCGACCGAACCGCCTCCGGAGGTGTCGGAGGCATCGGGAGAACCCGGGAAGGTGGACATTTCTGTCTCCTCGGTACGTTCTACCGGGTAGCGGTCCGCTCGCACCGTGCGGCACCTCGTGCGGCACGGGAGCTCCGGTCCCCTCGGGAGGCGCGCTCCGTCGCGCACCGTCCCACACGCATCATGGCACGATCGGCCCCGTGATGTAGCTCCCGTCTTCGGCGTACGGATAAGCGTTCGAAAGGCAGCCGTCCAGGCCCTTGATCTGCTGCATCATCGCGGGCGCGAGCTTTCCCGGCCCCGGGCAGGCCATGTGCTGCCGGATGCCGATCTCGTGGCCGACCTCGTGGTTGATGATCAGGTGCCGGTACTCGGCGGGCTCCCCCGTGAAGGTCGGCGAGCCGAGCATCCACCGCCGGAGGTTCACGACGACGCCGTCGGTCGTCTCGCAGTTCAGCTCGCCGCCGGTGTCGAGGCCCTCGCGCAGGCAGAGCGCGTCCGCCGTGTCGGGGGTGGCGATCCGGACGACGAAGTCGGCCTCCTCCTGGGCGGAGACCAGCTGGAAGCGGCCCCGGCCGTGCGCGGCCCAGCCGCGCGGATGGGCCAGGATCCGCTGGATCTCGGCGGCCGCCCCGTCCGCCTCCACGCCGATGCCGTCCTCGACCTGGACACGGTAGAGGCGCAGGACGCCGCTCGCGCCGGTGGGGGCGCCGGAGGCCTGCGCGGTGGTGAAGGTCCCGGGGCCGGACTTCGGCACGACGGGCCTCTCCGAGAGGGCACCGGGCTTCGGCGTCGGCGTCGGCGTCGGCGTCGGCACCGGTTTCGGCACCGCCTTCGGCGTCGGCGTCGGTGTCCGTGTCGGCGCGGGCGTCCGCTCCGGTCCCGGCGTCCGCGTCGTCGGCGGGGCCGGTCTCGCCGTGGCGGGCCGGGGCGCGGGCGGAGCGGTCGCGGGTTCCGCGTCGGCGGCCTCGGGGTCGGGCACGGGCAGCGCCGGGGCGGCCCTGCCGTCGGTCGCCGCCCCGCCGTTGAAGTGGGCGAGGGCCGCGCCGCCGCCGAGCGCGAGGGACGCCAGGAGCAGGGCGGGGAGGACGAGCCGGCGCACGGGACCGCGTCCGCCCCCGTCCCGCCGGCGGCTCCGCGCTCGTCGCCGTCCTGCGGATGCGGCACGTTTGCCCACGACGGACTTCTCCCCTGGTGCGGCCGGTGTGGGGGGAAGAGGAAGCGAGACCTCGTACCGGCGTGGTCGGTGCTGCGGTTCCGGGGATCGTACCGGTCCCGTTCGAACAGACTCGAAAGGCGCGGGGACGGTTCCCCGAAAAGTCACCGGGGAACGGTCGGGGAACGGTTCCGGAAGAACATCCGGGGCCGTACGGCTCCGGAAGAGCGGCGGGGGGGGGGGGGGGGGCCCCCCCCCCCCCCCCCCCCCCGCCCGGGGGACCCGAGGGATCCGCCGGTGTCGACCGGTGTCAGCCGAGCGTCTCCGCCGCCGTCTCCGAGGAGTCGCGCAGGAAGGTCGTGCAGCGCTCGTACTCCTCCTTCTCGCCGATCTCGCCGGCCGCCCGGGCCAGGGCGTGCAGCGCGCGCAGGAAGCCGCGGTTCGGCTCGTGCTCCCACGGGACCGGGCCGTGGCCCTTCCAGCCGCTGCGGCGCAGGGCGTCCAGGCCCCGGTGGTAGCCGGTGCGGGCGTAGGCGTACGACTCGACGACCCGGCCGCCCTCGAAGGCGTCGTCGGCGAGGCGCGCCCAGGCGAGCGAGGAGGTCGGGTACTTCGCGGCGACCTCCGCCGGAGCCGTGCCGCTCGCGAGCAGCTCGCGCGGACCCGGTTCGTCGGGCAGGTGGGTGGGGGCGGGTCCCCCCAGGAGGTTCTCGTGGATGGCCATGGGCCCAGTCTGCCTCAGTGCGGGTGCCCCGAACCGCCCCCGGGTCGGTGCTCCGCGGCGTTCCGGCCGCCCGGGTCGAGGGGCGGGGCCTGCACCCCGCAGTGCACCCGGCACTCCGGATGGCAGCGGGCCTCCGCACCGGTCTCCGCTCCGGTCCCGGAACCCGCGCCCCCACCGGCCCCGGCCCCGGCCCCCGGGCCCCGCATCGTCGTCCAGGCCAGGACCGCGCCCGCCACCAGGATCCCCGCGCACATCGGCATCGCGCGCCGGAAGGTCTCGCCGAACTCGGCCGCCGAGCGGTACGCCTCCGGGCCCATCCCGGCCAGCAACGGCAGCGCGGCCACGGCGAGCAGCCCGGCCGCCCGCGCCGCCGCGTTGTTGATCCCGCTCGCCAGGCCCGCCCGGGCCACGTCCACCGAGGCGAGGACGGTCGCGGTCAGCGGGGCGACCAGGGCCGTCATGCCGAGCCCGAGCACGAGCAGGGCGGGCAGCACGTCCCGTACGTACGAGGCGTCCTCCCCCACCCGCAGCATCAGCAGCATCCCGGCGGCGCAGAGGAGCGGCCCGACCGTGAGCGGGATCCGGGGGCCGATCCGCTCCCCCAGCTCCCCGGACCTCGCCGAGAGGAGCAGCATGAGCACGGTCGTCGGCAGCAGGGCCGTGCCGGCGGCGAGCGCCGAGTAGCCGGCGACCACCTGGAGCTGGAGGGCCGCCAGGAAGAAGAACCCGCCGAAGGCCGCGTACACGCAGAGGGTGACGAGGTTGACGGCCGTGAAGGTCTTCGAGCGGAAGATCGACGGCGGCACCATCGCCGCTTCCCCTCGCCGCCGCTCCACCCCCACGAAGCAGGCCCCGGCCACGATCCCGGCCGCCCCCGCCCACCAGGCCGCCCCGATCAGCGCGTACGTCACGAGCGCGAGCGCCGCCGCGCCCAGGGCCGCACCGAGCACGTCGAAGCGGCCGTGCGCCGCCTCGTCCCGCGACTCCGGCACGTGCCGGAGGGCGACCGGCACGCAGACGAGGGCGAGCGGCACGTTCAGGAGGAACACCCACCGCCAGCCCGGCCCGTCCACCAGCCAGCCGCCGACGAACGGCCCGATCGCCGCGCCCACCCCGCCGAAGCCCGACCAGAGCCCGACGGCCCTGGCCCGGTCGTCCTCGTGGAAGCTCGCCTGGATCAGCGCGAGCGACCCGGGCGTGAGCAGCGCCCCGCCCACGCCCTGGAGGGCGCGGGCCGCGATCAGCACCCCGGCGTCCGGGGCGAGGCCGCAGAGCAGCGAGGCGGCGGCGAACCACACCACCCCGGTCACGAAGACCCGGCGCCGTCCGAACCGGTCGCCGAGCGATCCGCCGAGCAGGATGAGCCCGGCCAGGGTCAGCATGTAGGCGTTGACCGTCCACTGGAGGACGGCCAGGTCGGCACCGAGGTCCGCGCCGATGTGCGGCAGGGCGACGTTGACGACGGTGGAGTCGAGCAGCGCCATCCCCGAGCCCAGGACGGTGGTGAAGACGATCCAGCGACCGGTCCCGGAGGACATCCGTACGTTCCGCTCGCCCGTGCCCGCCGTACCCGTCATGTCCGCATGGTCCCGCGAAACGCGCCGCCCCGCGCGACGGTCTCAGGCGGTCCGCAGCCGCCCGGCCGCCCTGACCAGGGCCTCCACGCCCCGTTCCGCCTTCTTCCGGGGGCAGCCCACGTTCAGCCGGACGAAGCCCGGCGTGCCGTACGTCCCGCCCGGCATGATCGCGACCTTCTCCGCCGTCACCAGCTCCTCCTGGAGCCGGGTCTCCTCGATCCCGAGGGGCCGCAGGTCGATCCAGGCCAGGTAACCGGCCTGCGGGGGCTCCCAGACCACCCCGGGAAGCCCCTCGGCCAGCCGCTCCCGGACCAGCTCCATCGTGCCCGCGACATAGCCGCGCAGCTCGTCCAGCCAGGCCGCGCCGTGCCGGTACGCGGCGATGTGGGCGGTCAGCGAGAGCACGGCGGGCGAGGCGAGCCCCTCGCCGGTCTCCATGCGCCGCACGAACGCCTCGCGCTCGTCGGGGTCGCCCACGATCCCGTACGAGCCGGAGAGCGCGGGGAAGTTGAAGGCCTTGGTGCCCGAGGTGACCAGCGCCCAGCGGCGCCCCCGGCCCCGCTCCGCGATCCGGGTCCACGGCACGTGCCGGTGACCCTCGCCGGTCAGGTCCGCGTGGATCTCGTCGCTGACGACGCTCGCGCCGTGCCGCTCGGCCAGCTCCGCGAAGGCGGTCAGCTCCGCCTCCGTCCACACCCGGCCGGTCGGGTTGTGCGGGGAGCAGAGCAGCAGCATCCGGCTGTCCGGCCGGGCCAGCTCGCGCTCCAGGGCCTCCGCGTCCCCGGCCGGCACCCCGCGCAGCTCGCGCCCGAGCCCGGTCACGGCCTTGCGGAAGCCGTCGTACGTGGGGGTGTGGACGACGACGCCGTCCCCGGGCGCGGTCCACATCCGCAGGAGCTGCGAGAGCTGGTTGAGCACGGAGGGCGCGTACACCAGGGAGTCCGGGTCGATCGCGGTGTCGTACCGGCTCGCGTACCAGTGGCGTACCGCCTCGCGGAAGTCGCCGAGCCGCCAGTCCGTGTAGCCGAAGACCCCGTGGCCGACGCGCTCGCGGAGGGCGGCGAGGACCTCCGGAGGGGAGGCGAAGTCCATGTCGGAGATGGTGAAGGGCAGCAGGTCGGGCACGCCGAAGCGGTCCGCGATCCCGTCCCACTGGACGGACCAGGTGCCGCGCCGGTCGATCTCCCGGTCGAAGTCGTACATCGGGCCCTCTCACCCCTCTCGTCGGCATGCGAAGGGCCCGGCACCCCGCTCCCGGGGTGCCGGGCCCTTCGCCCCTGACGTGCTTACTTCAGCTTGGTGCCGGTCGAGCGCAGCGCGGCGCACGCCTCGGTCACGCGGACGGCCATGCCCGCCTCGGCCAGCTTGCCCCAGGTGCGCGGGTCGTAGGTGGACTTCTTGCCGACCTCGCCGTCGACCTTCAGGACGCCGTCGTAGTTGCGGAACATGTGGTCCACGACCGGACGGGTGAAGGCGTACTGGGTGTCGGTGTCGAGGTTCATCTTCACGACGCCGTTCTCCAGCGCGGTGGCGATCTCCTCGGCCGTGGAGCCCGAGCCGCCGTGGAAGACGAAGTCGAACGGGTCGGCCTTGCCGAACTTCGCGGCGACACCGGCCTGGAGGTCCTTGAGCAGCTCGGGGCGGAGCACGACGTTGCCCGGCTTGTAGACGCCGTGCACGTTGCCGAAGGACGCGGCGAGCAGGTAGCGGCCCTTCTCGCCCAGGCCCAGGGCCTCGGCGGTGCGGATCGCGTCGTCGACGGTGGTGTACAGCTCGTCGTTGATCTCGTGGGTGACGCCGTCCTCCTCGCCGCCGGTCGGGGTGATCTCGACCTCAAGGATGATCTTGGCGGCGGCGGCCTTCGCGAGCAGCTCCTGACCGATGGCCAGGTTGTCCGCGAGGGTCTCGGCGGAGCCGTCCCACATGTGCGACTGGAACAGCGGGTTGTCGCCCCGGGCGACGCGCTCGGCGGAGACGTCGAGCAGCGGACGGACGTAGCCGTCCAGCTTGTCCTTCGGGCAGTGGTCGGTGTGCAGGGCGACCGTGATGTCGTACTTCGCGGCGACGATGTGCGCGAACTCGGCCAGGGCGACGGCGCCCGTGACCATGTCCTTGTTGTACTGACCGCCCAGGAACTCGGCACCGCCGGTCGAGATCTGGATGATGCCGTCGCTCTCGGCCTCCGCGAAGCCGCGCAGAGCAGCGTGCAGGGTCTGGGACGAGGTCACGTTGATGGCCGGGTAGGCGAACTTGCCTGCCTTCGCCCGGTCGAGCATCTCGTTGTAGACCTCGGGGGTTGCGATGGGCATTCGTCCGCTCCTTGTGATGTGCGGGGTGTGTGCTGTTGCTGTCCCTGACCTGGGGGCGACGTCATCGTCGCCCCCATCCTTCCAGACTCTTGTCCGGGCTCCCATGGGCCCGGCACACCGAGGGGCGGGGTGTTTCACGTGAAACACCCCGCCCCTGGGGAAAAGCGCAGGTCAGAGCGGTTCTGCCCCCGACCCGGGTCCTACGTCACGACTTCGCGGCAGTTACGCCAGGCCGAGGTCGCCCAGCTGGTAGCCGGTGAGGTACGGCAGCCCCGCCTCGGCGATGGCACCGGAGGCGCCCCGGTCCACGATCGTCGCCACGGCGACGACCTCGCCGCCCGCCTCGCGGACGGCCTCGACGGCGGTCAACGGCGAGCCGCCGGTGGTCGAGGTGTCCTCGACGACGAGGCAGCGGCGGCCCTTGACGTCCGTGCCCTCGATGCGGCGCTGCATGCCGTGCGCCTTCTGCGCCTTCCGCACGACGAAGGCGTCCAGACGCTGTCCGCGCGCGGCGGAGGCGTGCAGCATCGAGGTGGCGACCGGGTCGGCGCCCAGGGTCAGACCGCCGACGCAGTCGAAGTCCAGGTCGGCCGTGAGGTCGAGCATGACCTGCCCCACCAGCGGGGCGGCCTCGCCGTCCAGCGTGATCCGGCGCAGGTCGATGTAGTAGTCGGCTTCCAGACCCGAGGAGAGGGTCACCTTGCCGTGCACCACGGCCTTGTCCTTGATCTGCTGGAGCAGCTCAGCGCGTACGTCAGTCATGGTCCTGAGCTTAGGGCCTGACCCGCCGGCCAGGCCCTGGGGTCCCGCTGGTCAGAGGCGATGCCAGCTCCAGGTGCTCTCGATCTCCAGGGGGTCGATCGGGGTGACCAGGCGCGGATGGGTGTTGAGGCCGTTCGGGGGGCCGGACTGCGGCTCGACGCAGACCGCCTCCGCCTGCTCGTCGTAGAGCACGACCCACTCGGTGCGGCTGGTGACCCTCAGCTCCAGCTCCTCCGGCCAGGTGAGGGTCACGTCGACGCCGTCGGGCATGCCGAAGCAGTCGTCCCACGGGCCGGGGAGGGGGTCGATGCGGCGGCCGGTGGGGAGGTGGTTCGCGCCGCGCTCCTCCTGCCAGGCGGGCGCGAAGTCGACCCGTACGTCCTGACCGCCCCGGCCGAGGTTGCGCAGGAACCACGGGTGCCAGCCGGCCTGGGCCGGGAACGAGGCGTCGTAGGCCTCGACGCCGAAGCGGAGCGTGAGGGAGTCCTCGGCCAGCTCGAAGACCTGGGTGACCCGGCCCCCGTACGGCCAGGGATCGCCCAGCTCGCAGACGAGAACGGCCTCGGTCGCCGAGGTGCGGGCGGTCTTCCAGGCGAGGTCGCGGACGGTGCCGTGGATGGCGTGCGGAGGCGCGTTGACCGGGAGTTGGTGGGTGGTGGCGCCGTTGCGGAAGAGCCCGTTCTCGGTCCGCCCGCACCAGGGCACCATCGGGAAGCTTCCGTACCGCTCGCCCTGGCGCAGCACCTCGGTGCCGCCGATGCGCAGGCCCTCGATCCGGCAGCCGTTGTCGGGGTTGATGGTCAACTCGGCGTCGCCCGCCGTCAGTCGCGTCTGCATGCTCACGCTTCGACCCTAAGCCCGTGACGCACGGAACGCGGCCGACCGGTTCGACGGCGCTCCCGGGGGTGTCGCGGAGGGGGCCCTCGGCGGCACCGCCACGCGTTTCTCAGCGGCGTCGCCGCAGGGCCCGGCCCACGACGACGGCGGAGGCGAGTGCGAGGGCCGCCGCCGGGGCGATCCAGCGCAGGGTGTCCCCGGCGCTGCTCGTCTCCGGAGCGGGGACGGGGGCGTACCGACCGCGCGGCGGGGCGTGGTCGACCTCCTCGGCGCTCCGCCCGATCATCGTCCGGCGCGCGTGGGCGGCCTCGGCGGCGGGCTGCGGGGCGGGGAACTCGATCGGCTCGTCCCCGAGGCCCTCGCCGGGGAGGGGGCCCAGGGCGGGGGGCGGCCCCGGCGCGTCGAAGACGGAGCCGTGGCCGGCGGGCTCCTCCACACCGTCGTCGACACCGTCACCGGCACCTTCGCCGTCGATGCCCTCGATGCCCTCGATGCCTTCGAGGCCGTCGACCTCGGCACCGGCCCCGGCGCCCCCGTCACGTACGGAGTCGGCGTCGGCACCGGCGCTCTCCTCCGGGACCTCTCCCGCCGCCCCCGCCGCCACCAGCGCCTCCACGAACCGGTCGAGCAGGCGGGCGCCCGTCGCGGCGCGGGCCGCGTCCGTCTCGTCGGCCAGTCGGCCGGTCGCCGACAGGGCGCCCGTGAAGCTCAGGTTCGTTCCCTCGGCCACCGGGGTGAGGACCACGGTGAGCGACAGCTCCGCCTCGCCCTTGCCCCGGGCCTCGGCGCCCTCGCCCTCGTAGGTGATGGCGCCGTCCCGCTCGACGATCCGCAGCGCGCCCCGATAGGTGATGGTGCGGCCGCCGATCCGGACCTTGAGCCGGCCCGCGAGGGGGTCCCCCTCAGCGTCGGCGTCGCGCTGGAGACCGGGCACGCAGCGCACCACACGGGCCGGGTCCGTGAGCGTCGCGCGCAGGGCCTCGGCGGTTACCGGGACGAACACCTCATGCTCCATGGGAGCCGAGCCTACTCAGAGCGGGGCCCCGCGTCGCCTGTTCGCCCCGTGCCGGGCGCCCCCGCCTCCCCCGGACGCCCCCGCTCCCCTCCCTCAGTCGCCGTACCGCGGGTGCACCAGCGTCGAGGAGGGCGGGGCCCCTGCGCCCCGGGTCCGTTCGGCGCGGCGGGCGTCGGCCGCCAGCGTCTCCGCGTCGAGCGAGCGCGGCCGGGGCCCGTCGGGAGCGAGGCCGAGGACGGGCGGCCGGCCGCCCCGGACGGCCAGGAGGAAACCCCAGTCGCAGGGCCCCGGGCCCGTACCGGCGGCGCGGTCGGCGCGGTCGGGGCCCGCGGCGAAACCGGGGGTGCGGCCGCTCGCGCTGTAGGGCCGGGTCGCGAAACCGGCGGCGCGCAGGGTGGAGTCGACCGTCCAGTAGGTGTGGGGCCGGTCGGTGACCGAGCCGGCGTGGACGGCGAACCGCCCGGACGGGGCGAGGACCCGGGCCACGAGCCCGTGGAACTCCTCCGAGTACAGCTTGGTGCTGGAGGTGATCCCGGGGTCGGGCAGGTCGGAGATCACCACGTCGTAACGTTCCCGCACCCGGTCGGCGGCCCCCCGCAGCCAGTGGAAGGCGTCCTCGTGGACGACCCGGACGCGCGGGTCGCGGAACGCCCGCGCGTTGAGCCGGGCGAGCGCCGGGTCGGTGCGGGCGAGGCGGACGACCCCGGGGTCGAGCTCCACGACGGTCAGGGACCGGACGCCGGGGTGGCGCAGCACCTCGCGGGCGGCCATCCCGTCCCCGCCGCCGACGATCAGGACGCGCGCGTGCGGACCGTTCATCGCGGGGTGGACGAGCGCCTCGTGGTAGCGGTACTCGTCCGCCCCCGAGACCCGGAGCCGGCCGTCGAGGAACAGGTCGGGCGGCTCCTCCGGGCCCCCGGTGACCACGACCTCCTGGAGGTCGGTGTGGAGGGCGACCCGCACGTGCTCCCCGTACACGGCCCGGCGCGCGGCCTGCTCGAAGTCGTCGACGAGGACGGTCGCGGTGGCGAGGACGGCCAGGACGCCCAGGTTCACGGCGAGGAGCAGGGCCCGGGAGCGGGCGGTCAGGTCGCGGCGGAACACCCAGAGGACGAGCCCGCCGCCCGCGACGGCGTTCACCGCGCCGGTGACGAGCGCCCCGGTGAGCTGGCCGAGCCAGGGGAGCAGCAGGAACGGGAAGGCGAGGCCGCCGACCAGCGCGCCGACGTAGTCGGCGGCGAAGAGGTCGGCGACCGTCCCGGCCGCGTCGTCCGGCTCCCCGGACGCCCCCTTCCGTCCGGTCCGCTGCAACAGCGACATCAGGAGGGGGATCTCCGCGCCGATGAGCACCCCGATCGCGAGCGAGAACGCCACGACCACGTACCGCGACTCGCCGAACCAGGCGAAGGCCGCGTACAGCGTCATCGCCGAGCAGCCGCCGACCAGCGCGAGCGCGGCCTCGACCAGGCCGAAGCCGACGGCGGCGCGGCAGCGCAGCCGCTTGGCGAGGAGCGAGCCCACCCCCATCGCGAACACCATCACGGAGAGCACGACGGAGGCCTGGGTGACCGAGTCCCCGATCAAGTACGAGGAGAGGGCCACCAGTTCGAGCTCGTAGACCAGGCCGCAGGCGGCGCAGACGAAGACCACCGCCAGGACCGGGAGCCGCACCGCCTCGCGCGGCCGGACGGGCGGCCGCGCGGGCGCCCGCCGCACCCGCTCCTGGGGTCGCATGGTCACGGTCGGCTCGATCATGCGGTAACGCTACGTCACTCTCCGGGCACCCCTCGTCACTCGCACGGGTACACAGGGGGCTTTCGGGGGGGCGCATCAGAGCGTGGCGGGCATACGTACGCCGACCCTGGTCCTGGTCACCACCAACTGCCCTTCCTGCGGGTAGGCGTGCCAGGTCCGCCACCGCACCTGGCCCTCGTGGCGCTGGACCAGCAGGGCCGTGAAGGCGTGCGGGGAGCCCGGGAAGGTGCCGGCGAGTCCGTGCGGGTGGTCGGCGACGAGCGCGAGCAACTCCTGCGCGCGGCCCGCGAAGCAGCCGTCCGAGAGCGTCTCGACGCGCGCGGCGAATTCGTACTCCCGGCCGTCGACGCGCTTGGAGACGCCGAGCGGGAGGGGGGTGCTGCTGCCGGGCATGCACGCCACGGTCTCCGAACAGGTGCGTCCCTCCTCTTCGAGGAGGACCTGGTGGGAGGCGCCGAGCAGCCTCAACTGGATTTTGGCGCCGGAGAGTTCGAGGTCGAGGACGGCGAGGGCGGGCAGCGGCTCGCGCCCGAGCGCCCAGGCCAGGTCGGCCGCGCGCGTGTCGGTGTAGGAGGTCTTCAGGGTGGTGAGCATGGGTCGGCTCCGCAAACACGGTTTGACGGGTGGGCCGGGGGCGCCCCGGTGAAGGATTTCAACGGGAGTGGGGAATCGCCGGCTCGGGTCCACACACGGTCCGAGGGCTGTCTTGTCAGGAGCGAGAGAACCACGGACGCCGGACGACTCGCAGCGTTTTTACCCAACTTGCCGTGGTTTCCAACCCCTTCGGGGACCCCACAGTTCACTTGTTCAATCGGAATCGTCCGCCGGGGCGCACGCCGGCGGACGGCCCCGTGTGCCCGGGACGGCCGCCGGCCGAAAACCGGCGGCCCCCGTCCACCCGCACGCCCGTACCGGCGGGCCGCCGACACCCCCGTGGCCGGCGGCCCGCCCGCTCAGCTGCCGCCGCCGCAGCCGCCCCCGCCTCCGCAGCTGGAGCTGCTGGAGCCGCAGGAGCTGCTCGACCCGCAGGAACTGCCGGAGCCGCAGGAACTGCCGGTGCCGATCCAGCCACCACTGCTGCTGCTGTCGCCGCCGTCGCTCCTCCGCCGCCCGCTCCGCCTCGTCCCCCGGGCGGGGGCGCGGGCGGCCGCGACGCGGTACGCGGTGAGGGCCCTGCGGACGGCGGTGCGCCGGGCGGCGGCCTGGCGCCGCTTCTCGGCGGTGGCGACGAGCCCGATGACGATCACGGCCGCCACCGTGAGGAAGGTGCCGAAGAGTGCCATGAGTACTACCCCCGTTCTTCTGTGCGAGGGAGATTCCCATGCCGTTCCCGGCCCAAAGCACACTTGAGCAAGTCCAGAGCTTGGCCGCAGGATGGCGGGCATGACACGACCGCCGCTCAACCGCCGCCTCGCCGAGTTCGGCACGACGATCTTCGCCGAGATGTCCGCGCTCGCCGCGCGCACGGGAGCGATCAACCTCGGCCAGGGCTTCCCCGACACCGACGGCCCGGAGGAGATCCGGGAGGCGGCGGTGCGCGCCCTGCGGGAAGGCCGGGGCAACCAGTACCCGCCGGGCCCGGGCGTCCCCGAACTGCGGACGGCGATCACGGACCACCAGCGGGAGCGGTACGGCCTGGAGTACGACCCCGACACGGAGGTCCTCGTCACGGCGGGCGCCACCGAGGCCATCGCGGCCGCGCTCCTCGCCCTGGTCGAGCCGGGCGACGAGGTGATCGCCCTGGAGCCGTACTACGACTCGTACGCGGCCTGCGTCGCCATGGCCGGCGGCACCCGCGTCCCCGTCACGCTCCGCCCCCACGAGGGTTCCTACGTCCTCGACCTGGACGAGCTGCGGGCCGCCGTCACCGACCGGACGCGACTGCTCCTGCTCAACACCCCGCACAACCCCACCGGCACCGTCCTGACCCGGGCCGAGCTGACCGCCATCGCCGAACTGGCGGTCGAACGCGACCTGTTGGTCGTCACGGACGAGGTCTACGAGCACCTGGTCTTCGACGGCGCCGAGCACGTGCCGCTCGCGAGCCTGCCGGGCATGCGGGAGCGCACGGTCACCATCTCCTCGGCCGGCAAGACGTTCTCGTTCACCGGCTGGAAGGTCGGCTGGATCACCGCGAGCCCCGAGCTGACCTCGGCCGTCCGCGCGGCCAAGCAGTTCCTGACGTACGTCTCCGCCGGGCCGTTCCAGTACGCGGTCGCCGAGGCGCTCCGGCTCCCCGCCTCGTACTTCGACGGCCTGCGCGCCGACCTGGCGGCCAAGCGGGACCTGCTGAGCGAGGGCCTCGCGCAGGCGGGCTTCGAGGTCTACCGCCCCTCCGGCACCTACTTCGTCACCACCGACATCCGCCCCCTCGGCACCACCGACGGCTTCGCCTTCTGCCGCTCCCTGCCCGAGCGGGCCGGCGTGGTCGCCATCCCCAACGCCGTCTTCTACGACCACCGCGACGCGGGCGCCCCCTTCGTCCGGTTCGCCTTCTGCAAGAGGACCGAGGTCCTGGAGGACGCGGTCTCCCGCCTCAAGCGGCTGGCCTGAGGCCACGAAGGAAGGAGCCCGGCCCCCCGGTGACCGGGGGGCCGGGCTCCTTCACGCACGGACGGGGCTCAGGCCTCGTCGCCCTCGGCCTTGTCCTCCGGGGACTCCAGGCCGAACTGCTCCACCATCCACTTGTCGAACTCGATGGAGGCGCGGACCCAGCTCACCGTGGAGGACACGAAGTGCTCCAGGGAGACGCCGGTGCCGATCAGCATCTGGGCCTCGCCGATGAGACGGAGGGTGGCGGAGCCGTCCTCCTCCTCGTGCAGGTGGGTGTAGACCTTGGGCCACAGGGTGCGGCGGTTCCAGTCGTCGATCGCGTCGAGGACCTTCGCGCGGTCGTCGGCCGAGTGCGGGCGGTCGTAGAACGTCCGGACCGAGAAGACCTGCTGCTCGTCCTCGCCGCGGAACATGAAGTAGGTGCGGAACTCCTCCCACGGCGCCGCGAGGTCACCCTCGTCGTCGACGACGTACTTCAGCTCCATCTGGTCGAGGAGCTGCTTGACGAGGTCCTGGTCGGGGACGACGGGGCCCGCCGGTCCTGCGGCCTGAGGCTGGGGCTGGCCCCCGAAATTCGGAATCGAGGACGGGTCGATGCTCACCGTGTATTTCCCTTCGTACGGATGCTCGCCATCCTCTCCCATCCCGGGGCTGTTGTGGCAACCCCGGGCCGTCAGAAGAGGCCGAGCTTGAGCATGAGGGCCCGGTCGAGGTCCCTCAGCTCGTCGGCGTCGAGCGCGCCCTTGAAGGCACCGAAGCGGGCGGCCGGGTCGACGGAGTAGATCTGGTCGGTGAGGATCCGTGCCGTCCGGCCGTCGAACTCGATCTCCGGCCGGTAGACCGTCGGCGCGGCGCCGGTCGACGTCATCGCGACCGTCACCGTCGAGGTCGCGAACTGGTCCGACTGGATCACGACGGCGTGGCGGTTGCCCTGCCGCTCGTGCCCCCGGGCGCCGGGGAGCTGCCGGATCTCGGCGATCGCCCCCCGGAAGATCACTCGGCGACCCCCATGAAGCGCTGGATCGCCAGCATCTCGGCCTGGTCGTCGGGGTCCGCGGCCACGCGGGCCGCGTCGGACTTCGCCTGCTCGATCAGCCGCTCCTTGTAGGTGCGCAGGAGGGCGTAGCGCACGGCCTCGCTGCGCGAGCCGAACTCCTCCGCGAGCGCCCTCATGGCCGCCTCCATGGACGCGTCCGTGCGGACGTTCAGAGTTCCCACGGAGGCAGCGCAACGCAAAACGTGTTACAGGGTCTCGCCGGTGCTCGGCCCCACGATCAGACCGTCCTCGAACCGGTCCACCCGGACCGTGTCGCCGTCGCGGACCTCGCCCGCCAGGATCTCCCGGGCGAGCCGGTCGCCGATCGCCGTCTGGATCAGGCGGCGCAGCGGGCGGGCGCCGTACGCCGGGTCGTTGCCCTCGTCGGCCAGCCACTCCAGGGCCTCCGGGGTGACGTCCAGGGTGAGGCGCCGCTCGGCGAGCCGCTTGGCGAGGCGGTCGATCTGGAGCCGCGCGATCCGGCCCAGCTCGGCCCGGTCGAGGGCCGAGAAGACCACCAGGTCGTCCAGCCGGTTGAGGAACTCCGGCTTGAAACTGGCCCGCACGACCTCCAGGACCTGCTGCTTCTTCACGTCCTCCGAGGTTGCCGGATCGACCAGGTACTGGCTGCCCAGGTTCGAGGTCAGGATCAGGATGGTGTTGCGGAAGTCCACCGTCCGGCCCTGTCCGTCGGTCAGCCGGCCGTCGTCCAGGACCTGGAGCAGGACGTCGAAGACCTCCGGGTGCGCCTTCTCCACCTCGTCGAGCAGGACCACGCTGTACGGGCGGCGGCGGACCGCCTCCGTGAGCTGGCCGCCCTCCTCGTAGCCGACGTAGCCGGGGGGCGCGCCGACGAGCCGGGCGACGGAGTGCTTCTCGCCGTACTCCGACATGTCGATGCGGACCATGGCCCGCTCGTCGTCGAAGAGGAAGTCCGCGAGCGCCTTCGCCAGCTCGGTCTTGCCGACGCCGGTCGGGCCGAGGAAGAGGAAGGAGCCGGTGGGCCGGTCGGGGTCGGCGATCCCGGCGCGGGTGCGGCGCACCGCGTCGGAGACGGCCCGGACGGCCTCGGACTGGCCGATGAGCCGCTTGCCGAGCTCGTCCTCCATGCGGAGCAGCTTCTGCGTCTCGCCCTCCAGGAGGCGGCCGGCGGGGATGCCGGTCCAGGAGCCGACCACGTCCGCGATGTCGTCGGGGCCGACCTCCTCCTTGACCATCGTGTCCTTGGCCGATTCCTGCTGGGCCTCGGCCTCGGACGCCTCCTCCAGCTCCCGCTCCAGGGCCGGGATCTCGCCGTACAGCAGCTTGGAGGCGGTGTCGAAGTCGCCGTCGCGCTGGGCGCGCTCGGCGCGGCCGCGGGCCTCGTCCAGGCGCTCCTTCAGCTCGCCGACCCGGTTGAGGGACTGCTTCTCCTTCTCCCAGCGGGCGGTGAGGCCGCGCAGCTCCTCCTCGCGGTCCGCGAGGTCGCGCCGCAGCTTCTCCAGACGCTGCTTGCTCGCCGCGTCCGTCTCGTTCTTCAGGGCCAGCTCCTCCATGCGGAGCCGGTCCACGGAGCGCTGGAGCTCGTCGATCTCGACCGGGGACGAGTCGATCTCCATGCGGAGCCGGGAGGCGGCCTCGTCCACGAGGTCGATGGCCTTGTCGGGCAGGAAGCGGGAGGTGATGTACCGGTCGGAGAGGGTCGCGGCGGCCACCAGGGCGGAGTCGTTGATCTGCACCTTGTGGTGGGCCTCGTACCGGCCCTTGAGGCCGCGCAGGATCGCGACGGTGTCCTCGACGGTCGGCTCGGCGACCAGGACCTGCTGGAAGCGGCGCTCCAGGGCGGGGTCCTTCTCGATCCGCTCGCGGTACTCGTCCAGGGTGGTGGCGCCGACCATCCGCAGCTCGCCGCGGGCCAGCATCGGCTTGAGCATGTTGCCCGCGTCCATGGCGGAGTCGCCGCCGGCGCCCGCGCCGACGACCGTGTGCAGCTCGTCGATGAAGGTGATGATCCGGCCGTCGCTCTCCTTGATCTCGGAGAGGACGGTCTTCAGGCGCTCCTCGAACTCGCCGCGGTACTTCGCGCCGGCGACCATCGCGCCGAGGTCGAGCGAGACCAGCCGCTTGTTCTTGAGGGACTCGGGGACGTCGCCCTTCACGATCCGCTGGGCGAGGCCCTCGACGACGGCGGTCTTGCCGACGCCGGGCTCGCCGATGAGGACCGGGTTGTTCTTGGTGCGGCGGGAGAGCACCTGGACCACGCGCCGGATCTCGTGGTCGCGGCCGATGACCGGGTCCAGCTTGCCCTCGCGCGCGGCGGCGGTGAAGTCCGTGCCGAACTTCTCCAGCGCCTTGTACTGCCCTTCCGGGTCGGGTGTGGTCACCCGGCGTCCTCCCCTGATCGTCTCGAAGGCGTCCAGCAGCCTCTTGGCGCCCGCGCCCTGCCGGTCGAGGATCTCACCGGCCCGGCCGCCCTCGGCGGCGACACCGACGAGGAGGTGCTCGGTGGAGACGAAGTCGTCCCCGAGCTCCTCGGCCCGCCGCGCCGCGTCCGCGACCACCGCGAGCAGCTCGCGGTCGGGCTGCGGGGGCGCGACCGTGGAGCCGGCGACGCTCGGCTGGGCGGCCAGGAGCCGCTCGGCCTCGGAACGCACGGCCGCCTGGTCGGCCTCGACGGCGGCGAGCAGGTCGGTGATGTTCTCGTTGTCCTGACCGGCGAGGAGGGCGAGCAGCAGATGGGCCGGGGTCAGGTCCGGGTGCCCCCCGGACACGGCCCGGCCGGTGGCCGCGTTGATCGCGTCCCGGCTCCTGTTGGTCAGTTCGGCGTCCATGTGCGGTGCTCCTCCTCGGCGTACGGGTGCCTCGTGGATCCCGTACGGATCCACTCCACGACTTCTGTGACTCCTCAAGAGTACACAAAGTTGAGTCGATACCGCTCAAGTCGGGGGACGGAGTTCTCCCGGGGTAGTTTCCGGGCATGGCAACGGATCCCAGGAACCCCGGCGACGCGTATCTCCGCTTCTGGCGCGAGTACCACATGTGCACCCTGACCACCCCGCGGCCGGACGGCACCCCGCACGTGGTCGCGGTCGGCGTCACGTACGACCCCGAGGGCGGGTACGCGCGCGTGATCACCAACAGGAACAGCCGGAAGGTCGCCAACGTCCTGGCGGCGGGCGGCGGGGGCGCGCGGGTCGCGGTCTGCCAGGTCGACAAGGGGCGCTGGGCCACCCTGGAGGGCGTCGCCCGGATCCGTACGGAGCCGGAGGCCGTCGCGGACGCCGTCGCCCGCTACGCGGAGCGCTACGGCCGCACGCCGACCCCGAACCCGGACCGGGTCGTGATCGAGATCGCCCTCACCCGGGCGATGGGCCGCGCCTGACGCGGGGGGGGGGGAGGCCCGGAGAGAAGCACGGGCGCAGCACAGCGGCGCCATCGCGTTTCAGGTCCGCGATGGCGCCGCTGTGTGGGGGAAGTACCTGGGCGACCTACAACGACGGGGGGATCGCTCAGGCACTGCGGGGGGTGGCGGTGATGGTCTCGGGTTCGATCAGCTGGTGGTCCCGCTGGTCGAGGTTGACGAAGATCATGCCGTACCGGATGGCACAGCGGATGGGCTGCGGCGCTCCGCGCGGGCGGCGCAGGCACCGGTAGGCGCGGACGTCCTCGTCCTGCTCCCGTGCGACGACGATCGGCTCTCCGAAGAGGGTGACCTTCAGCGAGTCACCACGGTGGGGGATGGCCGTGGCGAGATCGACGAAGTGCCAGCCGGACCGGTAGGCCGAAGCCATCTCTCGCCGGAACCTGGGGTCATCGGGAACGTTCATGATCCCGCTTAACTCCAGCCGGGATCGGCGGCGAGGGCCACGTGCCAGCCCGGGTCGCTCGCGAGGGCCGGCTCGGCGTGCCAGCCCGGGTCGTTCACGGCGGCCCGGACGCCGGCCGGCTCCGTGTTCCAACCGGGATCCGGGGTCACTCCCACGGCCCCCACTGCGACAGCCGCGATGAAGGCGACTCCGGCCACCGCACTTATGAGCTTCTTCATCATCACCGAGCAACCTCACTTGAAGGCAACGTCTCTTTCCAACCCCCGCGAGAAAGACGATGGCTTACTCTCTCCGCTTCCACCACCAAACCCATGCATCATGTTCCTGAGATGCAGGAGCCTGGGGGTGTACATATGGGGAAACAAGCGGACGAGACGGGTCACCCTCATTCGCACGCGGAGCTCTGCGCGGCAGGCTCCGAGCTGTACGCGTCCGCACTGCGGGCGGGGCGAATACCCCGGTCAGAGGCGGTCGGGGCGCCCTGCCTCCTCGATCTCTCGCTGCTCCACCCCGATCCCGACGACGCCCAGTGGCTGCGTCCGGTTCCGCCCTCCGCCGCCCTCGCCCAGCTCCTCCAGCCGATCGAGCGCGAGATCCTCGACCGGCGCCGGCGCACCGTCGCCCTGTCGGACGCTTTCGAGCCTTTCATGGCCATCAGCGCCCACGACTCACCGACCACGCACGCCATCACCGTGCTCGAGGGCATCGACCGCATCAACGCGACCCTCGACCGGGTCGTCGCCGACTGCCGCAGCGAACTGCTGACCGTCCAGCCCGGCGGCGGCCGCCCCGCCCAGGCCCTGACCGCGGCCCTCCACCGCGTCTCGCCGCTCCTGGGCCGCGGCATCAGCATGCGCACCCTCTACCAGCACACGGCGCGCCACACCGAGCTCACCCTGGCCTATCTGGAGCACGTCGGCCCCGAGGTCCAGGTCCGCACCCTGGAGGAGATCATCGACCGGCTGATCATCGTGGACCGCGAGGTCGCGCTGATCCCGGCCCGCAGCGACCGGCAGATCGCCCTGGAGCTGCGCCACCCCGGCCTGGTCGCCTACCTCTGCGGCGTCTTCGACCAGTTCTGGCGCCTGGCGGTGCCGATCCGGGAGGAGATCCCGTACGACGTCAAGACCGACGGCATCGGCGGCGTCCAGCGCTCCATCGCCCGGCTCCTCGTCGAGGGGCACGTGGACGAGGCCATCGCCCGCCGGCTCGGGATGAACGTGCGCACCTGCCGGGCCCACATCGCCAAGCTCGCCGCCACCCTCGGCAGCGGCAGCCGGGCCCAGCTCGGCTACCTCATCGCCCAGTCCGGCATCCTCGACCAGGACGACTAGGGCCTGTCCGGCGGCACGCGTGAGGCCCCCTCCACGGGTGCGGAGGGGGCCTCACGGGGTTTCGGGAACGGCGGGGCTACTCCCCGCGCTTGGGGCGCCAGACCACCAGCGCGCTCGCCTGCTGCACGTCCTGGTACGGCACGAGGTCGCGCCGGTACGAGGCGTGCACCTGGGCCTCGCGCTGCCGCATCGCCGCCGCCGCGCCGTCCACGGCCGCCGACAGCTCGGCGATCCGGCTCTGGAGCGCCGCGACCTGGTTCTCCAGTTCGATGATGCGCTTGATCCCGGCCAGATTGATGCCCTCGTCCTGCGACAGCTGCTGCACCTGGCGGAGCAGCTCGATGTCACGGGCCGAGTAGCGCCGTCCCCGGCCCGCCGTGCGGTCCGGGGAGACCAGGCCGAGCCGGTCGTACTGACGCAGGGTCTGGGGGTGCAGACCGGAGAGCTGGGCCGCCACCGAGATGACGTACACCGGCGACTCGTCGGTCAGTTCGAACGGATTGCGTCGGCGTCCGTCCACGGGTCACGCTCCCTTCGCGGCCTGGAACAGCTCGGCCCGGGGGTCCTCGGAGGCGGTCGCCTCGCGGTAGGTCTCCAGGGCCTCGCGTGCCTTGTCGTCCAGTTCCTCCGGCACGGCGACCTCGACCGTGACGAGGAGGTCGCCGCGCGTGCCGTCCTTGCGGACCGCGCCCTTGCCCCGGGCGCGCATGGTCCGGCCGTTCGGCGTGCCCGCGGGCAGCTTGAGGGTGACCGCGGGGCCGCCGAGGGTCGGCACCTTGATCTCGCCGCCGAGCGCCGCCTCCGTGAAGGAGACCGGCACCGTGACGGTGAGGTTGTCGTCCTTGCGGCCGAAGACCGGGTGGGCGTCGACGTGCACCACGACGTACAGGTCGCCGTTGGGCCCGCCGCGTTCGCCCGGCGCGCCCTTGCCGCGCAGCCGGATCTTCTGGTCGTCGCTCACGCCGGCCGGGATGCGGACCTGCATGGTGCGCGAGGACTTGGCCCGGCCGCTGCCCTTGCAGACGTCGCAGGGGGTCTCGGCGATGAGGCCGCGCCCCTTGCAGTCCACGCAGGGGTCGGTGAGCGAGAAGCCGCCGCCGCTGCCGCGCGAGACCTGCCCGGTGCCGACGCAGGTCGGGCACACCCGGGGCGTGCCGTTCTTGTCGCCGGTGCCCGAACACGCCGTGCACGGCTGTTGGCTGGACATCCGCAGCGGTACGGTCGCGCCCTCGATGGCCTCGGTGAAGCTGAGCGTCACCTCGGACTCGACGTCCTGACCGCGCCGCGGCTGGGTGCGGGGGCCGCCCCCGCCGCGGTTGAACAGGCCGCCGAAGACGTCCCCGATGCCGCCGCCACCGCCGAAGCCGCCGGCCCCGCCCTGGGCGCCTCCGAAGAGGTCGCCCAGGTCGAAGTTGAACGAGCCGCCGCCCCCGGGGCCGCCGGCCCGGAGGCCGCCGTTCCCGAAGAGCGCGCGGGCCTCGTCGTACTCCTTGCGCCGCTTGGGGTCACCGAGGACGTCGTTCGCCTCGGAGATCTCCTTGAAGCGCTCCTCGGCCCTGGTGTCGCCCTTGTTGGCGTCCGGGTGGTTCTCGCGGGCGAGCTTCCGGTACGCCTTCTTGATCTCGGCCTCGGTGGCGTCCTTGGGGACGCCGAGGACCTTGTAGTAGTCCTTCTCGACGAAGTCCTTCGTGCTCATCGACGTCCCTCCTTCCGGACGATCGTTGCGTCACCCCTCCTCGGGGGCACCGCTCTCCTCGTCGGCCGACTTCTTCTCGTCCTTGGCCGGGGCCGCGCCCGGCTGGGGCTCGGCGACGGCCACGCGCGCGGGCCGGATGGTCCGCTCGCCGATCCGGTACCCGGGCTGCAGGATCGCCACGCAGGTCGTCTCGGTGACGTCCGGCGCGTACGAGTGCATCAGGGCCTCGTGGATCGTCGGGTCGAAGGGCTCGCCCTCCTTGCCGAACTGCTGCAGACCCATCTTGGCGACGACGGTCTCCAGCGATTCGGCCACCGACTTGAACCCGCCCACGAGCTCGCCGTGGTCCCGGGCCCGGCCGACGTCGTCGAGCACGGGGAGGAGCTCGGACAGGAGGCTCGCGACGGCGATCTCCTTGACCGTGACCCGGTCCCGCTCCACGCGGCGGCGGTAGTTCTGGTACTCGGCCTGGAGCCGCTGGAGGTCCGCGGTGCGCTCGTCGAGCGCGGAGCGCACCTGGTCCAGCTGGGCCGTGAGGCCCGCGTCGGAGGCCGGCTTCTGGCTGCTTGCGTCCCCGGCCGGGGCCGTCGTGTCCTCCTGGGCGGAGTCCTCGACGGCCTCGGCGGCGTCGTCAGGGGTGGCGCCGGAGGGGACGTCGGGCTTCTCCTCGAAGCCCGGGGTCTCCTCGGTCACGCCTGGCCACCCTTCTTGGGCTCGTCGTCCACGATCTCGGCGTCGACGACGTCGTCGTCGGCCTTCGCCTGGCCGGCGCCGGCACCGGCGTCGCCGCCTGCGGCCTGCGCGGCCTGGGCGTCGGCGTACAGCGCCTGGCCGAGCTTCTGCGAGACGGCCGCGACCTTCTCGGTGGCGGTGCGGATCTCGGTGGTGTCCTCGCCCTTGAGCTTCTGCTTCAGCTCGGCGACGGCCTCCTCGACCTCGGCCTTGACGTCACCGGGGACCTTGTCCTCGTTGTCCTTGAGGAACTTCTCCGTCTGGTAGACGAGCTGCTCGCCCTGGTTGCGGGACTCGGCGGCCTCGCGGCGGCGGTGGTCCTCCTCCGCGTACTGCTCGGCCTCCTGGCGCATCCGGTCGACCTCGTCCTTCGGCAGCGAGGAGCCGCCGGTGACGGTCATCTTCTGCTCCTTGCCCGTGCCCAGGTCCTTCGCGGTCACGTGCATGATGCCGTTGGCGTCGATGTCGAAGGCGACCTCGATCTGCGGGACGCCGCGCGGGGCCGGCGGGAGGCCGGTCAGCTCGAACATGCCGAGCTTCTTGTTGTACGCCGCGATCTCGCGCTCGCCCTGGTAGACCTGGATCTGCACGGACGGCTGGTTGTCCTCGGCCGTCGTGAAGATCTCGGACCGCTTGGTCGGGATCGTGGTGTTGCGCTCGATGAGCTTGGTCATGATGCCGCCCTTGGTCTCGATGCCGAGGGACAGCGGGGTGACGTCGAGGAGCAGGACGTCCTTGACCTCGCCCTTGAGGACACCGGCCTGGAGGGCGGCGCCGATGGCGACGACCTCGTCCGGGTTCACGCCCTTGTTGGCCTCCCGGCCACCGGTCAGCTCCTTGACCAGCTCGGCGACGGCCGGCATGCGGGTCGAGCCGCCGACGAGGACGACGTGGTCGATCTCGGAGAGGGCGATGCCCGCGTCCTTGATGACGTTGTGGAACGGGACCTTGCAGCGCTCCAGGAGGTCCGAGGTCAGCTGCTGGAACTGGGCGCGCGTGAGCTTCTCGTCCAGGTGCAGCGGGCCCTCGGCGGAGGCCGTGATGTAGGGCAGGTTGATCGTGGTCTCGGTCGAGGACGAGAGCTCGATCTTCGCCTTCTCGGCCGCCTCGCGCAGACGCTGGAGGGCCATCTTGTCCTTGGCCAGGTCCACGCCGTGACCGTTCTGGAACTGGGTCACCAGGTAGTCGACGACGCGCTGGTCCCAGTCGTCGCCACCGAGGTGGTTGTCACCGTTGGTGGCCTTCACCTCGACGACGCCGTCGCCGATCTCCAGGAGGGACACGTCGAAGGTGCCGCCACCGAGGTCGAAGACGAGGATCGTCTGGTCGTCCTTGTCCAGGCCGTAGGCCAGGGCGGCCGCGGTCGGCTCGTTGACGATGCGCAGGACGTTGAGGCCCGCGATCTCACCGGCCTCCTTGGTGGCCTGGCGCTCGGAGTCGTTGAAGTACGCCGGGACGGTGATGACCGCGTCGACGACCTTCTCGCCCAGGTAGGCCTCGGCGTCCCGCTTCAGCTTCTGCAGGATGAAGGCGCTCATCTGCTGCGGGTTGAAGTTCTTGCCGTCGATCTCGATCTTCCAGTCGGTGCCCATGTGGCGCTTGACCGACCGGATGGTCCTGTCGACGTTGGTGACGGCCTGACGCTTGGCCACCTCGCCGACGAGCACCTCGCCGTTCTTCGCGAAGGCGACGACGGACGGCGTGGTCCTGGCGCCCTCGGCGTTGGTGATGACGGTGGGCTCGCCGCCTTCCAGAACGCTGACGACGGAGTTAGTCGTGCCCAGGTCGATGCCGACCGCACGTGCCATTTCGATTCCTCCAGCTGACTGACTTGAGTGGTACTGGCTCAAGGATGCACGACTCCCCCTGTCGAGTCAACAGACCTGAGTCGGATCGACTCAACTCTTCGTCCGCCCATCCGCTCAAAGGGCCGCTCCGGAGGGGTGGCGGAGCGCGTCATTCCCCCTCCCGGAAGGGCGACCCGTGAGAGAGTCCGGGTACCCCTTCCCGGGCAAAGCAGGCATATCCCACGAATATCCCATGATTCTTTCGCGGAAGGATGTGAGGGAATGGCGGTCGGCAGAGGCACGACGGCCAAGCGCGCCTTCGACGTCCTGGGCGGGCTCGCCCTCCTCGCCGTCCTCTCCCCGCTGTTCGCCGCCGTCACCCTCTCGGTCGCGCTCGGCTCACCGGCCCCCGGCCGCGGGGTGCTGCGCCGCCGGACGGTGGCGGGCCTGGCGGGGCGCCCCTTCACGATGCTGACCTTCCGCACCAGGAGCCCGCTGGCCGCGCTGCCCCTGCTGCTGCACGTCGTGGCGGGCCGGATGTCGCTCGTCGGGCCGTGCCCGCTGACCCCGGGCCACCGGGAGTGCGCGGGCGACGGGAGCCGCCGGCTCTCCGTACGGCCGGGGCTCACCGGACCGTGGCAGATCAGCGGACGCTCGGACCTGCCGTGGGAGGAGCGGGAGCTGCTCGACCTCCACTATGTGGACCACCACTGGCTGGGGACGGACCTGCTCGTCCTGGCGCGTACGCTTCCAGCAGTGCGAAGACGCCGTGCGGCGGGCCGCGCGGTGGTGCGCCCGGCGAGGATCGCCTGAACCCGGGCAGGGGCCACTCCGGCTCCGGCGGGAGTCGCTCGCATCCCGGCGGGGGCCGTCCCGGCTCCGGCAGGGGGTCGCCCGAGCTCCGGCAAGGGTTGCCTGAGCGACACAGATCACCGCGAGGGCCCCTGCATCACCGGGCCGCGAACGGGTAATCTCAGCACGGACTAAATAAGTTACCGCTTAGTAGGCTCAGCTCAGGCACTGAGCGGGCCCGCTCGAGGAGCCCGTCATGCAACTCGCCGCGATCATTGTGTCGCTGACGCTGACCGTGGTCGGCGTTGCCCTGCTGGCTCGTGCCATCGGCCAGTTCGTCCGGTACTTCAAGCTCGGCCAGCCCGTCCCGGCCGGGACCCGGACCGACAACCCGTACCAGCGCAGCGTGACCCTGGTCAGGGAGTTCCTCGGCCACACGCGCATGAACCGCTGGGGCGTCGTCGGCTTCGCCCACTGGTTCGTCGCGGTCGGCTTCCTGACCCTGCCGCCCACCCTGGCGCAGGCCTTCGGCCAGCTCTTCCAGGCGGACTGGACGCTGCCGGTGATCGGCGGCTTCCTGCCGTTCGAGCTGTACATCGAGTTCATCGGCGTCATGACGATCCTCGGCATCGCGGCCCTGATCGTGATCCGCCTCCTCAGCCTCCCGGGCCGGGCCGGGCGCAAGTCGCGCTTCGCCGGCTCCAAGGCGGGCCAGGCCTACTTCGTCGAGTACGTCATCCTCACCATCGGCCTGGCGATCTACGTGCTCCGCGGCCTGGAGGGCGCGATCCACCACGTCGAGCACTACGAGGCCGCGTACTTCGCCTCGTACCCGCTCGTCCTGGCCTTCAAGGGCCTGAGCCTCGGGGCGCTCCAGAACCTCATCTACTTCACCGCCATGGTGAAGATCAGCACCTCGTTCATCTGGATGATCGTCGTCTCGCTGAACACCAACATGGGCGTGGCCTGGCACCGCTTCCTGGCCTTCCCGAACATCTGGTTCAAGCGGAAGGCCGACGGCTCCACCGCGCTCGGCGCGCTCCGGCCGATGACCACCGGCGGCAAGGAGATCGACTGGGAGGACCCGGCCGAGGACGCCGTCTTCGGCGTCTCCCAGGTCGAGCAGTTCTCCTGGAAGGGCCTCCTGGACTTCTCCACCTGCACCGAGTGCGGCCGCTGCCAGTCGCAGTGCCCCGCCTGGAACACCGGCAAGCCCCTCTCCCCCAAGCTCCTCATCATGTCGCTGCGCGACCACGCGCACGCCAAGGCGCCGTACCTGCTCGCGGGCGGCGGCAAGACCATGGAGGGCGACGAGAAGGCCACCGAGGAGCAGCTCAAGGACGTCCCGGCGTCGGCCCTGGCCGAGGCCGAGCGCCCGCTGATCGGCACCGTCGAGGAGAACGGCGTCATCGACCCGGACGTCCTGTGGTCCTGCACCACCTGCGGCGCCTGCGTCGAGCAGTGCCCGGTCGACATCGAGCACATCGACCACATCGTCGACATGCGCCGCTACCAGGTGATGATCGAGTCCGCGTTCCCGTCCGAGGCGGGCACGATGCTCAAGAACCTGGAGAAGAAGGGCAACCCCTGGGGCCTGGCGAAGAAGCAGCGCGTCGAGTGGACCAAGGAGGTCGACTTCGAGGTCCCGATCGTCGGCAAGGACGTCGAGGACCTCACCGAGGTCGACTACCTGTACTGGGTCGGCTGCGCGGGCGCCCTCGAGGACCGCGCCAAGAAGACGACGAAGGCCTTCGCCGAGCTGCTCCACATCGCGGGCGTCAAGTTCGCGATCATGGGCGGCGAGGAGAAGTGCACGGGTGACTCCCCCCGCCGCCTGGGCAACGAGCCGCTGTTCCAGCAGCTCGGCCAGGAGAACGTCGCGATGCTGAACATGGCGTTCGGCGAGGACGACGAGGACGAGTCGACGAAGAAGCCGAAGTCGGCGAAGAAGATCGTCTCGACCTGCCCGCACTGCTTCAACACCATCGCCAACGAGTACCCGCAGCTCGGCGGCGACTACGAGGTCATCCACCACACCCAGCTGCTCCAGCACCTCATCGACGAGGGCAAGCTGATCCCGGTGACCCCGGTCGAGGGCCTCATCACCTACCACGACCCGTGCTACCTGGGCCGGCACAACAAGGTCTACACGCCGCCGCGCGAGATCATGTCCGCCGTCCCCGGCCTGCGCCAGCAGGAGATGCACCGCCACAAGGAGCGCGGCTTCTGCTGCGGCGCCGGCGGCGCCCGGATGTGGATGGAGGAGCGGATCGGCAAGCGCATCAACAACGAGCGCGTCGAGGAGGCCCTGTCCCTGAACCCGGACATCGTCTCCACCGCCTGCCCCTTCTGCCTCGTCATGCTGACCGACTCGGTCAACGGCAAGAAGAACGACGGCAAGGCCAAGGAGTCCGTCACGGTCGTGGACGTGGCCCAGCTCCTGCTCGATTCGGTGAAGACCCCGGCCGACCCGGAACCGGCGGAGGAGCCGGCGCCGGAGCCGGAGCCCGCCGCGTAGGCACCCGATCAGCAGAACGGCCGTCCCGCTTCGCGCGGGGCGGCCGTTCCCGTACGTACCGTCCCTTAGGGGATGTCACAGGTCAGCCGCAAAGGAGCGCCCGACCGGCGGAAGCGGGTACGTTCAATGACGTGGCTGGATTCAGGAACGGACGCGGCCGGGACAACCGCCCCCCGCAACGACGACCGCAGCAGGCGCCGTACGGGCACGACGCGGCCCCGCCGCCAGGAGCACGGCAGCAGTGGCCCCAGCAGGACCGGGACCGGGCGCCGTACGGGCAGCAGGGACACGGACAGGGGCACGGACAGGGGCACGGGCACGGGCACGGTCAGCAGCAGCCGTACGGCGAGCCGGAGTACTTCGGCGACCCGTACGGGCAGCAGCAGCACCCGCACGCGGTCACGGCGAACAACCCGGGTCACACGCAGGTGTTCAGCGTGGACGACCCGTACGGCCCGGCCACGCCCCACCACGCCGGCGCGGCTCCCGCCCCCATGGGCCCCCGGCTCCCCTGGAAGGCGCTCCTGAGCGGCATCGTGCTGCGCCCCGCGGACACGTTCCTGCGGACGCGGGACCACGCCGTCTGGGGCCCGGCGCTGATCGTCACCTTCCTCTACGGCCTGCTCGCGATCTTCGGCTTCGACACGGCCCGCGAAGAGGCGATCAACGCGACCCTGTCGACGGCGATCCCGTACGTCCTGATGACCGCCCTCGGCTTCGTCGTCGGCGGACTGATCCTGGGCGCGGTCACCCACACCCTGGCCCGCCAGCTGGGCGGCGACGGGTCCTGGCAGCCGACCGTCGGCCTGTCGATGCTGATCACGTCGATCACGGACGCGCCCCGCCTGGTCTTCGCCCTCTTCCTGGGCGGCGAGAACGGCCTGGTCCAGGTCATCGGCTGGCTGACCTGGCTGGCGGCGGGCGCCCTCCTCACCGTGATGGTGAGCCGCTCGCACGACCTCCCGTGGCCGAAGGCCCTGGGAGCGTCGGCGATCCAGCTGGTGGCGCTGCTGAGCCTGATCAAGCTGGGCACGCTGTAACGCGTACGGAAATGAGGAAAGGCCCCCGCCGACGCCCGGCGGGGGCCTTCTCCACGTCCCGGTGTCTCAGGCGTCGAGAACCTGACCCTCACGCCGTACGACGGGCGGCTCGACGCTCCAGGGGAAGTTGATCCACTCGTCGGTCTTCTTCCACACGTACTCGCACTTCACGAGGGAGTGGGACTTCTCGTAGATGACGGCCGAGCGGACCTCGGCGACGTGGTCGACGCAGAAGTCGTGGACGAGCTTGAGGGTCTTGCCGGTGTCCGCGACGTCGTCGGCGATGAGCACCTTCTTGTCGCTGAAGTCGATCGCGTTGGGGACGGGCGCCAGCATGACCGGCATCTCCAGGGTGGTGCCGACGCCGGTGTAGAACTCCACGTTCACGAGGTGGATGTTCTTGCAGTCCAGGGCGTAGGCCAGGCCGCCGGCGACGAAGACGCCGCCACGGGCGATGGAGAGCACGACGTCGGGCTCGTAGCCGTCGTCGGCGATGGTCTGCGCCAGCTCGCGGACGGCCAGACCGAACCCCTCGTACGTCAGGTTCTCGCGTACTTCACTCATGACTGCGACCGCCTCACACCTGGGTCCGATGGAAGTTCATGTACGAACGGGAGGCCGTCGGCCCCCGCTGGCCCTGGTACCGGGAGCCGTACCGCTCGCTCCCGTACGGGAACTCGGCGGGCGAGCTCAGCCGGAACATGCACAGCTGGCCGATCTTCATCCCCGGCCAGAGCTTGATCGGCAGGGTGGCGAGGTTCGACAGCTCCAGGGTGACGTGCCCGGAGAAACCGGGGTCGATGAACCCGGCGGTCGAGTGCGTCACGAGCCCGAGCCGCCCGAGGGAGCTCTTTCCTTCGAGCCGGGACGCGATGTCGTCCGGGAGGGTGATGACCTCGTAGGTGGAGGCGAGCACGAACTCACCCGGGTGGAGGATGAACGCCTCGTCGCCCTCCGGCTCGACCTCGCGCGTCAGGTCGAGCTGCTCGACGGCGGGGTCGATGTGCGGGTAGCGGTGGTTCTCGAACACCCGGAAGAAGCGGTCAAGCCTCACGTCGATGCTCGAGGGCTGCACCATGGATTCGTCGTACGGGTCGATGCGCACCCGTCCGGCATCGATCTCGGCCCGGATGTCCTTGTCTGAGAGAAGCACGCCCCCACGATACGCAGGGGGCGCGGACCTGCCCCAATCGGCAGGGCACCGCGCCCCGGCGCTCCCGGCCCGGCGGCGGGCCCCCGGCTCAGCGCCGCTCGAGCTCCACCGGCACCGCGTGCCGCAGCCGCGCACACCGCGGACACCGGATGAGCCGCCCGGGCCCGATCCGCCCGGCCCCGAGCTGCTGGAGCGGGAACGAGGCGGTACTGAACACGTGCCCTTCGGCACAACGGACGACGGTGCGCTCCACGGAACCCATCAAGTCGCTTCTCCTGCACATGCGATGGACGAGAAAGCCACCTTAGGCGACCGCGGGCCCCTCCCCGGGACGGCACTCCGCACACACCCGGCGAGAGCGCCGGCTTCGCCTCAACTGACGCATGGGGTACAGTGTGCAACGATGCGGCACCGGTCATCCGGCCGCTGTGCGGATGTAGTTTAATGGTAGAACATGAGCTTCCCAAGCTTATAGCGCGGGTTCGATTCCCGTCATCCGCTCCACAGCAAAGCCCCAGGTCGGAGACCTGGGGCTCGTTTGTCGTCTAGACCTCTCGGAGCTGGCGTGCCATTCGCGTGCCATGAGCGCCCTGACGAGGCATCAGAATGGGGCGCCGCATGGCCACTCGCGGCGACCTGTCGCCGCGGCCGTCCCGGAGACCGGGACCCGCTTCAAGTGACCTGCACCACACGGGTCAGTCGTGCCGGGCAAGCTTGACTGCCGAGACGAGAAGGATCACCGTCAGCACGGGGATGAGGACCGCGTCCGGGAAGACGCCGAGCAGCAGCCCGCCGAGAACCGCGCCGACGATCGACCCTGTGGCCATGGTGATGGTGAAGCGGCGGTTGGCGCCGAGGACCGCGAAACTGCCGTCGCGGCTGTAGCGGGCGAAGGCGACCAGCATGGTCGGCAGGGAGACCAGGAGGGAAAGGCTTCCCGCGGTCTTGACGTCCTCCCCGAAGAGCAACGCAATCGTCGGAATCAGCAGTTCGCCGCCGGCCACGCCCATGATCGCGGCGACCACCCCGATCCCGAACCCGGCCACGACTCCGCACGGCACCTGTGCCCACAGCGGCATCGCGAGCGGGTCCACGGTGGTGGTGTGTGTGAGCACCAGGGCTGCGGCCATGAGCACCATCAACGCGGCGAGGACCTTGTAGAGGGCGGAGGAGCCCATCCGTACCGCCCAGGCGGCCCCGGCCCAGGCGCCCAGCAGGCTGCCGGCCAGCAGGTTGACCACCACCGGCCAGCGCGCGGCGACGTCCGCGGCCGGGACCGCCGCGAGGCGGGCGGGCAGGGCGATCAGAACCACGACCAGGCTCATCGCCTTGTTCAGGATGACGGCCGAGAGCGCGGCGAACCCGAAGAGGCCGATCAGCAGCGGCAGGCGGAACTCCGCGCCGCCCAACCCGATCATCCCGCCAAGAACCCCGATCGCCGCTCCGGCACCGAACACCACGGGTGCCGAGTGCGTCGAGCGGAGGGAGGCAAGGCTCTGGTCGGTGCGCATGACGGGCATCCTCGCCGGTCGCAGACTCGCCCGCTACGGCCCGACCCCACCTTCGGGGAATGCCACCGGATCCCCGACCAGGATTCGTCAGGACATCCGACCGCTGAACTCGAACCCCGGGAGAGTCACAGGGGTGCGGGCCCCGGCACTGGCTGCCGGGGCCGCACCCCTGCGTCACCTCCGCCGAGCCGCTCCAGCGGGAGTCGGGAGCGGCGGAGTGATCACGTGGACGGTGGCGGTCGCATCCGTACCCGGGTGTATCGACGCGCGCTTGCTGCGGACGGTGGCGTCGATGGCGTCGGCGAGCTTGCGCTGGTGCGCCTGGGTGGAGTGCTGGTAGATCAGCTGCGCCCGCTCCGAGGACTGGCCGGCGCGGACCATCAGGTCCTTGAGCTTGGCGCCGGTGTCGGCGGCGAGGGTGTTGCCGGTGTGCCGGAGGTCGTAGAAGCGGAACTCCTTCGCCAGGCCGACCGCGTCGCGGGCCTTGCACCACTTCCGGCCGAAGGCAGTGCCACGGAGAGCGGCGCCCCTCTCCCCTACGAAGACGAGGCCGTCCGGACCGTCCTGGGCGAACCACTCCAGGTGGCGGCGGATGTCGAGGAGGATGAAGCCGGGCAGCATGATCTCCCGTTTGCTCGCTCGGGACTTGGGGTCGCCGATCACCCTGCGCCCGGTGTTCAGCTCCGGAGCGGCCCGCCGCACCCGTACGGATCCCGCGTCGAGTCCGACGTCGGAGCGGCGCAGCTCGGCCGGCTCCTCCGGGCGCATGGAGGCGGAGGCGCCGAGCAGAACCATCAGCCGCCAGCGGATGCCGATGGCCTCGGCGAGCGCGAAGACCTGCTCGACAGTAGCCACGGGCCGCTCGTCGGCGTCCTCGCGGCCGGCCCCGCGGATGAAGCACGGGTTCCGGCGGAGAAGGTCGTCCTCGACGGCCGTCTGCATGATGGCCTTGAGGAGGCGGTACGACTTGGCGGTCGTGGTGGTGCCTGTCGCCTGTCGCCGTTCCGCGCGCCAGGTCCTGACTCTGGCGGGGTTGATGGCGTTGACGTACTGGTCGCCGAAGGCCGGCTCCAGGTGGAGGCGGAGCAGTCGCCGGTACAGCTCCTCGGTGGTGGGCGCGACGCCGCGCTCGTCGATCCAACGCTTGGCGTACTCGGCGAACAGGACCTCGCCGGCGACCGCGTCGAGGTCCGCTCCGCGGGCTCCATCCCGGCCGGCCAGGGCGTCGAGGCCGTCCGCCCCGTCCGTGACGAGATCAAGGTCCTCATCGAGGGCCTCATCGCCGAGATCGACGCGAAGCAGGAGGCGTGACCACAGTGACCGAGCCCACCGCCTCTGGTGACGACGTCCGCGAGGTCATCGTCATAGGGTCCGGCCCCGCCGGGTACACCGCCGCCCTCTACACCGCCCGCGCCCAGCTCAAGCCGCTGCTCTTCGGCAGCTCGATCTTCGTCGGCGGCTCGCCGACCACCACGACCGAGGTCGAGAACTTCCCCGGCTTCCCCACCGGCATCGACGGCCCGGACCTCATGGAGAACATGAGGGCCCCGGCCGAGCGGTTCGGCGCCGAGATGATCGACGACGACATCGTCTCCGTCGACCTCACCGGCGACATCAAGCTCCTCACGGACTCGGAAGGCACCGTCCACCGCGCGAAGACGGTGATCATCGCCACCGGCTCCGGCTACCGCAAGCTCGGCCTCCCGAACGAGGACGAACTCTCCGGTCGCGGCGTTTCCTGGTGCGCCACCTGCGACGGCTTCTTCTTCCGCGACCGCGACATCGTCGTGGTCGGCGGCGGCGACACCGCCATGGAGGAAGCCGCCTTCCTCACCCGCTTCGCCCGCTCCGTGACCGTCGTCCACCGCCGCTCGACCCTGCGCGACGTCCTCACCGGCGCCACCCGCGAGCTCGACGTGACGGGCCTGTTCATCGCCATCGGCCACGACCCGCGCACCGAACTCTTCACCGGCCAGATCGACCTCGACGACGAGGGCTACATCAAGGTGGAGTCCCCCTCCACCCGCACCAACATCCCCGGCGTCTTCGCCGCCGGCGACGTCGCCGACCACACCTGCCGCCAGGCCATCACCGCCGCCAGCGGCTGCCAGGCGGCCCTGGGCACCGAACGCCATCTGGCGGCGCTCGCACACGAGGCCGTGGTGCCGACAACTGTCTGACGCCCGGCGGGGAGGCCGTGCCACAGCGTGCCAGAAGGGACGGTAAAACACGGTCAACAAGGGTGATCAGGGAGCGGCCAAGAAGTCGCTCCCTGCGAGCGTTCCCGCATGTCAGAAGCTGTGCGTACGTCCAAGTGCCGGGTAATTCCCAAGCTTATAGCGCGGGTTCGATTCCCGTCAGCCGCTCGTGAGCGAAGCCCCAGGCCAGCGACCTGGGGTTTCCTCGCGCCTAAACCTCTTGAGGGTCGGGGTCGGTGCCGCAAGTGCCATGCCGAGACGCCGGATTGGACTTCCAACGGTCGCTCGCGGCCGCCGGCCGTCGCACCCGTCCTACCCGTGGCGTGCTGTGTCCCGCAGGCCGGTGCCCTGGGCTCTCGTCGTCCCGGTCGCTCACGTGGTGAGGCCGCTGATCGCGTCACCGACGTACTTCGCGCCGAGGACGACGAGAACGGTGGTCATGATCGCGGCGTTGTGGGCGGTCATCCACGCCTTCCACTCGCCGAGGACCTTCGCGGACCTGGCACCGCCGAAGAGGTAGACGGCGAGCGGGAGGAGGGTGCAGAGGGAGGCGATCAGGACCATCAGGGCGGCCGCGACGGTCTTGCCTCCGGGGGAGGCCGTGCTGGAGGCGATGGAGACGGCGCCGCCGACCGCCAGGACGAGGTTCTTGGGGTTGGCGACGGCCAGGGCGGCGGCGAGGCCGGCGGCCTTGGCGGGGGTGAAGCGGTCGATGGCCTTCATCCAGCCGGGCGGCTCGCTCGTACGGCCTTCCCTGGGACGGTCCTTCCACTGTCTGACGCCCATGAGCAGGAAGAGGACACCGAGAGCGAGTCTGAGCCACAGGGTCCACGTGGCGGGACCTTCGTCGCCCCGGGAGGCATCGGCGCCGGAGCCGGCCAGAACGATCACCGTGACCAGGGCGGCAAGGGACAGGACCCAGCCGGCAGTGAAGGCGAGGCCGTTGCTGCGGCCCTTCGGCGTGGCCAGCATCAGGATGACGGCGATGAGGGGGAGCGGGCTGATCGCGATGCCGACGGCCGAGGCCAGCATCTGGCCGATGGCATCGCCCATGGCACACCTCCAGGACTCGTACGGTTGTTCAAAACTCGCACCTCACCAGGGTGTCGGCACCCTGGCCGACGGCTCTGCGGCGCCGTTCGCCCGTTCGGACCAGTCGCGGTGGTCGGGGTCCCGCCGCCGGGTTTGCCTAGGTGCGGACGGACGGAGAGGGGTGGTGGCGGATGGCGGCCGGTCGGCGCGCGTGTCTCACGCCGAGGCTGCGGAGGCTGGGGCGTCCGCGGCCCGCCGATGCCACCTCGGGCGCCGTCACCGGGCTGTTCTCGATCCCGGAGGGGATGGCGTACGCGGCGATCGCCGGGTTCAACCCGGTCGCCGGCCTGTACGCGGGCGTGGTGCCCGCGATCGTGGGCTCGCTGACCTCCCGTACCGTCCTCATGGTCACGACGCTGACCAGCGCGATCGCCCTGACCTCGCAGAGCGTGCTGTCGGACGCGGGGCTCGACCCGAAGGACGCCGGGAACGTGGCCGTGCTGACGGTGATGGTCGGCGCGGTGATGCTGCTGATGGGCGTGCTCCGGCTCGGCGCCGTCATGAGCTTCGTGTCGAACGCGGTCATGACCGGGTTCTCCACCGGCATCGCGCTGCAGATCATCACGGGCGTGCTGAAGGACGCGACCGGCTACGAGCCGCAGGGGCACAACAAGCTGTACCAGCTCGGCGACTGGCTGGTGCACGCCGGTGACTGGAAGGGGGCCACGACCCTCGTCGCCGTCGTCACCCTGGGCGTCTGGGCAGCGGCCCGGGCCGTGAAGCGGCTCGAACCGGTGGCCCTGCTGATCGCCATGGTCGTCGCGAGCGTCGGGGTGACGGCCCTGTCCGTCGACGTGGAACTGGTGAAGGGCATCGCCTCGATCCCCGCCGCCCTGCCCTCCTTCACCGCCCCCGACCTGTCAGCCGTCCCCGCACTGATCGGCGGCGCGTTCTCCGTGGCGCTCGTCGCCCTCGCGCAGGCCGCCGGGATCTCGCCGTCCATGCCCAACCCCGACGGCTCGCGCTCCGACGTCAACGGCGACTTCCGCTCCCAGGGGTACGCGAACCTCCTCGGCGGCCTGTTCCAGGCACTGCCCTCCGGCGGCTCGATGTCCCGCACCGGCGTCGCGGTCTCCGCCGGGGCCCGCACCCGCTGGGCCGGGGTGTTCTCCGGCGGCATCCTCGCCCTCGTCGTCCTGCTGTGCGGGTCGCTCGCCGAGCGCATCCCCATGCCCGTCATCGGCGGCCTGATCCTCGTCGTCGGTGGCGAGCTGATCTGGGGCAAGCGCCACGACATCCGCCTCGTCCTGCGCACCTCCCGGATGTCGTCGGCGGCGATGGTCCTCACCTTCCTCGCCACCACCCGGCTCCCCCTCCAGCGGGCCATCGTCCTGGGCGCCGTCCTGTCCCTGCTGCTGTACTGCGCCCAGGCCGCCCGCCAGGCCAAGGTCGTCGCCCTGGACCGGGGCGGGGACGGGACCTGGCACACCGCCGACCCGCCGGGACGGCTGCCGCCCGGTGAGGTCACCGTCCTGGACTACGCCGGCGTGTCCTTCTTCGCCGAGCTCCCCCGCATCGAGGCCCAGCTGCCCGATCCCGCCGGGGCCCGCGATGCCGTCCTCGTCCTCGTCGTACGGACCGTGCCGGACGTGCCGTCCTCGGCCGTGATCAAGCTCCTCGACCGGTACGCCCGGGCGCTCTCCGACGCCGGAGGCCGGCTCGTCCTGGCCGGGGCCACGCCCCCGCTCGTACGGGCCCTGGATGCGTCCGGGCTGAGCGAGCGGCTCGGCGAGGGAGGAGTCGTACCGGCCCGGCCCGAACTGTTCGGGGCCCTGCACACGGCGGTCACCGACGGGCACGCCTGGATCGCCGCGCGGCAGCGGGCGGACACCGGCCCTGACAGCGAGCCGACCGGACATTCATAACAAAGTGCGCATACCACCATCCGGTGTTGAGATGAACCGGACCGCACCGCCGCAGAACGGAGCAAGAGATGAGCGCCCTCCCCTTCGAGGACACCACCGACTTCGAGAACGCCGACCGCGGTTTCATCGGCGCGCTGGTCCCCGGCGTGGTCGAGTCGGCGGACGGCCGCGTCGTGTGGGACAACGACGCCTACGACTTCCTCAAGGGAGACTGCCCCGACACGGCCAGCCCCAGCCTGTGGCGACAGGCGCAACTCGCCTCGAAGCAGGGCCTGTACGAGGTCACCGAGGGCATCTACCAGGTCCGCGGCCTCGACCTGTCCAACATGACGCTCGTCGAGGGCGAGCGCGGTGTGGTCGTCATCGACCCGCTCATCTCCGCCGAGACCGCCGCCGCCGCGCTCGCCCTCTACCGCGAGCACCGCGGCGACCGCCCGGTCACCGGCCTGATCTACACCCACTCGCACGGTGACCACTTCGGCGGCGCCCGCGGCGTGCTGCCGCGCGGCACCGAGGAGGGCGTGCCGATCCTCGCCCCCGCCGGCTTCCTGGAGCACGCGGTCAGCGAGAACGTCTACGCCGGCAACGCCATGACCCGCCGCGCGGTCTTCATGTACGGCGACCGGCTGCCCAAGGCCCCCGACGGCCAGATCGGCGCCGGCCTCGGCATGACCACCTCCACCGGCACCATCACGCTCATCCCGCCCACCGTGGACATCACCGAGACCGGGCAGGAAGAGACGGTCGACGGCGTCCGCATCGTCTTCCAGCTCACCCCCGGCACCGAGGCGCCGTCGGAGATGAACTTCCTCTTCCCCGACCACCGCGCCCTGTGCCTGGCGGAGAACGCCACGCACAACATGCACAACATCCTGACCCTGCGCGGCGCCGTCGTCCGCGACTCCCGCATCTGGTCGCGCTACCTCGACGAGGCCCTCGAGTTGTTCGACGGGCAGTACGACGTCGCCTTCGCCTCCCACCACTGGCCCACCTGGGGCCATGACAACGTCGTGCGCTTCCTCTCCGAGCAGCGCGACCTCTACGCGTACATGCACGACCAGACCCTGCGCCTGCTCAACAGCGGCCTGACCGGACCCGAGATCGCCGAGGAGATCCAGCTCCCGCCCGCCCTGGAGAACTCCTGGCACGCGCGTGGCTACTACGGATCCCTGAACCACAACGTCAAGGCGATCTACCAGCGTTACCTGGGCTGGTTCAACGGCAACGTCGCCACCCTGTGGGAGCACCCGCCCGTCGAGCTGGCCAAGCGGTACGTCGACCTCGCCGGCGGCCCCGGCCAGGCCCTCGCCAAGGCCCGCGACTACATCGAGCGGGGCGACCTCCGCTTCGCCGCCACCCTCCTCAACCACGTCGTCTTCGCCGACCCCGGCGACACCGAGGCCAAGGAGACCCTCGCGCAGGTCTACGACCGGCTCGGCCACGGCGCCGAGAACGGCACCTGGCGCAACTTCTACCTCACCTCCGCGATGGAGCTGCGCCACGGCGAGAACGCGGCCCTGCTCGACACCGCCAACCCCGAGATGGCGATGGCGCTGACCACCGACATGCTCCTCGACTCGATCGCCGTCCGCATCGACGGCCCGCGCGCCTGGCACGAGGACCTCACCCTCGACCTCGTCCTCACCGACGAGGACGCCCGCCACCGACTCACCCTCCACAACGGCGCCCTCACCCACCGCACCCTCAGCGGCGCGCCCCGCACTCCCGCCGGGCTCACCCTCACCCTCACCAAGCCGCAGCTCCTGGGCGTCCTCACGGGCAAGGGCCCCGACGGCATCACCACCGACGGCGACCCGGCCCTGCTGACCCGCCTCTTCTCGTACGTCACCCAGCCCGACCCGGGCTTCCCGATCGTCACCCCCTGAACACCGCACCCCGCAAAGGGGCCTCGCGAGGCCCTTCCGGCCGGCAGCGCCGAGCCGATCCTCGAGGCCTGACGCCCCACGGCGGCGCGTGCCACAACGTGCCAGTAGGGACGGTGACCAGCGGACGACAGGGGAGATGGCGAGGCGCCGAGAAGCCGACCCAGAACGAGCGTTCCCGCAGGTCAGAGGGCGCGCAAGGGCTCAAGTGCTGGTTGATTCCCAAGCTCATAGCACGGGTTCGATTCCCGTCATCCGCTCGTGAACGAAGTCCCAGGTCAGCGACCTGGGACTTCATCACTGCCCGAGTCCGCCCAGGAGTCGCGCACCACGCGTGCACCACACGCTCTCCGTCGCGGCCACCCTGCGGCCTTCTCGCGGACCGTCCGCGTCGCCCCGTCAAGGTTGGCCGCCGCTCCCCCCGTCCCCCGCGATCCGGGCCCGGCCCCGCGCGGCGCCGTCCGCGGTGGCGGGCGTCAGCGCCGTGTGGCGCCGTCACCGATTACCTCGCCGCCGGACTCACGAAAATCTGTCATCGCCACGGTAGACATTTGATGTGAGCGTGGGTATGTTTTCTCTCGTAGCCGAGAAAGACAGCAGGCCTGGCAGAGACGAACTGCCGGCAAGCGGTATCAGCGGTACACGCAGTCGCAGGACGGTACGGCGGTGGAGTTCCGAAGCCAGGGTTGTCGCAGGACGGCGACGGGACTGACGGCCGGACCGGGTGGCCCGCAGTGATCAGGGGCCGCCGGTGCGAGACCGCGGTCATGGCAGACGCGGTCCTCGTGAACGCAGCACGCAGCAGTGAAGTCAGTGAGCAGTTGATCACCGAGGAGAGAACGGAGGGGCGAAGCGCCATCGGGATCGCCCGGGCGGAAGTGTCGAGCCCGGGTACCGCAGGACATCGTCAGTGAGGTGGTCTCCGGTCAAGCAACCGCGATCCCCGCATCCCTGGTAGCAGTCGGGCCGGGTCTGCGGACACAGAAGGCCGGCGCAGTGTCAGGGCCGGCAGGTGGTGTAGTAGTTCCTTCGGGGCCCTGGTGCCGTACGGCACCAGGGCCCCCCGACGTGTTTCAGGGAGAGGTGCAGATGACGGCAGACGACACGCGCGGGCGTCTCGACGACGACGACTACCCCGCCTACACCATGGGCCGGGCCGCCGAGATGCTCGGCACCACCCCCGCCTTCCTGCGGGCCCTGGGCGAACACCGCCTGATCACCCCGCTGCGCTCCGAGGGCGGCCACCGCCGCTACTCCCGCTACCAGCTGCGCATCGCCGCACGCGCCCGCGAACTCGTCGACCAGGGCACCGCCGTCGAGGCCGCCTGCCGCATCGTCGTCCTCGAGGACCAGCTCGAAGAAGCCCAGCGCATCAACGCCGAATTCCGCCGCGCCGCCGGATCGGCCGCGCCGCCGGCCTCCGTCTGAGGCGGGTTCACCCGTCGCCCCCACCGACCCGTGGAGGCGGCCGGGGCCCACGGGCGAAATCGGGCTCCCGGCAGAGCGTCATGACCGGTGGACCGCGAGGAAGACGGCTGTGCAGTGGGAGGCGAAGGCCGCCACGGTCAGCGCGTGGAAGACCTCGTGGAAGCCGAACCAGCGGGGCGAGGGGTCGGGGCGCCGGAGGGCGTAGACGACCGCGCCCGCGCTGTAGAGGAGGCCGCCGGTCACGATCAGGGAGACCACGGCCGCCCCGCCGCCCCGCAGGAAGCCGGGCAGGTACCCCACGGGTGCCCAGCCCAGGGCCAGGTAGCAGGGGGTGTAGAGCCAACGGGGAGCCCCGACCCACAGGACACGGAAGGCGATGCCGGCCATCGCGCCCGTCCACACGGTCCACAACAGGACGGACCGCTGGTCGGGAGAGAGCAGGAGGACGGCGAGCGGGGTGCACGTGCCGGCGATGATCAGGAAGATGTTGGCGTGGTCGAGGCGACGCAGAACGGCCTCGCCGAGCGGCCCCCAGGTGCCGAGGTGGTAGACGGCACTGGTCCCGAACAACAGCCAGGCCGTGGCGGAGTACACGGTGCAGGCCAGCACGGCCCGCGGCTCCCCCGCACGGCAGATGAGGACGATGCCCGCCACCAGCGACACGGGGACCATGCCGGCGTGGAGCCGGCCGCGCAGCCTCGGCTTGACCTGTTCCGCCAGCCCGGCGGCCAGTTCGGCCGGACCGGCGGCGGGACGGGCGTCCTCGGCGGCACCGTCGTGTCGCGGTCCGGGGGCGGGACCGGCCGGCCCGTCCCCCACGACCGCCGGCGCGGAAGGGCCGCTGCCGGCTTCGGCGTCGTCCCGGGACACCGCCTCCTCCGGTCCCGAACCGGTCCGTCGGGGATCGCGGGCAACCATGTGCACATCGTAGGAACCCGCCCGGAGGAGATCCCGGAACCCCGCCCCGTCGCACTCCGCGTGACGAGCTCCGGCCCCGCGGGCGGCTCCCCGTCGTCGAAACGCGTCGGGCCGACCGGCCGGGTCGGGGCGGACGCCCGGGAGCCGCCCGGCGGAAACCCTTTCGCCGGGAACCCCTCGTCCGGCCGCGGGGAGCGGTAGGCTGGGATTACCGGAAGTAACTCGTACACCCGCCGCCACGCGGACGTCGTTTCCGGCGATCAAGACACTGGGCCGCTCCGCGGAGCGGCCCGGGAATGGGTCCGCGATCATGACCACCATCGCTCCGCCCCTCCCGGCACGTCTGACCCTGACGCCGGGGACCACCCCCGCCGGCTTGTTGGACGGCGCCTGGTGGCCCCGCTCACGCGATCTCGCGGTCGGGCTTCCGTCACTGGTCGACGCGCTGGAGAGCCGCTTCGGGCGCATCACGCGCGTCACGGTGAACCCCGCCCGCTGGCCCGTCGTCCCCCACAAGGTCCCCGCCACCGGGCACACCGTGCACGTGGGCTGGTTCACCGAACAGGATCCCGACAAGATGATCCTGCTCTCCTACGCCGTCGGCCGCTGCGACCTGCTGGTGATCCCGCCCGGGACCGAACCCGCCGCGGCAGCCCGGCTCATGGCCGCCGCCGCCGTCCCCGGCGGCGTCCTCACCGCCGGCGCACTGCTGTCCGGCGAAGCCGCGGCCGGCCGCGGCGCGCGGGACGCCCGAAGCCGCGAGGACTCCTGGGAGACCGATGGCGGGGCCGCCCCGCCGGCCCTCCGGCACCCGGTCGCCGGGGCACGGATGATCTCCTTGCCGGGGAACGTGCGGAGGTGACGACGTGGAGACCCTGATCACGCTCGCGGCGGGAGCCGTCCTGATCGTGCTCGGCCTGTTGCTGATCCACCGGCTCAACGCCCAGCACGACGCGCGCATCGCGACCCACCGCTTCAGCGACCCCTTCCCGGCCGTCGCCCGGCCACCGGGTCACAGCACCCGCAGTTCGTCGGGACAGGCGCCCGGCCGCAAGCGCACGGGCATCCGGTCCTGACCCTCGAACCACTCCTCCGGCCGAAGGCCGCGGGCGGTGCGCCCGGCGCCCGGGACGCCCCGCCCGGCGGCCCGCTCCACCTTTCGGCACCAACCGGCCCGGAGTCGTACAATGGAACCAGGATCGAGCACTCTCACGTGCGGCGATCCGGAAGGGCGGCCCTGGCGGAGTGAATGCGCCGGGGCCGTTGTGACGACCGCCGCCGTGAGGTTTCCGCATCCGCGAACCGAGGCACACCATGGTCCTCCTCTCTCTCCTGCTGATCGCCGCGATCACGCTGATCGTCATCGGCGCGGCCGTCGACGGCATGCTGTACCTGGCATCCGTCGGCACGCTCCTCCTCGTCGCGGGCGTCCTCTGCCTCGCCGTGAGGTCGGTACTGCACCGCCGACGCCCGGCGCACTGAGGTCCCTTCCCCTACCGCCGGCCCTCCCGGACCGAGCGCGACGCGCGGCCGGGCCGACGGGCACGCGCACCGGTCACGTCCCCCCTCGTCCGCTCTCGCCCTCGTCCGCTCTCGCACGAGGCCCCGGGTCGGCGGCCCGGGGCCTCGGCCCTCGTCCGGACCTCTCCCACCGTCACCGGGCCGCGTGACGGCAGGCGGAGCGGCGGGAGCACAGGGCCAGGTTTCCCTTCGCGGTCCGGGTCATGACGGTTCCTCGGACCCGGTCGTCGGGGAGGGCAGGACGGCGACGAGGATCTCGGCGGCCCGCGTCACGTTGTCGGCACGGACCGCACGGGCCATGGCCGTGCGCGCGGCCTCGGGCTCGGTGTCCGGCGGCACCACCATCAGCGCGAAGTGGTCCTCGTCGCCGCGGGTGACGAGGACGGTGTCGTCGCCGACGGGGAAGGAGTCGACGTGGACGACCCGGCCGTCGACGGTCAGACGGGTCGGGATGCCCTTCCAGGCGGAGGCGTCGAGACCGACCCGGCTGAGCGGGCCGAGGTGCTCGGTCAGGGCGGTGACCAGGGGCGGGAACTCCCGTTCGACGTCGCGCGTGCGCGGCCACCACGCGCCGTCGAGGAGACCCTGCCGGGACCGCGTCGTCTCCAGGCGGAGCAGGGCGGTGCCCGGCCGGACGGCGTGATGGACCTCGTCGGGCAGGAGGAGCGGGGAGGTGGGGGAAGTGCCTGCGTCGGTCATGACCGGTCCGCCTGTCTGCAGGGAGCGGCTGCCGCACGGGGCGCGGTCACAGCGGGTGCCGGGCCGGCGGGCGGTGCGGGGGCTCGTTCCTTCACCGTACTCCGCGGGTTCCGCGCGTGCGCCGCTCCGTCGACGCACGAGGCCGGCGTCACCGGACGTACGGTGGACGTACCGGGAAGCGCGCCGGGCCCGCTCCGGGCGCCCGCGAACGCGTCCCGGGTGAAAGGACGGTGCCCGCCGTGGAGCACAACGATCCCGAAGCCCTGCCGACACCCGGACACGCCGAGGTGCGCATCGTCGCCGCCACCCCGGAAGCCGCCCGCGCGGTGGCGGAGGTCCTCCGCCGCTGCTTCGCCGGCGGCGAGCAGCGCAGCTACCCCGCTCCGGGCGGGGGCTCCCGTCTCCACCTCACCGTCGACACCGCCCGCACCGCCGGGCCGGCACGGTCCTGGCTGGCCGCCAGCAGGCCCCCGAGCGGCGCCGGACCCCACACCGAGGAACCCTGACCGGTCTCCCACGGCAGGACGGCACGGCGTCCTCCGCCCCGGCGGGGCACGCGTGGCGTCCCCGGCCGCCGTGCAGCATCCTGGAAGCCGCACCGCGATGCCGCCGGATCGGCATGCCGGCACCGGCCCCGGTCGTCGCCCCGCCGCCCTCCTGGAGGCCCCGGATGACCGTCGGACGGTACGAGCACGGGGATCCCGACCGCTCGGAGAGCTTCGGGGAGGAGCTGCTGGGCGGGCTCCTGGACCCCGCGCACGAGCTGCCGCCCGACCGGGTCGGGCCCGTCGTCGCCGACCTGCTGGTCCGGCTCGGATGCCGGGAGGTGCGGATCCTCCTCCAGGACTACGGGCAGCGGAAGCTGGTCCCCCTTCCCGGGGAAGGACTGGCGGGCGGCGAGCCGCTGCCGGTCGACCACTCGGAGGCCGGCCGGTGCTTCCTCACCTCACGCCCGGTCGAGACCGCGTCGGCCGAGGGGGTACGCGTCCACGTACCGCTGCTGGCCGGCGGTGACCAGGCCGGGGTCCTGGCCGTCACCCTGGACACGGTCGACGAGGACGACCGCCGCATCCTGCGCAGGATCGCGGGCCTGGTCGCCGACCTGCTGCAGACCAAGAACGGTTACACCGACCTCTTCTTCCGAACCCGCCGCGGCGAACCGATGAGCGTCGCCGCGGAGATCCAGTGGTCGCTCCTGCCGCCCCTGGCCATGTCGATGCCCCGTGTCGCGGTCGCCGGGGCCCTGGAACCCGCCTACGACGTGGCCGGCGACAGCTTCGACTACGCCCTGAACGGCGACGCCTTCCACCTCGCCATGATCGACGCGATGGGCCACGGCCTGGACGCGGCGACCATGGCGACCGTGGCCATCGGCGCGTACCGGCACGCCCGCCGGATCAGCGTCGAGCTGTCCGAGATCTACCTGTTCATGGACCGGGCCGTGGCCGAGCAGTTCGCCCCCGACCACTTCGTCACCGCGCAGATGATGCGGCTGGACACGGACACCGGCCGCCTCCGGTGGGTCAACGCCGGGCATCCCGCCCCCATGCTGATCCGCGAGCACCGCGTCGTACGCCGCCTGAACAGCCCCACGACCCTCCCCGTCGGCTTCGGAGGGGACCAGCCGCAGATCGGCGAAGTGACGCTCGAGCCCGGCGACCGCGTCCTCTGCTTCACCGACGGCCTGGTCGAGGAACACGAGAGCGGACGGGAACAGTTCGGCGAAGACCGGTTGATCGACTGCGTCCACCGGCTGGACCGGGCCGACCGGAGCGTCCGTGCCGTGGCACGCGACCTGTCCCACACGCTCGTACGTGCCCGTGACGGGGCCACCACCGACGACGCGACGCTCGTCCTCGTCGAATGGCGCGGATGACGGAAACCCCTCGCGTCCGGCGGTGCGGCCGCGAGGGGAGACCCGGTCGTACGCCCTCGCCGGGCCCCTGCGCGGAGTACGTCGGAGGTACCGGGAACACCTCGTACGTCCCCCTCACGCGGGCGTCGTTTCCGGCGATCGACACGCCGGGCCCCTCACGGAAGCCCGGGGCCAGGAGGACGCCCGGGAGACGGAGGGAGGGGCCGGCCCACGCCCACACCCCCGTCCCGTCCTGTCGCCGGAGCGCGCATGACCGCGCTCCCGCGCAAGAGGCGGAGGTGACGACCACGGCCCCGCGCCCGATCCGGTCCCCCGTCGGGAGGCTGTCCGGTCGCCGCGTCCCGTTCGCCTCCGGCACCGTGCCCCGGCCGCGCCCTTCAAGGCGGTGAACAGCGGTCGACAGGAGTGCTCGGGGAGTGTTCGAAAAGCCGTCTCGGAGCACGTCCTCGCGGCTCGGGCCAGGGTTGGCCGAGTCGAGTGACGGTGATTCCCAAGCTTGTGGCGCGGGTTCGATTCCCGTCATCCGCTCTTGCATGAAGCCACAGGTCAGGTACCTGGGGCTTCGTCGTTGCGCGGACTGGCTCAGATGCAGCGCACCACCTCCGCACCACCCGAGCCCAGCTCTTCACGGCCCCTGCCACACGGCATCCACAAGCCCTGGGGATCACGCGTTCGAATCGCGTGCGTCACTGTGCGGGTTCCGACCGGCCGCTCGGACCGACTGCGGAATAATCAAGGCATGGCAGCCACGTCCAGCGTCTCCGAGGTCCGCCGCGCCAGATTCGCCCAGCGGCTTCCCGCCGAGCTCTCGGAGCTCGACGGCCCCACGCACGGCATCGTCGACCTGCCGCTGCACCTCGTGTGGTCAGGCCTGTCCCGGTTCGATCTCGACCAGCCCCGATTGCGGATGAGCTGCTACCGAATCGTCCTGGCCGAGGGACAGCACGACGACCTGGTCCGCTACCTGAACAAGGAACTGCTCATCGGTATGTGGCCGATCCTGCGCACGCTGATCAGTCGGGACATCCGCGACGTCTGGGAGAGCGCCTTCAACGAGCTGGGTTCCAGCACCCAGGCGGCCGCGTGAACCTCACGGACCTGCACCGCCGTCTCCTCGCGGACGTCCTCGCGGTCGGCGACGTCTACCCTCTCGTACTCACCGGCGGCTACGCCGTCCAGGCACACGGACTGGTCAACCGGCTCAGCCAGGACCTCGACGTCGCCACCGAGAACCCGGAGCCGATGGAACGCATCGCCACCACCGTGCGCGCCGGACTCGAAGAACGCGGCTGGCACGTCCGGGCGTTGGAGACTGATCCACTGTGCGCACGGCTGATCGTCACCGATCCCACCACCGGCGAGGAGTGTGAGGTCGACGTCTTCAAGGAAGCGCTCTGGCGTCCGCCGGTCAAGACCGAGCACGGCCTCGTGCTCTCCCTGGAAGACGTGGTCGGCACCAAGGTTCGCGCACTGGCCGACCGTGGCCTGGCCCGTGATCTGATCGACGTCCGAGCCGCGACCAGCCGCTGGAGTCACACAGAGCTCGAGGAGCTCGGCCGCCGCCACGCCCGCAACACCTTCGACCTCACGGATCTCCAGTCCCGGCTCGCCGGAGCCGACTGGATCGACGACACCGAGTTCGCCGCGTACGGACTCGACGGCCAGGGCATCAGCGAACTCCGCCAGTGGGCACAGGCATGGGCTGACGACATCGCCGAGCGCCTCCATGAACGGGAAGCACTGGAAGAACCGCCCGAAGACTGACCCGCTTCGTTCCCGAACTCGCGCCCAGCGGTGCCTGGCAGAAGGATCCGGACGGCGGGCGCCCCCGTCGATGAGTCCAGGAGTGCGTGCCACAACGTGCCGGTAGGGGCGGTAAACAGCGGTCACCAGAGCTTCGCCGGGGGCAGTCGACGCGGAGCCGTCAGTAGACGTTCTCGCAGTTCAGAGGCTACGCACCTACTCGAGTGCCGGGTGATTCCCAAGCTTGTGGCGCGGGTTCGATTCCCGTCATCCGCTCTTCTGCGAAGCCCCGGGTCAGGGACCTGGGGCTGTTGCTTTTCGGCGAGGCCCTTCTCAGCCACCGCGCGCTGCGGACGTGAACGGCCGTAGCGGATACGCGTGGGCGCATACTGGGAGCAATGACAAAGCCAGGTGCACCGAAGCGCTTCTTGCCCACCAGCCCCTTCAAAGCCCCGGTCGCGCCGCCTCCCAAGCAGTTCGCCGTGGGCGACCAGGTCACACACGACGTGCACGGCCTTGGACGGGTCACCGGCATGGAGAACGGGATAGCGGTGGTCGTGGATTTCGGCTCGACGCGAGAGCGGGTCCTGAGTCCGTACGCCAAGATGAGCAAGCTGTAGGACCGCCGTGCCCGGTCACGGCACACCAGATCCGTTCATGGACCCGCAAGGAAGAGGACCCCTGTCATCGATCTGACGTCCCCGTTCTCCGCTCCGGTAGAGGCATCCCCCTACGCCGCTGCAGCATCACCGCATCCCACCACACATCCCTTCCAGGCGCCCGACTTCGGGGAGGTCGAAACCTTCCTGCTCGACGAGGACGCGCAAGCGTCCGCCTCCGGCACGAGTGCGGCTCGACGCGAGGCGGGCTAGCCCCCACTCGTGACGACGGCATCGGCATCGGCATCGGCATCGGCATCGGCATCGGCATCGGCATCGGCATCGGCATCGGCATCGGCATCGGCCACGAGGCGTATCCGTTTCCGTCGCCATCCACAACATGCGCCGACCAACTCCGTGCGGGTGTGACGGACTCAGATCCGTCACCGGACGAGGCGGCGGCGAGCGGGCGCAGGCGTATGGCGGCATGGATGAGGTCGGCCACGAACAGCGCGATGCGGATGAAGAACGGAAGAGGAGCCCGTCGACGACGGCGCCGATGACACCGAGCGCGATCGCGACGCTGATCAGGTCCAGGCAAAGGCGACGGAGGGGCGCCTCCCCGGTCGGACGGGAAGCTCGGCGGCGGGCCGACTGTCCCGGACCCACCGTCCCACCGCCGCACCGTCCAGGCGAACGAACACCAGACGGTGGCGCGTGGGCGGACCGACCCGGATCGCGGCCATGGCCGACCCGTCGATGCCGGTGCCGGTGCCGACGCAGATCGCTCCCAGGCTCTGACCGCGTGCCCCAGCCGTGCCCTTCAGGGCGGTGAACAGCGGTCAACACGGGCGTCTCGGGACAGGCGAGAAACACCTCATCAAGGAACGTTTCCGCAGGTCAGGATCCAGATGATCGAGCTGGGCGGCGGTGATTCCCAAGCTTATGGCGCGGGTTCGATTCCCGTCATCCGCTCTTGGAGACGAAGCCCCAGGTCAGTGGCCTGGGGCTTCGTCGTTGTCCGGACCTCTCGCTCCGAGGGGGCGGGACGCACCGCATTGCGCCACGGCGACTGGACCGTCGGAGTCATATTTCGACTCACGCTGGACCTGGGACGCATCAGCCACATCCACGCGTTGCCGGACTCACGCGACGCCGACTACGAGCACTTCGCGCCGCTCGGCATTCTTCGTGGCCGCTTCGGGCAACGCATGGCAGTGGATTCCGCCGGTGTCCGGGTCGACCTGGCCCACGGTCCGGCAGCCCGGCCAGTCGGATGCCGTCACTCGCACCGCCACTACGAGGGCAGGAGTCAGCGCCTCCTCGCCTCCGCCGGTACAGCCGCGGCCCACATCAACTGCTCTTGATCCGCTGAGTAGATGAAGATACGGTCCACGGCAACATCGCGTGTCGGTCACCGGCTGGGTGAGACATGGAGGTGTCGGGACATGCCTTCGGAGGCATTCCTTGTCAGTCGAGTTGAATCACACGATCGTTCACGCCCGGGACAACCGGGAGTCCGCCGAGTTCTTCGCGGACCTTCTCCAGCTTGAGATCACCGCCGAGTGGGGTCCTTTCATCGCGGTCGGTCTGGGTAACGGCGTCACGCTGGACTTCGCCACCGTCCCCGCGGACAGCATCACCCCCCAGCACTACGCCTTCCTGATCTCCGAGGAGGAGTTCGAAGCGGCGTACGCGCAGATAGGACAGCGCGGCATCGAGCACTACGCCGACCCCCAACGGAAGCAGCCCGGCACGGTCAATCACAACGACGGTGGCCGCGGCGTGTACTTCATGGACCCGGCGGGTCACGCCATGGAACTCATCACCGTGCCGTACGGCGGCTGGACCTCGTAACCGCGTCCCTCGAAGGACCGCACCCCCTCGGGGAGTGCGGTCCCCGGCCGCTGCCTGTGTCCCATGTGATCACCGCGGGCAACGTCGGCGCCGAAGGAATCAGCCTCCACGGCCTCGCGGTTCGGTGGGGTTCCGCGCCGCGGAGCGCACGGCCCGCGGAACACCCCGTGGCGCCGCAGTACTTCGCCGAACCCGATCTCGAGGCGTCCGCCGACAGCTCGGTCCGGACCGGAGCCGGTCCCCGGTCGCCTTCCGCCGCAGCCCCGTCACGCCCCTCCCGAGGAGCAGCACTTTGTCACCCGATCCGACCACCCTCCACCCCCTGCCCGCGCACGACCGGGTGGTGTTCCTCAAGCCCCTGATCACCTCGCCGAACATCACCGTGGGCGAGTACACGTACTACGACGATCCCGACGGCGCCACGGAGTTCGAGCGCCGCAACGTCCTGTACGCGTACGGACCCGAGCGCCTGGTCATCGGCAGGTACTGCGCGCTCGCCACGGGGACCCGTTTCCTGATGGCCGGCGCCGAGCATCCGACGACGGGAGTGTCCACCTACCCGTTCACGATGTTCGGCGGCCGGTGGGCCGAGGAGACCCTGGACATCGTCACCGCCATGCCCAGCCGCGGCGACACGGTCGTCGGCAACGACGTCTGGTTCGGCTACGGGGCGACCGTCATGCCCGGCGTACGGATCGGCGACGGCGCCATCGTCGCGGCCGGCGCCGTGGTCACCGCCGACGTCCCGCCGTACGCGATCGTCGGTGGCAACCCGGCCCGACCGATCCGGCAGCGCTTCGACGACGCCGGCATCGACCGGTTGCGACGCGCCGCCTGGTGGGACCGGCCCCCCGGCCTCGTCACCGAGCACGCCCGCACCATCATGGCCGGAACACCGGCCGACATCGCCCGCATCGCAGCCGACCACGCCCTGGAGAAGCCCCTGCGACCCGAGTGACCCCCGTGATCGTCGAAGAACATCCGGTGGCCGACAGTGCGGCGGGACCCTACGCCCTCACCACGGGACCGGACGGCGCCCTGTGGTTCACCCTCGTCCACAGCGGCCGGATCGGGCGCATCGTCCCCGGCCAGGAGCCGACGGCCCACCGCCTCGCCCCCGACAGCGGGTCGACCGTCATCGCCTTCGGCCCCGACGGCGCGCTGTGGACCGCGCTGGGGATCGGCGCACTCGCCCGCATCGCCCCGGCGGACAGCGCCACCTGAGCAGACTGCTCGCCCCTTCTCGCTTCGTCAGCGGTGGCCGCCCGCACGGCGGCCCGAGGGGAAACCCGTGACGTACGCACTCGTGATCCTCGAGACGGACGAGTCGCGCCACCGGGGCCGGAAGGCCGTGCCGCAGCGTGCCGGTGGGGGTGGTGTGTCAGCTCTGCGGGGTGTCGTCGTCCGTCCGGTCGGTGTCCTCGGTCGCGCGGGTCTTCTCGCGCATCTTGCGCACCAGTTCCGCCTTCTGTTCGGCGGCGCCCCGGCGGTCGAGGTTGCGGTGGGGGCCGTTGTTCTGCCGTTCGGCGCGGGACAGCTTCTTGCGCTGGCCGCCGCCCTGGCCCACGGGGTTGTTGATGTTCTTGCTGTCGGTCACGGGTTCTCCCGGTGGGGTGAGGGGGTCTGCGGGGTTCATCACGCTCTCACCCGTACGCCCCTCACGCCAAGCCCGGCAGTCCCGGTGCCGCTCGCCCGCCCCGGGGCAGCAGTGCCTCGGCGGCGACCGCCGCGACCGCCTCGGCGACCGAGGACAGGGCCGGTGAGTCCAGCTTCCACTGCTGCCAGTACAGCGGGACGTCCAGGGGCCGGCCGGGGGCGAGCTCCACCAGTCGGCCGGCCCGCAGGAGCGGCACGGCCTGCGGTTCGGGCACCAGGCCCCAGCCGAGGCCCGCGACCACCGCGTCCCGGAACCCGTCCGAGGCCGGCACCATGTGCCGGATCCGCCCGGCCCCCGACCGGCCCCGGGTCAGGGACCGTACGAAGGCGTCCTGGAGTTCGTCGCGCCGGTCGAACACCACCGTGGGGGCCTCCGCCAGGTCCTCGGCCAGGGAGCCGGTCAGGTGTCGGGTCGCGAACTCCGGGGTGGCCACCGCCAGGTAGCGGGCCAGCCCCAGCAGACGCACGGTGCAGCCGGCCACCGGGTGCGGCGACGAGGTGACGGCCGCCATCACCTGCCCCTCCCGCAGCAGGGCGGTGGTGTGGGCCTCGTCCTCCCGGTGGAGCTCGAAGCAGACCGGGGGCTCCCGCGGCACCCGGGTGAGCGCGGTCAGGAACCAGGTCGCGAGGGAGTCCGCGTTGACCGCCACCGGGACCCGCTCGGGGCCCTGTTCCGCCGCCAGTCCCAGTTCGACGCGGGCGTCCCGCTCCAGCCGGGCCAGCTGCCGGGCGAACCGGACCACCACCTCGCCCGACTCGGTGGCCCGTACCGGCTTGGTACGCATCAGCAGGACCCGGCCGGTGCGCTGCTCCAGGGCCTTGACGCGCTGGCTGACGGCGGAGGGGGTCACGTGCAGGACGGCCGCCGCGGCGTCGAAGGTGCCCTCGTCGACCACCGCCAGCAGGGTCCTGACCTGGTCCAGGGGAAGCTCTTCCATAAGCACGGCTAAGGGTACGTAAGAATCCTTAGCTTTACCCACCCCCGGGCGGTTCGTACGGTCGGAGGCATGACCAGCAGCATCGCCGCCGTACTCGCCGGATTCGGCACGGGCCTCTCCCTCATCGTGGCCATCGGGGCCCAGAACGCCTTCGTCCTGCGTCAGGGCGTCCGCCGCCACGCCGTCCTCGCCGTCGTCGCCATCTGCGCCGTCTCGGACGCGGTGCTGATCGCGCTCGGCGTCGCCGGGGTGGGCACGGTCGTCACGGCCTGGCCCGCGGCGCTGACCGTTGTCGGTCTCGCGGGCGGGGCGTTCCTGCTCTGCTACGGGCTCCTGGCCGCCCGGCGGGTGCTGCGGCCCGATCCCGCGGCCTCGCTCACGGCCGGCGGCGGTCCGGACGCGGGGTCCGCCCGCCGAGCGGTCCTGACCTGTCTGGCCATGACGTGGCTGAACCCGCACGTGTACCTGGACACCGTCCTCCTGGTGGGCTCGCTCGCCTCCGACCGCGGTGATCTGCGCTGGGCCTTCGGCGCGGGCGCGGCCCTGGCCAGCCTGGGCTGGTTCTTCGCCCTCGGCTTCGGCGCCCGCCTGCTGTCCGGCGTCCTGTCCCGCCCCAGGGCGTGGCGGGTCCTGGACGGCCTGGTCGCCACGACCATGCTGGCGATGGGCACGATGCTGGTCGCGGGGGCGTAGGCCGTCTCCGGACAAGGAAAGGGGAGGCCGCCGGGTGTCCCGGCGGCCTCCCCTCCTCACTCCGCGGGTCAGAACACGAAGTCCGACGTGTTCGCGGTGACCTGGTCCAGGTACATGTCCTCACCCGGCCGGAACGGGGCCTTCCAGTCGCCGGTGCCCTCGTACAGCTTCGGCATCCAGTAGGACGTGCCGAGGCCCATGAGGTCGGGGCGGCCGTCGCCGTTCGCGTCACCGGCGGCGATCAGCGGGCGGAACGCGTTCCAGCCGCCGCCGATCCTCGTGCGGGGTGCGAACGTGCCGTCGCCCTTGCCCAGGTAGAGCCAGAGGACGCCGTCCTTGTCGCGGGCGACGAGATCGCCGGCGGTGCCGCCCGCGATGTCGCCGACGGCCGTGATGTCGTTGTGGACCCCCCAGCCGGTGCCGATCCTCTTGCGGGGGAGGAACGGCTTCGTGGCGCTGCCGGTGCCGGGGTGGAGCCAGAGTCCGCCGGACGTGTCGGTGGCGAGCGCGTCCGCGCGGCCGTCGCCGGTCAGGTCGCTGCCGGCCGTGATCTCGTCGTAGGCCTGCCAGCCGCCGCCGACCTGGATCCGGGTGGCGAAGTTCCCGGCGCCCGTGCCCTGGTACAGCCAGAGCACGCCGGACTTGTCGCGGGCCAGGAGGTCGCCGACCGGCGTACCGCCGAGGTCTCCGGCGGCCTCCAGCCGGTCGTAGACGCCCCAGCCCGAACCGAGGTAGGTCTTGGCCCCGGCCTCGTTGATGCCGCGCCGCTCGTCGATCGGACGGTCGAAGAGGTCGGTGCGCCACAGGCGGCCGGCGGAGTCCCGGCCGAGCAGGTCGGGGCTGCCGTTGTCGTTGAAGTCGTGCGGCTGCGTCTTGCGGACGACCTCGAACGTGCCCTTGGCGGTGACGGCCGGGCCGATGCCGTTGTCCGGCTCGGCGGTCAGCTCCCAGGTGTATCCGCCGTTGGGGACGTGTTCGTCCCGGTTGCTGTCGACCCAGGCGAACGCCGGTGCGTCGGACGTCAGCGGCCAGGTCAGGGTGTGGGTCTTCCCGGTCCGCACGTGGCGGACGGTGAGCTCCGGGTTCCGCACCGCGCGGGACAGCGTCCACCTGAAGGTGAACCCGTCGGCCCGGTCGAGGTCGAGGACCTCCGGGGGCACGGTGGAGCCCGTGACGACGACCTCGGTGGGCTCGCCGGTCGCCGCGACCAGCTCGGCCTTCAGGGTGTCGCCGCCCGTGGCCGCGATCCGGTACATGCCCTCGCCCTGCCCGACGAGGCCGCCGCGCGCGTACAGGCTGCCGTCGGGGGCGGACGTGAACTCGTAGGCGTGGTCGAGCACCTTGACCGTCGCCCCGGTGGTGACGTTGTGGGCGGTGACGGCGTGGTGGACGCTCGGCTGGACGAAGCCCATGCCGCCCTTGTGCCCGTACAGCACCCAGTCGCCGACCAGGCCGACCTGGAGGCCGCCGAACGACGGCACCGGGGGCACCGGGGCCTCCCGCACGGCGCCGGTGGTCCGGTCCGCGACGAAGACCCGGGGGCCCTTGTCCGTCGCCGTGGCGGCGGACCAGGCGGTGTGGGTCGCGGAGACCGCCTGCGAGTGGATCCCGGGGGCGTCGAGGGTGAGGACGCCGCCGGCGAGGTCGAGGAGGCCCTGCCGGCCCGACCCGTTCTGCGTGAAGGTGACCGTGGCGTGGGCCGGGGTGGCGGGGGTGACCATGACGGAGGCCGCGTCGGCGGGCAGGCCGGTGACCTTCAGGGTGGGGGCCTCGTCGACGTGCTTGCGGAGCACCGTGCCCGCCTCGGTCGCGACGGTCGTGAAGACGGCGTCTCCCGCCGCGCCCGCCCACCTCGCGTCGGCGCCCGCCAGGGAGCCGATGGGGATCTCCAGGATGCCGTTCGTCGCCAGGTTCCGCTGGGTGATCTGGTACGCACCCCTGAAGACCAGGAAGTCGGTCGTCGGCGTCGACCGCAGGTACACGGCGCCGGTGTATCCCTGCCCGGTGCCGTCCGAGTAGCGCCGGAAGGTCGTGACGTTGGTGTTGGAGGTCGTCAGGAAGCCGGTCACGCCGGCCCCTACGAGTCTGCTGCCCTTGGGGTACGCGATCGGGTCCGCGGTCGTCGTCGCCGGCGCCGCGAGCACCCCGCCCGCGACCGGGGCTGCGTGCGCGGGAGCGGTCAGCACGGTCGCCCCGAGCGTGACGGCGAGGACGGTGGTGACGGCGCCGGCGAGCCGTCGGCGTGTCGGACGAGCCAGAAGCACGGGCATTCCTCCCGAGAACATCAGGCGCACCGTGCGCCTCACCGGCTGAGACCCCCGACCGGCCAGATGGTTGTACGGCTTCGGGACTTGCGCCCGAGCGCACCTGTGACCGGCCGACCGCTCGACCGGCGCCGCCGCCGTCACACGGCCCCGTGGCGCGCGGCGACGCGGCGGATCTCCAGCGCCGCGCCCGGCTGCTCCAGCAGCATCGTCCCGGCCTCGTTCCCCCCGCGGTGGACGCGCAGCCGCGGGCCCTCGGCGATCACGCGCACCTCCGGCCACGGGTACCGCCACAGGAGGGCGGAACGCTACCAGAGTTGCAGGCCGCGGGTCGTCGTCAGGAGTTGGTGCTGCGGACCCTCGTGCGCCGCGGGCGGGGTGTGCGCGGTGTACGGGGGCCGGACCGTGTAGGTGCCGATCACCGTCTCCCCGGGGTCCAGGGCCTCGTGGCGGATGCCGCGCCGACGACCCGCCGGCGCCCCGGCCCGGCCGGCGAACCCGGCCGTGATCAGGGCCCCCGCCGCGACCGCCCGCACCGGCAGACCGGTCACCGCCCCGAGGCCGGCGACCGCCGCCGCCGCGACGAGCGCCGTCCCGACCGCGCCCGACAGCTCCGCGCGCGGAACGCGCCGCTCCTGACCCTCGCCCATGCCCCGAGCCCTCCCCGCTCCCCGCCGGGTGGTCCCGGCGCGGTGTCACCTGCTCCGGGACCGGCCCCCGACTCCGGCCCCGCTCCAGACCGACCCTGCCATCCGGCGTCCGGCGGATCATCGCCGGAGCCCGGCAGTCCTGGAGGGGGAAGACCGACAGGGCGCCGCCCTCCGGACGGATCCGCCGCGCGGGCCGTACTCCCGCGGTCCGGGCCGGACGGACGGGCGGACGGGTGAATGGGTGAGTGGGTGAGTGGGTGGACAGGCGGGCGGGCGGTCAGCCCGCCGTCCGCGTGACGAGTGCGGGCATTCGCCCGGTGAGGGCCGGGTCCGCCTCCCCGGTCTTCCCGGTCTCTCCGGTCTCGGCAGCCCCGGCAGCCGTCGCGTCCCCTCCCCCCTCCCCGGTCAGGTCCTTCCGGCGGCGCTGCGCCTCGGTGCGGGCGCGGGCCCACGCGGGGTGGCACATGGCGGATCCCTCCTTCCGGCGCGGCGGGTCAGCGGAGTTCCTGGATGCGGATCAGGTTGCCCGCCGGGTCGCGGAAGGCGCAGTCGCGGATGCCGTACGGCTGTTCCGTCGGTTCCTGGACGACCTCGGCGCCGGCGGCCCGGACCTTCGCGAAGACGGTGTCGAGGTCGCGGGAGGCGAGGAGGATCCAGCCGTACGTGCCCTTGGCCATCATCTCGGTGACGACGCGCCGCTCGTCCTCGGTGACGCCGGGGTCGGTGGCGGGCGGTGCGAGCAGGATCGACGTGCCGGGCTGTCCGGCCGGGCCGACCGTGATCCAGCGCATCCTCCCCTGCCCGACGTCGCTGCGGATCTCGAAGCCGAGGGCGTCGCGGTAGAAGGCCACGGCGGCGTCCGGGTCGTCGTGCGGGAGGGCGGTGGTGTGGATGGTGAGGTCCATGTGCGTCACGCTAACTCCGCCCGCCCGGACGGCGCTTCTCCGGTCCTGACCGGTTCCGTGACCCGGGTCAGTGGTGGAAGCCCGCGCGCTCCGTGTCCGCCGGCTTGCCCCGCGTGAGGCGCTCCAGGGAGTGCCGCATGTCCCGGGCGAGGAGGTCGGCCTCGTCCCGGCCCACCCCGTGCCGGATCAGGACCCGCTGGATCACGGTCTCCTGCCGGTTCGCGGGCAGCGGGTACGAGGGGACCTGCCAGCCGCGCATCCGGAGCTGGTCGGAGAGGTCGTACAGGCTGAAGCCCGCGCCCGCCGGGTCGGTGAGGGTGTACGAGACGGCCGGCAGCGCCCCCTGCCCGTCGTAGAGCAGGGTGAAGGGGCCCATCTCCGCCACCTGCCCGGCCAGGTACCGGGCCGTCTCCGCGCACACCCCCTGGACCCGCCGGTAGCCGGCCCGCCCCAGGCGCAGGAAGTTGTAGTACTGGGCGACGATCTCGCCGCCGGGCCGGGAGAAGTTCAGGGCGAAGGTCGGCAGGTCGCCGCCGAGGTAGTTCACGTCGAACACCAGGTCCTTCGGCAGCAGGTCGGCGGTGCGCCAGACCGCCCAGCCCACGCCGAGGGGCGCGAGGCCGTACTTGTGCCCCGAGGCGTTGATGGACGAGACCCGTTCGAGGCGGAAGTCCCAGACGAGGTCCTGGTGGAGGAAGGGGGCGACGAAGCCGCCGCTGGCGGCGTCGACGTGGATCGGGACGTCGAGCCCCGTCTCCTCCTGGATCCGGTCCAGCTCGGCGGCGATCTCCGCGACCGGCTCGTAGTCGCAGGTGAAGGTGACGCCGAGGATCGCGACGACGCCGATCGTGTTCTCGTCGACGTACTCGCGCAGCTGGTGCGGCCGCAGGCCGGTCGCGCCGTCCTCCAGGGGGACCTGGCGCAGCTCGACGTCGAAGTAGCGGGCGAACTTGTCCCAGCAGATCTGTACGGGCCCGGCGACGATGTTGGGCCGGTCGACGGGCTTGTCCTCGGCCCTGCGCCGCTCCCGCCACCGCCACTTCAGGGCCAGTCCGCCCAGCATGGCGGCCTCGCTGGAGCCGGTGGTGGAGCAGCCCATGGCCCCGCGGCCCGGGACCTCCGGGGCGTTCCACAGATCGGCCAGGATGTTCACGCACCGCGCCTCGATCTCGGCGGTCTGCGGGTACTCGTCCTTGTCGATCATGTTCTTGTCGAGGCACTCGTCCATCAGCCGGCGGACCTCGTCGTCCGACCAGGTCGTGCAGAACGTCGCCAGGTTCTGCGCCGCGTTGCCGTCGAGCAGCAGCTCGTTGTGGAGCATCGCGTAGACGGCCTCGGGCAGGGAGGGCTCCTCGGGCATGCGGTACTTCGGCAGGACCCGCTCGCTGAGCGGCGAGGCGAACACGTCCGTCCTCGCGTCAGCCCTCGTCGGGGCCTTCATCTCGTGGAGCGCCACGGCTTCCCCTTCACTCGACAGGACGCCGGCCCGCCGGCGCGACGACTCATCGGCGCGGCGGCCCGACGGCGGCTCGGCGGTTCGGCGGCGCGCCCGCTGCGGGCGGCCCGGTGCCTCCCATCAACCCACGGCGCCGGGGGCGGCGCCCGGCGGCGGGGAGGCCGTTGGCCCGGGCGGGTGAGGGGAGCGTCCCCGGGGCCCCGCGCCGCGTCGCCTTGACGGCTCCACCCCCGCTGACCTGCGGTTCCGTACGGGAGGGGCGGACGGGGGTTCACCCGTTGGGTGGGTGACGGCATGGTCCCCGTGACCTCCCGTACCCCCCTGCGGCCTCGCCGTACCCGGTCCGACCTGCGGGAACGCCTCCTCCGGAGAAAGACGACACGACCGACCGGGCGGATACCGGCACCACGGGACAAGCAGTACGTTCCGGGAGAAGTGGATCACCGACGACGCTCCCCCTGTCAGCCGACGGCCGAAAGGCGACCCCGCATGAGCAGCAGCACCGCATGGAAGGAAGCCGACAGCGGCGACGACGCCGAGGGCTACGACTCCTACGACGACCTCCCCGAGCGCCTCATCGGCTACCCGGCCGTCTTCCACGCCCTCGGCATCGGCTCCTCCGCCGTCCGCACGGTCCTGGACCACGGCTGCGGGCCCGGCAGGGTCGCCGCCCGGGCCGCCGAGGCCTCCGGCGCGCGCGTCGTGGCCGCCGACGTCTCCCCGCGCATGCTGGCCGTCGCCCGCGAGCGGCACCCGCACCCGAGGGTCGACCACCGGCTGATCGAGGACGGCCGGCTCGCGTTCCTCGACGACGGCTCCGTGGACGCCGCCATGTCCTGCTTCGTCTACGTCGCCGTCGGGGAGGTCGAGGGCCTGCACGACATCGCCGCCGAGGTCCACCGCGTCCTGCGCCCCGGCGGCCGGTACGCCGTGCTCGACGCCAACCCGCGCAGCACCGGCATCCGCTTCTCCACGTTCCGCACCGGCGACCCGGGCCGCGTCTACACCAAGGGCGAGCGGCGGCGGACCCTCCTCGAACGGCCCGGCGGCGCCGCCCCGCTGGAGCTGACCGACCACCACTGGCCGTGCCGGACCTACCTCGACGTCCTGGGCAAGGCCGGCTTCACCGACCTGGACGTCCACGAGCCCGTACTCCCCCGGCACTCGGCCCTCCTGGGCAGCCGCCCGGCGGAGGCCGACCACCCGCCGTTCCTCGTGGTCTCCGGGGCGAAGGAGTGACGGGCCGGTGGAAAAAACCTGTGCCCGCGAAGTGAGAATTCAGCAGAACGCGCCGTGAGAATTCCTCACCGGACCACGCGGAAAGAATTACTCACACCGCGTTCAGGCAACCACCGTGCTACTGTCGAATCAGTTGCAGTTGTGGTTCCCGAGGCATGAGCATCAACGGTCATGAGAATTGCCGGTCTTTTCCGGCTGGGGCGATCATCGCGGCGACACGGAATCCGCACGGTGTGGGTTCCGGGCACTGCCCCGAAGGAGAAAAGACATGGCTTCCGGTACCGTCAAGTGGTTCAACGCGGAAAAGGGCTTCGGCTTCATCGAGCAGGACGGTGGCGGCCCCGACGTGTTCGCCCACTACTCGAACATCGCCTCGCAGGGCTTCCGTGAGCTCCAGGAAGGCCAGAAGGTGAACTTCGACATCGCGCAGGGCCAGAAGGGCCCGACCGCGGAGAACATCGTCTCCGCCTGACGCTGTCACTGACGCGCGGCGCTTCGCACGAAGCGCCGCGCGCGGCACGAGCTGGGGCCCGCACCTTGGGGTGCGGGCCCCAGCTCTTTGCACAGAAGGACCCCCCAATTTCGGTCCGGCTTGTCTCGCAATTGTCCGTGCTGCGTTTCCGCCGCGGAAATTCCTTGATACGCGCCGCATCGAGGAAGGTTCGCCATGAACCGCACACGTACGCACGCGCATTCCGCCCGTTCCGCCCGCTCGCAGCCCTCCGGCCGCACCCGTCCCCGGGGCGGGGGCCGGGCGCCCGCGGGCCCGCCGGCCGAGTTCACGCTCCCCCGGACGGTCACCCCCGCGCTGCCGGCCGTCGAGACGTTCGCCGCGCTCGACCTGCCCGCCCCGCTGCTCGCCGCCCTCACCGCCGAGGGCATGACCGTGCCGTTCCCCATCCAGGCCGCGACCCTGCCGAACACCCTCGCGGGCCGCGACGCCCTGGGCCGCGGCCGGACCGGCTCCGGCAAGACCCTGGCCTTCGGCCTGGCGCTGCTCGCCCGGACCGCCGGGAAGCGCGCCGAGTCCCGGCGGCCCCTCGCCCTGGTCCTCGTGCCCACCCGCGAGCTGGCCCAGCAGGTGGCCGACGCCCTCACCCCGTACGCCCGTTCGCTCCGGCTCCGGACGACCACCGTCGTCGGCGGGGTGTCGATCGGCCGCCAGACGCACGCCCTCCGCTCCGGCGCCGAGATCGTCGTCGCGACCCCCGGCCGGCTCAAGGACCTCATCGACCGCGGCGCCTGCCTGCTCGACCACGTGGGGACCACCGTCCTCGACGAGGCCGACCAGATGGCCGACATGGGCTTCATGCCGCAGGTCACCGCGCTCCTCGACCAGGTGCGGCCGGAGGGCCAGCGGATGCTGTTCTCCGCCACCCTGGACCGCAACGTCGACCTGCTCGTACGCCGCTACCTGACCGACCCCGTCGTCCACTCGGTCGACCCGTCCGCCGGCGCGGTCACGACGATGGAGCACCACGTGCTGCACGTCCACGGCTCCGACAAGCAGGCCACCACGACGGAGATCGCCGCCCGCGACGGGCGCGTGATCATGTTCCTCGACACCAAGCACGACGTCGACCGGCTGACCCGCGACCTGCTCCTCAGCGGCGTACGGGCCGCCGCGCTGCACGGCGGGAAGTCGCAGGCGCAGCGCACCCGCACCCTGGAGCGGTTCAAGACCGGGCACGTCTCCGTGCTCGTCGCCACGAACGTCGCCGCCCGCGGCATCCACGTCGACCGCCTCGACCTCGTCGTCAACGTCGATCCGCCCGCCGACCACAAGGACTACCTGCACCGCGGCGGCCGCACCGCCCGCGCGGGCGAGTCCGGCAGCGTCGTCACCCTGGTGACCCCGGGTCAGCGCCGGGGCATGGTCCGCCTCATGGCGGACGCGGGCATCCGGCCCCGTGTCACCGAGGTGCGCTCCGGCGGGGACGAGCTGCGCCGCATCACCGGCGCCCGGACCCCGTCCGGCGTCCCCGTCGTCATCACGGCCCCCGCGACCGAACGGCGCCGCGACGGCGCGCCCGCCCGCTCCCGCCGGGACCGCCGCCCCCGCCGGACCGACCGCGGTCCCGCCGTCCCCGCCTCCGCGTAGCGCTTCCGCGCGCGACCGCCGTGAAACGCCCTGGGTGCCCGGTGCGCCCGGACGCCCGGTGCGCCCGGACCGGTCGCGCTTCCCGTACGGCGGTCCCCGTACGGCGTCCCCCCGTCCCGTCCCCCGCAGGAGGCACCCCCTGGCACCGCTCCGCAGCACCTCTGCCGACGAGGCCGCGACGCAGGCCTCCGACCACATGACCGTCGAGGTGGCCCTGTCCGTCATGGCCGCCGACCGGACCGGGCGGCTGCTCGTCCACGACGGCGACGAACGGCCCACCGGCCTGGTCACCCGGGCCCAGCTCACCGCCGCCCGCGCAGCCTCCTCGTACACGGACCGGCTCCGGCTCCGGGACGTCGTCGGCGCCGTCGCGCTCTGAGCCGCCCTCCACCCCGTACTCCCCGTCACACCCCGAGAGGCATCATGCGCTGTGTCATCGCCCGTTTCCCCTTCGACCTGACGAAGAACGGCGTGCTGGACTCGATGAAGGGCGTCAAGCCCGAGCCGGGCACCGGCGAGTTCGTCACCATCGGCCGCCGCCAGTACCCCGCGAAGCAGGTCGGCGAGGTCATCACCCGCCAGGACCGGCGCGACTTCAGCGCCCACGAGGTCGTACGGGCCATGACCCGCCTCGGTTTCACCTGCGGCACGTTCCCCGCGGCGACGACCGCCGGAACCGTCTGATCCCTCCCGGGCGCCCCGGGAACGACGAGGGCCCTGCCGGCACGTGCCGGCAGGGCCCTCGTCGCGTCCGTCCGCCGACGGCTCAGTGGTCGGAGTACCTGAAGTCGCCCACCGTCCACGCGCTGACGTCGGCGATCGCGACGCGGTACATCCCGCCGGTCTCGGGGATGCCCACCGTGCCCTGGAGGATCCGGGCCAGGTGGAAGTGGAGGTGCGTCGGCGGGTCTTCCTTCCGTTCGGCGGGCGCGAAGACCCTGGAGAACTCGCCGAGCCGGGCGGAGTCCGTCAGGACCTCCGACACCCGCTCTCTCCAGAGGGCCTCGGGGGCCAGGCGCCCGGTGATGACCACGCCCCCCGCGACCACGGTCAGGGACATCTGATTGCTCTGCCCGGACTCCACCGTGGCGGCAATGTCAATCAGCAGTTCGTCAGGCTTCGACATGAGAGCCGATTCTAGGCGGCGCGCCCTCCGGTGGTTGAATTTCCTCCGGGGCCCGGGTGCCGTACGGCGCCCGGGCCCCGAAGCGTCCCCCAGAAGAGGTGCAGATGACAGCGGACAGTCCGCTCGGCGGCCGACTCGACGACGACGACTACCCGGCCTACACCATGGGGCGGGCCGCCGAGATGCTCGGCACGACCCCGGGCTTCCTCCGCGCCCTCGGCGAGGCCCGTCTGATCACCCCGCTCCGCTCCGAGGGCGGCCACCGCCGCTACTCCCGCTACCAGCTGCGGATCGCGGCCCGCGCCCGGGAACTGGTCGACCAGGGCACCCCGGTCGAGGCGGCCTGCCGCATCGTCATCCTGGAGGACCAGCTGGAGGAGGCGCAGCGCATCAACGCGGAGTACCGGCGGGCCGCGGAGGAGTCGGCCGGGCGGACGGAGCCCCCGCCGTCCGGGTCCTGATCCGGCGGGGACTCCCCGCTCGCCGTTCCTCCGGTTTCCGTTCCCCCCGGCCCGACGCGTACGCGATCATGCCCCCATGAAGCTGCGCTGTGCCGTGCTCGACGACTACCAGGGCGTCGCCCTCTCCTCCGCCGACTGGGGCCCGCTCGCCGACCGCGTGGAGGTGCGCGTGCTGCGCGAGCACCTCGGCGACCGGGACGCGCTCGTCGCCGCCGTCGGGGACTGCGAGATTCTCGTCGTCATGCGGGAGCGGACGCCGGTCGACGCGGCGCTCCTCGACCGGCTGCCCCGGCTGCGGCTCCTGATCACCTCCGGCATGCGCAACGCCTCGATCGACGTCGCCGCCGCCCGCGCCCGGGGCGTCACCGTCTGCGGCACGGAGAGCAGTTCCACGCCGCCGACCGAGCTGACCTGGGCGCTCCTGCTCGGACTCGCCCGGCACGTGCCGGCCGAGGCGCGGGCGGTGCGGGAGGGCGGGCCCTGGCAGTCCACCGTCGGCACCGACCTGGCCGGCCGGACCCTGGGGCTCGTCGGCCTCGGCAAGATCGGCGCCGGGGTGGCCCGGATCGGCCTCGCCTTCGGCATGGACGTCGTCGCCTGGAGCCCGCACCTGACGGAGGAGCGGGCGGCCGGGCACGGGGTGCGGTGCGCGAAGGACCTGCGGGGGCTGATGGCCGAGGGCGACTTCGTCTCCCTGCACCTGGTGCTCTCCGACCGCACCCGGGGCCTGGTCGGGGAGCCCGAACTGCGGGCGATGCGCCCGTCCGCGTACCTCGTGAACACCTCGCGGGCCGGTCTGGTCGACGGCGGGGCGCTGCTGCGGGCGCTGCGCGAGGGGTGGATCACGGGGGCGGGCCTCGACGTCTACGACACGGAGCCGCTGCCCGCCGGCGATCCGCTGCGGACCCTGCCCAACGTCCTGGCCCTCCCCCACCTCGGGTACGTGACGGAGGGGAACTACGGGCGGTATTTCGGGCAGGCGGTCGAGGACGTCGAGGCGTTCCTGGCGGGGGCGCCGGTGCGCGAACTCGCCTGACCTCCTACCCCAGGCTCGTCCGCGCCAGGTCCAGGAACTCCTCCTCCGAGAGGCCCAGTCCGCGGGCCTCCGCCGCCGCCTCGCGGAGCCGGGAGACCAGGCGGGCGCGGTCGGGGGCGGTGGCGCCGGGGACGACGACGGCGCCCCGGCCCCGGCGGAGTTCGATCAGGCCCTCCTCGCGGAGCCGCTGGTAGCCGCGGAGGACGGTGTGGACGTTGACGCCGAGGGAGTCGGCGAGTTCCCGGGCGGCCGGGAGGCGTTCGCCGGGGGCGGCCGAGCCGTCGGCCAGCGCCCCCCGGACGCAGGCGGCGATCTGGTCGCCGAGGGGGACGGCCGAGGCGGGGTCGACGCGGAAGAGCACGGTCAGAGCCTCCCACGCCGCTCGACGAGGGTGTTGAGGAGGGCGGCCGCGGTGTGCGCGTCGGACACGGTGACCGCGAACTCGCGCCCGCTGTCGCGGCGTACGACGAGGGCCTCGCCGGAGCGCAGGACGACGCCCGTGCGCCCCGGCCACACCCGGTAGCCCCAGCCGCCGAACTCCGCGACGGGGTCGACGTCGCGGACGGTGGCGGCCGTGACCTCGTCGAGCGGGACGTGGACGCGGGGCCGGGGGACGAGGGCGGGCCGGACGGTGAGGCCGCGCCGGTCGACGGTGACCCGGACGCGGGCGAGGGCGAGGCCCGGCACCCCGACGGCCAGGCCGAGGAGGGCGAGCCAGGCCTCGGGCCACGGGGCCAGGAGCAGGGTGACGGGGACGGCGGCGAGGGCGAGCACCGCGAGGACGGTGAAGGGCCGGGAGCCGGTGGCGCGGGACCAGCCGGCGACCTCGCCGGGGCCGAGCGGGAGCCGGGGGCCGTCCGGGGCGCCGGGGCCGGGGGGCGTCTCCGGCTCGGGGACGGTCCGGCTGAGGGCCAGGCCCGCGAGGGCGAGGACGGCGGCGCCGGCGGCCGCGACGGCGAGGTTGGCGAGGGGGGAGACGACCTCGGCCGCGTCGGCGGCGTCCAGGTTGTCCCGCGGGATCAGGACGAGCAGCGTCCCGGTGAAGCCGGCCGTGGCCCACGCGCCCCACAGGGCGGTGCGGCGGACGAAGAGGTTCCAGCCGACGGCGGCGGCGAGGAGCAGGGCCGTGCCGACGAACGCGTAGGCGGCGCGGCCGGTGAAGCCGTCGGCGCGGCCTCCGCCCTCGGGGCCGAAGTGGGTGGCGAGGGGGTCGGGGAGCCGGTCGTACCAGAGGGCGAGCACCAGCAGGTGCGCCCCGAGCGCGAGGACGAAGGGGAGCGCGGCGAGCACGCGGAGACGAGGTGTTGCACGGTTCATGAAAACCTCCCTTGTTCGCACTCTACTAGAACAATGAGCTTTGCGGAGGGTCTCGGACGGCCCCGGGCAGCCTCGGGCGACTCCGGGCGGCCCCGAAGGACACCTCGGGGTACGGGAAGCTCTCCGGCACCTCAATGGCCTCGCCGCGCGTCGCCGCGGTGGCGGCGGTGAGGGCGGCGGCCTCGCCCTCACCCGCGAAGGACCGGGACGGCCGCGTGCACGGGGGCTGACGGAAGGGCTCCGGGAACCGGCGGAAGAGGGATCCGGAGAGCTGCCGGAAAGGCTCCGGGAACCGGTGGAAGAAGTCCCTGAGGAGCTGACGGAAGGGCCCGGGAACCGGCGGAAGAGGCCCCCGGGGAGCTGCCGGAAGAGGCTCCCGGGTCTACTCGGCCCCGCAGCCGTGACCGGACGGATCGACCACGACGCGGTCCAGCAGGCTGCGCAGCAGGGCCTGTTCGGTGTCGGTCAGGTCCCCGAAGAGCTCCTGCTCCGCCACGCTCACCGCCGCGTCGACCCGCTCCAGGGCGGCCCCGCCCGCCTCCGTGATCTCCACGATGTGCCGGCGCCGGTCGGCCGGATCGCGGCGGCGCTCCGCGAGGCCGCCGTCCTCCAACTCGTTCAGGACGGCGACCAGTTGGCTGGGGTCGACCTCCATGGCGGCGGCCAGCTCCCGCTGGCTCATGGCCCCGGGGGCGAGCTGCATCAGCGCCATCACGCTCCTCGGGTGCAGCCCGGCGACGCCCAGGGCGGCGCGGATGCGCGCGCTGGTGAGCTCCCCGCGGAAGGAGAGGAGGAAGCCGAGACGGTCGTTCGGGGGGGCTGCTGCCATGTCGTCCACCGTAGCAGCGGCCCTATTGTGGAGCCGAATAAATCGTTGATACAGTTCAATGGTTCTGGAAAGCCGACCATTGGGGCAGCTCCATGTTCATCAGCTATGCCGTCGTCGCCGTTCTGCTCGCCCTCGGACTCCTCGCCTCCGCCTTCGCGACCCTCACGCGCAACCCGCGGGTGGCCGGCATCATGACCGGCCTCGGCGTCCCGGAGTCGTGGTTCCCCTGGCTCGCGGCCGCGAAGGCCGCGGGCGCGGTCGGTCTGCTCGCGGGCCTGGCCGTGCCCGCGCTCGGCGTGGCGGCGGCGGTCGGCGTGGTCCTCTACTTCATCGGCGCCCTCGTCACCCACCTGCGCGTGAAGGACTACGAGATAGGGGCGGTGGTGGTCCTCGCCCTGGTCGCGGCGGCCGCCCTGATCCTGCGCGTGACCTCCGCCTGACCGCGCCGGCGACTCGGCGAGACGGAACGTCTTGCGGGAAGCCCTCCCGTGCCGTACGGTCGAGGGAACGGAGCGAGACGAGACGTCTCGTTTAGCTTCGCTCGTGTCGTCCGCGTACAGGAGAACGCCCTTGTTCCGTGCCCAACTCGCCGACGTCACCAAGCGCTACGACGCGCCCGGCGCCCGGTTCCGCACCGTGCTCGACCGCGTCTCCCTCTCCGTCCGTGCCGGGGAGCGCCTCGGCGTCGTCGGGGACAACGGCTCCGGGAAGTCCACCCTCCTCCGGCTCCTCGCCGGTCTGGAGGCCCCCGACAACGGTGACGTCGCCGTCGACGCCCCCGGCGGCCTCGGGCACCTCGCCCAGACCCTGGACCTGCCCCCGGACGCCACCGTCGGGGACGCCGTCGACCACGCGCTCGCCGAGGTGCGGGAGCTGGAGCGGGCCGTCCGGGCCGCCGAGGCGGATCTCGCCGCGACCGGCGACCTCGACGGGTACGCCCGGCTGCTCGCCGCCCACGAGGCCCGGGGCGGCGCCGGGGCCGACCGGCGGGTGGAGACGACCCTGCGGAGGCTCGGGGAGCACCGGCCGCTCGACCGCGACCGGGCCCTCGGGACGCTCTCCGGCGGGCAGCGCTCCCGGCTCGCCCTCGCCGCCGTGCTCGCCGCCGACCCCGAACTGCTGCTGCTCGACGAGCCCACCAACGACCTGGACGACGAGGCCGTGGCCTGGCTGGAGGAGCGGCTGCGCGCCCACCGGGGCACGGTCGTCGCCGTCTCCCACGACCGCGTCTTCCTCGACCGGGTCGCCACCGCGGTCCTGGAGGTGGACGAGGACCGCCACACCCTGCGCCGCTACGGCAACGGCTACGGCGGCTACCTGGCCGGGCGGGCGGCCGAACGGGCGCGCAGAGCAAGGGAGTACGAGGAGTGGAGGAACGAACTCGCCCGGTACAAGGCCCTCGCGGACACCCACATCGACCGGTTCTCCGCGATCCCCCGCAAGGCCCCGGCCGCGTTCAGCGGGGCCGGCGCCTTCCGGGCCCGGTCTCGGGCGCACGGCGCCATGAGCCGCATCCGGGCCGCCCGCGAGCGGCTCGCCCGGCTCACCGCCCACCCCGTGCCCGCGCCCCCGGAACCCCTCCGGTTCCGCGCGGACCTCGCGGGCGAGGGCGCGCCCGTGGACCTCGTGGACGTGCGGGTGGAGGGGCGGCTCCGGCTGGACGCCCTCCACCTCGACGCGGGCGAACGGCTCCTGGTCACCGGCCCGAACGGCGCCGGGAAGTCCACCCTCCTGAAGGTCCTCGCGGGCGAACTCGCCCCGGACGGCGGCGTCGTGAGCGCACCCGCCCGGGTCGGGCTGCTCCGCCAGGAGACGGCCCCGCCCACCGACCCCCGTACGGTGGGCGAGGCCCTCGGGGCGGACCTCGATCCGGACCGTACGGACGAACTCCTCGCCCTCGGCCTCTTCTCCGCCCGCGACCTGGCGACCCCCGTCCGGCACCTGTCCGTCGGGCAGCGCCGCAAGCTGGAACTGGCCCGGCTGGTGACCTCGCCCGCCGACCTGCTCCTCCTCGACGAGCCCACCAACCACCTGGCCCCGGGCCTGGTGGAGGAGATCGAGGCCGCCCTCGCCGCGTACCGGGGCACGCTGGTCGTCGTCAGCCACGACCGGCGACTGCGGGAGGGCTTCCGGGGCCGCGTGCTCGCACTGGCCCCGGAGGCCGCCCTGACGGCCTAGTCGTCGGAGGAGTCCGCGGCGCTCTCCAGGTCCCCCTCCGTCTCCAGGAACACCTGCCGCAGCGCGGCCAGCGTCTCCGGGTCCGGCTTCTCCCACATGCCGCGGGACTCGGCCTCCAGGAGGCGCTCCGCGATGCCGTGCAGGGCCCAGGGGTTGGCCTCCTTCAGGAAGGCCTGGTTCTCCGGGTCGAGGACGTACTCCTGCGTCAGCTTGTCGTACATCCAGTCGGCGACCACGCCCGTCGTGGCGTCGTACCCGAAGAGGTAGTCGACGGTCGCCGCCAGCTCGAACGCGCCCTTGTAGCCGTGGCGGCGCATCGCCTCGATCCAGCGCGGGTTGACCACGCGGGCCCGGAAGACCCGGGAGGTCTCCTCGACGAGGGTGCGGGTGCGGACGGTCTCGGGGCGGGTCGAGTCGCCGATGTACGCCTCGGGGGCCGTGCCCCTGAGCGCGCGCACGGTCGCCACCATGCCGCCGTGGTACTGGAAGTAGTCGTCCGAGTCCGCGATGTCGTGCTCGCGCGTGTCCGTGTTCTTCGCGGCCACCGCGATCCGCTTGTACGCGGTCTCCATCTCGGCCCGCGCCGGGCGCCCTTCGAGCCCGCGCCCGTACGCGTAGCCGCCCCACACCGTGTACACCTCGGCGAGGTCGGCGTCCGTGCGCCAGTCGCGGGAGTCGATCAGCTGGAGGATGCCCGCGCCGTACGTCCCCGGCCGCGAGCCGAAGATGCGGGTGGTGGCGCGCCGCTCGTCGCCGTGCTCGGCAAGGTCGGCCTGCGCGTGCGCCCGTACGTAGTTGTCCGAGGCGGACTCGTCCTCCAGACCGGCCACGAGCCGTACGGCGTCGTCCAGCAGGCCGATGACGTGCGGGAACGCGTCGCGGAAGAAGCCCGAGATGCGCAGGGTGACGTCGACGCGCGGGCGGCCCAGCTCGGCGAGCGGGATCGGCTCCAGGCCGTTCACGCGGCGCGAGGCCTCGTCCCACAGCGGGCGGACGCCGAGCAGCGCGAGCGCCTCGGCGACGTCGTCGCCGGCGGTGCGCATCGCGCTCGTGCCCCACAGGGACAGGCCCACGGAGGTCGGCCAGTCGCCGTTGTCGGTGCGGTAGCGCTCCAGGAGCGAGTCCGCGAGGGCCTGGCCGGTCTCCCAGGCGAGGCGGGAGGGGACGGCCTTCGGGTCGACCGAGTAGAAGTTGCGGCCGGTCGGCAGGACGTTGACCAGGCCCCGGAGCGGGGAGCCGGACGGGCCCGCCGGGACGAAGCCGCCGTTCAGGGCGTGCACGGCGTGCGTCAGCTCGTCGGTGGTGGCGGCCAGGCGCGGCACGACCTGCTCGGCGGCGAAGCGCAGGACGGCCCGGACGTCGGGGCCGTGTTCGGCCGCGACCGACTCGACCGCCTCCACCGCCCAGTCGGCCGCCTCCATCGCCTCCACCAGCTCGCGCGCCTTCGCCTCCGCCTCGTCGGCGGTGGTGCGGGTCGCGGCCGACTCGTCCAGGCCGAGGGCCTCGCGCAGTCCGGGCAGCGCCTGGGTGCCGCCCCAGATCTGGCGGGCGCGCAGGATGGAGAGGACCAGGTTGACCCGGGCCTCGCCGGCCGGGGCGCCGCCGAGGACGTGCAGGCCGTCGCGGATCTGGGCGTCCTTGACCTCGCACAGCCAGCCGTCGACGTGCAGCAGGAAGTCGTCGAAGCCGTCGTCCTCCGGGCGCTCCTCCAGACCGAGGTCGTGGTCGAGCTTGGCCGCCTGGATCAGGGTCCAGATCTGCGCGCGGATCGCGGGCAGCTTCGCCGGGTCCATGGACGAGATCTGCGCGTACTCGTCGAGGAGCTGCTCCAGGCGCGCGATGTCGCCGTACGAGTCGGCGCGGGCCATCGGCGGCACCAGGTGGTCGACCAGGGTCGCGTGCACGCGCCGCTTGGCCTGGGTGCCCTCGCCCGGGTCGTTGACCAGGAACGGGTAGACCAGCGGAAGGTCGCCGAGGGCCGCGTCCGGGCCGCAGGCGGCGGACAGGCCGGCGTTCTTGCCGGGCAGCCACTCCAGGTTGCCGTGCTTGCCCAGGTGCACCATGGCGTCGGCGCCGAAGCCGCCGTCCTCGGCGCGGGCCGCGATCCAGCGGTAGGCGGCCAGGTAGTGGTGGGACGGCGGCAGGTCCGGGTCGTGGTAGATCGCGATCGGGTTCTCGCCGAAGCCGCGCGGCGGCTGGATGAGGACCAGGAGGTTCCCGCGCCGCAGGGCGGCGAGCACGATGTCGCCCTCCGGGTTGCGCGACCGGTCCAGGAACATCTCGCCGGGCGCCGGGCCCCAGTGCTCCTCGACCTCGGTGCGCAGCTCCTCGGGGAGGGTGGCGTACCAGCGCTTGTAGTCGGCGGCCGGGATGCGGACCGGATTCCTGGCCAACTGCTCCTCGGTCAGCCAGTCCTGGTCGTGGCCGCCGGCCTCGATGAGGGCGTAGATCAGCTCGTCGCCGTCGCCCGAGACCAGGCCGGGCAGTTCCTCGGCGGGCCCGAAGTCGTACCCCTCCTCGATCAGCCGGCGCAGCAGGGAGACGGCGGAGGCGGGGGTGTCGAGACCGACGGCGTTGCCGATGCGGGAGTGCTTGGTGGGGTACGCGGAGAGGACCAGCGCCAGCTTCTTCTCGGCGTTCGGGATGTGCCGGAGGCGGGCGTGGCGCACGGCGATCCCGGCGACGCGGGCCGCGCGCTCGGCGTCCGCCACGTACGCGGGCAGGCCGTCCTCGTCGATCTCCTTGAAGGAGAACGGGACGGTGATCAGGCGCCCGTCGAACTCGGGGACGGCGACCTGACCGGCGGCGTCCAGCGGGGAGAGGCCCTCGTCGTTCTCCTCCCAGGCCGCGCGGGAGCCGGTCAGGCACAGGGCCTGGAGGATCGGCACGTCGAGCGCGGCGAGCGCGCCCGCGTCCCAGGCCTCCTCGTCGCCGCCGGCCTGCGCCTCGGCCGGCTTGGTGCCGCCCGCCGCGAGGACGGTGGTGACGATGGCGTCGGCGGTGCGGAGGGTGTCGAGCAGCTCCGGCTCGGGAGCACGCAGGGAGGTCACGTACAGCGGGAGGGCCCGCGCGCCGGCGTCCTCGATCGCGTCGCACAGGACGCCGACGAAGGCGGTGTTGCCGCTCATGTGGTGGGCGCGGTAGTAGAGCACGGCGATCGTCGGGCCGTTCTCATTGCGCGCGGTCCGCTCCAGCGGGCCCCAGGTGGGGGCGGCGGCCGGGGCCTCGAAGCCGTGGCCGGTGAGCAGGACGGTGTCGGAGAGGAAGCGGGCGAGCTGTTCCAGGTTGGCGGGGCCGCCGTGCGCCAGGTAGGCGTGCGCCTCGGTGGCGACGCCGACGGGCACGGTGGACGCCTCCATCAGCTGCGCGTCGGGCGCCTGTTCGCCGCTGAGCACGACGACCGGCTTCCCGGCGGCGCGGATCGCGTCGATCCCGTCCTGCCAGGAGCGGAGGCCGCCGAGGAGCCGGACGACGACGAGGTCGGCGCCGTCGAGGAGGGCGGGGAGCCCCCCGGAGCCTTCGGCCCGGGAGGTGTCCCCGGCGAGCGGGAGCCGGGCGGGGTTGGCGAACCGGTACTCCACCGGGCCGCCGGCCGCGCGGGCGCTGAGCAGGTCGGTGTCGGAGTGCGACAGCAGCAGGAGCATGGCGAGGCAGGCCTTCCTCGGGGTTGTCCGCGCCCCGGGTGGTCGTGTGGACGGCGGGAGTTCCTGACTCACCGCCCCGAAAGCGCCGGGCCGGCTCACAGTGGCGGGACCGCGCCGGAATCTCACCGGGCTTCCTCCCCGGGGTCCTGGGACCCCATGCCGCTCTGCATCCTAGATCGTGCGCTCCGGGGGCTGGAGGGAGCGGGAGGGTCGGACGGGTCACACCGGCGCGGGAACGGGGCCGGGCTCTGGATTGAGGCGGAGGCCGGGGCGCGCAGGAACGCGGACCGAAGACTGCCGGAGCCCGGCAGTGCGCGGTGACCGGGCGTCACCGATGCTGGCGTCGTCCGGCACGGGCCGGTGGAGGGAAAGGGGGCGGACGGTGCTGTTCTCCGTGACGGTGGACACGTGGACGCTGATCGGGATCATGGCGACCCTGGTGTTCATGGCGACGATGGAGGCGCTGGGCGCCGCCATGATCGCCGAGGCGCCGGAGGAACTCCGGGACGCGGAGCGGGCACGGCAGAGGAAGGCCAGGTGGGGCACCCGCACGGGAGCTCCCGTCCTCCTGGCCGTGATCGCCCTGGCGGCTCGGCCGAACCCGGACAACGGGGCCCTTCGCCTCTTCCTGTACAGCGTCGCGATGCTGTCCATGCCGGTCGCCCTGCTCCCGTTCCGGCGCCGGATGTACCGGCACCACTTCGCCCGACTGCGGAACCCAGGCGAGAAGATGACCATGGACCGGCTCGCGTCCGTCTGGCTCTGCGCCGTCCTGTTCGTCGCCGTCGCGGGGTCGACCGCCCTGCTCGGGATCGTGGGCGGGACGTCTTAGCCACGGGGGCGGGGGGCGGGGGCCGGGGGACGGGCCTCGACCGGAGCGCGTCCGCCGGGGCACCGGAAACCGGATCGGCCGCGTCCGCCGGGGCGGTCGGAGTCGGGCCGGTCACACCCCGTCGACCGCCGGTTTCCCGTAGGTATGCTCGCCGCCATGCCGCCCACCCCGTCCCCGGCCCCGACGCCCGCCCCCGGCGCACCCCGTGTGCGGGAGCGCGGCGACGCCTGCCCGGGTGCGCTCCGGCTGCACTCCGCCGACGACGGGCACCTGGCCCGACTGCGGCTGCCCGCAGGAAGATTGACGGCCCGTCAGGTAGAAGTCCTGGCGCACGCGGCGGAGGCCCTGGGCGACGGGCGGATCAGCGTCACCTCGCGCGGGAACGCCGAGCTGCGCGGTCTGGCCGGCGGCTGCGGGGCGGAGCTCGCGGCGCTCCTGGCGGAGGCGGGCCTGCTGCCCTCCCCCACCCACGAGCGCGTCCGCAACATCGTGGCCTCCCCGGCCGCCGGACTCGACGGACTCGGCCACGCCGACGTGCAGTTGTGGGCCCGCGAGCTGGACGGACTGCTCTGCGCCGCCCCCTGGGCCGCCGCGCTCTCGGGCCGTTTCCTCTTCGTCCTGGACGACGGCCGCGGCGACGTCACCGGCCTCGGCGGGGATGTGACCTTGGTCGCAGTGGCCCCGGACACCGCGCTCCTGCGCCTCGGCGACCGGGCCGTGCGCGTGGCCGCCGCCGACGCCCCCCGCGCCGCCCTCGCCGCCGCCCGCGCCTTCCTGACCGCCGCCCGCGAGGCCGGTACGGGCGCCTGGCGCGTCCGGGAGCTGCCGGAGGGCCACGAGGCGGACGTACGGGGCGCGCTCACGACGGCCGGGATCGCGGCGGAGCCCGTACGGGGCCCGGCGCGAGAGCCCGTACGGGAGTCCGTACGAGAACCCGTACGGGACCCGGCACGAGAACCCGCACCGGAGGCTGTACCGCCCCACGCGGCTCCCCCCGCCCCCGGCCCCCTCGGTCCCCGCTCCCTCCACGTCCTCGCCCCCCTCGGCCGGCTCACCGCCGCCCAGCTGCGGGCCCTGCTCCCCGCCGACGAGGTGCGGCTCACGCCCTGGCGCGGGGCCGTCGCCGTCGGGGCGGACCCCGGCCGGCTGCCCGCCCTGGAGGCGTACGGCCTGATCACCCGGCCCGACTCCCCCTGGGCCGGCGTCAGCGCCTGCACCGGGCGGCCCGGCTGCGCCAAGTCCCTCGCGGACGTCCGGGCGGACGCGGTCCCCGGCCGCCCCGGCCTGCCCGTCCACTACTCCGGGTGCGAGCGCCGCTGCGGACACCCGCACGGCGACTGGGTCGACGTCCTCGCCGTCCCCGGCGGCGGCTACCTGGTCGACGGCGTCCCCTCCTCCCGCACCACCCTCACCGCGGCAGTCGCCACGGCCCGCACAACGAGATGAGCGAGAACAGGATGTTCGACTACGAGAAGGACGGCACGGAGATCTACCGCCGTTCCTTTGCCACGATCCGCGCCGAGGCGGATCTCACGGGCCTGCCCGCCGACGTCGCCCAGGTGGCGGTCCGGATGATCCACGCCTGCGGCATGACCGACCTCGTCCAGGACATCGCGTACTCGCCGGGCGTCGTCGCGAGCGCCCGCGCCGCGCTCCGGGCGGGCGCGCCGATCCTCTGCGACGCGCAGATGGTCGCCAGCGGCGTCACCCGCAAGCGGCTGCCCGCCGACAACGAGGTGGTCTGCACGCTCTCCGACCCGTCCGTGCCCTCCCTCGCCGCCGCGCTCGGCACCACCCGCTCCGCCGCCGCCATGGAGCTGTGGCGGGACCGCCTCGAAGGCTCCGTCGTGGCCGTCGGCAACGCGCCCACCGCCCTCTTCCACCTCCTGGAGATGGTCGCGAAGGGGGCGGGCAGGCCCGCCGCCGTCCTCGGCATACCCGTCGGCTTCATCGGCGCCGCCGAGTCCAAGGACGCCCTCGCCGCCAACACCCTCGGCCTCGAACACCTCGTCGTCCGGGGCCGGCGCGGCGGCAGCGCCATGACGGCCGCCGCGATCAACGCCCTCGCGCACGAAGCGGAGATCCAGCAGTGAGCGGAGTGACCGGAGTGACCGGGAACCCGGCCGGAGACACCGTCGGCAGGCTGTACGGCGTGGGGCTCGGGCCCGGCGACCCGGAGCTGCTGACCCTCGCCGCCGTGAAGGCCATCGCCGCCGCCGACGTGGTCGCGTACCACTCGGCCCGCCACGGGCGCTCCATCGCCCGCTCGATCGCGGCCCCGCACCTGCGCGAGGACCACGTCGAGGAGCGGCTGATGTACCCGCTCACGGTGGAGACCACGGACCACCCCGGCGGCTACCGGGGCGCCCTGAACGACTTCTACGAGGAGGCGGCGGCCCGGCTCGCCGCGCACCTGGACGCGGGCCGCACGGTCGCGGTCCTCGCCGAGGGCGACCCGCTCTTCTACGGCTCGTACCAGCACATGCACAAGCGGCTCGCGCACCGCTACGACACGACCGTCATCCCCGGCGTGACCTCGGTGAGCGCCGCCGCCGCCCGGCTCGGGGAGCCGCTGTGCGAGGCGGAGGAGGTCCTGACGATCGTCCCGGGCACCCTGCCGGAGGACGAGCTGACGGCCCGGCTCGCGGGCACGGACTCGGCGGTCGTGATGAAGCTCGGCCGCACCTTCCCCACCGTGCGGCGGGCCCTGGAGCGGGCGGGCCGCCTGGAGGACGCGCGGTACGTGGAGCGGGCGTTCATGGCGGGCGAGCGGACCGGACGCCTGGCGGACGTGGACCCGGAGACCGTCCCGTACTTCTCGGTCGCCGTCCTGCCCTCCCGCGTCGACGAGGAGCCCCCCGTACGGGAGCGCGGCGAGGTCGTCGTGGTCGGCACCGGCCCGGCGGGCGCGCCCTGGCTGACGCCGGAGTCGCGCGGGGCCCTGCTCAACGCGGACGACCTGGTCGGCTACACCACCTACCTGGACCGGGTGCCGGTCCTGCGCCCCGGCCAGCGCCGCCACGGCTCCGACAACAAGGTGGAGTCGGAGCGCGCCGAGTTCGCCCTCGACCTGGCCCGGCGCGGGCACCGGGTCGCGGTCGTCTCGGGCGGCGACCCGGGCGTCTTCGCCATGGCGACGGCGGTCCTGGAGGTGGCCTCGGAGCCGGCGTACGCGGACGTTCCCGTACGGGTCCTCCCGGGCGTGACCGCCGCCAACGCGGCGGCGGCGGCGGCCGGCGCCCCGCTCGGCCACGACTACGCGACGATCTCGCTCTCCGACCGGCTCAAGCCCTGGGACGTCATCGCGGACCGGCTGCGCGCGGCGGCCGGCGCGGACCTGGTCATCGCCCTGTACAACCCGGGCTCGAAGTCCCGCACCCACCAGGTGGCGGCCGCCCGCGACCTCCTCCTGGAGCTGCGCTCCCCCGACACCCCGGTGGTCGTCGCCCGCGACGTCGGCGGCCCCGGGCAGTCGGTCCGGGTCCTGACCCTGAAGACCCTGGACCCGTCCGAGGTCGACATGCGCACCCTCCTCCTGATCGGCTCCTCGCAGACCCGGGCGGTGGAGCGCGCGGACGGCCGCACGATCACGTGGACGCCGCGCCGGTACGGCTAGTACGCCAGGACCAGGGCGGCGGCCTCCTCGGGGGTCGTCGCCGTCCGTACGCCCTCCGGGACCGGGGGGCGGCGGACGACGACGACCGGGATGCCGGCCTCGCGGGCGGCGGTCAGTTTCGGGGCGGTGGCCGCGCCGCCGCTGTCCTTGGTGACCAGGACGTCGATCCGGTGGCGGCGCAGCAGGTCGCGCTCGCCGTCGAGGGTGAAGGGGCCCCGGTCGAGGAGGATCCCGGCGCGGGCCGGCACCGGCGCCTCGGGGGCGTCGACCGAGCGGACCAGGAACCACTCGGGGCGGTCGGCGAAGGCGGCGAGGCCCAGGCGGCCGGTGGTGAGGAAGACGCGGTCCCCGAGGCCGTCGAGGGCGGCGGCGGCCTCCGCCAGGGAGCCCGCCTCGCGCCAGTCGTCGCCCTCCTCCGGGACCCAGCCGGGACGGCGCAGCGCGAGCAGGGGAACATGGGCGGTGGCGGCCGCCCCGGCCGCGTTGAAGCTGATCCGCTCGGCGAAGGGATGGGTGGCGTCGATGACCGCGTCCACCGCGTGCTCCCCGAGCCACGCCGCGAGCCCGTCGGCGCCGCCGAAGCCGCCGATCCGGACCTCGCCCTCGGGCAGCCGGGGCCGGGCGACCCGGCCCGCGAGCGAGCTGGTGACCCGTACGCGGGGGTGGAGCAGTCCCGCGAGGGCGCGGGCCTCGGTGGTCCCGCCGAGAATGAGTACGTGCACAGGAGCCCCTTCGTGAGTTCAGGCGGCGGGCGCGAGGCCCAACTCAAGCACACCGGTCTGCGCCCGGGCTGGACGACCGGTGCCTGCGCGACGGCGGCGACGACGGCCGCGTACACGGCCCTCCTGACCGGGGACTTCCCGGACCCGGTGACGATCACGCTGCCGAAGGGGCAGACGCCGTCGTTCGCGCTCACGGCCGAGGAGCGCGCCGGGGACGCGGCGACGGCGGCGGTGGTGAAGGACGCGGGCGACGACCCGGACGTCACCCACGGGGCCGTGATCCGCTCGACGGTGCGGCTCCTGCCGCCGGGCTCCGGCGTGGTGTTCCGGGCGGGCGAGGGCGTCGGCACGGTCACCCTCCCCGGCCTTCCGCTCGACGTGGGCGAGCCCGCGATCAACCCCGTGCCCCGGCAGCTCATGCGGGAGCACGTGGCGCGGGTCGCCGCCGCGCACGGCGGCACGGGCGACGTCGAGATCACGATCTCCGTCGACGGCGGCGCCGAGATCGCCCGCTCCACCTGGAACCCCCGGATCGGCATCCTCGGCGGCCTGTCGATCCTGGGCACGACCGGCGTCGTCGTCCCGTACTCCTGCTCGGCCTGGATCGACTCGATCCGCCGGGGCGTGGACGTGGCCCGCGCGGGCGGCCTCACCCACGTCGCCGGCTGCACCGGCTCGACCTCGGAGCGGACGGTGACGGGCCTGTACGGCCTGCCGGAGATCGCCCTGCTCGACATGGGCGACTTCGCGGGCGCGGTCCTGAAGTACGTGCGCCGCCACCCGGTGGACCGGCTCACGGTCTGCGGCGGCTTCGCGAAGCTCTCCAAGCTGGCCGCCGGCCATCTGGACCTGCACTCGGCGCGCTCCCAGGTCGACAAGGCCTTCCTGGCGGACCTGGCCCGCACCGGCGGCGCGTCCGAGTCCCTGGCGGCGGAGATCGCCGCCGCGAACACGGGCCTGGCCGCCCTCCGTCTCTGCGAGGCCGCCGGCGTCCCCCTCGGCGACCTGGTCGCCACCCGCGCCCGCGACGAGTCCCTCGCGGTCCTGCGGGGCGCCCCGGTCGCGGTGGACGTGATCTGTATCGACCGGGCGGGGGTGGTGGTGGGACGGTCGTCGGTGCGGGGGGCGGGGGCGTGAACCCGACACGACGTGCGGACCGGGAGGCCCGCCCCTAGGCTTGCCGACGAACACCCGACCGAGCGACCGAGAGGGAGACTCATGTCGAAGCGTGGCAACAAGCGGCGGGCCCGGAAGAAGAAGGGCGCGAACCACGGCAAGCGGCCGAACACCTGAGCCGGACCGTGGTGACGGAGGGGCCCCGGGGAATCTCCCCGGGGCCCCTCCGCGTGCGCGCGGGTCTCAGCAGGCGTGCCGGTCGCGCGCCGGGTCGTACAGGTGGCTGTCGCGGAACTCGGAGGCCGCGAGGGTGCGGCCCACGATGATGACGGCGGTCTTGGTGATCCCGGCCGCCTTCGTCTGCTCCGCGATGTCGTCGAGGGTGCCGCGCAGGACGACCTCGTCGGGGCGGCTGGCCATCGCGACGACGGCGGCCGGGCAGTCCGCGCCGTAGTGGGGGACCAGCTCGGCGACGACCCGGTCGACGTACCGCGCGGCGAGGTGGAGGACGAGCAGGGCGCCGCTGCGGCCCAGGGTCGCCAGGTCCTCGCCCTCCGGCATCGGCGTGGCCTGCTGCGCGACGCGGGTGAGGATGACGGTCTGGCCGACCGTCGGGACGGTCAGCTCCCGCTTCAGCGCGGCGGCCGCCGCCGCGAAGGCCGGGACGCCGGGGACGACCTCGTACGGGATGCCGAGCGCGTCCAGGCGGCGCATCTGCTCCGCGACCGCGCTGAACACCGACGGGTCGCCGGAGTGCAGCCGGGCCACGTCCTGCCCGGCCTCGTGGGCGGCGGCGATCTCCGCCACGATCCGGTCCAGGTCGAGAAGGGCCGTGTCGACGAGCCGCGCGTCCGGCGGGCACTCGGCGAGCAGTTCGACGGGGACGAGGGAGCCGGCGTAGAGGCAGACCCCGCACTTCGCCAGGGTCCGCGCGCCGCGCACGGTGATCAGGTCGGCCGCGCCGGGGCCCGCGCCGATGAAGTAGACGGTCATCCCTCTTCAGAACCTTTCGTGACGGGCCGCCGCGTGACGGGCCGCTGGGTGTCGGACCGCTGTGTGCCGGGCCCCTCCGCGACGGGCCGCTTCGTGACGGCCCCCTCCGCGACGGGTCACCGCGTGACCGGCCGCTTCGTGACGGACCACTGCGTGACCGGCATCGCCTGCCGCCAGCCGGTGAAGCCGCCCACGGGGACGGCGGTGGCGACCGCGAGCCGGACGAGTTCGCCGCCGTGGCGGCGGTGGGCCTCGGCGAGCAGCGCCTCGGATTCGAGCGTGACGGTGTTGGCGACGAGCCGGCCGCCGTCGGGCAGCGCGTCCCAGCAGGCCGCGAGCAGGCCGGGGGCGGTCAGGCCGCCGCCGACGAAGATCGCGTCCGGGGTCGGGAGGCCGGCGAGGGCCCCGGGAGCGGGGCCGGTGACGACCCTCAGGGCCGGGACGCCCAGGGCGTCGGCGTTGCGGGCGATGCGGGCGGCCCGCTCGGGGCTCTTCTCGATCGCGACGGCGCGGCAGGCGCGGTGGGTCCGCATCCACTCGACGCCGATGGAGCCGGAGCCGCCGCCGACGTCCCAGAGGAGTTCGCCGGGGGCGGGGGCGAGCGCGGCGAGGGTGGCGGCGCGCACGTACCGCTTGGTGAGCTGCCCGTCGTGCTCGTACGCCTCGTCCGGCAGGCCCGGCGCCGCGCCGAGCCGCAGGGCGTCCGGGTCCCGTACGCAGTCGAGCGCGAGGACGTGGAGGGCGTCGGTCCGCTCGTAAGGCCAGGCCTCGGCGGTCGCGTCGAGGAGCCGTTCGCGGGGGCCGCCGAGCTGTTCGAGGACCCGGATCCGGGTGCCGCCCCAGCCGGTGTCGCGGAGGTGCGCGGCCACATCGGCGGGGGTGCCGGGGCCCTCGCCGAGGACGAGGATCCGGCGCCCGGGGTGCAGGACGGCGGTGAGGGCGGCGAGCGGCCGGGCCACCAGGGACACCGTCTCGGTCTCCTCCAGGGGCCAGCCGAGCCGGGCGCAGGCGTACGTGACGGAGGACGGGTGCGGGTGGATCCGGAGCCGGTCGGCGCCGACGGTCTCCGCGAGGGTGCGGCCGATGCCGTAGAAGGAGGGGTCCCCGCTGGCCAGGACGGCGATCGCACGCCCCTCGTGGGCGGCGAGCAGGCCGGGCACGGCCGGGCGGAGGGGGGAGGGCCAGGCGATCCGCTCGCCGGGGCAGTCGCCGGGCAGCAGGTCGAGCTGGCGGGGGGCGCCGATCAGGACCCCGGCGGCGCGCAGGACGCGGCGGGAGGCCTCGGGGAGCCCGTCCCAGCCGTCCGCGCCGATTCCGACGACCGATATCGCGCCGTTCACACCCGTCACACCCGCACCGTCCACGCCGCCGAACTCTACGGGAGCCCCGGGACCCCTTCCTCGTGGCCGTCCTCACTCCCGGCCCGCACGCTCCTCGCTCGCGCTCGCTCCCACCCCGCACGTACCCCGGCCGCCCCCACTCCCGGGCGCGTCCCGGCCCCCGGAATAGGGAGGGGGCTCGCACCGTTGGAACGGATGGTTTAAGATTCAACCACTATCCGGGAAAGGCACCCGGGAACGCGAGAGGTGAGCACGATGCAGTTCGGGATCTTCACCGTCGGCGACGTGACGACCGACCCCACCACCGGCCGCACCCCCAGCGAGCACGAGCGGATCAAGAACACCGTCGCCATCGCGCTCAAGGCGGAGGAGGTCGGCCTCGACGTCTTCGCGACCGGGGAGCACCACAACCCGCCGTTCGTCCCGTCGTCCCCCACCACCCTCCTCGGGCACATCGCCGCCCGCACGGAGAACCTGGTCCTGTCCACGTCCACGACCCTGATCACCACCAACGACCCGGTGAAGATCGCCGAGGACTACGCGACCCTCCAGCACCTCGCCGACGGCCGCGTGGACCTGATGATGGGCCGTGGCAACACCGGCCCGGTCTACCCGTGGTTCGGGCAGGACATCCGCCAGGGCATCCCGCTCGCCATCGAGAACTACGCGCTGCTCCACAAGCTGTGGAGGGAGGACGTGGTCGACTGGGAGGGGAAGTTCCGCACCGCCCTCCAGGGCTTCACCTCCACCCCGCGCCCGCTCGACGGCGTCCCGCCGTTCGTCTGGCACGGCTCCATCCGTTCCCCGGAGATCGCCGAGCAGGCCGCCTACTACGGCGACGGCTTCTTCGCGAACCACATCTTCTGGCCCAAGCAGCACACCGAGAAGATGGTCCGGCTCTACCGGCAGCGGTACGCGCACTACGGCCACGGCACCCCCGAGCAGGCGATCGTCGGCCTCGGCGGCCAGGTCTTCCTGCGCAAGAACTCGCAGGACGCGGTACGGGAGTTCCGCCCGTACTTCGACAACGCGCCGGTCTACGGCCACGGCCCCTCCCTGGAGGAGTTCAGCCGCGAGACCCCGCTGACCGTCGGCTCCCCGCAGGAGGTCATCGAGCGGACCCTGTCCTTCCGCGACTACGTGGGCGACTACCAGCGCCAGCTCTTCCTGGTCGACCACGCCGGACTGCCCCTGAAGACCGTCCTGGAGCAGCTCGACCTGCTCGGCGAGGAGGTCGTCCCGGTGCTGCGCAAGGAGTTCGCGAACCTGCGCCCCGCCGGCGTCCCGGACACCGCCCCGCTCCACCCCGCCGTCGCACGGACCAAGGAGGTCTGACGTCATGCGCACGCTCAAACTGGTCGCCGTCTCGGCCGGGCTCAGCAGCCCCTCCTCGACCCGGCTCCTCGCCGACCGGCTCCTCCAGGCGGCCCGCTACCGGCTGGCCGAGCAGGAGTACGCCGTCGACGTCGAGGTGGTCGAACTCCGCGACCTGGCCGTCGACATCGCCAACAACTTCGTCACCGGCTTCCCGTCCGGGAGGCTCCGGGAGGCGATCGACACGGTGACCGGCGCGGACGGCGTCATCGCGGTGACGCCGGTCTTCACGGCCTCGTACAGCGGTCTGTTCAAGTCGTTCTTCGACCTGGTGGACCCGACCGCGCTGACCGGCACCCCGGTCCTGATCGGGGCGACCGGCGGCACCGCCCGCCACTCGCTGGTCCTGGACCACGCCCTGCGACCGCTCTTCGCCTACCTGCGTGCCCTCACCGTCCCGACCGCCGTCTACGCGGCCTCGGAGGACTGGGGCTCGGGCGGCGACGAGTACACCGAAGGACTGCCCGCCCGGATCAACCGGGCCGGGTACGAGTTCGCGGACGCGGTCGCGGCCCGGCCCGTCCGGGAGGCGGACGAGGACGAGGTCGTGCCGTTCGAACGCCAACTCGCCGACCTGCGCCTCGACTGACCGCCCGGACCGACCGGTTTGTTACGTTGGAGACGATTCGCACAGACGGGTCGTACGACGAACGGAGGTCGGCGATGGCCGGCAGGATCGTGGTGGGCGTGGACGGGTCGGAGCCTTCCCTGAAGGCCCTGAGGTGGGCGGCCGGTCAGGCCGCCCTGACCGGGGACTCCGTGGAGGCGGTCATCGCCTGGGAGTACCCGGCCTCGTGGGCGACGCTGATGCCGGGCGTACCGGCCGAGTTCGACCCCGAGCGGCTCGCCGCGCAGATCCTCGACCAGGCCCTGTCCGACGCGCTCACCCCGGAGGAGGCCGCCGCCGCCACCCGCACGGTGGTCGGCGGCAACGCCGCGCAGGCCCTGGTCGACACGGCGAAGGGCGCGAGCCTCCTCGTCGTCGGCGACCGGGGCCACAGCGGCTTCCGGGCGGCCGTCCTCGGCTCGGTCTCCACCCAGGCCGCCCAGCACGCCCCCTGCCCGGTCGTGGTCGTCCGGGGCGAGGGCGTGCGGCCCGTCTAGGGCCCGTCCGGCGGATCGGGGTCGGACAGGCCCTGGTCCGTACGGGCGCCGTCCGCCGGCGGTACGTCCGCCATGACGCGGGACGCGTTGTCCGGGCCGCCCCTCGCGCGGGCCCGGGGCCGCCTTCCGCCCCGGCCCCCTCGCGCGCCCGCTACCTGCGGTTGTACAGCCGCATCGTGACCCATCCGAAGACCAGCACGAACACCGCCGACCAGCCCAGCGACCACGCGATCTCCGCGACCGGCCACCCGCCCGCCATCAACTCCCGCACCGCGCTCGCCACATGGGTCACCGGGTTGTTGTTCACGAAGGCCTGGAGCCAGCCCGGCATGGTCCTCGGGTCGACGAAGACGTTGGACAGGAAGGTCAGCGGGAAGATCACCATCATCGAGACGCCCATGACGGACTTCTCGCTGCGCAGCAGCAGGCCGAACATGGTCCAGATCCACGAGAAGGCGAACGAGAACACCAGGAGCAGCGCGACCCCGAGGAGCACGCCCGGGAGGCCGCCCTCCGGCCGGTAGCCGATGATCACGCCGACCGTCAGCATCACGGCCGAGGCGATCAGATAGCGCACGACGTCGCCGAGGAGGTAGCCGACCATCGGCGCCGGGCGCCAGATCGGGAGCGTGCGGAAGCGGTCGAAGACGCCCTTCTCGATGTCGGTGTTGACCGACACCCCCGTGTACATCGTGATCATCACGACGCTCATCACCAGGATGCCCGGCAGCAGGAACTGGACGTACGAGGAGACCGAACCGGCCAGCGCGCCCCCGAAGAGGTACGTGTACATCAGCACCATCATGATCGGGAACGCCGTCACGTCGAACAGCTGCTCCGGCACGTGCTTGATCTTCAGCATGGCCCGGTGACCGAACGTCAGCGAGGCGGAGAGCGCGCCGGGGCGGGGCGGACGGGCCCGTCCCACGAGCAGTTCCGCGAGCTCCTCCGCCCGGGGGGCCTCGAAGTCGGGGTCGGTCGTGCGCGTGTCCTTGCCGGTGGAGACCGTGGTCATGCCGCCGTTCCCTTCCTGTCCGTCAGCGCCAGGAACACCTCGTCGAGGCTGGGCTGTCCGAGCGCGAAGCTGTCGACCGTGATCCCGGCCCGCGCCAGCTCCGCGAGCGCCCGCGCCGCCTGCTCGGCGGCGCCCAGGTCCGTCCCGTGGCCGTCGACGGTGGCGGTGAGCGCGACCGGGTCCGGGTCGAGCTGCACGCCGGACCGCAGCGCGCCGCGCAGGACCGCCTCGGCCTCCCGCCGCCGCCCGGGGTCCCGGAGCCGTACGTGCACCGAGCCCGAACCGACCGAGGCCTTCAGCTCGCCCTTCGTGCCCTCCGCGATCACCCGGCCGTGGTCGATGACGGCGACGCGGGAGGCCAGCCGGTCCGCCTCGTCCAGGTACTGGGTGGTCAGCAGGACGGTGGTGCCCTGGGCGACCACCGCGCGGACGATGTCCCAGACCTGGTTGCGGCTGCGCGGGTCGAGGCCGGTCGTCGGTTCGTCGAGGAAGAGCAGGTCGGGGACGTTGAGGATGGACGCGGCGATGTCGATGCGGCGCCGCATGCCGCCCGAGTAGTTCTTGATCTGCTTCCCGGCGGCCTCCGCGAGCCCGAACGCGGCGAGCAGCTCCTCCGCGCGCTCGCGGGCGGCGGCCCGGGTGTGGCCGAGCAGCCGGGCGAGGAGGACCAGGTTCTCCGCGCCGGTCAGGTCCTCGTCGACGGAGGCGTACTGGCCGGTGAGGCTCACGCGCCCGCGTACCGCGTCGGCGTCCGCGACGACGTCCCTGCCGAAGACGCCGGCCCGGCCGCCGTCGGGGCGGAGCAGGGTGGCGAGCACCTTGACGACGGTCGTCTTGCCGGCGCCGTTGGGCCCGAGGACCCCGTAGACGGTTCCGGCGGGGACGCGCAGGTCGACGCCGTCCACGGCGCGGTTGGTGCCGAAGACCTTGACCAGGCCCTCGGTCTCGACGGCGAGGTCGGTCATGCGGTTCCTCCGTCGTCCCGGGCGGCGGGCTCCGGTCAGCCGGTCCGGTGGGACACGGTCCGGTGGGGTGCGGTCCGGCGGGGCGCGGTCCGGCTCGTCGCGTCCTCGTGGGTGTAGAAGAAGTAGTGCGCGCAGACCGCGGTGACCAGGGCGGACACCAGGCCGAGTCCGCTGGACGAGAGCACGCTGGCGTCGGTGAGGCTGTAGGCGTAGCCGAGCGAGACGCCCACCAGGGCCCCCCACGCGGCGGCGCGCGGCACGCGGGGCAGGGCCTGGCCGTGGCGGCGGAGGACGTGGATCGCCACGGCGAGCACGACGGCGGAGACGAGGCCGATCCAGAGCTGGCTCAGGGCGAGGGGGCCGCCGTCGCGGGCGTTCGTCTCGGCGTAGAGGCCGTAGAGGACGCCGATCACGGTCGGGCCGGCCCAGCCGTGCGTGCCGGCGTGGCGCCGCCGGGCGGGCACCGCTGCGTGTGCGGCCATGGCAGGAGCTCCTTCGTCTCGGGCGCCTCCGGCGCCTCCGGTCCCCCTGGTTCCCGCACCCTCCAGGGCACACCCGCGCCCGGCACGCCGCAAGTGGATCAGCGGGGCCCGGCCGCCGCGAGGGCCGCGAGACGGACCAGGGCGTCGTCGAGCACGGCGCGGGGCGGCGAGGCCAGGCCCACGCGGACCGCGCAGGGCGTCGCCCCCGGGCCCGTCGCGAAGGCGCTCCCGGGGGTGACCGCCACGCCCGCGCGTGCGGCGGCCGCCGCCGTGAAGGTCTCGGCCCGCCAGGGCGCGGGCAGCTCCCACCAGCAGAAGTAGGCGTGCGGGGAGGTCCGGAAGGTCTGCCCGGCGAGCCGCCGCACGACCAGGGCGTGCCGGGCGGCCGCGTCCGCCCGCTTGGCGGCGACGGCCTCCGCGACCGTCCCGTCCCCGGCCCAGCGGGTGGCGGCGGCGAGGGCGAAGCCGTCCGCCGTCCAGGCGCCGGAGCGCAGCGCCTCCGCGACCGCCGCGCGCAGCCGGCCGGGGACGACGAGGTAGCCGACGGTCGGGGCGGGCGCGAGCCGCTTGGAGAGGCCGTCCACCAGGACGACGTGTTCGGGCGCGTGCGCGGCGAGCGGGGCGGGAGCGGCGGGGTCGAGGAAGGCCCAGGTGGCGTCCTCGACGGCGGTCAGGCCGAGCCGGCTCAGGAGCGCGGCGAGTTCGGCCCGCCGCTCCTCCCCGGCGGTCGCCGCGAGCGGGTTGTGCAGGGTCGGCTGGAGGTAGACGGCGGCGAGCGGCGACGTGCGGTGGGCCGCCGCGAGCGCCCCGGGCCGCACCCCCTCCGCGTCGAGGGCGAGGGGCACGAGCCGGATGCCGAGCCGTTCGGCGAGGGCCTTGAGCGGGGGGTACGTCAGCTCCTCGACGCCCAGGCGTCCGCCGGGCGGCACGAGCGCGGAGAGGGCGGCGGCGACGGCCCGGCGGCCGCTCCCGGCGAAGAGGACGCTTCCGGGGGCCGGGGCCCAGCCGGGCCCGGCGAGCACGGTCGCGGCAGCGTCGCGGGCCTCGGGGGTGCCGTCGGCGGCGGCCGGGCGTGCCAGGACCCCGGCGAGGACGCCGGGCCGGGCGAGGGCCGCGAGCGCACGGGCCATCAGCTCCGGCTGGCCCTCCGCGACCGGGTAGTTGAGCTGGAGGTCGACGGGCGCGGTCCCGGTCGCCTCGACCAGCGCGGGCCCCGACGGCGGAGGGGCCGCCCGGACGAAGGTGCCGCGCCCGACCTCCCCGACGACCAGGCCCCGGCGCGCCAGCTCCCCGTACACCCGGATCGCCGTCGAGTTCGCGATCCCGTGCCGCCGGGCGAAGACGCGCTGCGGCGGCAGCCGGTCGCCGGGCCGCAGCCGGCCGTCCCGCACGGCCGCCTCGACGCGGTCCGCGATCCTCCGGTACTCCTCCACGGGCACCTCTCCTCCGCCGCGCCCCCATTGCACCGAGGGCAAAGTTTTCATTGCACCGAGCAGTCGGCGCTGCCTAGCCTGCCGCCATGCCCGTCTCCCGAACAGCCACCGCCGAGACGCACTACGAGGACCGCGGCTCCGGCCCCGTCGTCCTCCTCGTCCACGGCCACCCCTTCGACCGCACCATGTGGCGGCCCCAGCTCGACCGCTTCTCCCGCACGCACCGGGTGATCGCCCCCGACCTGCGCGGTTACGGATCCACCCCGCTCGCGACGGACGCGAAGGCCGTCGGCCTCGACGTCTTCGCCGAGGACCTGGCCGCCCTCCTCGACCACCTCGGCGTCGAGGACTGCGTCCTCGCGGGCCTCTCCATGGGCGGCCAGATCGCCATGGAGTTCCACCGGCGCCACCCCGGCCGCGTCCGGGGCCTGGTCCTCGCGGACACCTTCCCCGCCGCCGAGACCGAGGAGGGGAAGGAGGCCCGGAACGCCATGGCCGACCGGCTCCTCGCCGAGGGCATGCGGGGGTACGCCGACGAGGTACTGGACCGGATGGTCGACCCGTACAACACGCACGCCGCGCCCCACGTGCACCGCATGATGTGCGCCACCGACCCCGTCGCGGCCGCCGCCGCCCTGCGCGGGCGGGCCGAGCGCCCCGACTACCGGGAGTCGCTCGCCGCCGCCACCGTGCCCGCGCTCGTCGTGGTCGGCCGGGACGACACGTACACCCCGGTCTCCGGCGCGGAGGAGACGCACGCCCTGATCCCCGGCTCCGCGCTCGTGGTGGTCGAGCGGGCCGCGCACCTGCCCAATCTGGAGCGGCCCGAGGAGTTCGACGCGGCCCTGGACGCGTTCCTGCGTTCACTCGAACGGACCTCTTGAAGGTTCGCCGGCGTGCGAACGCTCGCACGATGGGTCCATGAGCCAGAACGACGACGGGACCGCGCGCCCCGGCCAGAGTCAGGGCCAGCACGCCGCGCCGCCCCGCAACCCGAACGCCGCCCCGCCCCGCAAGCAGAGCACCGCCGGTGCCTGGGCCTCCGGCGGCACCCTCTTCGCCGGTGTCCTCATGCTGGTCATCGGCTTCATGGACGTCTTCCAGGGCATCGCCGGCATCGCCGAGGACGACGTCTACACCCGTGTCGGCGACTACGTCTTCAAGTTCAACCTGACCGCGTGGGGCTGGATCCACCTGATCCTGGGCGTGATCCTCGTCATCGTCGGTTACGGCGTCCTCAAGGGCGCCGAGTGGGGACGGGTCGCCGGCATCACGCTCGCCTCCCTCAACATCCTCTTCCACTTCCTCTTCCTGCCCTACCAGCCCTGGTGGTCGCTCTTCTCCATGGCCGTCTCGATCTTCGTGATCTGGGCGCTGGCCACGGACGAGGCGTACGGCCGGGACGAGAGGTACTGACCGCATGGGACGCACCGCCGGAGCCGCCCTGGCCCTCGCCGCGGCCCTCGCCCTCACCACCGGCTGCGACACCGCCGGGGACGCGGTCGGCGGTGCCGTCTCCTCCGCGACGGCCGCCGTCGCCTCGGCCGCCGAGCGGAAGATGGACGAGGTCAAGGACGGCGTGGACGCGAAGGGGGACGTGAAGGCCGGGGAACCCCGCGCCGACGGGGACCGGACGGTCGCGGAGATCACCGCGGCCAACCCGAAGGACAAGGACGCCGACTACACGGTCATGGTCGACTTCCGCGACGGCGACGGAAAACTGCTCGACTCCGTCGTCCTGAACATCGACGCCGTGGCACCGGGAAAGTCCAAGTCCGCCACGGCACGCAGCAACCGACAGCTCTCGGACGTGACGAAGGCGGAGATCGGCCGGGCCCTGCGGCACTGAGACGGCCCGCGCGACCCACGGCGGTCCGGCGGTGGCCCTGCGACACTGAGCGGCGTGGACTCCGACCCCGTCCTTGCCGCCGTTCCCGGACGGGCGCCCGTGCCCGGTCCCGCCGGGACGGGCGCCGCCCCGCCGCCCCTCCGCCCCCGGCACCGGCCGGCCGCGTGGCTCGCCGGGCTGCTGCTCCTCGTGCCCGCCACGGTCACCGTCTGCCGCATGCTGGACACCGACGGGGTCACGCCCGTCCCGCAGTTGCTCTCCTTCCTCCCCTGGCTGGCCCTCCCCGCCGGGCTCGGGCTGCTCCTGGCCGCCGTCGCCCGTCGCCGGGGTCTCGCCCTCACCGCCGTCGTCGTCCTCGCCGCCACCGCCTGGAGCTCCCTGCCGTACACGACGTGGACCGTCGTGAGCCACGGCCTGCCCCTCGCCCGGGTCCGCGTCCTCGCCGCCAACGTCGAGTTCGGCCAGGCCACGGACGCGCTGATCGCCACCGTCCGGCGCGAGCGCCCCGGGCTCGTGTACGTCTCCGAGTGCGACCGCGCCTGCCGGCGCGCCCTCACCACGGCCTTCGCCGACGAACTCCCCCACTACGCCTCCGTCGAGGCCGAAGGGTCGGCGGGCTCCGTGCTGCTCAGCGCCCATCCGCTGCGCGACTGGCGGATGATCCCGGCGACCATGGGGATGCCGGGTGCCACGGCCGAGATCGCCGGGCGTTCCGTGCGCGTCCAGCTCGCCCACCCGATGCCGCCGCTCCCGGGCCAGGTGGACGTGTGGAGGCGGGAGCTGGGCCGCATCGAGGACTTCGCCGCCCCGCGCACGGGCCCGACGCTGATCGCCGGGGACTTCAACGCCTCCCAGGACCACGCGGCCTTCCGCGCGATCCTGAGGGAGGGGCGCCTGCGGGACGCGGCGTGGGCGGCGGGGAAGAGCCGCGCCGCCACCTGGCCCGTGGAGGGCCCGCTCCCGCCGTACGTGCAGATCGACCACGTCCTGGTCAGCGACGAGTTCAGCGTGGAGGACGTCCGCTTCCTCGACCTCGCCGGCAGCGACCACCGGGCCGTCCTCGCCGATCTCGACCTGCGGGGAGAGCGCTGATCGGCCACGCTGGAAGGCATGGACAACGAGGAGATCCTGGACGACATCGGCGCCCTGGTCGAGGAGGAGCGCGCCCTGCGGCAGCGCACCGGCGGCCTCCTGCCCGAGGAGCGCGCCCGCCTGGCCGAACTGGAGGTCCGCCTCGACCAGTGCTGGGACCTGCTGCGCCAGCGCCGCGCCAAGGAGGAGTTCGGCGAGGACCCGGACACGGCGACCCTCCGCCCGGCGGGCGAGGTGGAGTCGTACCGCAGCTGAGCGGCGGCTCCCGGGCAGGGCGGACGTGCCGCCAGTACGTTGGGGGCATGGCGCGATCCCGAGGAGCCGGACGGCTCGCCCCGCCCGCCTGGCTGACCGCCGGGATGCGGCCCGCCCCCGCGCCGGTCCCGTGGGCCGCCGTCCTGCGCGCCTCCGTCGCCCTGTCCGCGCCGCTCGCCGTCAGCCTCGCCGCCGACCGGCCCGCGTACGGGGCGCTCGTGTCGATGGGAGCCCTGTCCGGGGTCATCGGGGACACCGCCGACGCCTACCGGATGCGGGTCTTCAACATCGCCGTGCCGCAGCTCTTCGGGGCCGTCGGCGTCACCCTCGGCACCCTCGTCCTCGGGCACGGCTGGGTCGCCGTCGCCGTCCTCACCTGCGTCGCGCTCGTCTCCGGGATGATCTCCTCGATCGGCGCGGTCGCCTCCGTCTCCGGACTGCTCCTGCTGCTCAACGCCGTCGCCGGCGCGGGCCTGCCCATGCCCGACCCCTGGTGGACGGCGCCGCTCCTGCTCGGCCTGGGCGGGCTCGTCGTCCTCGCCCTCACCCTCCTCGGCTGGCCGCTGCGCCGCGCCGCCCCCGAGCGGGCCGCCGTCGCCGCCACCTACCGGGCGGTCGCCGACCTCTACGAGGCCGCCGGGACCTCCGCGTACGACGAGCGGCGGCAGGCCGTGACCGCCGCCCTGAACCACGCCTACGACCTGGTCCTGGCCCGCCGCGCCCGCGAGCACGGCCGCGCCGCCGCCCCGGTCCGGCTGCTCGCGCGGCTCAACGTCGTCGTCCCGCTCGTCGAGGCCGCGCCCGCCGCCCACCTGCGGTCCCGGATCGCCGGCCCGCAGCCCGCCGCGATCCCGGCGGCCGTGCGGGACCTCGCGGACGCCGTCGCCGAGGGCCGCGCCGGCACCCCCGCCCTCGACCTGCCCGCCCCGGAGCGGCCCTCCGAGAAGGCCGTCGACCACGCGCTGCGGCACGCGGCCTCCGTCGTCCACGAGACGGAGCCCGCCGGGTACGACGCCGACGACCGGCTCGGGCGGCCCGCCGCGCTGCGCGTCCGGGTCCGCCGCACCACCCGCGCCGTCCTGGTCTCCGGGGCGTCCTGGCGCTACGGCCTGCGGCTCGCGCTCTGCATCGGCCTCGCCCAGGCCCTGGTGTCGCTGATCGCCGTGCCCCGCTCGTACTGGGTCGCCCTCACCGTCACCTTCGTCATGAAGCCCGACTTCGGCTCGGTCTTCTCCCGGGCCGTGCTGCGCGCCTTCGGCACCGCCCTCGGCCTCCTGCTCGCCGCCCTCGTCCTCGCCGAGGTGCCCCGGGGCTGGTGGGACGTGCCCGTGATGATGCTGCTCGCGGCCCTGATCCCGGCGTTCTCCGCGAAGGGGTACGCCTTCCAGACGGCGGCCATCACCCCGGTGATCCTGCTGCTCTCCGACACCCTCAACCACCAGGGCTTCGGGCTCGTCCTGCCCCGCCTCTACGACTCGCTCATCGGCTGCGGGATCGCCCTCGTCGCCGGGTACCTGCTCTGGCCGGAGTCCTGGCACGCCCGGATCGGGGACCGGCTCGCGGACGCCGTCTCCGACACCGCCGACTACGTGGCCCGCGCGTTCTCCCCGGCGGAGGGCCAGGATCCGCACGCCCGGCTGCGGGCCCGCCGGGCGCTCTACCGGGACCTGTCGGCCGTCCGCTCCGAGTTCCAGCGGGCCCTGACCGAACCCCCGCCGACCGGCACCCGCGCCGCCGCCTGGTGGCCGCTGGTCGTCGCCGTCGAGCGGATCGTGGACGCCACCACCGCCGCCCGCATCCGGGTCGACCACGGCGCCCCCGCCCCGGACCCCGCCGAGGCCGCCGAGGTGGAGCGGGAACTGCGCGAACTCGCCGACGGACTGCGGGCGGACGAGACCCTCGTGGAGGTCCGCACCGAGCTGCCCGGGGACGAGAACGGAGTCCTCGAACCGCTCCGCCAGGAGGTCCGCGCGGCCCGCGCCGTCGCCGGTCCCGACCTGCGGTAAACCTCCCCCGGGGGGCGCACGGGAGAACTTACCGGCGGTCACGGAACGGAACCCTCCCCACCGCCGTTACCGGAAGCCGCCCCGGCGACTACGATGCGCCCATTCACGGTGATCCGCGCCCACCGCCGTCGGCAACCGGCCCGGTGAACGCGCCACTTCGCCCCGCCTCACCCCCCGCGCCCCGAGGATCCGCCATGCGCACCACCACCAGCAGAGGGCTCCAGCCCAATGTCCTCGGCACCTTCGACACGATCGTGATGGCCGTCGCCGGCAGCGCCCCCGCCTACTCGCTCGCCGCGACCACCGCCGTCCTCTTCGGCGCGGTCGGCGTCGGCGGACCCGCCGCCCTGCTGTACTGCGCGATACCCATGCTCGGCATCGTCCTCGCGTACGCCCGGCTCGGCCGGATCGACGTCAACGCCGGTGCCGCGTACTCCTGGGTGGGCCGCACCCTCCACCCCTTCCTCGGCTTCCTCTCCGGCTGGGCGCTCGTCCTCTCCACCACGGTCTTCATGGTGGCCGGTTCGCTGCCCGCCGGGACCCTCACGCTCGCCCTGGTCGCCCCGGGCCTCGCCGGGCACACCGCGCTCGCGGCGGCCGTCGGCGCCTGCTGGTTCCTGGTGATGCTGCTCGTCGTCCTGGGCGGCGCCCGCCTCACCGTACGGGCGCAGCTGATCATGTCCGGGACCGAGATGCTGATCCTGGTCGGCTTCGTCCTCGCCGCCGTGGCCCACCGGGGCTACGCCACCGCCTTCGACTGGTCCTGGTTCGGCCTCGCGCAGTTCGACGGTCCGGAGGGGTTCGCCGCCGGGGCCCTGATCGCCGCGTTCTACTACTGGGGCTGGGACGTCACCAGCAACCTCAGCGAGGAGACCCGCGACAGCCGCAGGACCGCCGGGGTCGCCGCGCTCGTCGGCGTCGGCTTCGTCTTCGTCCTCTTCGAGGCCCTCACCGTCGCCGTCAACATGCTGCTGAGCTCCGAGGAGATCCGCCGCGCCGGGCCCAACGTCCTCGCCGTCGTCGGCCAGGAGGTCTGGCCCGGCGTCGGCGGCAAGCTCCTCGTCGTCGCCGTCCTCCTGTCGACCGTCGCCACCCTGGAGACCACCCTCATCCAGGTCACCCGCTCGCTCTTCGCGATGGGCCGCGACCGGACCCTGCCGGCCGCGCTCGGCACCGTGCACCCCCGCTGGAACACCCCTTGGGTCGCGGTCGCGACGGTCGGCGGGGCGGCGCTGCTGCTGTTCGCCGCCGCCGCGGCGGCCGGATCCGTGCAGCAGATCCTCAGGGACGCCGTCTCCGCGATCGGCCTCCAGATCGCCTTCTACTACGGCCTGGCGGGCATCGCCGCCGTCGTCGCCTACAAGGGCCTGCTCCTGCGCTCCGTGAAGAACCTGGTCGTGGGCGGCCTGTGGCCGCTGCTCGGCTCGGCGTTCATGCTGTGGGCCTTCGTCGAGTCGCTCGGCGAGCTCTCCACGACCGCCCTCGCCATCGGCCTCGGCGGCCTGCTCCTCGGCGTGGTCCCGCTGGCCGTGTACGGCGGGAGGGGCGGCGACTACTACCGCCGCCCGGCCCGTCTCGACGCCGCCCGCGCCCTCGCCGCCTCGGCCGCCGCCGGCGCGTCCACCCCGGGCGCCCGCACGGGCGACCGGGACAAGAGCTACGCGACGGACTTCTGACGGCAGCCGAACCAGAAGGAGGCCCCGATGGCCGTACGCCGCCGCTCCCCGCGCCCGGAACGCCCCGAGCGCTTCGTGCCCGACTTCGACCCGGACTTCGGGGACCGGGCGCTGACCGAGGCGCGCCATGACATCGTCATCGGCCGCTGGCAGGGCGTGCGGGACCTGCTCGCCGCCACCGGCGACGACTGGGCGCGCCGCACCCACCGCGTCCGGCTCCTCTCGCACGCCGCCGCCGGCAGCTCCACCGTCGAGACCTGGCGGGCCGCCGAGCCGGGCAACCCGGACGCGGCCGTGCTGCGGGCCGCGACCGAGGTGGTGCGGGTCTTCGACGCGGCCATCGCGGCCGGCCGGGGCGCGGCCGTCGACCGGGGCCGGATCGACGCGGCCGTGGACGCCTGCCGGTGCGCGGCCGGGGCGGCGCCCGCCGACCCGATGCCGTGGGTGTCGCTCCTGTCGGTGGCCAGGCTGTACGAGGGCGGGGTGCCGCGCCGCGAACTGCGCCACTGGTTCGACGAGTTGCGGCGTCGCGACCCGTACAACACCGAGGGGCACATCCAGGTGCTGCGGTACTGGTCGGCGCGGTGGCACGGCACGCACGGCAGCATGTACGACTTCGCCCGCGACGCGGCGGGCGTGGCGCCGCCCGGCTCCCCGCTGCCGGTCCTGGTGCAGGTGGCCCGGGTCGAGGAGTACCGCTACATCGCGGACGGGGCCCTGGGCCGGGGGCCGGTGCGCGGCTTCGACCAGCACTGGAAGCACGAGCTGGCGGTGACCGAGCTGCGCCGCACGCACGCCCGCTGGATCGGCGGCCGGAACCCGGGGCGTCCGGTGGCGCCCGAGGAGGTCGGGGACCTCAACTTCCTCGCCCACGCGGCCTGTTACGCGGGCCAGGTGGACATCGCCAGGGAGCTGCTCGGGATGCTGGGGCGGCGGGCGGCGTGGGTGCCGTGGGCGTACACGGGGGACCCGGAGGAGCAGTTCGTCCGGTTCCGGGAGGGCCTGGGGGTGGAGTGACCCCCAGGCCCGCGACCGGACGGGACCGGTCAGACGCCGATGTCGCCCCCGTCCGTGCGCCAGACGGCGACGACCGAGGGGCGGACGATCTTCCCGGGCCCGTCGGGCCAGGTCGACGCGGGCTTCTCGACGGACGCGCCGTCGATCTCGCCCGGGTGCTGCACGGCGACGAGCACGCGCCGGTCCTGGACGATCGGACCGCAGGTCTCGGCGCCCTTCGGCACGGTCAGGAACTGCTTCAGCTCACCGCGCCGCCCGCCCTGCACGGCGACGCCGAACAGGCCGTCGTGCGAGCCGAGCTGGTTGCCGTCGGTGGAGATCCACAGGTTGCCGTGCGGGTCGAAGGCGACGTTGTCCGGGCAGGAGATCGGGGAGACCTTCTCCTTCGGGAAGCCGGCGAAGTAGGTCGCCGGGTCGTTCGGGTCGCCCGCGACGAGGAACAGGCGCCAGGCGAAGCCGTCCGAGGACGGGTCGTCCCAGTGCTCGGCGAGCTCCAGGATCTGCCCGTGCTTGTTGAGGTTGCGCGGGTTGGCCTCGTCCGCGCCCGCCTTGCCGGCCTTGCCGCGGTCGGTGTTGTTGGTGAGCGCGACGTACACGCGGCCGGTGCGCGGGGACGGCTCGACGTCCTCGGGGCGGTCCATCTTCGTCGCCCCGACCTTGTCGCCGGCCAGGCGGGTGAAGACGTACACCTCCTCGGCGGTCATGCCGGGGACGTGCGAGACGTTCCCGGTGGCGAGCGGGATCCACGTGCCGGAGCCGTCGAACTCGCCGTCGTTCGGGAGCCTTCCGGTGCCGTCGACCTCGCCCGGGGAGTCGCCGGTCAGCTTGGCGACGTACAGCGTGCCCTCGTCGAGGAGGGTGAGGTTGTGCTCGCGGGCGGCCCGCGAACTCCCCTTCTTCATCCGCTTCGAGGAGACGAACTTGTAGAAGTAGTCGAAGCGCTCGTCGTCGCCCATGTAGACGACCGGGCGCCCGTCGGCGGTGAGGCGGGGCTGCGCGGCCTCGTGCTTGAAGCGGCCGAGGGCGGTGCGCTTGCGGGGCGTGGAGTCGGGCTCGTACGGGTCGAGTTCGACGACCCAGCCGAAGCGGTGGACCTCGTTGGGCTCCTGCGCGAGGTCGAAGCGCTTGTCGAACCGCTCCCACTTGCGCTCGGTGGCGCCGGTGCCGACGCCGTAGCGCTTGTCGGTGGCGCTGGAGCCGTTGGCGAAGTACTGGTTGAAGTTCTCCTCGCCGTGGAGGGTGGTGCCCCACGGGGTGGTGCCGCCGGCGCAGTTGTTGAGCGTGCCGAGGACCCTGCGGCCGGTCGGGTCGGCGGAGGTCTTCAGCAGGTCGCCGCCCGCGGCGGGGCCGGTGACCCGGAACTCGCTGGTGGTGTGCAGCCGCCGGTTGAGGTGGTGGCGGGAGACCGGCGTCAGCCTGCCCGTGCGGCGCTCCTCCTCGACCACGACGACGGACAGGCCGTGCGCGGCCCAGGCGGTCTCGACCTGCTCGCGGGTCGGGTTCGCGGGGTCGTACCCGCGGAACATCAGGACCTCGTCGGTGTACTCGTGGTTGGCGACGAGGACCTGGCGGTCGCGCTCCCCGGGGAGCGGCAGCAGGGAGAGGAAGTCGTTGTTGTAGCCGAACTGGCCGGCCTGGGCCTTCGCGGTCTGCTTCTCGGCGTCGAAGGCGGGGGCGCCGCGGAGGATGGGCTCGCCCCAGCGGATGACCACGTTCTGGGAGTAGCCGGAGGGGACGGTCACCCTGTCGGCGGTGTTGGGCGCGACGGGGGTGAAGCGGAGGCCGCGGGCGCCGTCGGCCCCGGCCGGCCGGTGGCCGTGGCCGGCGTGGGCCTCGGCGGCCGGGGCCTCGCCGAGGACGGCGGCGCCGCCGACGGCGGAGGCGACGGTGACGACGGCGGCGGCGCGGAGGGCCGAACGGCGGGAGAGGACACCGGCTATGAGGTCGCCGGCGTACTCGTTGTCGCTGGTGTTGGGCACCTCGTGGAAACAGGCGTCACCGCAGCGGTAGCGGCAGGTGAGAGCGGAACGGCCGCCTCCGTGCGGGTTCGTGCTCAGGAGCGGCAGCAGTTTGCGCACTTCGTCCTCCTCCGGCGCAGCACTGCGCCGACATGGTGTCGGGATGTCTTCGGCGGTGACGCTAGGTGCGCGTCGCTGCACGGGGACGGCGGGGGAGTGAACGCCCGATGAATGCGGGACGTCCGGGGGCGACCGGGGCACGGGAGTGGCGGGAAGCGGCCGCTAACCTTACGTATCCGCCCTGGCCAGGGATGAAAGTCCTGAAACGCCCAGTACGGACATTCACACTGCACCCCACTCATGCGAAAGGGTTCGCCCATGGGTATTCGGAGCATGCTGCGCAAGGTGTTCGGCCGGGACCGCGAGGACGCCTCGGCAACCTCCGTCCCGCCCCAGTCGCGTGAGGAGACGGTGGAGCCGGCGGAGCCGGTGGAGGCTCCGGAGACGGTCGCGCCTCAGGAGGAGGAGGCCCGCCGGGCGGCGGACGACCTGGTGGCGGCGTCCTTCGACAACCCGCGGGTCCCCGGGGCCCGGTCGGCGGAACCGGAACCGGAACCGGCCGTCGCCGAGGAGCCCGAGCCGGAGCCGGCCGTCGCCGACGTGGCGGAAGAGACCCCCGTCCTCTCGTCCGCGGCCGAGGAGGCGGCGCGGGACACGGCGGCCGCTTCCGTCGCGGAGCCCGTGGAGGTCTCCTTCCCGGAGGAGCGGAACGACGGGCCCGGGGTGGACCCGGAGGTGGCCGCCGTCGAGATCTCGTACCCCGACACCACGGACGAGCCGAAGACCTGCGAGGTGCCCGCCGCGCCGGAGCCGGGTACGGACGAGGCGTCCGAGGCTCCTGTGGAGGCGACCGTCGCGGATGGGGCGGCGGAGCCGCGGGCCGAGGGCGAGACGCCCCTGGCCGAGCCGGAGGCGCCTAACGCCGCCGGGGACGCTCCGGAGGCCGGGGCCACGGAGGAGCCCGCCGCCCAGGACACACCGCAGGCCGAAGCCACGGACGAGCCCGCCGCCGCTCCCGCTCCGGAGGAGTCGGCCGCGGACGGTGCCGACGAGCCGCAGGCGGAGGCGGAGACCCCCGCGACCGCCCCGGCCGAGGAAGCCCCCTCGGAGCCGGAGGCCGAAGTCGCCCCGGGGCCCGAGCCCGTCGTGGCGGCCACCCCGGCCCCGGAGGGCCCGGCCGAGCCGGAGGCCGAACCCGCGACCGCCCCCGAGCCCCAGGCCGCCGAGGCCACCGCCCCCGAGCCGGAACCCGAAGCCGCCCCGGAGCCGGAGACCAGGCCCGAGCCCGCCGAGGCCACCGCTCCCGTGCCGACGCCGGAAGCCCCCGTGATCACCGCACTGGAGCCCGAGGCACCGCCCGTCGCCGCGCCCGCCCCGGCGGCCGCCGGTCCCGCGCTCTCCCTCGCCGGGGTCAAGGCCGCCGCCCCGCACCTGGCCGACGCCTACAAGGCCGCCGGGACCGTGCTGAAGAAGCAGGGGCTCGCCGGAGCGCGGGCCGCCGTGTACCTCGTCGTCGACCGGTCCGGTTCGATGCGCGGGTACTTCAAGGACGGCTCCGTGCAGCGGCTCGCCGAGCAGACGGTGGCGCTCGCGGCGCACCTCGACCCGGACGCCGCCGTCACGGCGGTGTTCTTCTCCACGGACGTCGACGGCACCGCCGAACTGACCCCCGCCACGCTCTCCCCCACCGGCATCGAGGAGATCAACGCCGGCCTCGGCCGCCTGGGCCGCACCCACTACCACCGCGCCGTGGAGGAGGTCCTCGCCCACCACGAGAAGACCGACCCCGCCCGCCCGGCCCTGGTCGTCTTCCAGACGGACGGCGCGCCGGACGCGAGGACGGCCGCCACGCAGGCGCTGGCCGGAGCGGCGGACCGGCCGCTGCACTGGCGGTTCGTGGCCTGGGGCGAACCGGACAACAAGGCCTTCGACTACCTCAGGAAGCTCGGCGGCACGCCCCGCACCGCCGCGTACTTCCCGGGCGCGACCCCGGCCGGGACGGCGCACGCCGCGTTCTACCGGGGCCTGCTCGAAGGACTGGAGCTGTAGGCGTTAGGAGCGGGTGACGGTGACCGGCAGGGTCACCGTCACCGCGAGCCCGCCGCCCTCCCCGGCGCCCCGGGCCACCGCCGTCACGCTCCCGCCGTGGGCGGCGGCGATCGACCGGACGATGGAGAGCCCGAGCCCGGCGCCGGGCCCCGTCCGGTCGCGCCCCTCACCGCGCCGGAAGGGCTCGAAGAGGATCTCGACGCCGTCCGGCGGGACGACGGGACCGGTGTTGACGACGGTCAGGACGCCGCCCTCCACCCGCACGTCCACGAAGCCCCCCGGCACGTTGTGGACGACCGCGTTCGCGACGAGGTTCCGTACGAGCTGCCGGAGCAGCACCCGGCTCCCCCGTACGACACCGCCCCCCGCGTCTCCGACGGCCACGTCCTCGTACTCCTCCGCGACGACCTCGCCGAGGGGCACGTCCTCGCGTTCCGCGAGTCCCCGTTCGCCGCGGGCGAGGAGGAGCAGGCCGTCGAGGAGGCGTTCGCTGTGCCGGTTGGTGTCGAGGAGGACCTGCCGGACGCCGCAGTCGTCGTCCAGCCCGACCTGGATGGCCGCGCGCTGGGTGGCGAGCGGGGTGCGCAGCTCGTGCGAGGCGTTGGCGATGAACCGCCGCCGGCTGTCGAAGGCGGTCTCCAGGCGCCCGAGCAGCGCGTCGATCGTGTCGCCCAGCTCCTTCAGCTCGTCGTCGGGCCCGCGCACCGCGAGCCGCTCGTCCAGGTTCCGCTCGGAGAGGCGCCGGGCGCGGGCGGTCATCTCGTGGACGGGCCGCAGGACGCGCCCCGCCGTCCACCAGCCCACCACCACGGCGCCGCAGGCGATCACGAGCAGGGCCATGCAGGACCACATGAGCATCTGCTCGTTCGCGGCCCGGCCGACGTCGTCGCCGATGCGGTACGCCTCGACCGCGGCGACCTCGCCGGCCCGCGCCACGATCGCCTCCGTCTCCCCGTTCGTACCGGCTCTGACCAGCAGGTTCACCACGAGCAGCAGCAGCGCGCCGAGGACCAGGAAGACCCCTCCGTACACGAGGGCGATCCGGGTCCGGATGGTCGACCCGGCCCCCAGGTGGCCGCCGCTCACAGCACGTACCCCACGCCCTGCACGGTCCGGATCAGCCCCGGCTCCCCCAGCTTGGCCCGCAGCTTGCTCATGCAGACGCGTACGGCTCCGGTGAACGGGTCGGCGTGGGCGTCCCAGGCCCGTTCGAGGAGCTCCTCGGCGGAGACGGCGGCCCCGTCGGCCTCCAGGAGGATCTGGAGGACGGAGAACTCCTTCGGGGAGAGGTCGAGGTCGCGCCCGTCGCGGTCGGCGGTCCGCCGGACGGTGTCCATCCGCAGCCCGTCCCGCGCGAGGAGCGGCGGCAGGGGCCGGGCGGAGCGGCGGCGCAGGGCGCGGACGCGGGAGACCAGCTCGGGGAACTCGAAGGGCTTGCCGAGGTAGTCGTCGGCGCCGAGGTCGAGCCCCGCCACCCGGTCCTCGACGGCCGTGGCGGCGGTCAGCATCAGGATGCGGGTGCGGGAGCCGCCGGCGACGAGCCGCCGGGCCACCTCGTCGCCGTGGAGGCGGGGCAGGTCGCGGTCGAGGACGAGCACGTCGTACGCGTACAGGCCGAGCCGCTCCAGGGCGTCCTCGCCGTCGTGGACGGTGTCGACGGCGAACCCGGCCCGCCGCAGGCCGGTGGCGACGAGCCCGGCGAGAACCCGCTCGTCCTCGGCCACGAGTACACGCATGCCCCCATCCTCTCCACCCGGCGCCCGCCCCCGTCCCCCGGGGTTCAAGGATGTGAGTGGATCTTCACGGGGCCGTTAGGATTTCGACCATGGCGGCCACTGGATCCGAGAAGCAGGGGGCGAAGGCGTTCTACGTCACGACCCCCATTTACTACGTCAACGACGCTCCTCACCTGGGCCACGCCTACACGACCGTAGCGGGCGACGTGCTCACGCGCTGGCACCGTCAGCGCGGCGAGAAGGTGTGGTACCTCACCGGCACGGACGAGCACGGTCAGAAGATCATGCGCACGGCCGAGGCGAACGACGTCACGCCCCAGGCCTGGTGCGACAAGCTCGTGGAAGAGGCGTGGAAGCCCCTCTGGGAGCACCTGAACATCGCGAACGACGACTTCATCCGCACCACCCAGAAGCGTCACACCGACCGCGTCCAGGAGTTCGTGCAGGACCTGTACGACAAGGACGAGATCTACAAGGGCGGCTACGAGGGCCCGTACTGCGTGGGCTGCGAGGAGTTCAAGCTCCCCGGCGACCTCGTCGAGGCGGAGGACGGCACCAAGCTGTGCCCCGTCCACAAGAGGCCGGTGGAGATCCTCAAGGAGGAGAACTACTTCTTCAAGCTGAGCGCGTACGGCCCGAAGCTCCTGGAGTTCTACGAGGCGAACCCGGGCTTCATCCAGCCGGAGTCGGCCCGCAACGAGGTCGTGAACTTCGTCAGGCAGGGCCTGGACGACCTCTCCATCTCGCGCTCGACGTTCGACTGGGGCATCCCGGTGCCGTGGGACGAGAAGCACGTCATCTACGTGTGGATCGACGCGCTCCTGAACTACGCGACGGCCGTCGGCTACAACGAGAACCCGGCGAAGTTCGAGGAGACGTTCCCGGCGGACGTGCACCTGATCGGCAAGGACATCCTGCGGTTCCACGCGGTGATCTGGCCGGCGATGCTGATGGCGCAGGGCCTGCCGGTCCCGGGCCGGGTGGCGGCCAACGGCTGGCTGATGGTCGGCGGCGAGAAGATGTCGAAGTCGAACCTGACCGGCATCAAGCCGCAGGACCTGACCTCGCACTTCGGCGTGGACGCGTACCGCTGGTACTTCCTGCGGGCGATCGTCTTCGGCCAGGACGGCTCGTTCTCGTGGGAGGACTTCACCGCCCGCTACACGAGCGAGCTGGCCAACGACTACGGCAACCTCGCCTCGCGCGTGGCGGCGATGGTCGGCAAGTACTTCGGCGGCGAGCTGCCGGCGTCGGCGGCGGACGGCGACGCGGAGAAGGCGGTCCACGACGGTCTGGCGAAGGCGGTCGCGGTCGCCGACGCGAAGATCGGCGAGGAGCTGGACTTCCAGGCCGGCATCCTGGCGATCTTCGACTTCGTGAAGCGGGTCAACGGCTACATCACGGAGCAGGAGCCGTGGAAGGTCGCCAAGGACGAGTCCGAGGAGGGCCGCGCCCGCCTGGCGACGATCCTCTACACGGCCGCCGAGTCGCTCCGCGCCGTCGCCGTCCTGCTGAACCCGATCATGCCGGAGACCTCGCAGGCCCTGTGGGACTCCCTGGGCGCCGAGGCGTCCCTGGGCGCCCTGGCCGACCAGCCGGTCCAGCACGCGGGCGAGTGGGGGAGGCTCCCGGCCGGCGTGACGGTGACGAAGGGCGCGGTGCTGTTCCCGCGCCTGGAGGAGCCGAAGAAGGACTGACGGTCGCGTCTTCGTGCCGGAGGCCGCCGCACCCGTACGGACGGGGCGGCGGCCTTCGCCGTACCGGAGGGACGGGCCCGCTACCGGCCGAGGGCCGGGTAGTCGGTGTAGCCGCGGTGGTCGCCGCCGTAGTACGTCGCCTCGTCGGGCGCGGTGAAGGGGCCGCCGGCCCGGACGCGGTCGGGCAGGTCGGGATTGGCCAGGAACAGGGCGCCGAGCGAGACGGCGTCGGCGAGGCCCTCGTCCAGGACGTTCCGGGCCGTCTCGGCCGTGGCGGGGAAGGCGTCCGGCGCGGCGTGCGGGTTCACCACCAGGTTGCCCCGCCACAGGTCGCGGACGGCCCGGGTGACCGGGCGCGTGACGATCTCGCAGACCTCCAGGAAGGCCAGCTCGGGCAGGGCCGGCACCAGCGCCGCGTACAGGGCGTCGGTGTCGCCCTCGGCGATGTCGTTGTACGGGTTGCCGGGCGAGAGGCGCACGCTGGTGCGCTCGTTGCCGATGGCCGTGGCGACCGCTTCGGTGACCTCGACGGCGAACCGGATGCGGTTGCCGAGCGAGCCGCCGTAGGCGTCGGTGCGGTGGTTGGTGTTCTCGGCGAGGAACTGGTGCAGCAGGAAGCCGTTGCCGGCGTGGACCTGGACGCCGTCGAACCCGGCCTCCACCGCGTTGCGGGCGGCGTCGGCGAAGTCCCGTACGGTGGCGGCGATCTCGTCGGCCGTGAGCTCGTGCGGGACCGGGTGGTCCTGCGGCCCGGACGGGGTGAAGCACACCCCGGCGGCGGCGAGGGCCGAGGGGGCGACGGACCGGTGGGCGCTGTCGTAGAGCGACGGGTGGCCGATGCGGCCCGCGTGCATCAGCTGGACGACGATCCGGCCGCCCCGCTCGTGCACGGCGTCGGTGACCGTGCGCCAGGCGCGGACCTGCTCCGGGTGGTGCAGGCCGGGCGTGTTCAGGAAGCCCTGTCCGACCGGGGAGGGCTGGGTGCCCTCGGTGATGATGAGCCCGGCGGAGGCCCGCTGGGCGTAGTACTCGGCCATCAGCTCGGTGGCGCCGCCGCCCGCCCCGGCCCGGTTCCGGGTCATGGGGGCCATCACGAGCCGGTTGGCGAGCGGGATCTTGCCGAAGGTGACGGGGTCGAACAGCGAGGTCATGGTGTTCCCTTGGTCGTGGTGCGGGTGGTCAGGACTGTCCGGCCCGGTGGCGGGCGTGGGCCGCGGCGAGCCGGCCGCCGACCTCGGCGGTGGAGATCAGGACGGCCATGTTGGCCTGCGCGGTACGGCCGCCGGTGGCGCGGTCGACCGCGTGCATCAGGTACTTGGTCAGGCCCTGGCCCGAGACGCCGTCCCGTTCGGCCAGGGCGAGCGCGTCGCGGATGGCGGCCTCCGCCTCGGCGGCGTCGACGGCGTCCTCGTCCCGGGGCGGGGTGGTGACGACCACGCCGCCGGGGTGGCCGGTGGCCCAGTGGAGGTCGACGATCCGGGCGAGCAGGTCCTCGTCGTCCACGCGGTGCGGGGCGCGGACGCCGCTGGAGGCGCAGTAGAACGCGGGGAAGTCGTCGGAGCCGTGCGCGATCACCGGGACGCACTGCGTCTCCAGGAACTCCATGGTGAGCTTCAGGTCGAGGATCATCTTGGCGCCCGCGCAGACGACGGCGACCTTGGAGCGGGTGAGCTGGATCAGGTCGGAGGAGACGTCCATCGTGGTCTCGGCGCCCCGGTGGACCCCGCCGAGGCCGGCGGAGGAGAAGAACGGGATGCCGGCCAGTTCGGCGGCGACCAGGGAGGAGGCGACGGTGGTCGCGCCGCGTCCGCCCCGGGCCAGCACCACGGGCAGGTCGCGGCTGGAGACCTTGGGGATGCCGGACTCCGAGGCGAACCGCTCGATGTCCCGCTCGGTCATGCCGACCCGGACGGCGCCGTCCTCGACGCAGATGGTCGCGGGCACGGAGCCGCCCTTGCGGACGGCGGCCTCGACCCGGTGGGCCGTCTCGGCGTTGTGCGGGTACTTCAGGCCGTGCGTGATGACGTTGGACTCCAGGGCGACGACCGGCCGGCCCTCGTCCAGGGCCTGTCGGACTTCTTCGGAGTAGACGATCGGAATGCGGCTGCTCATCGGTTTCCTTCCGCGGGACGGGGCCCGGCCCGGGGCGGGGGCGCCCCGGGCCGGAGGGGCTGCTAGCCGAGGGTCGTGCGCCGGATCCCGGCGACGAGTTCGCCCACTCCGTGCTCCTTGAGCACGTCGTAGTGGTCGCCGTCGAGGTCGACGACGACCGGCGGCTCGGCCGAGTAGCCGGAGCTGGACTCCAGGAAGGAGTAGTCGTCGCCGCGCGCCTTGAAGACGGTGACCGGCGCCTCGATCCGGCGCTCCCTGAGTTCGCCGAAGCTGTACTCGAACTCGTAGGTCTCGGCGACGATCCGGGTGATGCGGCGGATCGTCTCCGCGTCGACGGCGGGCAGCCGGTCGTGGACGAACGCCACGAAGGAGTCCTCGTCGGTCACCTGCCGCAGGCAGTCCTCGACGACGGGTCCGTGGGCGGTGCCCACGAACACCGAGCACAGGATGGTGGTGTACGCCGGGTTGGCGAAGGACGCCTCCCGGCCCCACCGCCGGCCCTCCCCCTCGCGCACCCTGGGGTTGCCGGGGCAGATGAGGAGCAGGCGCTCGACCTTCTCGCCGGCCCGCTCCAGCTGCCAGGCCGCCTCGAAGGCCACCCGCGCGCCGAAGGAGTAGCCCCACAGGGTGTACGGCCCGGAGGGCTGGACACGGCGGATCTCCGCCACGTCGGCCGTGGCCGTCTCCCGGATGGAGCCGTACGGCGTCTCTCCGGGGTTGATGCCGTACGCCTGGACGCCGGTGACGGGCCGGTCCAGGGCCACGTCCCGCGCGAGCAGCCGCAGGTTCATCGGGTAGCCGCCCAGGCCGGGCCAGCAGAAGACGGGGCTGCCGCCGCCACCGGTGTGCAGCGGCACCAGGCGCGAGGCGCCCCCGGCCGAGCCGGCGTCGACGCGCGCGGCCAGGTCCGCCAGCTTCGGCGACTCGAAGAGCACCTGGAGCGGCAGGTCGGCGCCGAACTCCCGCCTGATCCTGTTGACCAGGGCGACGGCGTGCAGGGAGTTGCCGCCGGAGGAGAAGAACTCGTCCTGTGTGGACACGTCCTCGTACTTCAGCATCCGGCCCCACTCGGCGGCCAGCCACCGTTCGGTCGCCGTGGCCGGGGCGACGTACTCGGCCGCGGTCCGGCTGGCGGACATCTCCGGGAGGGCCGCGGTGGCCTTGGCGTCGATCTTCCCGTTGGCGGTCAGCGGCAGTTCGTTCACCACCACGACCCGGGCGGGGATCATGTAGTCCGGCAGGAACCGCGCCAGGTCGTCGCGGATCATCTCCGCCGGGCCCCGGGTGTGCACGGCGTCCTCGTTCATGCCCCGGTGCGCGGTCTGCTCGTCGCTGACCCGCCCGCCGACGAAGAAGTACGAGGCGGGCGCGTCCGGCAGTCCGGCGGCGGCCAGCAGGTCGTCGAGGCGCCGGGCGGCGGGCAGCGGGTTGCCGCTCTTCGACGAGTAGCCGGAGGACATGAAGCCCAGGCCGGGGGTGCGCTGGAGGCGGTGCAGCAGCGTGCCGAGCACGATGTAGTGCCGCCAGGCGTCGGTGCTGCGGGAGACCGCGCTGATGCCGAAGGAGGCCCGGTCGTACACCTCCTGGTTGATGGCGATGACGTGGCGGCGGTCCACGACGTCCGCGCCGAGCCGCCGGAGCGCGCCGTCCCGGTGGAGGTAGAGCCCCTCGGCCAGTCCCGCCACCCGGTCGCCGTGCACCTGGACGAGGACGTCCGCCTCGTCCGGGCGTGCGCGGCCGTGGTCCTCGGTGATCGCGAAGGCGCCCAGGTAGACGTCGTCCCCGGCCCCGTCGAGCCGGGACCGGAACTCGGGGTCGAGCCCGGCCGGTTCGATGGTCAGGCCGTGCCGGGGCAGCACCTCCTCGAACACGCCGACCATGTGGCCGGCCTCGAACTCCAGCACCTCGTCGATGTTGTTCTTGTACACGGGCTCGATGGCCTGCCGGCGGCCCAGGAAGTGCGCCCGCAGGGTCGGCCCGGTCAGGTCCCCGGACGCGTCGCCGACCCGGACGAGGGTGTGGTCGACGGGGTGGTGGTAGTAGACGCCGGACAGCCCGCACAGGTCGTGCGCCTCCAGGTACAGCTGGGTCGCGTAGAGGGCGCCGGGCGAGGCGTACGCGTACTTCGGCAGCAGCCGTTCCTCGCTGTGGAACGGGCCGAACCAGCGCAGGATCCGGCCGAGTCCTGCCAGGGACAGCTCGGTGAGCGGCCGCGGCGCGACGGCGGGGCGGGGGCGCGGGGCGAGGAGGCCGAGGAGGTCGGCGGCGGTGACCGGCCCGCCCTCGTAGAACCGGTAGGACTTGCGGGCGAACGCCTCCCGGTGCTGCTCGTCGGTGGCGTCGCGGCCGGGCAGCGGGACGGTCGGGCGTCCCGCCAGCTCGGCGGGGACGCGCAGTCCCGGATTGGCGAGCTGGGCCTTCACCTGGAGCTTGGACGCCTTGGACCGGTGGTGGCCGGCGTCGTCCCGGCCCTGGTCCATCACCGCGGCGGTGCGCTCGTTCAGCTCGACGGCCGCCAGGAGGACCTTGGCACCGGTGCGCGGGTTGTCGGTGACCACCGCGGCCGCGCGGCGCACCCAGGTGTGCTCCTCGACGCGGGACGCGACCTCCTCCAGCTCGACGCGGTAGCCGCGCAGCTTGACCTGGTTGTCGGTGCGTCCGGTGAACTGGATCGAGCCGTCCGGGTTCCACTGGCACAGGTCGCCGGTGCGGTAGAGCCGTTCCGTCGGGTTGAACGGGGAGAGCAGGAAGCGCTGGGCGGTCGCCTCGGGCAGGCCGATGTAGCCGCGGGCGACCTGGACCCCGCCGAGGAACAGCTCGCCGCTCTCGCCGATGTCGACCGGCTGCATGTCGTCGTCGAGGATGTAGCAGGTCACGTTGTCGGCCGGCACGCCGACGGGCAGGATCCCGGCCGGGGCGGCGTCGAGCGTCTCGGGGTCGACCCAGTGCGAGGTGGCGTTGATGGTCGTCTCGGTCGGCCCGTACAGGTTGACCAGGGAGACGTCCGGCAGGGCCGCGCACAGGTCGACGGCGAGCTTGCGGGTGAGGGCCTCGCCGCCGGAGAAGAGCCGCAGCAGCGAGGTGCACGTCTCGAACTCCTGCGTGTCCAGGAGGGCCTGGAACAGGGTGGGCACGGCCTGGAGCGCGGTCACCCCGTACTCGCGGACCATGGTGATGATCGCCTGCGGGTCCCGGAAGATGCCCGGGGTGCCCATCACGACGCGGGCGCCGACGGCCGGGGCGAGGATCTCCCACTGGGCGGCGTCGAAGCTCATCGGCGTCTTCTGCAGGATCGACACCCCCGGTCCGAGGTGTCCGCAGTTGGCCAGCCAGCGCAACTGGGAGACGACGCTGCGCTGTTCGATCATCACGCCCTTGGGGTTGCCGGTGCTGCCCGAGGTGTAGATGACGTACGCGAGGTGGTCGGCGCGCGGTTCGGGCGACGGGGCCGCCGCGAGGGACGTGCCGTCGGCGGCCTCGGCGTCCTGCCGGGTGACGACGGTGGTGCCGGCCGGGACCAGGCGCCGTACGCGCTCGCGCAGGTGCGGCTGGGTGACGACCACGCGGACGCCCGCGTTCTCGACCATGTACCGCAGCCGGGCCTCCGGGTAGTCCGGGGAGAGGGGGAGGTAGGCGGCGCCCGCGCCGAGGATGCCCCACGCGCCCGTCATCAGGTCCGCGGAGGGCTCGGCGTAGAGGCCGACGCACGTGTCGGGGGCGACCCCCAGGGCGGCCAGGTGGGCGCCGAGCCGGTCGGCCTCGGCCTTCAGCTCCCGGAAGGTGAGATGGCCGTCCGTGGTGGTGACGGCGACGTCGTCCGGGCACAGCCGGACCTGATGGGTGAGCAGGCTGTGCAGCGAGGCGTGCGTGCGGTGCACGCCGGATATCGGCGCACGGGTGTTCATGCGGTGATCCCCCTGATGACGTGAATGGTGCTCAGTTCCGGGATGACGTGAGTGGTGCTCGGATCCGGGATGACGTGAGTGGTGCTCAGGTCCGGCTGGTCGCGCGCACGGGCGGTGCGGACTCGGGTGCCGCGCTCCGGTCACGCGGCTGGGCGAGGACGACGGCCGCGACGACGGCCGCGGCGCCGAGGAGCTGGAGCGGGCGCAGGCTCTGGTCGAGGAAGAGGTGGCCGAGGACGGTGGCGCACAGCGGCGAGGCGAACGACAGGAACGAGGCCGCGAGCGCCGGGAGCCTGGACAGCCCGCGGAACCACAGGACGTAGGCGAGGAGCGCGCCGACGACGCCGAGGTAGAGGAACCCGCCGATGTTGGCCCGGGTGAGGTGGTCCGGCAGGTCCTCGCCGAGCAGGGTGACCGGCAGCAGGACCAGGCCGCCGACGGTGAGCTGCCAGCCGGTGAAGGTCAGCAGGCCGACGCCGTCGGGGCGTCCCCACTTCTTGGTGAGCACGATGCCGGCGGCCATGGACAGGGCGCCGAGGAGCCCGGCGACGACGCCGACGGCGTCCAGGCCGGCGTGCGGTCGCAGCACCAGCAGGGCCACGCCCGCGGCGGCGAGGAGACAGGAGCCGAGGTGCACCGGCCGGATCCGGTCCCGCAGGAGCGGGGCGCCGAGCAGCAGCACGATCATCGGCTGGACGGACATGACCAGGGCGGCCACCCCGCCCGGCAGGTGGTACGCGGCGAGGAACAGGAAGTAGAAGAACGCGCCGATGTTCAGCACGCCGAGGACCACGGCCCGCCACCACCAGACGCCCCGGGGCAGCGTCCGCGTGATCAGCAGCAGCACGAGCCCGGCGGGCAGGGCGCGCATCGTGGAGGCCAGCAGCGGGCGGTCGGGCGGCAGGAACTCGGTGGTGACCAGATAGGTGGATCCCCAGACGGCGGGGGCTAGCGCGGTGAGCGCGGAGGTCCGGGCGATCCGCCCGCCGCTCATGGGGTGGCTCCGGAGTCGGCGGTGCCGAAGAAGCGGTCGCCGAAGTCGCCGATGCCCGGGATCATGAACGCGTGCTCGTTGAGCCGGTCCTCGACGGCACTGGTGACGACCTTCACGCGCGGCCGCTCGGAGGCGACGCGGTCCAGCCCCTCGGGCGAGGAGATGAAGGTGGTCAGCACGATGTTCTCCTCGCGCACGCCGGCGTCCAGGAGGACGTCGATCGCGGCGAGCGCCGATCCGGCGGTGGCCAGCATGGGTTCGAGGAGCAGGACGTGCCGCTGGGCGATGTCGGCGGGCAGGTGCTTGTAGTACAGGTGCGGGAGCTTGGTCTCCTTGTCCCGCTGGATGAGGATCTTGCCGATGCGGATGCCGGGGTGGATGTCCCGCAGCTCGCTCTCCATCGCCTCGCCGGCCCGGATGACGGGCACCGCGCAGATCTTGGAGGCGAAGGCGAGCCCCTGGTAGGTGGCGCCGACGGGGGTGGTGACGTCCTTCTTGGTGAACGGCAGCAGGTCGAGGCCGGCTTCGAGCAGCAGGCGCATGACGCGCCGCGAGTAGAGGACGAAGTCCTCCCGGCTGCAGTTCCGGTCCCGGATGACCGTGTGGATGGCGCGGAGCTGGTCGGTCTGCGGCAGCAGGTGCACAGGGTGGCCCGTGGTCACGGCTGGTTTCCTTCGAGGTCGACGAGAACGCGGTGCGGGACGGTGCGGTCGTTCGGTCGGGCGTCGGGCGGTCGGGCGGCCTTCCGGCCGGAGCGGCCCTCCGGTACCTGCCGCGGCCGGGTGTGGCGGGACCGGCCGCGGCAGGCGGGACCGGGCCGCCGCACCCTGCCCGGGATCACCCGGCCGGCCCCGGGCAGGGTGCGGCGGGGCCGGTGCCGGGGCACCCGGCGGGCGGGGAGGAGCGCGGCGACGCGCCGGGACGCCCCCGCGCGGATGCGGGTGCGGACGCGGGCAGATGTGAGGAGGGGCCGGTGGCGCGCGGCGGGCGCGCGGGCGGGACCGGCCCGGGAGGCGGTTCCGGTGGGCCGCCGGTCAGCCGACGCGTGGAACCGCCGGTCAGCCGGTGGCGTGGAACCGCCGGTCAGCCGATGGCGTCGAAGGCGCGGCGCGCCTCGGCGACGAAGGTGGCGACCTTGGTGCGGTCCTTGCGCCCGTCGGCGCCTTCCAGACCGGTGTGCGCGTCCACGGCGGCCGGCTTCACGGCGACGATCGCGTCGTACACGTTGTCCGGGTTCAGCCCGCCCGCCATCATCAGGGGCTTGGGCGAGCGGCGGACGAGCTCGGCGGAGACGTTCCAGTCGTGGGTGAGCCCGGTGGCGCCCTTGGCGCCGGTCTTCGGGTCGAACGTGTCGGTGATGTACATGTCGACGAAGGGGTGCGTCTCGTCGACGAGGCGGAGCAGCTCCTCGGCGTTGTCCTCCTTGACGACCAGCGACTTGAGGACGAACAGGTCGGGCCGCAGCTCCTTGAGGAGACGGAGCTGCCCGGTCTCCACGTCACCGTGCAACTGCACCGCGACGACCCCGAGTTCGGTGCAGAAGTCGCTGATCTCGGCCGCGTCGGTGAGGTAGCTGATGAGGACGCCCGCGTGCGGGGCCCGGAGCCCCTTGATGATGTTGGCGGCGTCCTGCTCGGGTATGTCGTCCTTGCCGGACGGCAGCCGCAGGGCGAATCCGAGCCAGTCGGCGCCCTCGCCGATGATCATGTCGGCTTCGGCGGCGTCGATGACGCCGGCGACCTGGACGAGCTTGTTGACAGTGGTCACGTGGACAGTCCCCCTGATTGTCACGGTGATTCCGCCCGTCCTCCACGGACGCGGACGGTGTGGGTACGACGCGGCCTCAGCGGCCGTACGTCTCCCCGAACCGGGTCAGCGACGGATCGCGGCGCCCGGGATGACGTCGGGTCTCGGCCGGGAGGCCGAGCGGTACGAGAAGGGCGATGTGCAGGTCGTCGCGGCCCTCGATCCCGATGGCCTTCTTGACCAGGTCCTCGTCCCAGCCGTTCATCGGGCTGGTGGCGAGACCGGCGGCCTCGGCGGCGATCATCAGGAAGGAGGCGGCGATCATGGCGTCCTTGACCGCGTACTCCCGCTCCAGACCGCGGTCGTGCAGGTCCTCGTGGAACTGGCGCACCGCCTCGGGCAGGCCGGTGGCGAACTCCTCGGACCAGGCGCCGAGTCGCGACGCCGTCTCCAGGACGTCCTCGCGGCCCTCGCGCCAGGCCCGGGACTCGGCGACGAACACCAGCGTCACGGGCGCCTCCTGCGGGTGCGGCTGTCCGCCGGTGGCCTCGGTCAGCGCCCTGCGCCCCTCCTCGCCGGAGACGATCACGACGGAGCGGGCCTGCAGGTTGTAGCTGGACGGCGCCTCGAGGGCGAGGTCGACCAGTTCGTGGACCAACGACAGGGGTACCGGATCGGGCCGGTAGTGGCGGATACTGCGGCGCGCACGGATGATCCGGGCCACCGCGGCACGGTCGGTCTCCGTCGACTGCACGAGCACCACCCCTTCCACGTTTACTTCGACGTCAAACTGTATGACACCGAGAAACTATGGCGGGAACTACACTCATGTCAAACAATTCGTCCTCGAATTAATGTCGTCGAATCAATGACGAGGAGGTGGACAGATGCGTGACGCCGTCGACGACTTCCTCGACCAGTGGGCCGCCCGACGCACCGACCTGGACCTCGACGCGATGGGCGCCGTCGGCCGTGTCCTACGGCTGTCGCGTCTGGTCAACGCACACCTGAAGGACTACTTCGCGCTGCACGGCCTGGAGACGTGGGAGTTCGACGTGCTCGCCACCCTGCGGCGCAGCGGCGGGCCCCTGACGGCCAAGTCGCTGGCCGACAGCGTCATGATCAGCTCGGCCGCGCTCACCAACCGCATCGACCGGCTGGCCGCCCGCGGCCTCGTCGCCCGCGAGTCCGTGCCCGGCGACCGCCGCAGCCTCCACGTCACACTCACCGAAGCGGGCCGGAACGTCGTCGACTGCACGGTGGAGGGACACGTCGAGAACCAGCGGAAGCTCCTCTCGGCCCTGGACGAGACGGACCGCGAGGACTTCTCCCGCATGCTGCGCACCCTGCTGATCTCCCTGGGGGACACGCACTGACCGCCCCCGCCACCCCGGCCCCGGTGAACACGCCCCCCACCCCCTCGCCCCACCACACCCGCCGTCGTCCGAACGTCCGATGGTCCGCCGACAGACAGCCGACGCGTCCGGGTGACGCGGTCGGGACGGACAGCTGTCTGCCGTCGGTGAACACCGCCCCGAGCGGACGCGACGGCCACTACCGTCCCGTCGCATGACGACGGTCACCACCCGTACGGTCGCCTACCCGGCCGACGACCTGACGATGATCGGACACCTCGCGCTCCCGGCCGGTGCCGGGCGCCGGCCCGCGGTCCTGATCGGGCCCGAGGGGATGGGGCTCGGCGACGTCGAGCGCCGGCGGGCCGATGCCCTGGCCGAACTGGGTTACGTGGCGCTGGCCTTCGACCTCCACGGCGGACGCTACCTGGCGGACCCGGAGGAGATGCTGGCCCGTTGCATGCCGCTGCTCGCCGATCCCGACCGCATGCGAGGAATCGGCCACGCCGCGCTCGACGTGCTGCGCACCGAACCACGGACCGACCCCGACCGGATCGCCGCCGTCGGCTACGGCACCGGGGGCGCGGTCGCACTGGAACTCGGCCGCGACGGCGCCGACCTGCGCGCGATCGGAACGGTCAACGCGCTGACCACGGGCCGGCCGGGCGAAGCGGCCCGCATCCGCTGCCCGGTGTGGGCCGGGGTCGGATCGGAGGACCCGATCATGCCGCCCGCGCAACGGGAGGCGTTCATCGCGGAGATGCGGGCCGCGGACGTCGACTGGCGCCTCACGGTCTACGGCGGCGCCCTGCACGCCTTCCACCACCCACCGGTCACCCACCCCACCGTTCCCGGCGTCGGCCACCACCCACGACACGCACAACGAGCCTGGAACGACGTCGTCGCCCTGCTCACCGAATGCCTGCCCGTCACGGATTGATCCGGCCGGCTCCCGACGCCCGCTCGGGAACCCCCGCCGGGCACCTGCGAGAACCGCAAGCCGTCGGGTCAGGGACAGAACAAGCAGCCGTCGGGAGGGGGCCCGTGGACACACCGGAGCCGGAAGCCGGTCAGCTCCAGCTCCACGACGTGGTCACGCACGGTTCCGACGGCGGTGTCTGCGTCGTCCGCTGCGTCGGAGGCACCCCCCGGCCCGGACAGGTCTTCGCCACGAAGGGCCTGACGGGAACGCCGAGACTGGAGTGGATCGAGAGGTACGGCCGCTTCCTGGAGTTCCTCGACCCGCCCCACAGCGTCCTCGTCCACCTCTCCGACGCCCCCCTCGTCCAACTCCGTCACGGAGACGTCCTCACCTCCGTGACGGAACCGGACACCACCGCCCTCCCCGGACGGCTGGCTCCCGACTGGCGCGGGAGGCTCGCGAACTGCGGGCTGCGATTGATCGGCCTCGCCACACCCGACGGCCTTCCCGAGGTGCTGCGAGCCCATGACGCCGCCCGCGGGCACCGGGCCCGGCCGGAGATCCTGGTCCAGGACACGCACCCCGACGCCGGAGCGGAACTGGACCTTCTGTGGAACACGATGACGACTGCCACTCGACTCGCCTCCCCGGAAGGCGAGTTCTACGTCGTGCCGCCGGACCCCCGCGGACACGAGATCGGCTGGGCCCGCGTCCGGGACCGCGTCGGAACCGGCCTGCCGTCCCGTGTCCTGGCCGCCACCGGCCGTGCCGCGTTCCTCGCGGTCTCGCCGGACGGGCGGGTCCTGGCCGCGGTGACGGACGAGGAGACGGGGCGGCGGATCGTCGTACGCGACGACGACTGGAGGACCCGCCCGGCACGGCCGGACGACTGACGGCGGACGAGAGGAAGGCCGAACGACCCGCCGTACACGACGACAAAGCCCACCGGGCATGGGCGGCCGGCCGACGGGCCGGCTCAGCAACCGGGTTTGCCGCCCGCCGCGACGGGCCGGCTCCGGTCGACCCGGATCTTGGCCACGTGCTGCACGTTCTCGGTGCTACCTCCGTACCTGGCTGGAGCTCGCTCCGAGGCTGCCCTGAAGGGCGCGCGCCCATCGGCCCGGTGACCTGACAAAGACCGTTCCGGGCCGCGTGCGGAATCCGGCACGCGCCGGGCCGTTCGTTCGGGCGTTCCTGGTGCGGAAACGCCGGAGCGGGTCGGAGGCCGGGGCGGTACCGGCCGATCGGCGTGGCCCGATCGGCTCTTTGTTCGTTGCTCGCGCGAAGGAGCCCGTGGCAGCATGCGGACGTGAAGGACAACGGGGGCGAGAACGAGCACGGCATACCGGAACCTCAGCCGGTTTCCAGGTTGTCGGAATTGGTGGACGTACCGGATCCGGCCGTACCGCCGGCGCCGGTGGAGAGCGGTCCGGAGGAACGGGCCGCGGCGGCCCGGCGCGGGTTTGCGCGTTTGCTGGGGGAGTTCCGGCGTACCGCCGTCCTGGTGCCGTTCGACGGGCGCGAGAGTCTGTGGACCGCGGACTTCAACGGGGTGCGGTGGATCTGCGCCTTCTCGGACGAGGAGGCGCTGGCGCGGTTCGCGGTCGCGCGCGGGGAGGCCGGGCGCGCGTGGCCGTACCGGACGATCCTCGGCGCGCGGCTCCTCGACGTGATGGCGCCGATGCTGCCCGGCCCGGGCGGGGTCGCGCTGGACGCGGGCAGTGCGGACGGGACGCTGTTCCCGCCGGTGGCGGGGATCGTCCCGGACGAGGTCGCGGTGGACCTCCTGGACAAGGGAGCGGAGACGGGGGCGGGGATGGACATGGGGACGGAAACGGGGACGGGGGCGGGGGCGGGGGCCTGATGGGCGGGAACGAACCCGAGCTCGCGGCGTCGGCGGAGGCGCTCGCGGCGATCGCGAAGGGCATCGACCTGGCGCATGCGGAGCTGAAGGACCTCGGCATGGCCGGACAGGCCGCGATGGGCCGGGGCTTCTCCGGACTCGCCCTGTCAGGAATCGAGTTGGGGTACGGGGGCCTGACGTCGGAGTTCGAGACCTTCTGCGACCGGTGGGAGTGGGGCGTACGCGCCCTGACCCTGCGGGGGAACGGCTTCGCCCAGGGGGTCGGTCTGTCGGCCGGTTCGTTCGCCGAGCAGGAGCAGTACGTCAAGGACTCGATCAAGATCGGGGTGAACTCGCTCAACGGCAACCCCCACCTCTCCGAGGACGACGTCAAGAAGATGAGCTGGGAGACCGTCCGCGACCAGCAGGCCTGGGACGGGGCCGACTGGAGCGAGAAGTCGTTCACCGACACCTACCAGGAGGTGAAGCAGACCTGGCAGAACACCGCGTACGACGTCGAGGACTCGCTGCTCGACTCGATGGAGCGCTCGGGCGCCCTCGACCCGGGGCTGCGGGACGCGATGGACGAGAAGCTCGAGGACACGCTCGATCCCGACGAGGCGACGGTCGAGCAGGCCGAGCAGCCGCGCTGGGGGGAGAACCGCTGATGGCGGACTGGGGCGAACTGTTCGACAAGGGCGTCGACAAGTTCAACGACGGCGTCGACAAGGGCAAGGAACTCGTCGGCGAGGGCGTCGACTACGTGACCGACAAGACCGGCCAGGCCCTGGACAAGGCGGGGGCGCACGACTGGGCGGACTCGGTCGAGGACTGGGGCGACGAGACCGCCTCCTCCCTCGGCGCGCAGGTCGGGGAGCAGCAGCTCGGGCAGAGCGAGGAGGCGGACGAGCTCGTCCACGGCAAGCCGGAGAAGATCGCGGAGGCGGTGAAGGACCTCCGGGACTTCCAGAAGGCGTTCGACCTGGTCGGCGGCGGGATGCGGAAGCTGGACGCCGGTCACTGGAAGGGCGAGGCGGCCGACGCGTTCCGGAAGAAGTTCCAGACCCTGCCGACCGACTGGCTGCGCGCGGCGGACGCGATGGGGGACGCGGCCAAGGCGTTGGAGACGTACTCCAGGGCGGTCGTGAGCGCGCAGGGCAAGGCCCGCGAGGCGATCGCGCTGTACAGGGAGGGCGAGAAGGACTCGAAGGAGTCCGAGGAGAGCTACAAGAAGAAGGTCGCCGCCTACGACGCGGCCCGCGACGGGGACAGTCCGCTGCCGCACCCCGGGACGTACTCCGACCCGGGCGAGGCCAAGCGGCGGCGGGCCCGGGAGGTCCTGGACGACGCGCGCAGGGCGCGCAACGAGGCCGGGGAGACGGCGGGGGCGGCGGTCCGCGCCGCGCTCGCCCACGCGCCCCGGGAGCCGACGGGCCGCGAGCGGGCCGAGCTGGAGCTGCTCGACCACGGCGTGGGCCAGGGCGTCGAGCTGGCCCACTTCGGCGGCGGCATCGTCAAGGGCACGGCCGGGCTGCTCAACTTCGTCCGCTCGGTGAACCCGATGGACCCGTACAACCTGACCCACCCGGCGGAGTACTACAAGGGCGTCAACATGACGCTCGCCGGTCTGGTGTCCTCGGCGGCGAACCCCGACCGGACCCTGAAGAACGCCTGGGACGCGGCGAAGGGCGACCCGTCGGAGTTCCTCGGCCGGCTCGTACCGGAAGTGATCGGCACGAAGGGCGCGGGGCTCGCGCGCAGCGGCGTACGGCTCGGGCTGAACGGCGCGAAGCACCTGCCCGAGCCGAGGAAGCCGGGCGGTGCCGTCGAGCCGGAGAAGCCGGGGAGCAGCCGCGGGGACCACGAGAAGGATCCGGACAGCAACGGCAAACGGGGTTGCGAGACGGCGTGCAAGAAGGACCCGATCGACATCGCGACGGGCCGCATGCTGCTGCCCCAGACCGACGTCGTCCTGCCCGGTTCGCTGCCTCTCGTCTTCCGGCGCACCTTCGACTCCACGCGCCGCTCCGGTCGCTGGTTCGGCCCGGCGTGGTCGTCGACCGTGGACCAGCGCCTGGAGATCGACGCGGAGGGCGTCGTCTTCAGCTGCGACGAGGGCAGCCTCCTCGCCTACCCGCACCCGGCCCCCGGCGTGCCGGTCGTGCCCACGCACGGCCGGCGGTGGCCGCTGGACCGGGTCGAGGACGGCTACACGATCACCGACCCCGACACCCGCACGGTCCGGCACTTCGCCGACCACGGCGACGGACTCGCGCTCCTGGTCCAGATCGACGACCGCAACGGCAACCGGATCGCCTTCGAGTACGACGAGGCCGGCGCCCCGACGGCGGTCGTCCACCACGGCGGCTACCACCTGAAGCTGACCACGGACGCGGGCCGGGTGACCGCCCTCCACCTCGCGGGCGCGGCGCCGGACGGCTCCGACCAGGAGATCCTGCGCTACGGCTACACCGAAGGCCACCTGACCGAGGTCGTCAACTCCTCCGGGCGGCCTCTGCTCTTCGGCTGCGACGAGCACGGCCGCATCACGTCGTGGACCGACACCAACGGCAGCCGCTTCGGCTACGTCTACGACGACCGGGACCGCTGCACCTACCAGTCGGGGACCAACGGACACCTGGAAACGACCTTCACCTGGGACGACGTCGACCCCGAGACCGGGTTCCGCGTCACCACCCTCACCGACGGCCTGGGGCACACCGAACGCCACCTGATCGATGAGCGCGCCCAGGTCGTCGCCGAGATCGACCCCCTGGGCGCGGCCACCCGCTTCACCTACGACCGCCGGGGCCGCCTGCTGTCCCGGACGGACCCGCTGGGGCACGTCAGCCGCACCGCCTACGACGAGCGGGGCCGCCCGACGTCCGTGGAGCGCCCGGACGGGCGGCGGGCGCGGGCCGAGTACGACGAGGACGGCTTACCGGTACGGATCGTCGGCGCCGACGGCAACGCCGTGCGCCAGACCTTCGACGAGCGCGGCAACCGCACGTCGGTGACGGCTCCCTCGGGTGCCCGGACGGAGTTCGCGTACGACGGGTCGGGACGGCTCGCCTCGGTGACGGATCCGTTCGGCGCCACCACCCGGCTCGTCCTGGACGCCCGGGGCCTGCCCGTCGAGGTCACCGACCCGCTGGGGGCCACGACCTGGTACGAGCGCGACACCTTCGGCCGTACGGTCCGGATCACCGACCCCCTCGGCGCGGTCACGTGCCTGGAGTGGACGGTGGAGGGCCTGCCGTCCCGGCGCGTCGCGCCCGACGGGACGGTGGAGTCCTGGACGTACGACGGCGAGGGCAACTGCCTGAGCCACACGGACGCGAGGGGCGGCACGACCCGCTTCACGTACACCGACTTCGACCTGCTGACCTCCCGCACGGACCCGGACGGGGTGCGGTACGCGTTCACGCACGACACGGACCTGCGGCTGACGCGGGTGACGAACCCGCAGGGCCTGACCTGGGACTACGCCTACGACCCGGCGGGCCGGACCCTGTCCGAGACGGACTTCGACGGCCGGTCGCTGAGGTACGCGTACGACGCGGCGGGCCGGCTGGTGGCGCGGACGAACGGACTCGGCCAGACGGTCCGGTTCGAGCGCGACGCGCTCGGCCGGATCGTCCGGAAGGACGCCGAGGGCGCGGTCAGTACGTACGAGTACGACGTCTTCGACGAGCTGGCGGTGGCGACGAACCCGGACGCGCGGCTGGAACGGCTCCGGGACCGCCACGGCCGATTGCTGTCGGAGACGGTCAACGGGCGGACGCTGTCGTACGCGTACGACGAGGCGGGCCGGCGGGTGGGGAGGACGACGCCGGGCGGCTCGGTCAGCACGTGGACGTACGACGCGGCGGGCCGCAGGACGAGCCTCACCGCCTCGGGGCGCGAACTGACCTTCTCCTTCGACGCGTCGGGCCGGGAGGTGGAGCGCTCGGTCGCGGACTTCGTGTCGCTGACGTCGTCGTACGACGTGATGAGCCGGCTGACGGCGCAGGAGGTCACGTCGGCCCGGGACGGCGGCCGTCTCCAGCACCGCGCGTACGCCTACCGCCCGGACGGCAACCTGACCGCCGTCACCGACGGCTTCTCGGGGACGCGCCGCTTCGACCTCGACGGGGCGGGGCGGGTCACGGCGGTGCGGGCGGACCGGTGGACGGAGCGGTACGCGTACGACGAGGCCGGCAACCAGACGGAGGCGGAGTGGCCGTCCGCGCACCCGTCGCACGCGGCGACGGGGCCGCGCGCGTACGAGGGGACGCGGATCACCCGCGCGGGGGCGGTCCGCTACGAGCACGACGACCAGGGCCGGATCGTCCTGCGCCGGAAGACCCGCCTGTCCCGGAAGCCGGACACCTGGCGCTACACCTGGGACGCGGAGGACCGGCTGAGGTCGGTGACGACGCCGGACGGCACGGTCTGGAGCTACGCGTACGACCCCCTGGGCCGCCGCGTCTCCAAGCACTCGGCTCTCGAAACGGTCCACTTCACCTGGGACGACACGACCCTCTGCGAGCAGACGACCGAGAACGTCGTCCTGACCTGGGACCACGCGGGCCTGCGCCCCCTCTCCCAGACCGAACGCCGCACGGACACGAACGACGAACGCTTCTTCGCCATTGTCACCGACCTGATCGGCACCCCGACGGAACTCGTCGACGAGTCGGGAGAGTTGGCCTGGCGCACCCGATCCACCCTCTGGGGCACGACAACCTGGACCCGCGACGCCACGACGTACACCCCCCTCCGCTTCCCGGGCCAGTACTTCGACCCGGAGTCGGGGCTCCACTACAACTACTTCCGGTATTACGACCCGGAGTCGGCGCGGTACCTGAGCCAGGATCCGCTGGGATTGGCCCCGGCTCCGAATCCGGCGACGTATGTTCACAACCCGCATACGTGGAGCGACCCATTGGGGCTCGCTCCGTGCCCGAAGGCTGGCTGGGAGAGGAAGGCCGACTTCTCGAGCCAGAAGGTGATGAGCAAGAAGTTCCACGCTCATGCCGACACCTTCCTGGACAACCCGGGAAACCTGAACAAGGCCAACCTGCAGCGATTCGAAGAAAGCATGCGGGAGCACATGACCGCCGAAGAGACGAAGATCTATCGATTCAACTACAGAAATCAGGGGCAGGCCGTCGGGTTCATCGATCCTTCGACACAGAAAATGGTTATGCTTCGTTCTGATGGAAAATTCTGGTCGGCCTGGCGCCTTGCCGACAAACAGTTCGAAGGAATCATCGACGAGGGGTTCTTGTGGTAAATCTGCCACACGACAACGACCGATCCGCGCAAGAAAACCTGTTGATTGGGACGGATGGAGGCTTCGCGCCTGCATGGCTGCATGGCAAGGGCGTGACTCCCGTGCCCTCGGGATTCCATTTGGATGCCCATGTGATCCGCCGCATCAAGGCAGGATGCCGCAGTGTGGGGGCAGATCACGTACTTATCTCTCAAATTACCACCGCCTTGCAGCATCCATCAATCGGAGGGGCACCGCATCAGCCCACTGAGACCGACCTCTCGGATATCGCGCCTCCTGCACTCCTTCATACTCCGGATCTACAAGGAGCCGTACTATTTTCCGAGCCGGGATGGGCACTTGTCGCAGGAACCGTGACGTTCCTGAGTGCCGCGGTGAACGAAGGAGTCGACGCGGCAAGGGCTCAATTCGGCCGCTACGCCAGAGCCGCGAAGGGTAGGTGGCCAAATCTTCCGAAGATCGCTTCCTCTTATCCTCCTACACATAGGGCGTGGTCGAATCCTGCCGATGTCACGCCGGGAACAGCCACTTCTCGACTTGTGGCGCTTTTTGACGCATTCGTCCGGGGGACGTGCACTGCAGCCGAATTCGCGGATGGCTGGTGGGAGACTCAAAGGAACGCGCAGTCACAAGGGGAAAGAGCGACCGGAGGCTTGGCCGACCTACTCGGTGAAGTGTTCATGCTGCTCGAGGACTACACTCCTGATCCCGAACTCAGGGAAACCGGCGACCTCACGGACAGCGAACTACGAGAAAGAGTGCTGAACCTCGCCAAAAATTCAGGGTGGCAACCCAAGAGGAAGTGACTCCCGGATTTCCGTGGACCAGCAACAATGTAAGGGGCCCGGAACCGTACCCACGGTTCCGGGTCCCTCTCGTCAGTACGGCGTACTACCGCTTACCGCGCCGCGTCCGGATGCACCGCCTCCGTCACCGGACGCCCCTCCGTCGCCTTCGAATCGACCGGCTTCCGCAGCTGGATGTTCAGCTCGCGCAGGCGGGTCTCCTCCAGTTCCGTAGGGGCGCCCATTATGAGGTCCCGGCCGTTGCCGTTTTTTTTGGGGGGGGGAAGGCGATGGTCTCGCGGATCTTGGGCTCGCCAGAAAGATCGACAAGCCAGAAGGAGATCACCATCTTTTCCACAAGGAAGGAGGTCGGACCGAATTACTGATTCAGAAAAGGGAAAATGGCTGAACCGCATCACAATCACCGGCCTTACCATATCCAGCAATCCGGCACCTAGTGACGTGCCCCCCGTTCACGAAGCAATGCAGAGCGTTTCGAACTGGGAGGTTGAGCCTACCTCTACAGTGCCCCTAGATCACTCGAACGCCCTTCAAGAGGTGGACCAGAATTGGTACGCGCACGCCGTGCGGAACGGGCTTTTCGGCAATGACGGCACCTTTCTCCTGAGCATCTCTGGGGCGGGCTCACGGAAATTCGGTTGGGCCATGGTGAAGTGGTCTCCCGGAACGGAGCTGGCACCACGGCTCGCGAGGGCCGAGGAAGGGCTGGACTTTGTCGCGATGTCAATGGACGGGCGAGTGGTGTGTGCCGTGACAGAAGAGGAGTACGAGTACTGGATCGTCGTCCAGCACCTTCGGTAGAAAGGACCGGGCGGTGACGACCGGAACGCGCGAGGGGCCCGGAACCGTTCATACGGTTCCGGGCCCCTCGCGTCAGTACGGCGTATTACCGCTTACCGCGCCGCGTCCGGATGCACCGCCTCCGTCACCGGGCGGCCCTCCGTCGCCTTCGACTCCACCGGCTTCCGCAGCTGGATGTTCAGCTCGCGCAGGCGGGTCTCCTCCAGTTCCGTGGGGGCGCCCATCATGAGGTCCTGGGCGTTGCCGTTGAGGGGGAAGGCGATGGTCTCGCGGATGTTGGGCTCGTCCGCGAGGAGCATGACGATGCGGTCCACGCCCGGGGCGATGCCGCCGTGCGGCGGGGCGCCGAACTGGAAGGCGCGGAGCATGCCCGCGAACTCGGTCTCGACGGTCTCGCGGGAGTAGCCCGCGATCTCGAAGGCCTTGAACATGATGTCGGGCTCGTGGTTCCGGATCGCGCCGGAGGAGAGCTCGATGCCGTTGCAGACGATGTCGTACTGCCAGCCGAGGACGTCCAGCGGGTCCTGGGTCTCCAGGGCCTCGAGACCGCCCTGCGGCATCGAGAACGGGTTGTGCGAGAAGTCGATCTTGCCGGTCTCCTCGTCCTTCTCGTACATCGGGAAGTCCACGATCCACGCGAAGCGGAAGACGTTCTCCTCGAACTGCCCGGCGCGCTTGGCGGCCTCGACCCGGACCGGGCCCATGATCTTGGAGACCTCGTCGAACTGGCCGGCGCCGAAGAAGACGGCGTGGCCGGGCTCCAGGCCCAGGCGCTCGGTGAGGACCTTGACGTTCTCCTCGGTGAGGAACTTGGCGATCGGACCGGTCAGGGCGTTGCCCTCGCCGACGCGGATCCAGGCCAGGCCCTTCGCGCCGAGCGAGATCGCGTAGTCGCCGAGGCCGTCGAAGAACTTGCGCGGCTGGTCGCCCGTGTCCGGGACGGCGAGCGCGCGGACGTGCTTGCCGGCGAACGCCTTGAACTCGGAGTGCGCGAACACGTCGGTGAGGTCGACCAGTTCGAGCGAGGTGCGCAGGTCCGGCTTGTCGTTGCCGTACTTCAGCATCGACTCGCGGAACGGGATGCGCGGGAACGGCGAGGTGACGTGGCGGCCGCCGCCGAACTCCTCGAAGAGCTCCGTCATGAGCTTCTCGATCGGCTGGAAGACGTCCTCCTGCTCGACGAAGCTCATCTCGACGTCGAGCTGGTAGAACTCGCCCGGCGAGCGGTCGGCGCGGGCGTCCTCGTCGCGGAAGCAGGGCGCGATCTGGAAGTAGCGGTCGAAGCCCGAGATCATGAGCAGCTGCTTGAACTGCTGCGGGGCCTGCGGCAGCGCGTAGAACTTGCCCGGGTTGAGGCGGGACGGGACGACGAAGTCACGGGCGCCCTCGGGGGAGGTCGCGGTGAGGATCGGGGTCGCCATCTCGTTGAAGCCGAGGGCCACCATCTTGGAGCGGATGGCGGCGATGACGGCCGAGCGCAGCATGATGTTGCGGTGCATGCGCTCGCGGCGCAGGTCGAGGAAGCGGTACTCCAGGCGCCGCTCCTCGTTGACGCCGTCGTCGGCGTTGATGGTGAAGGGGATCTGCTGGGCGGCGCCCAGGATCTCGACCTCCGCGACCTCGACCTCGACCTCGCCGGTGGGCAGCTCGGCGTTGACGTTCTCCGCGCCGCGCGAGACGACCTTGCCGTCGACGCGGACGACGGACTCCTTGGTCAGCTTGTCGAGCGCCTCGTACGCGGCGGTGCCGGGGCGGGCGACGAGCTGCGTGATGCCGTAGTGGTCGCGCAGATCGATGAAGAGGATGCCGCCCAGGTCGCGCCGATTGTGCAGCCAGCCGCTCAGCCGGACGTCGGTGCCGACGTCAGAGGCGCGGAGCTCGCCGCAGGTGTGGGACCTGTACCGATGCATCGTCGTTCATCCAGTCTTCGGGATTCGGTGGAGGGACCTTGACGGGGTCCTTGACGGCGTCAAGGCCTCCCAGCGTACCGGGCGGGCCACGGTCGGTTTTCGAATACCGCCGGTGGCGTCCCGCGGTCCGATATTCATAAAGTGGGGCAATGCGCACCGAGGACGTCCTGGCCGCGATCGCGACCGGCCTGTGGCGCTGGGACAACGCGTCCGGGACCGTCTCGCTCGACGCCGAGGCGGCCCGGCTGCTCGGGCTGCCCGCCGAGCCCGTACGGCTCGGCGAGGCGGCCGTGCGCTCCCGTTTCCATCCGGTCGACTGGAACGAGATCGACGGGGTGGTGAACCTCGCCGTCGCCGAGGGCACCCTCGCCGAGGCCCGGCTGCGGATCATGGACGAGCAGGGGCGGGTGATCCGTACCGTACGGAGCCGGTCCAAGCCGCTGGTCGAGGCAGACGACTACCAGCTGGTCGGCACCCTCCAGGAGGTCGCCGAGCCGGCGCCGGGCACCGCCGTCCGCACCCCGGTCACCGGCGACTGGCGCCGCTCCCGGGAGGCCTTCCTGCTCGACGCGGGCCGGGCGCTCGCCGAGGCGCGGTCGACGGCCGAGGTGCTGCGGGTGGCCGCCTCCCTGTCCATGCCGGGCTTCTCGCCGGACGGGCTCGCCGTCTTCGGGGTCTCGGGCGACCGGCTGACGATCATCGGGCACCACGGGCAGAGCCAGGACGACGAGGGCCCCTTCGCGACGATGTCGCTCGACACCGACTACCCGGCGGCCGAGGTGGTCCGCACGGGCCGGGCGATCTACCTGCCGTCGCCCGAGGAGTACCTGAGCCGCTTCCCGGTGACCTGGCCGCTCGCCCGGCGCTTCGGGCGCCGCTCCTGGGCCTTCGTGCCGCTGGTGGTCGCCGGGCGCACGATGGGGGCCTGGATGGCGGCCTTCAAGCACCCGGTGGCCTTCACGCCCGACGAGCGCGCGGTGCTGACCACGGTGGCGCGGATGCTGGCGCAGGCCCTCGCACGCGCGGGCGTGGCCGAGTCGGAGCGCGAGCTGTCGCTCGGCCTCCAGCGGGCGATGCTGCCGGTCCTGGGGCCGGGGATCCCCGGCCTCCGGGTGGCCGCGCGGTACGTGCCGACCGGCGGCGGGCTCCAGGTCGGCGGCGACTGGTACGACGTGATCCGGCTGCCCGGCGGTGCCTCGCGCCCGGACGGGGGCGGCGCGGGCCGGATCGCCCTGGTCATCGGGGACGTGCAGGGGCACGACGTGCGGGCGGCGGGCCTGATGGGGCAGCTGCGGATCGCCCTGCGCGCGTACGCCTCCGAGGGGCACCGGCCGGACGCGGTCCTCTCCCGGGCCTCGCGCTTCCTCCACGGGATCACGGACGGCGACGACGGGGAGAGCGAGAACGGGCCCCGGTTCGCGACCTGTCTCTACCTGGAGGTCGACCTGGAGACGGGGACGGTGGACATCGCGCGGGCGGGGCACCCGGACCCCGCGGTGCGGATGAACGACGGAACGGTTCTGCTGAGGCCCACGGCCGGTGGTCTGCCCCTCGGCGTCGAACCCGACACCGACTACCCCACGACCCGGCTGACGCTGGACCCCGGCGAGACCCTGATGATCTGCACCGACGGGCTCCTGGAGACCGGCGGGCACGACCTGGACACCGGCTGGGAGCGGGTCAGGAAGATCCTGGAGTCCCATGACGGGGAGGATCTGGAGGATCTCGCCGACACCCTCGTGGAGGCCGTCCACGGCCCCGGCTCGCACCACACCACGGGCCCGCTCGCGGACCGGCGCGAGGACGACATCGCCGTCCTGCTGCTCTCCCGCCGCCCCGCCGGGACCGCGCGGCAGGCACCGCGCCGCACCCTGATGACGATCGCCCAGGCGGAGCCGGAGCGGATCGCGGAGGCCCGGGAGCAGGTGCGGCAGCTGCTGCACGACTGGGCGGACGGGGACCAGCTCGACTCGGCGGTCCTGATGGTCTCCGAGATGGTCACCAACGTCCTCGTCCACACGGACGGCGACGCCCTCCTGGTCGCGGAGGTCGCCTGCGCCGGGACGTCCCGGCGGCTGCGCGTGGAGGTCTCCGACACCAGCGACGAGCTGCCGCACCGGCGCCGGCCGGGCGAGATGGCGTCGAGCGGGCGCGGCCTGCTCCTGATGGAGATGCTGGCGCACGCGTGGGGGGTCGATCCGCGCGGCGAGGGCAAGTCGATCTGGTTCGAGCTGAACGAGCCGGAGACGGCGGGGGGCTGCTGCGGCCGGATCCCGCCGCCCGGCGGGCCGGGGGCGGACGCCCCCTAGGCCCCGCCCGGCGTATGGGGAACCGCCGCCCCGTACCGGCTCCGCAGCTCCCCCAGCACCCCCGTGGCCGCGGCCGTCAGGGGGACGGCGAGGAGCATGCCGAGGATGCCCGCGACGGAGGCGCCGGCCGTGATCGCGAGCATGACGGCGGCCGGGTGCATGTGGACGGTCCTGCTCTGCACCATGGGCTGGAGCAGGTGCCCCTCGATGACCTGGACGGCGAGGACGACCCCGAGCGCCCACAGGGCGATGGCGAAGCCCCGGTCCGCGAGGGCGACGAGGACCGCGACCGCGCCGGAGAGGAAGGCGCCGAGGTAGGGGATGTACGCGGTGACGAAGACGAGCGCCGCGAGTCCGACCGCTCCGGGCACGCGCAGGACCAACAGCCCGACGCCGATGAGGGTCGCGTCGACGAGGGCGATGAAGGTCGTGCCGCGCATGAAGCCCTCGACGGCCTCGAAGGCGCGGCGCGCCATGGCCTCGGCGGTGTCGCCGGTCGCGCGGGGGACGAGGGAGCGCAGCGCCCCGGCGGCCCGGTCGGAGTCGCGCAGGAAGAAGAAGATCAGGAGCAGCGCGAGGACGGCGGTGGCGAGCAGGTGGCCGACGACGCTGATCCCGGAGATCACTCCGGAGGCGGCGGTCCCGCCGAACCGTTTGAGGAGGTTCTCGGCGTTCCCGCCGAGGTCCTCCAGGGAGGTGCCGACCGGGCCGAAGTGCTCGGCGATGTCCTGGGCGGCCCGCCGGACCGAGGCGACGATCTGGTCGCCGGTGTCGACGAGGGCGGCGACGACGATGTACGCGGCGCCGCCGACGACCACGAGCACCGCGAGGACGGTGAGCCCGGCGGCGAGGGACTTCCGGACCTTCATCCGCAGCAGGCGCCGGTAGAGGGGGCCGAGGAGGGCGGTGCCGAGCACCGCGAGCAGGGCGGGCGTGACGGCCGCCTTGAGGACGACGCAGAGCCAGACGGCGACGGCGGCGACCCCGGCGACGAGCAGCAGGACGGCGCACCAGGCGGCGACCCGGCGGGCGGGTTCGGGAAGGAGCGGTCGGACGGTGGGCGTCTGCACCCGACCACCGGACCACGCCACCGGGCACGCCGTCGCGCGCTGACGGTCCGTACGGGTGACGGGGCGTCAGAACGGGGGTGCGGGATACGGAGCTGGAGCGCCGGCACCCGGTACGGAACCGAGTCGCCGGCACGGTTCACGGAGCCGGAGCGCCGGCACACCGCACGGAACCGGGGCGCGCGCCCCGGCCCCGTACCTCCGTACCCCCTACCCGCCCATCCCGTGGACCGCCGGGATCGTGCCGAGGCGGCCCGCCTGGAAGTCCTCGAAGGCCTGGCGCAGTTCGGCCTGGGTGTTCATGACGAACGGGCCGTAGTGGGCCATCGGCTCGCGGATCGGGCGCCCGCCGAGGAGGACGACCTCCAGGTCCGGGGTGTTGCCGTCCTGCTTCTCGTCGGCGCGGACGGTCAGGGCGCCTCCCTTGCCGAAGACGGCGGTCTGGCCGGTGTGGACCGGCCGCCGCTCGGCGCCGACGGTGCCGCGGCCCGCGAGCACGTACGCGAGGCCGTTGAAGTCCTCCCGCCAGGGGAGGCTGATCTCGGCGCCGGGGCGCAGGGTGGCGTGGATCATCGTGATCGGGGTGTGGGTGATGCCGGGGCCCTCGTGGCCGTCCAGCTCGCCCGCGATGACGCGGAGCAGCGCGCCGCCGTCGGGGGAGGTGAGCAGCTGGACCTGGCCGCCGCGGATGTCCTGGTAGCGGGGGGCCATCATCTTGTCGGCGGCCGGCAGGTTCACCCACAGCTGGAGGCCGTGGAAGAGGCCGCCGCTGACGACGAGGGACTCCGGCGGGGCCTCGATGTGCAGGAGGCCGGCGCCGGCGGTCATCCACTGGGTGTCGCCGTTGGTGATGGTGCCGCCACCGCCCTGGGAGTCCTGGTGGTCGAAGGTGCCGTCGATGATGTAGGTGACGGTCTCGAAGCCGCGGTGGGGGTGCCAGGGCGTGCCCTTGGGCTCTCCGGGCGCGTACTCCACCTCACCCATCTGGTCCATCATGATGAACGGGTCGAGGTACTGGTGGTTGATCCCCGCGAACGCCCGGCGGACCGGGAAGCCCTCTCCCTCGAAGCCGGAGGGGGCCGTGGTCACGGCGAGCACGGGGCGGGCCGGGGCGTCGGCGGGGGCGGCGACGCGCGGCAGGGTGAGCGGGTTCTCGACAGTCACGGCGGGCATGGTGGGACCTCCTTGGGCGACCTTGCACGTCCACTTTAGTTGAACGCTGAACTTTCTGCCACCCGGAACGCGGAACGCCCGGGAGGAATTCCCCCCGGGCGCCCGGTCGCGGGGCCTGTCCCGCGCGCCGGTCCGTACGCCGGCCGCGCGTCAGCCGTACATCCGCCGCATCGCGAAGTCGACCATCTGCTCCACGGCCTTCGCGTCGAAGACCATGCGGTGGTCTCCCTCCATGTCGAGGACGAAGCCGTAGCCGGTCGGCAGCAGGTCGATCACCTCGGCGCCGGTGATCACGAAGTACTTCGACTCCTTGCCCGCGTACCGCCGCAGCTCCTTGAGCGAGGTGAACATGGGGATGACCGGCTGCTGGGTGTTGTGCAGGGCCAGGAAGCCGGGGTTGTCGCCGCGCGGACAGTAGACCTTGGAGGTCGAGAAGATCTGCTGGAAGTCCTCGGCGGCCAGCGTGCCGGTGGTGAAGGCGCGCACGGCGTCCGCGAGGGAGGGCGGCGAGGGCTCCGGGTAGAGCGGGGCCTGCTGTCCGTAACCGCCCTGCACGCCCCCCGGCATGCCGGCCTGCATCCCGCCCTGCTGGGGCGGGATGTACTGCTGCTGGGCGGCACTGCCGTCCGTGTGCTGGCCGTATCCGTACATGGGCCCAGCCTATCGAGCGGCGGGGGGCCGCCGGGGGCCCGCGCCCCTTACCCGCCGGTACGTCCGGGGACGTGCGGCACCCGGGGTGCGCGGGGCGCACGGGGCTCGGGAGGAAGGCGAGTCTCGTCACAGATGCCCGCCAGGGGTTGCCCTTATTACCCACGGGTAGCATCATCGTGGAGAGCGTTTTGCTACTCACTGGTACGTGTACGAGGAACCTCCCTCCCCGAGCCTTACGGAGCCGTCGCCATGGGGCACTACAAGTCGAATCTCCGCGACATCGAGTTCAACCTCTTCGAGGTCCTCGGCCGCGACAAGGTGTACGGCACCGGTCCGTTCGAGGAGATGGACGTCGAGACCGCCAAGAGCATCCTCGACGAGATCCGCCGCCTCGCCGAGAACGAGCTCGCGGAGTCCTTCGCCGACGCCGACCGCAACCCGCCGGTCTTCGACCCGGAGACCAACACCGCGCCGGTCCCCGCCTCCTTCAAGAAGTCGTACGACGCCTTCATGGAGTCCGAGTACTGGCGCCTGGGCATCCCGGAGGAGATCGGCGGCACCGTCTCCCCGCGCTCCCTGATCTGGGCCTACGCGGAGCTGCTGCTCGGCTCGAACCCGGCCGTCTGGATGTACTCCTCCGGCCCGGCCTTCGCCGGCATCCTCCACAACGAGGGCAACGAGGCGCAGAAGAAGGTCGCGCGGATCGCCGTCGAGAAGCGCTGGGGCTCCACCATGGTCCTCACCGAGCCCGACGCGGGCTCGGACGTCGGCGCCGGCCGCACCAAGGCCGTCCAGCAGGAGGACGGCTCCTGGCACATCGAGGGCGTCAAGCGCTTCATCACCTCCGGCGAGCACGACATGGAGGAGAACATCCTCCACTACGTCCTCGCCCGCCCCGAGGGCGCCGGCCCCGGCACCAAGGGCCTGAGCCTCTTCCTCGTCCCCAAGTACGAGTTCGACTGGGAGACCGGCGAGCTGGGCGCCCGCAACGGCGTGTACGCCACCAACGTCGAGCACAAGATGGGCCTCAAGGCCTCCAACACGTGCGAGATGACCTTCGGCGACAAGCACCCCGCCAAGGGCTGGCTGATCGGCGACAAGCACGACGGCATCCGCCAGATGTTCCTCATCATCGAGTTCGCCCGCATGATGGTCGGCACGAAGGCGATCTCCACCCTCTCCACGGGCTACCTCAACGCCCTGGAGTACGCCAAGGAGCGCGTCCAGGGCACCGACCTGGCCAACTTCATGGACAAGGCCGCCCCCAAGGTCACCATCACGCACCACCCCGACGTCCGCCGCTCGCTGATGACGCAGAAGGCGTACGCCGAGGGCATGCGCTCCCTCGTCCTCTACACGGCCTCCGTGCAGGACGAGATCGCGGTCAAGGAGGCGGCCGGCGAGGACGCCAAGGCGCTGCACGGCCTCAACGACCTGCTGCTCCCGATCGTGAAGGGCTACGGCTCCGAGAAGGGCTACGAGCAGCTCGCGCAGTCGCTCCAGACCTTCGGCGGCTCCGGCTTCCTCCAGGAGTACCCGATCGAGCAGTACATCCGGGACGCCAAGATCGACACCCTCTACGAGGGCACCACGGCCATCCAGGGCCAGGACTTCTTCTTCCGGAAGATCGTGCGCGACCAGGGCGCGGCCCTGAACACGCTCTCCGAGGAGATCAAGAAGTTCCTCGCGGTCGGCACCGGCGGTGAGGAGCTGGCCGGCGCCCGCGACGCGCTCGCCAAGGCGGCCGTCGACCTGGAAGCCATCGTCGGCACGATGATCACCGACCTCACCGCCACCGGCGAGGACGTGAAGAACATCTACAAGGTCGGCCTGAACACCACCCGCCTGCTGCTCGCCTCCGGCGACGTCGTCGTCGGCTACCTGCTCCTGAAGGGCGCGACCGTCGCCGCCGAGAAGCTGGCCGCCGGCGCCTCCGGCAAGGACGTCGCCTTCTACCAAGGCAAGATCGCGGCCGCGAAGTTCTTCGCCGCCAACGTCCTGCCGGGCGTCTCCACCGAGCGCGCGCTCGCCGAGTCCGTCGAGGGCTCGCTGATGGACCTGGACGAGGCCGCGTTCTAGGACCGCTGTCCGCAGCGGCCGGGAACACCTCTCGTCCATACCAGGAACGGCTCGTCCCCGGGGAGGGGGGCGGGCCGTTCCGCCTTCCCGGGCACCCCGGCCTCCCCACCGGCCCCTCTGCGTAAGGTGAACCCCATGAGCAGCGCAGCCTCCCGTACCGCCGCGGGCCCCTTCGACCGCGGGCACACCGACGACCTGATGTCCTTCCTCTCGGCCTCCCCCTCGCCGTACCACGCGGTCGCGAACGCGGCCGGGCGACTGGAGAAGGCCGGCTTCCGGCGGGTCGAGGAGACCGCGGCCTGGGACGCGGCCAGTGGCGGGAAGTACGTGGTCCGCGGCGGCGCGATCATCGCCTGGTACGTGCCGGAGGGCGCCGCCGCCCACACCCCGTACCGGATCGTCGGCGCCCACACCGACTCCCCCAACCTGCGCGTGAAGCCGCGCCCCGACATGGGCTCCCAGGGCTGGCGGCAGGTCGCCGTCGAGATCTACGGCGGCACCCTCCTCAACACCTGGCTCGACCGCGACCTCGGCCTCGCGGGCCGCCTCACCCTCCGCGACGGCGGCCACCGCCTGGTGAACGTGGACCGGCCGCTGCTGCGCGTCCCGCAGCTCGCCATCCACCTCGACCGGCAGGCCAACGACGGCCTCAAGCTCGACCGCCAGCGCCACATGCAGCCCGTCTGGGGCATCGGCGACGTCCACGAGGGCGACCTGATCTCCTTCGTCGCCGCCGAGGCCGGGATCGACGCCGAGGACGTGTCCGGCTGGGACCTCATGGTCCACGCCGTCGAGGCCCCCGCCTACCTGGGCCGCGACCGCGAACTGCTCGCCGGGCCGCGCATGGACAACCTGCTCTCCGTGCACGCCGCCACCGCCGCGCTCGCCTCCCTCGCCGGCCGCGACGACCTGCCGTACATCCCGGTCCTCGCCGCCTTCGACCACGAGGAGAACGGCTCCGAGGCCGACACCGGCGCCCAGGGCCCCCTGCTCGGCAACGTCCTGGAGCGCTCGGTCTACGCCCGGGGCGGCTCCTACGAGGACCGGGCGCGCGCCTTCGCCGGCACCGTCTGCCTCTCCTCCGACACCGGTCACGCGGTCCACCCCAACTACGCGGAGCGGCACGACCCGACGCACCACCCGCGCGTCAACGGCGGCCCGATCCTCAAGGTGAACGTCAACCAGCGCTACGCCACCGACGGCAGCGGCCGGGCCGTCTTCGCCGCCGCCTGCGAGAAGGCGGGCGTGCCCTGGCAGTCCTTCGTCTCCAACAACGACATGCCCTGCGGCACCACGATCGGCCCGATCACGGCCGCCCGTCACGGCATCACCACCGTGGACATCGGCGTCGCGATCCTCTCCATGCACAGCGCCCGCGAACTGTGCGGCGCGGAGGACCCGTTCCTCCTCGCGAACGCGCTGGTGGCGTTCCTGGAGGGCTGAGCCCCCGGGTACGGGCGGGGCCGGACGGGGCGGCTCGCGAAACATCCGCGAAAGGTCCCGCCCGGCAGGCTCGTCCCCATGCACCGTCATGAGGGTCCGCCGCCGCGGAAGTTCGTCCCGTCCGTCGCCGTCGCCGTGCTCCTCGTCCTGACCGGGACGGGGCTGCTCATCGGCTCATACAACGACCGGCCGCCGTGGGGCACCGACATCGCGTACGAGGGCGGTTTCGTCCTGGCCTCCCGGATCCGCGGGTACGACGTGGACGGATCGCGGACGAAGGCGCTGCTCGCCGGGGAGTGCGCGCGGATGGAGCGGGACGGCATGGGCGGCGGCCGGGCCGTCCACGACCCGGCCGCCTGGGTGGCGGGCTGCCTGGACGGGGCCGCGGGGCGCCCGTCCAGGAACCAGGGGCTCCTTCGCTGATCAGGCGTGCTCGTCCATGCCCGCGAGGATCAGCGGCAGCCGGGAGACGCCCGCGTCCGCGACCTTCACCGGGACGCCCCAGTCCTGCTGGTGGACGTGGCAGGCCGGGTACTCGTTGGCCGGGTCGTCGTCGCAGGAGGCCGCCATCGCGGACACGTGCAGCACGCCTTCCGTGATCTCCGGGTTCAGGTCCAGCTCGCGGAAGAGGTCCGTGCCCGTGCCCCCGCCGCCGAGCAGCAGCTCCGGCGGGGTCGAGGAGACCAGGAGCCGGGTCGAGGGGCCGTAGCGCTCGTCCAGCTTCTGCCCGGTCGGGGCCCGGAAGACGACGTCGAGGCGGAGGCGGCCGGGGGCGACCTCGGTGGCCTCGCGCCGGGTGCGGTGGGCGACCGCCTCGACCCGGACGGCCTCCTCGGGCAGCCGCAGCCGGGTCAGCCGGTGCCGGGCGGACTCGACGACCACGATGTCCCCGTCCACCAGGACCGCGTCGCTCGGCTCGCGCAGGTCGGTGGCGAGGGTGGTGACCTCGCCGGTGGCGGGGTCGTAGCGGCGCAGGGCGTGGTTGTACGTGTCGCTGACGGCGACCGAGCCGTCGGGCAGGGCGGTCACGCCCAGCGGGTGCTGGAACAGCGCCTGGCCGGCGTCGCCGTCGCGGTGCCCGAAGTCGAAGAGCCCGGTGCCGACGGCGGTGCGCACGATCCCGTCCGCGTCGATCCAGCGCAGGGCGCTGGTCTCGGAGTCCGCGATCCACAGCCGGTCGCCGACCGCCGCGAGCCCGGAGGGCTGCGCGAACCAGGCCTCGGCGGCGGGCCCGTCGACGAGCCCCTCGTTGGTGGTCCCGGCCGCGACCTCCACGGTCTTCGTCTCCGGGTCGTACGTCCACAGCTGGTGGACGCCGGCCATGGCGATCCACACCTTCCCCCGCCACCAGGCCACGTCCCACGGCGAGGAGAGGTCGACCTCCAGGGCGGGGCCGGAGGTCGGGGACCCCTGCCACCACTGCTTCCCGGTGCCCGCGAGCAGCTCGATCGCGCCGCTCTCCGGGTCGTACGCGCGCAGGGCGTGGTGCACGGTGTCGGCGACGACGACCCTGCCGTCGGGGAGCCGCACGAGGCCCTGCGGCTCGCGGAAGACGCCCTCGCCGACGCGGCGCACGACGGTCTCGCCGTCCGCCGCCAGCTCGACCAGCTGGTGCCGGGTGGTGTCGGAGACCAGGAAGTTCCCGGACGGGAGCGTGATCGCCTTGCCGGGGAAGCGCAGGTCGGTGGCGACGGGCTCGGGCGCCACGTACGGCCCGTCGCCGCGCCGCAGCGTCCCCTTGGCCCCGTGCTCGGCCTCCAGCTCCTCCACGAGGGTGCGGATCGCGTTGGCGTGGCCCTCACCGGCGTGCTGGGCGACGACGTACCCCTCGGGGTCGATCACGACGAGCGTCGGCCAGGCCCGCACGGCGTACTGCTTCCAGGTCGCGAGCTCCGGGTCGTCCAGTACGGGGTGGTGCACCTCGTACCGCTCGACGGCGTCCACCACGGCTTGGTGCTCGGCCTCGTGCACGAACTTCGGCGAGTGCACCCCGACGATCACCAGGGTGTCGCGGTGCTTCTCCTCCAGGTCGCGCAGCTCGTCGAGGACGTGCAGGCAGTTCACGCAGCAGAAGGTCCAGAAATCGAGAAGGACGATCTTTCCCCGCAGGTCGGCGAGGGTCAGTTCTTCTCCGCCGGTGTTCAGCCAGCCGCCCTTGCCGATCAGCTCGGGGGCGCGGACACGGGCACGTCGGGGCGCGGGGGTGGGCGCGGCAGCGTTCATGGGTCCAAGGGTGCCGTACGGGTGGAAAGTGGGGGTCGGGCGGGGGCGGAGGGCGTGTCCGGGGGCGGGTTCCGGGGTGGGGGCCGGTCAGCATGACGGGCATGGAGCACGTGGTCAGATCATCGGACTATTCCTGCCGTCGGGTGATCGGCGGGTTGCTCGTGGTGGTCCTGCTCGCCCTGCCCGGGGCGCTCCTCGCCGAGGGCGCGGGGTGGGCCGGCGGGGTCGGGGACGGGAACCTGCGGCTGACCGTGACCGTGAACGGCCGGGCCGACAACCACCTCCGGCCGCCGGAGGTACGGGTCGGAGGGTGGGTCGTGAAGCGGTACCGGCTCCTCAACCTGAGCGAGGCGGACCTGCACCGGGTCCGGGTCCTCGACCCCGGCGCCCCCGCCGGGTCCGTGCGGTGCCCGGGGTCGCCGCTCCCCGCGGCCGAGGAGGTGGAGTGCGTGGCCCGGTTCCGGGCGGTGGCGGGCAGGCACGTGCATCCCGTACGGGCCGAGGGCGACGTCCCCTCCCTGCACACACGGCTCACCGCGACCGCCCGCTCCGGGTACGCAGGGGTCGCCGGGGCCCTCCAGCTCACGGAGGAGGTGGTGGTCGCCATGCCGGGATCGGGTGCGGGTGCGGGTGCGGGTGTGGGTGTGGGTGTGGGTGTGGGTACGGGCTCGGGCTCGGGTGCGGGTGCGGGTGCGGGTACGGGCTCGGGCTCGGATGCGGGCGGGGCGTCCGTCACCGTGACCTACACCGTCACCAACCGGGGGAACCTCCCCCTCCAGGCCGTGCGGGTCGAGGACCCCGGCCTCGCGCTCGCGCCCGGCGCTCCCGACTGCGGGGGGCAGGGCGGGACCGTGCCCGTCCTCGCCGTGGGCACCTCCGCCCTCTGCACGGCCACGGTACGGCTCGCCCCGGGGACCTACCGGAGCACCGGCCGCGCCTCCGGGAGCGACCGGGCGACCACGCTCGGAGCGGGGGGCGAACGGGTCTCGGCACCGGTGATCACGGCGGGGGCCTCGGCCGCCTTCGTGGTGGGGGGAGGGGCGGGGGCCGGAGCGGGCGCCGGGGCCGGGGCGGGAAGCGGGAGCGGGAGCGGGGGTGCCGCGGGGAGTACGGGGAGTTCTTCGGGTTCCCGCGGGGTGGGAGCCGGGGCCGGGGCGAGTGGGACTTCGGGGGCGGGTGGAGTGCCGGGGGCAGCTGGGGTGAGTGGTGCGTCTGGGGCGGGCGGGTCCTCCAGGGCGTCTGGGGCGGGCGGGTCCTCCAGGGCCTCTGGGGCGGGCGGGTCCTCCGGGGCGTCTGGGGCAGGCGGGTCCTCCGGGGCGTCTGGGGCAGCCGGAGCCTTGCAGGCGGCCGGGGCGGGGAGCGGTGCGGTACCCGGAGCGCTTGGGGCTCCAGGAGCGCTTGGGGCTCCCGGGGCCCCCGGCGCCCTCGCCGGTGCGGGGACGACCGGGCTCCCCGCGCCCCCCGCCGTTCCCGGTGCCGGCGTCGCCCCCGGAGCCGTACCCCCCGGAGTCGTACCGCCGCCCCCCGGAGCCGTACCGCCGGTTCCGACCCCCGTCTCCCCTCCCGATCTCCGGCGTGCCGTCGGGCTCGACGGTGAGGGGTTCCTCGGGCGGGTGCGGCGGCGGGCCCGGGAGGCGCGGGAGTTCGGGGTGGCGACGATGTTGCTGATGCTCCTGATCCCGGCGGCCGTCGCCGCCGCGCTCCTCGGCAGCCGGAGGTCGTGACCGTGGCCCTGCTCGAAACCCTCGTCGTCGTCCTCGGGGTCGCGCTCGTCGCCGCCCTCTCCGTCTTCGCCAAGACCAGGCTCTTCCCGGTCGGGGAGGACGAGGAGCCGCGCGAGGACGTGGCCGAGTACATCGCCATGATGGTGTCGGTCCTCTACGCCGTCGTCCTCGGCCTCTGCCTGGTCTCCGTCTGGGAGACGCGCGCGGCCGCCTCCGACCACGTCCAGGCCGAGGCGAGCGCCCTGCACCAGACGTACCTCCTCGCGGACGCGCTCCCCCTCGCACAGCGGCAGCCGGTGCGGAACGCGGCCCGCACGTACGCGAGCCACGTCGTGGACGTCGAGTGGCCCGCGATGGCCGGCCGCGAGCCGCTCGACCCCTCGGGCTGGACGCTGCTCGACCAGTTGCGGCGGGCGGGCGAGGTGACCCGGTCCGACCGGGTGTCCGAGCAGATCGCGGCCCAGGAGGTGCTGGCCCAGCTCGGTTACGTCGACGACGCGCGGCGCGGCCGGGAGGCGGCGGCGCAGGAGCGGCTCTCGCCCGTGCTGTGGACGGGGCTGCTGATCGGCGGCATGCTGACGCTCGCGTTCATGTTCCTCTTCGGGATCAAGCGGAGCACCACCCACGTGGTGATGGTGATGGGCCTGTCCGGGTTCATCGCCTTCACGGTGCTGCTGATCCATCAGCTCGACTCGCCGTTCGGGGAGATGCTCGGCGCGACCCCGGACCCGTTCACCCGCTACTTCGGGTGAGAACCGCTTCCGGAAGGGCAGGATCGACAGGGTGAAATATCTCGTACGGGACAAGATCTTCGCGATCGGCGACGACTACTGGATCGAGGACGAGTACGGGCGCCACGCCTTCCTCGTCGACGGCAAGGCCATGCGGCTGCGCGACACCCTGGAGCTGAAGGACCCCGAGGGACGGGTCCTGATCACCCTGCGGCAGAAGATGCTCAGCCTGCGGGACGCGATGACGATCGAGCGGGACGGGGAACCGCTGGCGACCGTCCGCCGCAAACGGCTCTCGCTGCTGCGCAACCACTACCGGGTGACCCTGGTCGAGGGCACGGAGCTGGACGTCAGCGGCCGCGTCCTGGACCGGGAGTTCACCGTCGAGTACGAGGGCGAGCTCCTGGTCCACGTCTCCCGGCAGTGGTTCCACGTCCGCGACACGTACGCGGTGAACGTGGTCCGCGAGGACGCCGACGCCTCCCTCATGGTGGCGGTGGCGGTGTGCGTGATCCGGATGGCGGAGCGGGAGAGCTGAGACCCTACCGCCGCTTCGGTGTCGCCACGCCCAGGACCCGGTCCTTCAGGGCCGGGAACTCCTCGCGGGTCGTGGCGACCCGGCCGGGGTCGAGCGCGACGCGCAGGACCTCCTCGCCGGGGCCCGCCTCCGCGAGGACCTCGCCCCAGGGGTCGACGACGATGGAGTGGCCGGCCTGCTCGACGCCCGCGTGGGTGCCGGCGGTGCCGCAGGCGAGCACGTACGCCTGGTTCTCGACCGCGCGGGCCCGTGCCAGGAGGGTCCAGTGGGCGCGGCGGCGGGCGGGCCAGCCGGCCGGGACGACGAAGGCCTGGGCGCCCGCGTCGACCAGGCCGCGGAAGAGTTCGGGGAAGCGCAGGTCGTAGCAGGTGCCGACGCCGACGGTGAGGTGCGGCAGGTCGACGGTGACCAGGTCCTCCCCGGCGGCCATGAGCACCGCCTCGCCCTCGTCGAAGCCGAAGCGGTGGATCTTGCGGTAGGAGGCGGCGAGTTCGCCGTCGGGGGAGAGGACGAGCGAGGTGTTGTAGAGGGCGCCGGCCTCCGCCTCGACGAACGAGCCGGCGTGCAGCCAGACCCCGGCGTCCCGGGCGGCCTCGGCCATCGCCCGGTGCGTGGGTCCGTTCAGCGGCTCGGACCCGGCCGCGAAGAGGTCGGACGCGAAGGCGCCGACGGTCCACAGTTCGGGGAGGACGACGAGGTCGGCGTGGCCGGATTCCGCCCTTACGAGGCGGGCCGCGCGGGCGCGACGGGCGTCGACCGGTTCGTCCGGGTCTACCGCGATCTGGATCAGCGAGGCGCGCACACTACCACCGTCCTGGCATTCGAGCCGTCAACACCGGCCTACGATCGTCACACGAAAGCACTGCCGGGGTGCCTTCGGGCAGCGTAACTTAGCGTCCGAGCCTCCCACCCAGTCGTGTTTTCAGCCCGCGCACCGAAGAACCGCCGAGGGGTCCCGTGACCGTCCATCCCAGCCTCCAGAACCACGCCGACGCCTGGACGCACTCCGTCGAGGCGATAGCCGAGCTGGTGCAGCCGCTCGTGGAGGGCGAGTGGAACCGGCGGACCCCGTGCCCCGGCTGGTCGGTGCGGGACGTCGTGTCCCACGTCATCGGCATGGAGACGGAGATGCTGGGCGACCCCCGGCCGATCCACTCGCTGCCGCGCGATCTGTACCACGTGCGCAGTGACTTCGCGCGCTACATGGAGGTCCAGGTCGATGTGCGGCGCCACCACACGGCGCCGGAGATGACGTCGGAGCTGGAGTACGTCCTGATCCGCCGGGCCCGTCAGCTGCGCAACGAGAACCGCTCCCCCGACCGTCTGATCCGCGCCCCGCTGGGCGCCGAGCAGACCCTGGAAGCGGCCTACCGGGAGCGGGCCTTCGACGTGTGGGTGCACGAGCAGGACCTGCGGACGGCGCTCGGGGTGCCGGGGAACCTGGATTCGCCCGGGGCGCTCGTGGCCCGGGACGTGCTCCTGGAGGCGCTGCCGAAGGTGGTGGCCAAGGACGCGGGCGCGCCGGCCTCCTCGGCGGTGGTGCTGGACGTGACCGGTCCGGTGGAGTTCCTGCGGACGGTGCGGGTGGACGCGGAGGGGCGCGGTTCGATCGACGGCGCGCCCTCGCTCGGCCCGGCGGTGACGCTCGCGACGGACTGGGAGACGTACGTGCGCCTCGCCTGCGGCCGGGTCCGGGCGGCCGACGCGGCCGACCGGATCAAGGTGGAGGGCGACGAGCGGCTGGCACGGGCGATCCTCGACAACTTCGCGGTGACGCCCCGCTAGCCACCCGCCGTACGGGGGAAACGCGCTGTACGCGTGGGCCATCCGCTACACCGGTACGTGCACGGCCTCCACGCGGCTGGCGACGAGCCGTTCCCGTTCCCTGCGGTGGGTGCGGGCCTTGAGGCGCAGGATCTGCGCGAGGCCCAGGGCTTCGAGCACGAAGACCGAGGAGAACGCGATCCGGTAGTCGTCGCCGGTCGCGTCGAGCAGCACGCCGACGGCGAGCAGCGTCGTCATCGAGGCGACGAAACCACCCATGTTGACGATGCCCGAGGCGGTGCCCTGACGCTCCGGCGGGTTCGCCGGACGGGCGAAGTCGAAACCGATCATCGAGGCCGGCCCGCAGGCACCGAGGACCAGGCAGAGCGTGACGAGCAGCCACATCGGGGCGTGGTCGCCGGGGTACGCGAGGGTGGCGCCCCACAGCAGGGCGGTGGCCGCGACCGTGCCGAGGGCGAGCGGGGCCCGGGCCGCGTGGTGGCGGGCGATGATCTGCCCGTACGCGAGGCCGACGCCCATGTTCGAGAGCACGACCAGGGTGAGCAGCGTCCCGGCGGTGGACCGCGACAGGCCCTGTGCCTCGACGAGGAACGGCAGTCCCCACAGGAGCAGGAAGACCATGGCCGGGAACTGGGTGGTGAAGTGCACCCACATGCCGAGCCGGGTGCCGGGCTCGCGCCAGGACTCGGCGATCTGGCGGCGGACGTAGGCGGCGCCGGCGTGCGGGGAGGGCCGGGGTTCGTACCCCTCGGGGTGGTCCTTGAGGAAGAGCAGCAGCAGGACGAGGACGAGGACGCCGGCGAAGGAGCTGCCGACGAAGGTGGCCGTCCAGCCGAGGCCGTGCAGGGCGCGGGCGATGACGACGGTGGAGACCAGGTTCCCGGCCATGCCGAAGAGGGCGGCGACCTGACCGATGAGGGGGCCGCGCCGGGCGGGGAACCAGCGGCTGCCGAGGCGCAGGACGCTGATGAAGGTCATGGCGTCGCCGCAGCCGAGGAGCGCGCGGGAGGCGAGCGCCGTGCCGTACGACGGGGAGAGCGCGAAGCCGAGCTGGCCGGCGGTGAAGAGGACGACGCCGAGGACCAGGACCTTCTTGGTGCCGAGCCGGTCGACCATGAGGCCGACGGGTATCTGCATGCCGGCGTAGACGAGCAGCTGGAGGATGGAGAAGGTGGAGAGCGCGGAGGCGTTGACGTCGAAGCGGTCGGCGGCGTCGAGGCCGGCGACGCCGAGCGAGGTGCGGAAGATGACGGCGACGAAGTAGACGGCGACGCCGACGCCCCAGACGAGGGCGGCGCGGCGGCCGCCGGGCGGGTCTCCGGGGAGGGTGACGGCGGAGCCGTATCCGTTGCGGTCGCTCACCGGTCCTCACCCCGGACCAGGACCTTGACCCAGCTGAGGTGCTGGCGGACGCAGTGCGCGGCACCCTCGGCGTCGCCGGCCTTGATGCGGTCGAGGATCTCGGCGTGCTCGGTGATGTTCTTGGCGACGCGGTCGGGCTGGGACTGCATCACGGCGACGCCCATGCGCAGTTGGCGGTCGCGGAGCTGGTCGTAGAGCCGGGCGAGGATCTGGTTGCCGGCGTGCTGGACGATCTCGGCGTGGAAGCAGCGGTCGGTGACGGCGACCTCCGCGAGGTCCCCGGCCCCGGCCCGCCGCTTCTGCTCCTCCAGGAGCTCTTCGAGGCGGGCGATCAGGGCGGCGGGAGCGGGCACGGCCCGGCGGACGGCGAACTCCTCGACGAGGAGCCGGGTCTCGACGACGTCGGCGATCTCCTGGGCGGAGACGGCGAGGACGAGGGCGCCCTTCTTCGGGTAGAGCTTGAGGAGCCCTTCCATCTCCAGCTTGAGCAGCGCCTCGCGGACGGGGGTCCGCGACACCCCCACGGCCGTGGCGAGTTCACCCTCGGTCAGGAGGGTGCCCCCTTCGTAGCGCCGGTCGAGTACGGCCTGCTTGACGTGCATGTAGACGCGGTCGGCTGCTGGGGGTGCTGAAGGCATGCGTACAGCATAGATACAACATGGATGCCGCGCAGGGCCCCGTCCATGATGCGGACGGGGCCCTGTCGGCTACTTTTTCGCCGGTTTCACGTGAAACCACGCATGCCGGGCACGACGCTCAGCCGATCGCGTCGGGCATCACGCCCAGGTGATCAACCGCTTCGGCTGCTCCAGGATCGCGGCGACGTCCGCCAGGAACCTGGAGCCCAGCTCGCCGTCGACCAGGCGGTGGTCGAAGGAGAGGGCCAGCGTGGTGACCTGACGCGGCTTCACCTTGCCCTTGTGGACCCACGGCTGGAGCTTGATCGCGCCGACCGCGAGGATCGCGGACTCGCCGGGGTTGAGGATGGGCGTACCGGTGTCGACGCCGAAGACGCCGACGTTGGTGATGGTGAAGGTGCCGCCCTGCATCGCCGCCGGGGTGGTCTTGCCCTCGCGGGCCGTGGCGACCAGCTCGCTCAGCGACTTCGAGAGCTCGGGCAGGGTCTGGGCGTGCGCGTCCTTGACGTTCGGCACGATCAGACCGCGCGGGGTGGCCGCGGCGATGCCCAGGTTCACGTAGTGCTTGAGGACGATCTCCTGTGCCGCCTCGTCCCAGGACGCGTTGATCTCCGGGTTGCGCCGGACCGCGACCAGGACCGCCTTGGCGATGAGGAGCAGCGGGTTGACCCGCAGGCCCGCCATGTCCTTGTCGGTCTTGAGTTCCTCGACCAGCTTCATCGTGCGCGTGATGTCGAAGGTCACGAACTCGGTGACGTGCGGGGCGGTGAAGGCCGAACCGACCATCGCCGCCGCCGTGGCCTTCCGTACGCCCTTGATGGGGATACGGGTCTCCCGGGCGCCGGACGACGCCACGGAGGTCTCCGCGGCGGGCGCGGCGGGCGCCGGGGACTGGACCGGGGCCGGAACCGGGGCCTCGACGGCCGGTGCGGGCGCCGGAGCGGCGGCCGCGTGGACGTCCTCACGGGTGATGACGCCGTCCGGGCCGGTCGGGACGACCGTCGCCAGGTCGACGCCGAGGTCCTTGGCGAGCTTGCGGACCGGCGGCTTGGCCAGCGGCCGGCCGGCCCCCGCCGCGTGCCCGTTGAGCTGTCCGGGTACGGAGACGGCGACGGACGCCTGCTGTGCGGGGGCGGCCGGGGCCGCGTCGCCCGACGCCTTGCGGGCGCGGCGCTTGGTGGAGCCGGCGGCCACGCCGTAGCCGACGAGGACCGGCTGGCGGCCCTGCGGCTCGTCCTCCTCGGCCTCCGTCTCCGCCGGGGCGGTCGCCGGTACGGCCTGGGCCGCCACGGACTCGGTCACCGGGGCGGCCGGGGCGGGGGGCGCGCCGCCGCCGACGTCCACCGAGATGATGACCTGGCCGACGTCGACCGTCGTCCCCTCGGGGAAGCACAGCTCGTGGACCGTGCCGTCGAACGGGATCGGCAGCTCGACGGCCGCCTTGGCCGTCTCGACCTCGCACACGACCTGCCCGTCGGTGACGGTGTCACCCGGCTGGACGTACCACTTGAGGATCTCGGCCTCGGTGAGGCCCTCGCCCACGTCGGGCATCTTGAATTCGCGGATCGTCACGGTGCTCTCCTCAGTACGCCAGCGAGCGGTCGACGGCGTCGAGCACGCGGTCGAGACCCGGCAGGTACTCCTCCTCCAGGCGCGCCGGCGGGTACGGCGCGTGGTAGCCGCCGACCCGCAGGACGGGGGCCTCCAGGTGGTAGAAGCAGCGCTCGGTGATCCGGGCGGCGATCTCCGCGCCGGAGCCGAAGAAGACCGGGGCCTCGTGGACGACGACCAGGCGGCGGGTCTTCTCGACCGAGGCCTGGAGGGTGTCGAAGTCGATCGGGGAGATCGAGCGCAGGTCCACGACCTCGACCGACTTCCCCTCCTCGGCGGCGGCCGCGGCCGCCTCCAGACAGGTCTTCACCATCGGGCCGTAGGCCACCAGGGTGAGGTCCGTGCCCTCGCGGGCGACCTGGGCCCTGTGCAGCTCGCCGGGGATGGCCTCGGTGTCGACCTCGCCCTTGTCCCAGTAGCGGCGCTTGGGCTCGAAGAAGATGACCGGGTCGTCGCTCTGGATCGCCTGCTGGAGCATCCAGTAGGCGTCGGAGGGGGTGGCGGGGGTGACGACCTTGAGGCCCGCGACGTGCGCGAAGAGCGACTCGGGGGACTCGGAGTGGTGCTCGACGGCGCCGATGCCGCCGCCGTACGGGATGCGGATGACGACCGGCACCTTCACCGCGCCGAGCGAGCGGGCCCGCATCTTCGCGAGCTGCGTGACGATCTGGTCGTACGCCGGGAAGACGAAGCCGTCGAACTGGATCTCCACGACCGGCCGGTAGCCGCGCAGGGCGAGGCCGATGGCGGTGCCGACGATGCCGGACTCGGCGAGCGGGGTGTCGACGACCCGGTCCTCGCCGAAGTCCTTCTGGAGGCCGTCGGTGATCCGGAAGACGCCGCCGAGCTTGCCGACGTCCAGGCCCATGACGATGACCTTGGGGTCGGTCTCCAGGGCCGTGCGGAGCGACTCGTTGAGCGCCTTCGCGAGGGGAAGCTTCTGAACAGCCATGATTACTCGGCCTCTCCGTCCGCGAAGGACGCCTGGTAGGCGGCGAACTGCGCGCGCTCCTCGTCGACGAGCGCGTGCCCGTCCGCGTACACGTTGTCGAACATCGCCGTGTGCTCCGGTACGGGCATGGCGCGGACGACCTCGCGGACGTGCTTGCCGAGGGTCTCGCTCTCCGCCTCCAGCTCCTCGAAGAAGGCCGCGTCGGCGTGGCCCTCGTTCTCCAGGTACGCCCGGAGGCGCAGGATCGGGTCCTTGGCCTCCCACTCCTCGCGCTCCGCGTCGCGGCGGTAGCGGGTCGGGTCGTCGGAGGTGGTGTGGGCGGCCATCCGGTAGGTGAACGCCTCGATGAGCGTCGGGCCCTCGCCGCGGCGGGCGCGCTCCAGGGCGGAGCGGGTGACCGCGAGACAGGCCAGGACGTCGTTGCCGTCGACGCGGACGCCGGGGAAGCCGAAGCCGCGGGCGCGCTGGTAGAGCGGGACGCGGGTCTGCTTCTCGATGGGCTCGGAGATGGCCCACTGGTTGTTCTGGCAGAAGAACACGACCGGGGCGTTGTAGACCGCGGAGAAGACGAACGCCTCGTTGACGTCGCCCTGGCTGGAGGCGCCGTCGCCGAAGTACGCGAGGACGGCGGAGTCCGCGCCGTCCTTGGCGACGCCCATGGCGTAGCCGGTGGCGTGCAGGGTCTGCGAGCCGAGGACGATCGTGTACAGGTGGAAGTTGTTGGTGTTGGGGTCCCAGCCGCCGTTGTTCACGCCGCGGAACATGCCCAGGAGGTTCGTCGGGTCGACGCCCCGGCACCAGGCGACGCCGTGCTCGCGGTAGGTCGGGAAGACGTAGTCGTCGTCCCGCAGCGCACGGCCCGAGCCGATCTGGGCGGCCTCCTGCCCGAGGAGCGAGGCCCACAGGCCCAGCTCGCCCTGGCGCTGCAGGGAGGTGGCCTCGGAGTCGAAGCGACGGGTGAGGACCATGTCGCGGTAGAGGCCGCGCAGCTCCTCGGCGCTCAGGTCGATGTCGTAGTCGGGGTGCTGGACGCGCTCCCCTTCGGGCGTCAGGAGTTGGACGAGCTCGGGCTCCGTCGCTCCCGCCGCGGCGCGCGTGCTCGTCTTCTTGGTGGTGCTCGGGCTCGCGCTTGCGGTGCGCTTGGTGCCGCTGCTGCGTCGCGTCGTCTTGCGCGCGGCAGTGCTCTCCACGGTCACGTGCGTGCTCCTCCGTCGGTCCGGCCCCCGGGTTCGCCGGTGAGGCCAGTGCGGCTCTCCGCCTTATCCGTACCCTTCGCACGGGGTGGGTGCGACGCGGCCGGGGTCGGGCGTGACAAGTGCCCCGGCGAGCGCCCTGTCATAGGCACGTTACCCACAGCGCGGCATTACCGCGAAACCCCTCTTGACCTGCGATTTTGCTTGGATTTCCAAGTAAATCGAGAAAAGCGGGAACAGCGGCTGGTCAGCGCGTCGGCAACGGCTTGGAGGGCCGCCGGAACAAGGCGCACGTTATCCCGCGCACCCCGGGCGCGGGAAGAGCCAATATGTGAGACTGACGGCGTGCGCGAAGAAGGAAAAATCCGGGTATTTCTGCTGGACGACCACGAAGTGGTCCGGCGCGGCGTCCACGAGCTGCTCTCCGTGGAGGGCGACATCGAGGTCGTCGGCGAGGCCGGTACGGCGGCGGACGCGCTGGTCAGGATCCCCGCGACCCGCCCGGACGTCGCGGTGCTCGACGTCCGGCTCCCGGACGGCAGCGGGGTGGAGGTGTGCCGGGAGGTCCGCTCCCGGGACGAGGACGTCAAGTGCCTGATGCTGACCTCGTACGCGGACGACGAGGCCCTCTTCGACGCGATCATGGCCGGGGCGTCGGGATACGTCCTCAAGGCCATCCGGGGGAACGAACTCCTGAACGCGGTGCGGGACGTGGCGGCCGGCAAGTCGCTGCTCGACCCGGTGGCGACCGCCCGGGTCCTGGAGCGGCTGCGCGACGGAAACGCTCCCAGGGGTGACGACCGGCTCGCCCATCTGACGGAGCAGGAGCGCAGGATCCTGGACCTGATCGGCGAGGGTCTGACCAACCGGGCCATCGGCGAGCGGCTCCACCTCGCGGAGAAGACCATCAAGAACTACGTCTCCAGCCTGCTGTCGAAGCTGGGCATGGAGCGGCGCTCGCAGGCCGCGGCGTACGTGGCGCGGATGCAGGCCGAGCGGCGCTGACCGGCCCGGCCGGGTCCGCTTCGGGACCTACGTCCCCCCGCGAGGGGGCCGGGGGCCCTTTCCGGGCCCGCGGCGGTGACGGAGGGTGGACGTCATGTCCCCCGACGAGATCCGCGCCATCGAGCTGCTCCGCCGTGTGTCGTACGGCCGGCTGGCGACGAGCGTGCGGGCGATGCCCTTGGTCGCCCCGGCCCGCCACGTCGTGGCCGGCGGCCGGGTGCTGCTCCGGATGCACGAGGGCCTCGCCCACCACGAGGCCTGTGACGGCAGCGTCGTCGCGTACGGGGCGGACAACTTCGGCTCGGGGTCCGAGCGCGTCTGGTCCGTGCAGTTCAGCGGCACCGCGCGGGTCGTGGAGCCGACCGTAGAGGAACTCGCGGCCTTCGGCACCGGGCCGGAGCTGGTGGACGGCGAGCCCTTCGCCCCGGTCCACCTGCGGATCGCACCGCGGTTCGTGACGGTCCACGCGCTCGACTACGCGGGCGGGGCCACCGGAACCCGGCCCGCGGCCCGTCCCGCAGGGCGACACCTCCACCACGCAGCGTGATCTAACATCTGGCGGGTGCCGCGCTCATCTGAAACCCTCTCCCCGCCGACCGGCGCACCGCCACCACCGCCCACCCGACCGACCGGCCCACCGCCCCGGCCGGGCGGAGCACGGTCCGGCGCCCTGCCCGCGCGATCCGGTGGGGGCCTGCCCGCCCGCGTCGGTGGGGCCCCGTTCGCCCGCGTCGGTGGGGGCTCGTCCGCCCATGTCGGTGATGGCCCGCCCACCCGCAGCGGCGGTGGCCCAACCGCCCGTGCCGGCGGTGGCCCGTCCGTCCGCACCCTCGGCGCCCCGCCCGTCGACGTGCTGCTGCGCCGGCACCGTCACGCCGGGGAGCCGTTGTCCTGCGTGCCGGTCACCGAGGGGCTGCTCAACCGCGGTTTCCGCCTCACGACCACCCGTGGCACCTACTTCCTCAAGCAGCACCTGGACGCCGCCACCGCCGACCGGGCCACCGTCGCCCGCCAGCACCGCGCCACCCAGCGCCTGCACGCCCTCGGACTGCCCGTCGCCCCGCCGCTCGCCGACGCCCGGGGCCGCACGGTCGCCGTCGTCGGCGGCCACTGCTACGCCCTGCACCCCTGGGTCGAGGGCCGGCACCGGGACGGCGGCCAGCTCTCCACCGGCGGCTGCCGCCGTCTCGGCACCCTCCTCGGACAGGTCCACACGGCGCTCGACCGGGTCATGGGCGCCCCCGGGGCCGCCGGGCCCGGCGGGGTGCCCGGCGGGACGGACGCGGACGCGTGCGCGAGCGCGGACCCCCAGGACACCTTCCGGGCCATCGACGAGCTGATCCGCCTCGTCCGCGCGCACCGCCCCCGCGACAGCTTCGACGCGCTCGCCGAGCACCGGCTCAGGGAGCGCCGGACGCTGCTCGCCCGGCACGCCCACCACCGACCGCCCGCCGCCTCGGCCGCCGGCTGGGTGCACGGCGACTTCCACCCGCTGAACCTGCTCTACCGGGGCGCGGAGCCCGCCGCGATCGTCGACTGGGACCGGCTCGGGTTCCGCCCGAGGGCCGAGGAGGCGGTCAGGGCGGCCGCGATCTTCTTCGTACGGCCGGAGGGCGAGCTGCCCCTGGGGAAGGTGCGGGCCTACGCGCGCGCGTACCGGCGGGCGGCGGGCGCCGACGGCGCCGAGCTGGCGGCGGCGGCGCACCGGGTGTGGTGGGAGCGGCTCAACGACTTCTGGACCCTGCGCTGGCGCTACCAGCTGCACGACCGGAGGGCCGACGCGCAGTTCCCCGCGGTGTCGGCCCTGGCGGTCTGGTGGACCCGCGAGTACGAGGCGGTGCGGGAGGCCTTCGCGGGGTGAGCGCCCGGCCGGCGGCCGGGGCGACCGGCCCGCGGCCGACGCGATCGGGCCTCGCCCGCCGGGACCGGCCCTGGCGGGACCGGCCCCGATGGAGCCGGCCCCGGTCGGGCCGGGACCGTCAGCCCGCCTCGCCGGTGGCCGTCGGATCGGTGCCCGGTTCGCCGGTGCTGCCGCCGCCGGCGTCGCCGCCCCCGGTGGGTTCGCCGGTCGGCTCGGTGGCCGGCGGGGTCGTGGGACCGGTCGTCGGGTCGGTGGGCTCCGTGGGCGGGTCCGTGGGCTCGACCGGCGGCGTGGTGGTCGGCTCGACCGGCGTCTCGGTGGTCGGCGTGCCCCCCGTGGGCCACTGCGGCTGCCGCGTCGGCTGCCGGGTCCACGACGGGTCCTGCGTCGAGCCGCCGGTGGACGTGCCCGGGTCCTCCGTCTGCTCCTGGGTGGGCTCCGGCGAGGGCGTGGGCTTCTCCGAGGGCGTCACCGACGGTGAGGTGGTGATGGTCGGCGTCTTGTTGTTGTCCGTGCCGCCGCCGCCGTTCCCGCCCGCCTTGCTGAGGGCGAACGCGACCCCGGCGACCACCGCGACCACGGCGAGCGCGGCGAACAGCCACATCCTGCCCCGACCGCCGCCGGCACCCTGCGACCCGTACGCGCCGCCCCGGCCGTAGCCCCCGCTGCCGCCCGTACCGCCGTCGTAACCGCCGTCGTCGGGGTTCATCGGCGGGATGATCGGGCCCTGCGCGGTCTCCCCGTGCGTCGGGTGACCCATCGCGGCCGTCGCGGCGACGCCGCCGGCCGGGGTCCGCCCGCCCTCGTGCGCCTCGATCGGGCCGGTGTTCCACGTGCCGGTGTAGCCGCCCTGCTGCTGGAGCATCTGGAGGGCGTACTGGATGAGCCCGCGCATCTCCTCGGCGCTCTGGAACCGGTCGTCCGGCTCCTTCGCGAGCGAGCGCATCACCAGGCCGTCCAGCTCCGGCGGCACGGACCCCGTCACGTCGGACGGCGGGACCGGCGCGTCCTGGACGTGCTGGTACACGACGGACAGCGGGGTCTCGCCGGTGAAGGGGGGCCGCAGCGCGAGGAGTTCGTAGAGGAGGCAGCCCGTCGCGTACAGGTCGGAGCGGTGGTCGACGGCCTTGCCGAGCGCCTGCTCGGGGGAGAGGTACTGCGGCGTGCCCATGACCATGCCGGTCTGGGTCATCGTCGACTGCGCGCCGTGCAGGGCGCGGGCGATGCCGAAGTCCATGACCTTCACCGCGCCGGCGTGGGTGATGATCACGTTGGCCGGCTTGATGTCGCGGTGCACGATGCCGTGCTGGTGCGAATAGGCCAGCGCCTCCAGGACCCCGGAGACGATGACGAGGGCCTGCTCGGGACCGGGCGCCTCGGCGCTCAGCAGCAGGTCACGGATGGTGCGGCCCTCGACGATCTCCATCACGATGTACGGCACGGGCCGGCCGCCCACCAGGTCCTCGCCGGAGTCGTACACGGCGACGATCGCGTGGTGGTTGAGGCCGGCGACGGACTGCGCCTCGCGCGTGAAGCGGGCCTTGGAGACCGGGTCCTCGGCGAGGTCGGCGCGCAGCAGCTTGACGGCCACGGTGCGGCCGAGCCGTACGTCCTCCGCCGCGAACACCTCGGCCATGCCGCCGCGTCCCAGACGGTGCGTCAGGCGGTAGCGTCCGTCGCCGACGACTCCGCCGACGCCCCAGGATTCGGCGGACGCGTCCGGCACACCGCCACCTGCTCCGGATTCGGGTGCCATCAGTCCTCGCCGTCGTCTGTCGTACCGTGTCCAGTCGTCACGCTACAGGCTCCGTGCGACATCACGGTCCGAGATGGACCGGCCATCCAATCCCGTTCACGTACACCTGTGCAAATTCGACGCATTCCCGCACCGGTTCGGAAACGCTTCCTGTGCGGAGGGTCACGTAACGGGCGCCCGGCTTGACGTGTCACCGCCCTGGGGCAGACTTGGCCGGGAAAATCGGAACGACGCCGCCACGCGCGCGTAGGGGGAAGCACGGATGAGCCAGGACGGCGCACAGGGCCGCTATGCGGGCGGTTCGGTCGCGGGCGGCCGGTACCAGCTGCGCGACCTTCTCGGCGAGGGCGGCATGGCGTCGGTGTACCTGGCGTACGACACCGCCCTCGACCGGCAGGTCGCCATCAAGACCCTCCACACGGAGCTCGGCCGGGAGCAGTCCTTCCGCGAGCGGTTCCGGCGCGAGGCGCAGGCCGTCGCGAAGCTGTCCCACACCAACATCGTCTCGGTCTTCGACACCGGCGAGGACACCCTCGACGGCGCCGTCATGCCGTACATCGTCATGGAGTACGTGGAGGGGGAGCCGCTCGGCTCGGTCCTCGCGGCGGACGTGCGGCAGTACGGCGCGATGCCGGCCGACAAGGCGCTGAAGGTCACGGCCGACGTGCTCGCCGCGCTCGAGGTCAGCCACGAGATGGGCCTGGTCCACCGCGACATCAAGCCGGGCAACGTGATGACGACCCGGCGCGGCGTGGTCAAGGTCATGGACTTCGGCATCGCGCGGGCCATGCAGTCGGGGGTCACCTCGATGACGCAGACCGGCATGGTCGTCGGCACCCCGCAGTACCTCTCCCCCGAGCAGGCCCTCGGCCGCGCGGTGGACGCCCGCTCCGACCTCTACTCGGTCGGCATCATGCTCTTCCAGCTCCTGACGGGCCGGCTCCCCTTCGACGCCGACTCCCCGCTCGCCATCGCGTACGCGCACGTGCAGGAGGAGCCGGTCGCCCCGTCCTCCGTCAACCGCTCGGTGACGCCCGCGATGGACGCGCTCGTCGCCCGCGCGCTGCGGAAGAACCCGAACGAGCGGTTCCCGAGCGCGGCGGCCATGCGCGACGAGTGCCTGCGGGTCCTGGCGGCCGGGCGGACCGGCGCCCCCGTGATCGTCGCGGGCGGCCCGGTCAGCAGCGGCGCGGGCGTCGGCTCGGCGGTCTTCCCGCCGGTCGGCCAGACCCCGCCGCCCGGTCCGCACTCCGGCCCGCACTCCGGTCCGCACGGCGTGCAGCAGCCGTACGTGGCGCCGCAGCCGGGACCCTACGGCCCCGCGACCCCCGCGCCCGCCCCGTCGTACGGCTACCCGCAGCAGGCCCCGACGCCCGCGCCGTACGCCCACCAGACCGCCGCGCCCGCCCCGTACGCCCAGGTGCACGCGCCCGCCGCGGCGGGCGGCGGCTCCCGGCGGAACACCCCGGTGCTCGTGGGCGCGATCGCGGTCGCCGTGCTCGCGATCGGCGGCCTGATCGTGGGGCTCGCGCTCGACAAGGGCGACGACAAGGACCCGCAGGCGGGGGCCACCGGCGGCACGGACACCCGGCAGAGCCAGTCGGCGGTGCCGGGCCACAAGGGCCCCGACCTGAGCAAGACCATCGACGTGGAGAAGTGCACCCAGCCGAGGGAGTCGGGGGACGACCCCGACAAGTTCGAGGTGCCCAACTTCAAGTACCGGAACATCCAGTCGGTGAAGGACTGCGTCCAGGCCGCCGGGTGGAAGATCAAGGTCCAGACCCCGGTGGACGAGGTGACGTACGGCGAGGGCACGGTCCTGGAGCAGTACCCGCCGGTCGGCACGGACATCACCGCCCAGGACGCGGAGTTCACGCTCCAGGTCTCGACGGGCAACCCGGCGCAGTAGTCCCTGCGGCCCCTCTCCCGGAAGCACGCGGGTGCACGCGGGATGCGCCTTGGGTGCACGCCGGATGCGTGTCGGGTGCGCCTTGGGTACACGCCGGATGCGTGTCGGGTGCGCGTCGGATGCCTGTCGGATGCACACCGGGTGCCGGAATCACCCCGGTATGTGACGCTGAGTCGAACACCTCGGCGGCTCGGTACGGGAGGGGGTCACCCGGTGACTCCAGCACTCGACGGGGCGCGGGCGAGAGCCCTGCGCCCCGCGCTCACCTGCACGTTCGTCTGCGCCTGCGCCCTGTACGCCGCGCCCCTCGCGCATCCGGCGGAACCTCCGGGCGTCGTGGCGGGCGCCACGGCCCCGGCGCCCCCCGCCGGGAGCGGTCCGGCGGCGTCCCCGGCGCCCTCCGCGACCCCTTCGGGGGTGCCTTCCGTGACCGTCCCGCCGTCCGTCCCCGCCGTCCCCGTCCCCGCCGCCACTCCTGGCCCCGGGTCCGGGAGTGGAACCGGGTCCGGTTCCGGTCCGGTTTCCGTCTCCGCTCCACCGGGGCGCGCCGGAAGCGCCGTTTCGTCGGCCCCCGCGCCCGCCGGGGCCCCCGTGCCCGCCGGGGCCCCCGTGCCCGCCGGGCCCTCCGACGTCCCCGCTCCGGCGGCCTCCGCCTCCCTCGCGGGCCGGCCCGCCGCCGAGGGCAGGCTCCGGCCCGGCCGCACCGAGACCGCCGCGTCCCCGTCCTCGCCTCCCGCGAGCCCCCTCCGTACCGAAACCGCTACGGAATCGGAGCCGTGGGGGGACGGGGAGGAGGGGGACGGAACGGTACGCGAGGAGGAACCCGCGCCGCCCGAGGCCGCGCCCGCCAGCCTGCCCGCCGTCGCGCCCCGGGCGGGCACCGAGACCGCCTCGGACCTCGTCGACCAGCGGGTTCCCGTGCTCACCCTGGGGCTGGGACTGGCCCTGATGGGTCTCGGCATCGGCTTCCTGGGACTCCGGATGCGCCGCCGCTGAGCCGGCGCGGAGGGCCGGGGTCCCCCTTGAGTGGGACCTCGCGCTTCCGTCTCAGGTCGGTTGTCCCCCACGGCATACCCGGTATACATACTGAGTATGTCGATCCGCCACGGGCTTCTCGCCCTCCTCGAACGCGGTCCGCGTTACGGCTCTCAGCTCCGTACGGAGTTCGAGTCCCGCACCGGTTCCACCTGGCCGCTCAACGTCGGCCAGGTCTACACGACCCTCAACCGTCTGGAGCGCGACGGGATGGTCGCGCAGAGCGGCGAGGACGAGGCCGGGCACACGCTCTACGCGATCACCGACAGCGGTCGGGTGGAGCTGAGGACCTGGTTCGAGAAGCCGGTGGACCGCACCAGCCCCGCCCGTGACGAGCTGGCCATCAAGCTCGCCATGGCGGTGGGCGCGCCGAGCGTCGACATCCGCGACGTCATCCAGTCCCAGCGCCGGCACACCGTGCGGGCGATGCAGGACTACACCCGGCTCAAGGCCCAGGCGCTCCTGGCCGTCGAGAGCGGCGGGGCGCGGGAGCGGGACGACGTGGCCTGGCTGCTCGTCCTGGAGCAGCTGATCTTCCAGACGGAGGCCGAGGCGCGCTGGCTGGACCACTGCGAGTCCCGACTGATCCGCCTCTCGGCGACGGCGCGATCGGCACCGGCCGTGCCGGACGCGCCGGACGCCGGGACCTCGGGTCCCGTCTCCACGCCCGTCGCGCAGTCGGGCGCGGAAGGCGCCCGTTCCTGACCCCGGAACACGGAGGCGGAGGCCGCCCGCTCACGACTCCCTCCGCCCTTCCGTAGCTCCGTACCTCCGCCCTTCCGTAGCTCCGCACCTCCGTACCTCCGACCTTCCGTACCTCCGACCGCACCGCCTTCCACCGCACGTTCCGTGCCCGGCCGACCGCCCGGCGCGCCCAAGGGGGGAACCCTTCCATGTCCGCACAGCAGCCCGTGCTGCAACTGAAGAACCTGACCCGGGTCCACGGCTCGGGCGCCACCGAGGTGCACGCCCTGCGCGGCATCGACCTCGCCGTGTACCCCGGCGAACTCGTCGCCGTCATGGGCCCGTCCGGCTCCGGCAAGTCCACCCTGCTCACCATCGCGGGCGGTCTGGACTCCCCCACCTCGGGCGAGGTGATCGTCGAGGACACCGACATCACCAAGATCGGCATCAAGCAGCTCGCGGCCCTGCGCCGCCGCAGCATCGGCTACGTCTTCCAGGACTACAACCTCATCCCGGCCCTCACCGCCGCCGAGAACGTCGCCCTGCCCCGTGAACTGGACGGCACCTCCGCCCGCAAGGCGCGCGTCGAGGCCCTCGCCGCCCTGGAGGAGATGGCGCTCGGCCACCTCGCCGACCGCTTCCCCGACGAGATGTCCGGCGGCCAGCAGCAGCGCGTGGCCATCGCCCGTGCCCTGGTCGGCGACCGCCGTCTGGTCCTCGCCGACGAGCCGACCGGCGCCCTCGACTCCGAGACCGGCGAATCCGTGCTCGCCCTGCTCCGCTCCCGCTGCGACGCGGGCGCCGCCGGCGTCCTCGTCACCCACGAGCCCCGGTTCGCCGCCTGGGCCGACCGCGTCGTGTTCCTGCGGGACGGCGCGATCGTCGACCAGACCGTGCGCAGCGAGGCCGACTCCCTCCTCTCGGGCCGGGTGGCGGAGGCGTGAAGACCTGGTTCCACTCCTGGCGGGCCGCGATCCGCATCGCCCGCCGCGACGCCTGGCGCGCCAAGGGCCGCAGCGCACTCGTCCTCGCGATGATCGCCCTGCCCATCCTGGGCGTCAGCGCCTTCGACCTGACCTTCCGCAGCGCGGAGCTGTCCCCCGCCGAGAAGGTGGACCGGACCATCGGCACGGCCGACGCCCGCTTCAGGGACCCGCAGACGGGCGGCGTGCCGATCCTCCAGGACCCGGCGGGCGAGACGGGCGTCCCGGCCACACTGCGGGACGACGAGCCGTGGCCGTCGGGCGCCACCGACGTCACCAAGTCCATCCCCGCGGGCTCCACCGTCCTCACGGACCGCGTCGGGTCGGCCAAGCTGACCACGGCCCACGGTCTGCTCATGACCGAGGTGCGCGAGCTGAAGGCGTCCGACCCGGTCGCCCGGGGCATCATGCCGCTCCTGGAGGGGCGTTACCCGGAGAAGGACGACGAGGTCATGGCGACCTCGCAGTTCCTGGAGACCAGCGGTCTGTCGGTCGGCTCGACCCTTTCCGCTCGCAATTTCGAACGTCCGTATCGCATCGTCGGCTCGTACGAACTTCCCGACACGCTCAAGACGGATCAGGTCAACGCGCTCCCCGGCGCCTTCCTCGCCCCGTACGCGAAGGCCGTCGAGAAGGCCGGTCTGCCGGACCCGGGCTCCTCCGTCTCGTACCTGGTGCGGACACCCGGTGGTTTCACGTGGAACAAGGTCCAGGAGATCAACGCCAAGGGCGTCCTCGTCGCCTCGCGCGCCGTGCTGCTCGCCCCGCCCGCCGCCGCCGACGTGCCGCTCTACCAGAAGGGGAACTGGGGCGACTACGGGGCCGGCCCCACGGACCGCGCCGCCGAGGTCGCCGCGGTCGTGACCGTGGTGGGCCTGGCGATGCTGGAGATCTGCCTCCTCGCCGGACCCGCCTTCGCGGTCGGCGCCCGCCGCTCGCGTCGCCAGCTCGGTCTGGTCGGTGCCAACGGCGGCGCCCGCAGCCACATCCGGGCGATCGTGCTGAGCGGCGGCCTGGTCATCGGCGTCGCGGCCGCCGTCGTCGGCACCGTGCTCGCCGTGGCCCTGACCCTGGCGCTCCAGCCGCTCCTCGAACAGGCGATGGGCCAGCGGTTCGGCGCCTTCGACGTCCGGCCGCTCGAAATCCTCGCCATCGCGCTCCTCGCGGTCCTGACCGGTCTGCTCGCCGCGATCGTTCCGGCCGTCACCGCCTCCCGGCAGAGCGTCCTCTCCTCGCTCACCGGCCGGCGCGGTGTCCGCCGCAGCAGCCGCGTGCTGCCCGTCATCGGTCTCGTGGCCGTTCTCCTCGGCGGGTCCGTCGCCCTCTTCGGGTCCCTGGTCACCGAGCAGGTCGCCCTGGTGGCGGCCGGTTCCGCCCTCGCCGAGCTGGGCGTCGTCGCGATGACCCCGGCCCTGGTGGGTCTGTTCGGGCGCAGCGGGCGCTGGCTGCCGCTCTCCCCTCGCCTCGCGCTGCGGGACGCCGTCCGCAACCGGGGCCGTACGGCTCCGGCCGTCGCCGCCGTGCTCGCCGCCGTCGCGGGAACGGTCGCCGTCTCCACGTACACGGCCAGCCAGGAGGCCGAGGACCGGGCCTCGTACCAGCCCACGCTGCCGTACGGCGTCGCCGCCGCCTTCGTCCGCGAGGAGGGCGGCCGGGACGTCCCGGCGGTCCGCGAGGCCGTCCAGCGGTACCTGCCCGTCGACCTCCGCGCCGACGTCGACCGCGTCTCGGTCGGTAAACCCGGCTGCTCCCCGTGGGGCGAAGGCGCCGGCTGCGGCCGCTTCGAGGTCGTCATGCCTCCGGCGAACGAGTGCCCGCTGTACACGGCGGCCCCGGACGGCAGCGACCCCGCGCAGCGGTTCACCCCCGACCAGCGGCGGAAGATGATCACCGAGGACTGGCGCTGCGAGGACGGCAACGGCGGCGGGGGGATCTACATCGACGGCGGCCTGCTCATCGGCGACGCCAAGCTCCTCCAGGTCCTCGGCGTCGACGACCCGGGTGCCGTGAAGGCCCTCGCCGACGGCAAGGTCGTCACCTTCGACCGCGCGCAGATCGACGCGAAGGGCACCGTCGGGCTCAAGCAGATCACCGACGTCGCCGCCGCCGACAAGGCCGCGGAGGAGGGCCGCCCCATACCCGGCAAGGTCAGCTCCGTGCCCGCCTACCTGGTGCCCGGCGGCAAGGACTCCTACGGGCTCCAGGCCATGATGACCCCGGCCGCGGCCAAGGCCACCGGCCTCTCCACCGTCCCGCTGGGCGTGTACGTCAGCACCGACCGGCTCCCGGACGGCGAGCAGCGGCAGAGGCTCGACGGCGAGCTCACCAAGCTCGGCAGCAACGTCGAACTGCACCTGGAGGAAGGTTTCGTCAACGACTACGGAATCGTCCTGCTCTCGCTGGCCATCTTCGCCGGCCTGGTCACCATCGGCGCCGCCGGCATCGCCACCGGACTCGCCCAGGCCGACGCCGAGGCCGACCTGAAGACGCTCGCCGCCGTGGGCGCCCCGCCCCGGGTCCGCCGTACGCTCAGCGGGTTCCAGTGCGGTGTCGTCGCCGCGATGGGCGTGGTCCTCGGCTCGGCGGCCGGGCTGCTGCCCGCCGTGGGGCTCCGGCTCACCGAGGAGCGCGACCAGCTCCGCTACCACGAGATGAGCGTCGCCGAGGGCTGGAGCGCCGACACGGCGCCGCCGGACCTGCCGATCGTCGTCCCCTGGGAGACGCTGGGCCTCCTGCTCGTCGCCGTCCCGCTGGGCGCCGCCCTCCTCGCCGCCCTCGTGACCCGCTCGCGCGGCGCGCTGGCCCGGCGCGCGGCGACCTGACGCCCTCCGTCGTCCGTCCGTGCCCCTGTACGAGGGTGGATCACCCTCGTACAGGGGCACACCCCGTGGTGAAGCACGTGTACGAGAGAATGGCGGCATGGAGATGCCGAGGAATGACAGGTCGCAGGAGAGCCCCCAGGTCCTCATCGTGGGACAGGACGGGATGGCGCTCGGCGGCACTCAGGGCGACGACGAACCCCGCGAGGTCCCGGTGACGGAAATGGTCGAGCAGCCTGCGAAGGTCATGCGGATCGGCAGCATGATCAAGCAGCTCCTGGAAGAAGTACGCGCGGCACCTCTGGACGAGGCCAGCCGGGTCAGGCTCAAGGACATCCACGCCAGCTCCGTGAAGGAGCTGGAGGACGGGCTCGCGCCCGAACTGGTCGAGGAACTCGAGCGTCTCTCCCTGCCGTTCACGGACGAGGCGATCCCCTCCGAGGCGGAACTGCGCATCGCGCAGGCCCAGCTGGTGGGCTGGCTGGAGGGCCTCTTCCACGGCATCCAGACGGCGCTGTTCGCCCAGCAGATGGCGGCCCGCGCCCAGCTGGAGCAGATGCGCCGGGCGCTGCCGCCGGGCGCCGGGCACGACGATGACGACGACCACGGGCCGGGCCACGCGGTCCGCTCGGGGCCGTATCTGTAGGTCGTACGGACGCGAGGGGGAGGGGCCCTGCACGGAGCGCGTGCCGGGCCCCTCGTCGTACGGGGACGTACCGGGCCCCTCCCCGTACTACGGGGCGTGCCGGGTCAGGCGCGGGGCGCGAGGAGCAGGACCTTGCCGACGTGGTCGCCGGTCTCCAGCGCCCGGTGCGCGTCCGCGGCCTCCGGCAGCGGCACCGTGCGGTCGACGACCGGCCGGACCGTGCCCGCCTCGACCAGCGGCCAGACGTGCTCCCGGACGGCGGCGACGATCGCCGCCTTCTCCCCCGGCGGGCGGGACCGCAGCGTGGTCGCCATGACGGCGCCGCGCTTCGCGAGCAGCGCCCCGAGGTTCAGCTCGCCCTTCACCCCGCCCTGGAGGCCGATGATCACCAGGCGTCCGTTCACGGCGAGCGCCTTCACGTTCCGTTCCAGGTACTTGGCGCCGACGATGTCCAGGATGACGTCCGCCCCCGCCCCGTCCGTCGCCCGGGCCAGCTCCTCGACGAAGTCCTGCTCGCGGTAGTCGATGAGCACGTCCGCGCCCAGTTCGGCGCAGCGCGCCAGCTTCGCGGGGCTTCCGGCGGTGACCACGACCCGGGCGCCGACCGCCTTCGCCAGCTGGATCGCCATCGTGCCGATGCCGCTCGCGCCGCCGTGCACGAGGAGCGTCTCGCCCGGCCGCAACTGGGCGATCATGAAGATGTTGGACCAGACGGTGCACGTGACCTCGGGCAGCGCGGCGGCCGTGGCCGGGTCGAGGCCCTTCGGCACCGGAAGGAGCTGCCCGGCCGGGACCACGACCTTCTCCGCGTAGCCGCCGCCGGCGAGCAGGGCGCACACCTCGTCGCCGACGGCCCAGCCGGTCACCCCCGGACCGAGCGCGGCGATCCGGCCCGAACACTCCAGACCGGGGTACGGGGAGCTGCCCGGCGGCGGGTCGTAGAAGCCCTGGCGCTGGAGCAGGTCGGCGCGGTTGACCGCGCTCGCCACCACCTCGACGAGCACCTCGCCCTCGCCGGGCACGGGATCGGGCACCTCGGACCAGACCAGGGCCTCGGGTCCGCCGGGTTCCGGAATCGTGATCGCATACATGCCGGCGAGGCTACTCCCGCGACCACCACCGGGGCGGGACGGCGGACCCGGCCGGAGGAGGATCGGGTGCGGCGGCGGGCCGGGTGCGGTGGAGGGATGGATTCGGCGGAAGGGCGGATTCAGCGGCGTCGCGGGTCCGGCGGCGGGGCGGGCCCGGCGGGCTCACTCCTCCGGCGGGGTGGAGAGCCGGGTCACCGGCGCCGCGCGCACGATGGTGATCACCCGGTCGGTCAGCTGGAGCGGGCTGGCCGCGGGGTCGTCGTAGCTGAGCAGGCGGTGGCCCCGGAGCACGCTCACCACCAGGTCCCCGGTCTCCCGCACGCTCTTGCCCGCCTCGCTCTTGGTCACGGGGCGTTCGACCAGGTCGAGGCCGGAGCCCTGCTGGATCAGGTCCTCCATCACCGTGCCGGCGCTGGGGCTCAGCACCGAGAGACCGAGCAGACGCCCGGCGGCACTGGCGCTGGTGATGACCGCGTCCGCGCCGGACTGACGCAGCAGCGGCGCGTTCTCCTCCTCGCGGACGGCGGCGACGATCTTCGCGCCCCGGTTGAGCTGTCGCGCGGTCAGGGTGACCAGGACGGCCGTGTCGTCGCGCTGGGTGGCGATGACGATCTGCCGGGCCCGCTGCACCTCGGCGCGGAGCAGCACGGCACTGCGGGTCGCATCGCCGATGACACCGACGAAGCCGTCCGCGTTCGCCGTCTCGATCACCTTGCTGGAGGGATCGACGATGACGATCTGCTCCTTGCTGAGACCGGTCGCGCAGAGGGTCTGGATCGCCGACCGCCCCTTCGTGCCGAACCCGACGATGACGGTGTGGTCGCGCAAGGTGGACCTCCAGCGGTTCAGCCGGAACTCCTCCCGGGTCCGCTCGGTGAGGACCTCCAGGGTGGTGCCGACCAGAATGATCAGAAACAGCACGCGCAGGGGCGTGACCAGCAGGATGTTGACGAGCCGCGCCGAGTCGCTGTACGGGACGACGTCGCCGTATCCGGTGGTGGAGAGCGTCACGGTCGCGTAGTAGGCGCAGTCGAGGAAGTCGAGCGTCTCGTCGGCGTTGTCGTGGTAGCCGTCGCGGTCGAAGTAGACGAGGAAGATCGTCACGACCAGGACGCCGAGCGCCATGAGCAGCCGCTTGCCGACCTGACGCAGCGGCCGTTCCACCTCCCGGCGGGGGAGGGTGACCCGTGGGCCGGCGATCTTCTCGTCCGCGTGGCGGGCCATCACGTCACGACTGGGAAGTTTCACGTGAAACACGCTCCTTGGGCCGGTGCGGCCCCCGCCGTCGGCGGCCAGGGAAGATCGAGGACGTCCAGTTCCTGTCCGGGCCGTGCCCCGCCGGGCGGGACGACGGCCAGGCCGTCCGCGGCGGCGATGCCGCGGAGCATGGCCGGACCGTTGTAGCGCAGCGGAACGGCCGACCCGCTGCGGCGGACGACCGGGACGAGTCGTGTGTCATGGGGGTGCCCGTGCACCTCGTCCCGAACGGGCACACGGTACGGCACGGGGGTCCGGGCTCCGGATCCGGCCCCGTCCTCCGCGCGGGGCCCGATCCCGGACAGGGCGGCGAGCAGCGGTGCGGCGAGGGTGAGCAGCCCGGAGACGGCCGCGAGCGGGTTGCCGGGGAGGCCGACGAGATGACGCACGCGGCGGGGGCGGGCGGGATCGGCACCAGGACGGGTGGGGTCGGTGCCGAGCCGGGCGGGATCGGTGTCAGGACGGGTGGGACCGGCTCCGAGGCGGGCGAGGAGCATGGGGTGGCCCGGCCGTACCTTCACCCCGTCGATCAGGAGCGTGGCACCGGCCTTGTCGAGGACGCGGTGGACGTGGTCCACGGGCCCGGCGGCGGTGCCTCCGGTGGTGACGACCAGGTCGGCGGCGGAGCCGGTGACGGCCGCGTACAGCGCTTCGGCGTCGTCGCCGATCCGACGGGTGGCGAGGACGTCCGCGCCGAGCGCGGTCAGCCAGGGGCCGAGCATCGGGCCGAGCGCGTCCCGGATGAGTCCTTCGCGGGGAAGGCCGGCCGTGAGCAGTTCGTCGCCGAGGACCAGGATCTCCACGCGGGGACGGGGCAGCACGAGGAGTTCGTCGTACCCGGCGGCCGCGGCGAGTCCGAGGACGGCGGGGGTCACGGTGGTGCCGGCGGGCAGCAGTTCGTCGCCGGAGCGGCACTCCTGGCCCCGGGGGCGGACGTCCTGCCCGGTGACGACCTCGCGCAGGGCGTGCAGCAGGGCAGGACGCCCGCCGCCCGGACGCTCGGTGCGGGAGTGCTCGGTACGGAGGACGGCGGTGGTCCCGGGCGGGACGGGGGCGCCGGTGGCGATCCGGACCGTCTCCCCGTCGGCCAGGGCGGCGGCCGGGGCGTGGCCGGCGAGGACGGCGGGCTCCTCGCGCACGTGCCAGGGGCCGGGGCCTGCGACCGCCCAGCCGTCCATGGCGGAGGTGTCGAAGGACGGCAGATCGGCGAGGGCCGGGAGCGGTCCCGTCAGGACCTGGCCGAGCGCCTGCCCCGACGGGAGGGCCCTCGGCTCCCGGCCGGACCGGGCCGCGACCCCGGCTCGGTGCGCGGCGGCCCGCGCCTCGGGCCAGGCGGTGGCCCGGTGCGGGTGCCCGGGCTCGGCGGCGGGGCCGGGGGTGTCGCCGGCAGACCCGGAAGGGGTGTCAGCGGCCCCGGGTGAGGTGTTGGTAGCCCCGGGTGGGATGTCGGCGGCCCCGGAAGGGGTGCTGGCGGCCCCATGTGGGGTGTCGGCGGCCCCGGAAGGGTTGTCGGCGGTCCCGGGGGCCGCGGGAGCGGGCTCCATCAGGCTCATCCGGCCCCGTCCTGCTCGGCCTCCCAGCGCAGGGCGAGCGCCGCGGCCTTGCGGGCCGCCTCCGCGACCGCCTCGGGGCCTCCCTCGCTCGCGCGCGCCGCCGCGTACCCCACCAGGAAGGTGGTCAGGGGCGCGGCGGGACGGGCCACGTTGTGGGCGGCGTCGCGGGCCAGGTCGAGCAGCACGCCGGTGTCGACGTCCAGTTCGATGCCCAGTTCGTCCTTGACTGCGGTGATCCATTCTTCCAGCACGCTCCCATGCTCCCTGATGCGGGCGCGGGCCGTGGCGATGTCCTCCCAGGTGTCGCAGTCGAAGGAGGCGAGGGGGCCCGCGGGGAGCCGGACGAGCCGGAGCGCGTGCGTGAGGTGACGCAGGGGCAGATGGGCGGGGCCGCCGTGCTCGTGCGCGAGCCGGGCCAGTTCGCGGCGCAGCGGGCCGGACCGGTACGCGGCGACGAGCGGCTGGTCGCGCCCCCCGGCGTCGGTGAGGAGCGCGGCCTCCGCCCCGGGGTCCTCGTCCAGCGCGTCCAGGAGGCTCCGTACGGTGGCGCCGTCCAGGAAGGGGAGGTCGGCGGAGAGGACGAGCAGGACGGCGGCCCCCGTCTCCCGTACACCCGCGTCGAGAGCTGCCACCGGGCCGCCGCCGGGCGGGTCCTCCCTGGTCCAGCGGACGGGCCGGCCGGTCGGCCGGGGGGACCCGACGACCACGGTCCGGCCCGCGTCGGAGCAGGCCGCGAGCACCCGGTCGAGGAGGGTCCGGCCCCCGACCCGTACCGCGGGCTTGTCCGTGCCGCCGAGGCGCCGGGCGGCGCCCCCGGCGAGCACGACGGCGTCGTATGCGGTGGTCACCCCAGCAGTATGGGCCGCCGGGTGCCGCGGGCGCCCGGCCCGTCCCACGAGGAGAGACGGGCCGGGCGGCGACGGGTGTCGTCAGACCGTGCGGAGCAGCACCGCCGGCTGTTCGACGCAGTCCGCCACGTACCGCAGGAAGCCGCCCGCCGTGCCGCCGTCGCAGACCCGGTGGTCGAAGGTGAGCGAGAGCTGCACCACCTGACGCACGGCCAGTTCGCCCCGGTGCACCCAGGGTTTGGGGATGATCCGGCCGACACCGAGCATGGCGGCCTCGGGGTGGTTGACGATCGGCGTGGAGCCGTCGACCCCGAACACCCCGTAGTTGTTGAGGGTGAACGTGCCGCCCGTCAGGTCGGCCGGGGTGAGCGCGGACTGCCGGGCGGCCTCGGTCAGGCGCCCGAACTCCTCCGTCAGCGACTCGGCCGTCCGCTTCCCCGCGTCCTTGACCACGGGGACGACCAGGCCGCGCGGGGTCTGGGCGGCGAACCCGAGGTGCACGTCCGGCAGCCGGACGATCTCCCGTGCGGCGGTGTCGACCGTGGAGTTGAGTTCGGGGAACCGGTCCAGGGCGTGGACGCAGATCCGGGCGAGGAGCGCGAGCAGCGAGATCTTCGGCCCGCCCGTCGCGTTCATCGCCGCCCGGGCGGCCATCAGTTCGGTCGCGTCGGCGTCGACCCAGCAGGTCGCGTCCGGGATCTCCGTGCGGCTGCGGGACAGCTTGTCCGCCACCGCGCCGCGGACCCCGCGCAGCGGAATCCGCTCGCCCGCCGGTGCGACGGAGGGGGCGGGGGGAACGGGCGCCGGCGCGGGCGCCCGATGGTCCGGGGCCGTCGCGAGGGCCAGCTCCACGTCGGCCCGCAGGATCAGCCCCTCGGGCCCGGACCCGTGCACCTGCCGCAGGTCGAGCCCCCCGTCCCTGGCCAGCTTCCGTACGAGCGGCGAGATGACGGGCACGGGCCCCTGATGTACGGATGCGGGCACGGGCGCGGACGCGGGGGCCGCGACCGGAGCCGGAGCGACCGCCGGTGCCGGAGCGGCCGCCGGAACCCGAGCGGCCGCCGGTGCCGTCTGCCGCACCCGGCGGCGCCGGGCGGCCGGTCCGGCGGTGCCGTAACCGACGAGGACGTTGCCGGAGTACTCGGAGGAGACGGCCGACTCGGCGTCCCCGGTGCTCTTCCCGGGGGCGGCGGGAACGGCCGCGGGCGCGGGCTCCCCCGTGCCGCCCACGGCGACCGTCAGGAGCGGTGCGCCGACGGGCAGTTCGGTGCCCTCCTCGCCGTACCGGGCGGTGACGACGCCGCCGTACGGGCAGGGCACCTCGACCATGGCCTTGGCCGTCTCCACCTCGACGACCGGCTGGTCGACGGCGACGACGTCGCCGACGGCGACCAGCCAGCGCACGATCTCGGCCTCGGTGAGTCCCTCGCCGAGGTCGGGGAGCTTGAATTCGAGGACCTGGGCCATCAGTTGTCCGCCTCCCACTGGAGCCGCGCCACCGCGTCCAGGACCCGGTCCACGCCGGGCAGGTGGTGCCGCTCCAGCATCGGCGGCGGGTACGGGATGTCGAAGCCCGCGACCCGCAGCACCGGCGCCTCCAGGTGGTGGAAGCAGCGCTCGGTCACCCGGGCGGCGATCTCCGCGCCGGGGCCGCCGAAGCCGGTCGACTCGTGGACCACGACCGCGCGTCCGGTGCGCCGCACCGAGGCGCAGACGGTCTCGTCGTCGAACGGCACGAGCGAGCGGAGGTCGACGACTTCGAGGTCCCAGCCCTCCGCCTGCGCGGCCTCGGCGGCCTCCAGGCAGACCGGCAGCGAGGGGCCGTAGGTGATCAGGGTGGCGCCGGTGCCCCGGCGGCGCACGACGGCCCTGCCGATGGGCTCGACGGACGCGGGCGCCTCGGGGGACCAGTCGGACTTGGACCAGTAGAGCCGCTTGGGCTCCAGGAAGACCACCGGGTCGTCGGAGGCGATGGCCGCGCGCAGCAAACCGTAGGCGTCCTCGACGGTGGCCGGGGTGACGACGTGGAGGCCCGGGGTGGCCGTGTAGTAGGCCTCGGAGGAGTCGCTGTGGTGCTCGACGCCGCCGATCCCGCCGCCGTACGGCACCCGGATGACGATCGGCATCGGCATCGCGCCGCGCGTGCGGTTGCGCATGCGCGCCACGTGGGAGATCAGCTGCTCGAACGCCGGGTACGCGAAGGCGTCGAACTGCATCTCCACGACCGGCCGCAGGCCGTACATGGCCATGCCGACGGCCGCGCCGAGGATGCCGGCCTCGGCCAGCGGGGTGTCCGTGCAGCGGTCCTCGCCGAACTCCTTCGCGAGCCCGTCGGTGACCCGGAAGACCCCGCCGAGGGCGCCGACGTCCTCGCCCATCACGTGGACGGTCGGGTCCTCGGCCATGGCGTCGCGCATGGCGCGCTGGAGCGCCTGCGCCATCGTGGCGGGCTTGGCCCTCCCGGCCTTCCCGGCGGTTCCGGACGCCTTGGATCCGGTCGTCGCGGTCGTCATCACGCCTCACCCTCGGCTTCGAGCTCGGCGCGCAGCTGCGCCGCCTGTTCGCGCAGCTGCGCGGTCTGCTCCGCGTACACGTGCGCGAACAGGTCCATCGGGTCGAGCACCGGGTCGGCGTTCATCCGTTCGCGCAGCTCCGCGGCCATCGTCTCGGCGGCCTCGGCGGCGGCGCGCCTGCCGTCCTCGTCGAGCAGGCCGCGTGCGGTCAGTTCCCGTTCGAGGATCAGGACGGGGTCGTGCGCCCGCCAGGCCTCGACCTCGGCGGCCTCGCGGTAGCGGGTGGCGTCGTCGGCGTTGGTGTGGGCGTCGATCCGGTAGGTGACGGCCTCGACGAGGGTCGGTCCGCCGCCGCGCCGCGCGCGTGCCACGGCCTCGGCGAGCACCTGGTGGACGGCGACCACGTCGTTGCCGTCGACGAGCCGGCCCGGCATGCCGTACCCGACGGCCTTGTGGGCGAGGGAGGGCGCGGCGGTCTGCTTGGCGAGCGGCACGGAGATCGCGAAGCCGTTGTTCTGGACGAGGAAGACCACCGGGGCCTGCCAGACGGCCGCGAAGTTCAGCGCCTCGTGGAAGTCGCCCTCGCTGGTGCCGCCGTCGCCGACCATGGCGAGGGCGACGACGTCGTCGCCCTTGAGGCGGGCGGCGTGGGCGAGGCCCACCGCGTGCGGGAGCTGGGTGGCCAGGGGGGTGCAGAGCGGCGCGATCCGGTGCTCGTGCGGGTCGTAGCCGGTGTGCCAGTCGCCGCGGAGCAGGGTCAGCGCCTGGACGGGGTCGAGGCCGCGGGCCACCGCCGCCAGGGTGTCGCGGTACGAGGGGAAGAGCCAGTCCCGGTCCTCCAGGACCGCCGCGGCGGCGATCTCGGACGCCTCCTGGCCGGTGGTGGACGGGTACACGGCGAGCCGGCCCTGCTTGGTGAGGGCGGTGGCCTGGGTGTTGTACCGGCGGCCGCGGACCAGCTCCGCGTAGAGCCTCAGCAGCAGCGCGGGATCGGCGTCGGCCACGGCGTCCGTGCCGAGCACGCGCAGCGGCTCGGTGTCGGGCAGCAGCGGCGCGGGGTCGGTGCGCGGCCGCCACGTCGGCGGGGTGGTCCGGTGGGCGGGCGCGGCACCGGGCGGCTCTTGGACTGTCGAACTGCGCTGTCGCAACGAGTCCACCTCCTCGTGGGAGCGGGCTTACAGCCCGAAGGCGGGCGGCGCGAGTGTGGTGCGCCTCACCTACCGATTGTTCGGTCGTGGAGGCATTTTGGCTACAGGCGCCTCCAGCCTGTGGACAAACGGTTGTCCACAGCCTGGGATAAGGGCAGGTCGTCCACCGGAGAGAGGCGGGGGCACATGGCGGATGAACAAATGGCCGACGAGTGGGAGCAGGTCGTGTCACCGGGCCCCGCGGCGGCGCTCCCGGGCCCGCCCGCGCGCCCGCTGGACGCCGTCGACCGCGACATCCTGCGGATACTCCAGACGGACGGCCGCGCCTCGGTGCGGTCGGTGGCCGACCGGGTGCACGTCTCCCGGGCCAACGCCTACGCGCGGATCAACCGGCTCATCGACGACGGGGTGATCCGCGGTTTCAGCGCCCGCGTGAACCACGAGCGGGCGGGCCAGGGCGCCTCCGCCTACATCACGCTCAAGATCGTCCAGAACTCCTGGCGGACCGTGCGCGAACAGCTCCAGGCCCTGCCGGGAGCCGCGCACATCGCGCTGGTCAGCGGCGATTTCGACGTGCTGCTCCTGGTGCACACCCCGGACAACCGGACCCTGCGCGAGCTGGTGCTCACCAAGCTCCAGTCGATCCCGGAGGTGCTCTCGACCCGGACCCTGCTGGTCTTCGAGGAGACGGACCTCGACCCGGACCGCTGAAAGGGTCCGGGGCACCTCCGGAGGTCCTCAGCGGGCCGTCCGCAGCCCGTCGAAGGCCAGGCGGGCGACGGTGTCCGCGATCCGCTGCCGCTCCGCCGCCGTGTCCGGGTGCGGCCGGTACCACTCCACCAGCGAGTTGATCATGCCGAAGAGCAGCCGGGTCGCGAGCCGGATGTCCACGTCGGCCCGCAGGTCGCCCTCGGCGACGGCCGCCTTCAGGAGGTCGGCCACCCGATGGTCGAACTCGCGGCGCCGTTCCATCGCCCACCGCTCGGTGGCCGTGTTGCCGCGCACCCGGAGCAGCAGCGTCACGTACGGCAGCTCCGCGATCAGCACCTCGACGGTGCGGCGCGTGACGTGCTCGACCCGCTCGACGGCCCGGCCCCGCCCGGCCCCCGGCTCGTCGAGGACCGCGAACAGGCCGTCGAGCGCCCGGCTGACCGCCCGCCGGAGCAGCTCCTCCTTGCCGGACACGTGGTGGTAGATCGACGACTTGGAGATGCCCGCCGCCTTCGACAGGTGCTCCATGGACGTGCCGTCGTAACCGCGCTCGTTGAAGACCCGCACCGCGACCGAGAGCAGCGTCTCGGGGGTGTACGTGTCGCGCTTCGCCGTGGTCATCGGGAGTCACGTCCTTCCTCGGCGTATCCCCGGCGGGCGGTGCCCGGGCTCGGCGCGTACCGCCCCGTCGGGTGACGCTCGTGCAGCGACACGAGCAGCTCCCGTACGCGCGCGTGGCCCACCCTTCCGGCCCACTCCAGCGGCCCCAGCGGATAGTTCACGCCGAGCCGCATCGCCGTGTCGACGTCCTCGGCGGTGGCGACCCCCCGGTCGACCGCGTCGGCCGCGAGGTCGGCCAGCATCGCGACCGTGCGGGCGACGATCATGCCGGGCACGTCGCCGATGACGGACACCTGCTTGCCGAGGGCCTGGAAGAGGCCGACGGCCTCGGCGAGGGACTCGGGCGGGGTGTCCTCGCCGGTCGACAGCACGATCCGGGACGCGCGCGCGTAGTCCAGCGCGAGGTCGAAGTGGATGATCTCCTCGCCGGGGTACTCGTAGGCGGCCTCGCCGTCGGCCAGGCCGAGCCGGGCGCCGCCGGGCAGCTGGATGTAGCCGGCGCCGGCCCTGCGCCGGACCTTGATCCCCGCCTCCTCGAAGAGCCCCACCAGCGGCTCGGCGACCTCCAGATCGCCCCGGACGACGATCTTCTCCGGAGCCTTCGCCGGCGGTGCCGTGTGCGGCTCGGGCCGCTCGGCGCCCTCCGCGTACGAGAACCAGCCGTGGCCCGTCTTGCGTCCGAGGCGGCCCGACTCGACGAGCCGGCGCTGTGCGAGCGACGGGGTGAACTTGGGGTCGTGGTGGAAGGACTCCCAGACGGAGCGGGTGACGGCCTCGTTCACGTCCTGGCCGATGAGGTCGGTCAGCTCGAACGGGCCCATGCGGAAGCCGCCGCTCTCGCGCAGGGCCGCGTCGACGGTGGCCGGGTCCGCGCCACCCTCTTCGTACACGCGCAGCGCCTCGGCGTAGAAGGGGCGCGCGACCCGGTTCACGATGAAGCCGGGGGTGTCCGCGCAGCGCACCGGCGTCTTGCCCCAGCCCTTCACCGTCTCGTACGCGCGCGTGGCGACGTCCGGGTCGGTGGCGAAGCCGCTGACGACCTCGACGAGCGGGAGCAGCGGCGCCGGGTTGAAGAAGTGCAGTCCGACGAACCGGCCGGGCAGCCGCAGCCCCCCGGCGACGGCGGTGACGGAGAGCGAGGAGGTGTTGGTGGCGAGGACGGTGTCGTCCCCGACGACCTCCTCCAGGTCCGCGAAGAGCCGCCGCTTGACGGAGAGGTCCTCGACGATCGCCTCGACGACGAGGGCCGCGTCCGCGAGCTCGGCGAGCTCTCCGGCCGCGTGCAGCCGTCCGACGGCCGTCTCGCGCGCGCCGGCGTCCAGCCGACCCTTCTCCACGAGCCGGTCGAGGCGGGCGGTGAGGGCGGCCACGGCCTCCCCGGCCCGGCCCGGGGCGCTGTCGTAGAGGCGCACGGGGTGGCCGGCGACCAGCGCGACCTGGGCGATGCCCTGCCCCATGGTCCCGGTGCCGACGACGGCGACGACGCGGTCCCGCGCGACGGGCCCCACGACTGCGGCACGATCCGTCTCCACGGCGTCGGCGCCGTCCGTCCGCACGGCTTCCGCGCGGTCCTGCTCCACGGCGGCGGCCTCGTTGGCGGTCACGTCGTCGCTCCCCCTGACGGTCACGTCGGCACTCATGGGAGTGATCCTCCCCGATGGGTTTTCCACAGGATCGGCGGACCCCCTTGTCCCGACCGATCGTTCGGTTACTCTAACTCCGTACGTGTCTCCCTGCCCAGCTCGACGAGGAGTTGGTCCATCCATGGCCACCGCCCAGCCGACCACCGACCGTCTGGCCGAGAAGCACCGGTCCACGCTCGACCAGGCGCTCGACACCATCCGCACCCGTGCCTACTGGTCGCCGCACCCCGAGCACCCCAAGGCGTACGGGTCGGACGACTCGCTCGACGCGGCGGCCGGTCTCGCCGCGTACCAGTCCCTGCTGAACGGCCGCTTCGAGCTCGACCAGCCCGGCACGGACGGCTGGACCGGCGGCGAGGTCTCGCCGTACGGCCCGGAGCTCGGCGTCGAGTACCCGCACCCGGACGTCGACGTGCTGCTCCCCGCCATGCGCGCGGGAATGGGCGCCTGGCGGGACGCCGGGGCCGAGACGCGCGCCCTGGTCTGCCTGGAGATCCTCGCCCGGATCTCCGCACGCACACACGAGTTCGCCCACGCCGTCATGCACACCAGCGGCCAGGCGTTCATGATGGCCTTCCAGGCCGGCGGCCCGCACGCCCAGGACCGCGGCCTGGAGGCGGTGGCGTACGCGTACGCGGAGCAGACCCGCACCCCCGTCGGGCGGGCCGACTGGTCCAAGCCCCAGGGCAAGCGCGGCCCCCTGGAGCTGAGCAAGGAGTTCACCCCCGTCGGCCGCGGTGTCGCCCTGCTGGTCGGCTGCAACACCTTCCCCACGTGGAACGGCTACCCGGGCCTGTTCGCCTCCCTCGCCACCGGCAACGCGGTCCTGGTCAAGCCCCACCCGCGCGCGGTCCTGCCGCTGGCGCTCACCGTCCGGATCGCCCGCGAGGTGCTCGCCGAGACGGGCTTCGACCCGAACCTGGTGGCCCTCGCCGTCGAGCGCCCCGGCGAGGGCATCGCCAAGGACCTGGCCCTGCGCCCCGAGGTCCGGATCATCGACTACACCGGCTCGACCGCCTTCGGGGAGTGGCTGGAGGCCAACGCGCGCCAGGCCCAGGTCTACACCGAGAAGGCCGGGGTCAACACGGTCGTGGTGGACTCCACCGACGACTACCGGGGCATGCTCGGCAATCTGGCCTTCTCGCTGTCCCTCTACAGCGGCCAGATGTGCACCACCCCGCAGAACCTGCTGATCCCCCGCGACGGCATCGACACCGACCAGGGCCCCAAGTCGTACGACGAGGTCGTGACCGACCTCGCGGCGGCGGTCGACGGCCTGCTCGGCGACGACGCCCGGGCCAACGGTCTGCTCGGCGCCCTGGTCAATCCGGACGTGAAGGCGCGTCTGGAGGCCGCCGCCGACCTCGGCGAGGTCGCGCTGGCCTCCCGCGAGGTGGCCAACGCGGAGTTCCCGGACGCCGTGGTCCGCACCCCGGTGATCGTGAAGCTGGACGCCTCCGAGCCGGAGGCCCGGGACGCGTACTCCTCGGAGTGCTTCGGCCCGGTCTCCTTCGCCGTCGCGGTGGACTCCACCGCCGACGCCCTGGAGCTGCTGCGGCGCACGGTCCGCGAGCAGGGCGCGATGACGGTCGGCGCGTACACGAGCTCGGAGGAGGTCGAGCGCGCGGTGGAAGAGGTCTGTCTGGAAGAGGCGGCCCAGCTGTCGCTGAACCTGACGGGCGGGGTCTACGTGAACCAGACGGCCGCGTTCTCCGACTTCCACGGCTCCGGCGGGAACCCGTCGGCGAACGCCGCCCTGTGCGACGGCGCCTTCGTCGCCAACCGCTTCCGGGTGGTGGAGGTCCGCCGCCAGGCCTGACCCGCCGTGTGCGGCGGGGTCGGTCGGGCCTCGCCGCACACCCCCTAGGGGGTGTCGATCTCCGCGTACCGCTGGATCCACGCGTGCATGGCGATGGCGGCGGCCGCCCCCGCGTTGATCGACCGGGTGGAGCCGAACTGGGCGATCGAGCAGACCCTCTCCACGTGGGCGCGGGCCTCCTCGGTGAGCCCGGGGCCCTCCTGCCCGAAGAGCAGCACACAGCGGCGGGGGAGCACGGTGCGCTCCAGCGGCACGGCGCCGGGCAGGTTGTCGATGCCGATGACGGGCAGGCCCTCGGCCGCCGCCCACGAGGTCAGCGACTCGGTGTCCGGGTGGTGGCGGACGTGCTGATAGCGGTCGGTGACCATGGCGCCGCGCCGGTTCCAGCGCCGCCGGCCCACGATGTGGACCTCCTTGGCCAGGAAGGCGTTGGCGGTCCGCACCACCGAGCCGATGTTGAAGTCGTGGCCCCAGTTCTCCACCGCCACGTGGAAGTCGTGCCGCCGGGTGTCCAGGTCGGCGACGACCGCCTCCCGCGTCCAGTACCGGTAGCGGTCGACGACGTTGCGCCGGTCGCCGCCGGCGAGCAGCTCGGGGTCGTAGCGCTCGCCCTCGGGCCACGGCTCCGGGTGCGGCCCGACGCCGACCTCGGGGCCGAACCCCTCGTCGTACTGGACCGGCTCCCGGTCGGGACCGGCGGTCTCCGGCCCGGTCCCGGGCCTCTCTTCGGTGGTGCTCACCCGACGAGGGTACGGGGGCCGTGCTCCTCGTCCGTACGGCGCTGCTCGGGCAGCGTCCCGTCCGGCGTCCGCCGCAGCAGCCGGTCCCGGACCCGGGACACCCGCGCCCCCAGGGCCACCAGGAACACCGTCGGCAGGAAGACCGCGTCGGCGGAGATCATCGCCAGCGAGAAGACCGGCAGGCCGAGCAGCAGGGCGATCCCGGCGTGCTCCAGCATCATCACGACGAGGAGGACGTTCTTGACCCGGCGGTCGAAGAGCGTGAAGGGGAAGGCGACCTGCACGATCACCGTGCCGTAGGTCAGCGCCATGACCATGATCCCGCTGGAGGCGAGCAGCTCGGAGAGGGCGGGCCAGGGCGTGAAGTAGTCGAGGTGGAGCGGGTAGAACAGCGCGGTGCCGTCCTGCCAGCGCGAGCCCTGGATCTTGTACCAGCCGGCCGTGGCGTAGATCAGACAGACCTCCGCCATGAGCACCAGGAGGGTGGCGTTGTGCGCGAGGTCGGCGAGGGCGTCCAGCAGGGTGCGGGGCTCCCCCGGGGCGTACCGGCGCACCAGCCACCACAGCGCGTTCCCCAGCCAGAGCACCCACAGCAGCACCGGCATCCACCACTCGCCGCTGACGTCGGAGAACCAGGTGGCGGCCACGAGGAAGCCGCCGAGCACGGTCCACAGCAGCGGGCCGGTGAGGTCGCGGCTCGGGGGTTCCCCGGCGCGGGCGGCACGCTCCTCGCGGGCCGCCCGCCGGGCGTCGAGGGACCACACCCGGGAGCAGCGGGTCAGGACGAGGTAGATCGCGGCGAGGTGGAGGACGTTGTCGCCGCCGTCGCCCACGAAGACGGCGCGGTTCTGCAGCGACAGCACCCCGGCCATGAAGACCACGGAGACGGCCCGGGTGCGCCAGCCCACCAGGAGCAGGACGGCGGAGAGCGCCGCGAGTCCGTAGACGACCTCGAACCAGATCCGGCCGTCCGACCACATGAGCACGGTGAAGGCCCGGTTGTCGGCGATCAGGTGCTCGGCCATCCCCCAGGACCAGGGGCTCTCGACGCCGTACAGCCGGTGCCGGTGCGGCAGCTCGCGCAGCAGGAAGAGCAGCCAGGTCAGCGAGAAGCCGATCCGTACGATCGCGCTCTGGTACGGGCCGAGGGTGCGACCGGTGACGGCCTGGACGGCACGGGCGAGCCGGCGGTCGAAGGGCTCGCGGGCACGCGCACGCGTGGAGGCGGACACGGGCGGCGGTGTCGGTGCCGGTGTGGGCGGCGGTACCGGCGTGCTCATCGGGCCGCCTCCGCGCGGTTCGGGGCCACGTCCGCGCGCTTCCGGTCGGCGTCGGCACCGGTGTCGGCGGACCGGTCGGCGTCGGTGATCCGCCACCACGGGAAGTCGCGGTGGGAGGGGGAGGACTTCGACTTCTCGGTGCTCCAGCGCGGCACGGGGACGGGCCGGGTGACGGCGCGGAGCTGGACGCGGCGCACGTCGGAGCCCGCGAGGGAGGGCAGGCCGTCGAGCCGCTGCACCGCGATCCGGCGCATGTACTGCTCCGAGAGGCGGCCGCGCGTTCCGTTGGGGCGGTGGTCCTCGGTGTGCGAGTTGAAGTAGAAGTCCACGGCCCTGCGGAGCTGGTTCTGCTGGGTGTGACTGGGCATCGGGTTGTGGCGGATCGCCCCGGTGTCCTGGGCGGTGAGGTCGATCCAGCCGGTGGTCCGGCGGGTGCCGTCGGCGGCGGTCACCTCGGCGCGGGCCTCGACGGAGACGTTCTGCTGGAGCGGATTGGGTGCGAAGAGCTTCCAGTTCTGCTCGAACTCGGGGTAGACCCAGTCGTCGACGGCCCGGCCGTTCTGCTTGGTCAGCGTGTTGGACGGCGCCACGTGCAGGAAGACCATCGCCAGGTGGACGCAGGCGAACACGCCGGTGACGGCGAGCGCGACGGCGACGACGACCTGGTACGGCAGGGAGAGCGCCATGATCCCGGCGCCCGTCCCGGCGACCGGCGGGGGCGCGGGGTCCGAGGGAGCGGGGCCCGAGGGAGCGGGCGAGAGTTCCTCCCGGGGTGTGCGCAGGCCCTCCCGCACCCCGTCCGCGTCCTTTTCGGCGTACGCGTCCATCCCGCCCCGATCCCGATCGGCCCACCTCGGTCGTCCACAGGGTTGACACCATACGGGCCGCCGTCTCACCATTGAAGCCAATGAACCGAACGATCGGTCGGTAGGGGATCTGATGACCGCAGTGACGGCAGGAACGGCAGGGACCGCGGGCGCGGCGGGCGGCGCGGGCACGGCCGACGCGGCGGACGCGGCCGCGGTGGAGGCGGCCGCCCACGAGGCCGTGTTCGACGCCGCCGTCGCCGCCGACGAGCGCATCGAGCCGCGCGACTGGATGCCCGAGGCCTACCGCGCCTCGCTCGTCCGGCAGATCGCGCAGCACGCCCACTCCGAGATCATCGGCATGCAGCCCGAGGCGAACTGGATCACCCGCGCGCCCTCGCTGCGCCGCAAGGCGATCCTGATGGCCAAGGTGCAGGACGAGGCGGGCCACGGGCTGTACCTGTACAGCGCGGCGGAGACCCTCGGCACCAGCCGCGACGAGCTGCTCGACAAGCTCCACTCCGGCCGCCAGAAGTACTCCTCGATCTTCAACTACCCCACGCTGACCTGGGCCGACGTCGGCGCGATCGGCTGGCTGGTGGACGGCGCCGCGATCACCAACCAGGTCCCCCTGTGCCGCTGCTCCTACGGCCCGTACGCCCGCGCGATGGTCCGGGTCTGCAAGGAGGAGTCCTTCCACCAGCGCCAGGGGTACGAGGCGCTGCTCGCCCTGTCGAACGGCACCGAGGCCCAGCACGCCATGGCGCAGGACGCGGTGGACCGCTGGTGGTGGCCCTCTCTGATGATGTTCGGCCCGCCGGACGACGAGTCGACCCACACCGCGCAGGCGATGGCCTGGAAGATCAAGCGCCACTCCAACGACGAGCTGCGGCAGCGCTTCGTCGACATCGCCGCGCCGCAGGCCGACGCCCTCGGCCTCACCCTCCCCGACCCGGACCTCCGGTGGAACGAGGAGCGCGGGCACTACGACTTCGGGCCGATCGACTGGACCGAGTTCTGGGACGTCCTCAAGGGGAACGGCCCCTGCAACGACCAGCGGCTGAGCAGGCGGCGCCAGGCCCACGAGGACGGCGCCTGGGTCAGGGAAGCCGCGGCGGCCCACGCGGAGAAGCACACCGGAAAGCACGGGGAGGCACAGGCATGACGAGCGACGGTTGGCCCCTGTGGGAGGTGTTCGTGCGCTCGCGCCGCGGACTGTCCCACACCCACGCGGGCAGCCTCCACGCGCCCGACGCGGAGATGGCCCTGCGCAACGCCCGCGACCTGTACACCCGCAGGAGCGAGGGCGTCTCGATCTGGGTCGTGCCCTCCGCGACGATCACCGCCTCCTCGCCCGACGAGAAGGACCCCTTCTTCGACCCGGCGGCGGACAAGCCCTACCGCCACCCGACCTTCTACGAGATCCCGGAGGGGGTGAAACACCTGTGAGCACCTCCGACACCCGGGAAGGCGCCGGGACCCGGGAGAGCGCCGACGCCCGCGAGGGCGTCCCCGCCGCCGTGCCCGTCGGCGCGGCCCTCGCCCTCGGCGACGACGCCCTCGTCCTCTCCCACCGCCTGGGGGAGTGGGCCGGCTCCGCCCCCGTCCTGGAGGAGGAGGTCGCCCTGGCGAACATCGCGCTCGACCTGCTCGGCCAGGCCCGCGTCCTGCTCTCCCTCGTCGGCGACGAGGACGAACTGGCCTACCTCCGGGAGGAGCGCTCCTTCCGCAACGCCCAGCTCGTCGAGCAGCCGAACGGCGACTTCGCCCACACCATCGCCCGGCAGCTGTACTTCTCCACCTACCAGCACCTGCTGTACGGGTGGCTGGCCTCCGGCGACGGGCCCTTCGCCGGTCTCGCGGCGAAGGCCGTCAAGGAGGTCGCCTACCACCGGGACCACGCCGAGCACTGGACGCTGCGCCTCGGCGACGGCACCCCCGAGAGCCACGAGCGGATGCGGCGGGCCTGCGACGCCCTGTGGCGGTACACCGGCGAGCTGTTCCGGCCGGTCGAAGGGCTCGACGTGGACCACGCGGCCCTGGAGAGCGCCTGGCTGGAGTCGGTGACGGATGTCCTCGGCAGGGCCACGCTCGCCGTGCCCTCCGGGCCGCGCACCGGCGCCTGGAGCGCGGGCGCGGGCCGCCAGGGCCTGCACACCGAGTCCTTCGGGCGGATGCTGGCCGAGATGCAGCACCTGCACCGCAGCCACCCGGGGGCGTCGTGGTGACCATGACGGCCCTGGAGGAGGAGCTGAGCCGGGTCGCCGGAGCCGTCCCCGACCCGGAGCTTCCCGTCCTCACCCTGGAGGAGCTGGGGGTGATGCGGGGGGTCCACGTCACCGGTCCCGGCCGGGTCGAGGTCACCCTCACCCCGACGTACACGGGCTGCCCCGCGATCGAGGCCATGTCCGCGGACATCGAGCGCGCCCTCCACGACCACGGGGTTCCGGAGGTCTCCGTCGTCACGGTCCTCGCCCCCGCCTGGTCCACCGACGACATCAGCGAGGAGGGGCGGCGCAAGCTCACCGAGTTCGGCATCGCCCCGCCGCGCCCGCAGGGCCCGGCCGGCGGCCCGGTGCCGCTGACGCTGGCGATCCGCTGCCCGCACTGCGGTTCCACCGACACCGAGCTCCTGAGCCGCTTCTCCTCCACCGCGTGCAAGGCACTGCGCCGCTGCACCGCCTGCCGCGAACCGTTCGACCACTTCAAGGAGCTGTAGATGGTGTCCTCAGGCGCGGGGCGGGCCGGGTTCCATCCGCTCGCGGTGAGCGAGGTCGAGCGGCTCACGGACGACTCCGTGGCCGTCACCTTCGCGGTCCCGCCCGAGCTGCGCGAGGCGTACCGGCACCTGCCCGGCCAGCACCTCGCGCTGCGGCGCACCGGCGAGCGGGGCGAGGAGGTCCGGCGCACGTACTCGATCTGCGCCCCCGCCGCCCCGGTCGGCGAGCCCCCCGTCCTGCGCGTCGGCATCCGGCTCGTGGACGGCGGCGCGTTCTCGACGTACGCCCTCAAGGAGCTGGCCGTCGGTGAGCTCGTCGAGGTCATGGAGCCGATGGGACGCTTCACGCTCGCCCCGCGTCCCGGCCGCTTCGCCGCCGTCGTCGGCGGCAGCGGCATCACCCCGGTGCTCTCGATGGCGGCCACCCTGCTCGCCCGCGAGCCGGAGGCCCGGTTCTGTCTGGTCCGGAGCGACCGCACCGCCGCGTCCACGATGTTCCTGGACGAGGTGGCCGACCTCAAGGACCGTTACCCCGACCGCTTCCAGCTGGTCACCGTGCTCTCCCGGGAGGAGCAGCAGGCGGGGCTGCCGTCCGGCCGGCTCGATCGCGAGCGGCTCGCCGGGCTGCTCCCCGCGCTGCTGCCGGTCGGCGAGGTAGACGGCTGGTTCCTGTGCGGCCCGTTCGGTCTGGTGCAGGGCGCCGAGCGCGCGCTGCGCGACCTGGGCGTCGACCGGGGCCGGATCCACCAGGAGATCTTCCACGTCGACGACGGCTCCGCGCCCGCGGCGGCCCCGGCGGCCGACGCCCCCGCGCACGCCACCCTGACCGCGACCCTGCACGGCCGGTCCGGGACCTGGCCGGTGGAGCGGGGCGAGTCGCTCCTGGACACCGTGCTCCGCGCCCGCGCGGACGCCCCGTACGCCTGCAAGGGCGGGGTGTGCGGCACCTGCCGGGCCTTCGTCGTCGGCGGAGAGGTGCGGATGGACCGCAACTTCGCCCTGGAGCCGGACGAGACGGAGGCCGGTTACGTCCTGGCCTGCCAGTCCCGCCCCACCACCGCCGACGTGGAGCTGGACTTCGACCGCTGACGGGGCGGGGCCGGAGGGCCTGGAGAAGATTCCGGAGACCCGGGGGTCCGGGAGAGGACGACGCAAGCCCTCCCCGGGCTCCGGGGCCGGGGGTCAGAGGACGAACGCCCGGCCGCCGTTCTCCGCCACCATCGGGCGTCCGGCACCGTCCCAGGCGAGCATCCCGCCGTCGACGTTCACCGCGTCGAAGCCCTGTTGGACCAGGTACTGGGTGACCTGCGCCGACCGGCCGCCCACCCGGCACATCACATAGGCCCGGCCGTGCTCGGCCAGGGACTCCGTGACCTCGCCGAAGCGGGCCACGAAGTCGCTCATCGGCACGTGCACCGCGCCCTCGACGTGGCCTGCGGCCCACTCGTCCTCCTCCCTGACGTCCAGCACCAGGGCGTCGGCCGGCACGGAAGCCGCGTCCACCGAGGGCAGCGGGGAGAAATTCATGGGACCGGCCTTCTCTCGTGGGAACCGCCCGCAGGAAGTCGGGCGCACGGAAAACCTACTGCACCAGGCCGGACAGCTCGTTCTCCCGCTCGGAGACCTGCGCGAGCAGCTGCTCCGCGATCTCCTCCAGGAGCCGGTCCGGGTCGTCCGGTGCCATCCGCAGCATCGCGCCGATCGCGCTCTCCTCCAGCTCCCGCGCCACCGCCGACAACATGTCCTTGCGCTCCGCCAGCCACTCCAGGCGCGCGTACAGCTCCTCGCTCTCGCCGAGCCGCTCCTCGGCCGGTGCCGGCCCGGCCTCCCACTCGGCGGACAGCTCGCGCAGCAGTCCCTCGTCGCCCCGGGCGTAGGCGGCGTTCACCCGGGTGATGAACTCCTCGCGGCGCTTCCGCTCGTCCTCCTCGCGGGCCAGGTCGGGATGGGCCTTGCGGGCCAGCTCGCGGTAGAGCCTGCGGGCCTCCTCGCCGGGCCGGACCCGCTTCGGCGGCTGGACCGGTCGCTCGGTGAGCATGGCCGCCGCCTCGGGGGAGAGGCCGTCGGTGTCGATCCAGTCGTGGAACAGCTCCTCCACGCCCGGCATCGGCATGACGGACGCCCGCGCCTCCCGGGCCCGCCGCAGGTCCTCCGGGTCGCCGGTGCGCGCCGCCCGGGCCTCGGCGATCAGCGCCTCCAGCTCGTCGAGCCGCGCGTACATCGGGCCGAGCTTCTGGTGGTGCAGCCGGGAGAAGTTCTCCACCTCGACCCGGAAGGTCTCGACGGCGATCTCGAACTCGATCAGCGCCTGTTCGGCCGCCCGCACGGCACGCCCGAGCCGTGCCTCGGGCCGCTCGTCGCCCCCGGTGTCCGCGCCCTGCTCCAGGCCCTGGTCCACGTCGCTGTCCTCGTTCCGGCTCGTCACCCTCCCAGCGTAAGGGGCCGGGGGATCGGTCCCGCGCGGGAGTCAGACGCCCAGCTCGGCCGCCACCCGTCCGGAGCGGACGGCGGAGAGCAGGTCGGCGTGGTCGGCCGTGGTGCGGTCCGCGTACGCGACGGCGAAGGAGGCGACGGCCTCGTCCAGCTCCTCGTTCTTGCCGCAGTAGCCGGATATCAGACGCGGGTCGGCGCTGTGGGCGTGGGCGCGGGCGAGCAGGGCGCCGGTCATCCGCCCGTAGTCGTCGACCTGGTCGGCGGCGAGCGCGGCGGGGTCGACGCTGCCCTTGCGGTTGCGGAACTGGCGCACCTGGAAGGGGCGCCCGTCGACCGTGGTCCAGCCGAGCAGGATGTCGCTGACGACCTGCATCCGCTTCTGCCCGAGCACCACGCGCCTCCCCTCGTGGTCCGCCTCCTTCACGGTGAAGCCGGCGGCCGGCAGGTGGGGGAGCAGGGCCGAGGGCCGGGCCTCCTTGACCTGGAGCACCAGCGGCTCGCCCCGGTGGTCCAGGAGCAGCACGACGTAGGAGCGGGTGCCGACGCTGCCGGTGCCGACCACCCGGAAGGCCACGTCGTGGACGGCGTACCGCGCGAGGAGCGGCAGCCGGTCCTCGGACACGGTCTCCAGGTACGCGCCGAGGGAGGCGGCGACCCGGGCCGCCTCGGCGTCCGGGATCCCGCGCAGCACCGGGGGAGCGTCGACGAACCTGCGGCCGCCGCCCCCGGCGTCCGCCACGATCTCGGTCGACCGGGCGGCGAACCGGGCGCTGGTGTTGTTGCGGGCCTTGGCGGAGACCTTCTCCAGGATGCCGAGGAGGTCGTGGGCGTCGGCGTGGGAGACGAGCTCCTCGTCGGCGATCGCGTTCCAGGCGTCGGCGACGGGGAGCCGGGCGAGCAGGCGCATGGTGCGCCGGTAGGCGCCGACGGCGTCGAAGGCGGCGGCCCGGCAGGCCTCCTCGCTCGCGCCGACCTCCCGTCCGGCGAGGACGAGGGAGGTGGCGAGCCGCTTGAGGTCCCACTCCCAGGGACCGACGACGGTCTCGTCGAAGTCGTTGAGGTCCATGACGAGCCGGCCGCGGGCGTCCCCGTAGAGACCGAAGTTGGCGGCGTGCGCGTCACCGCACAGCTGCGCGGCGATCCCGGTGACGGGGGTCCCGGCGAGGTCCTGGGCCATCAGCCCGGCGGACCCGCGCAGGAAGGCGAACGGGCTCGCCGCCATCCTGCCGACCCGTATCGGCGTGAGCTCGGGGACCCGGCCGCGGTTCGACTCCTCGACGGCGCGGACGGCGTCCGGACGCCCGGCGACGGGGTCCTGCCGGGCGTGCGAGGAGCGGGGGACCCGCTCGCGCAGCTCCTTGCCCCACTCCTTGGGGGAGACGCCGGTCCCGGCGGCCGCCCGGCGCGCGAACCCCGGCACGTGCGGGATCCGCGCCCGGTCGCCCACGCTGTCCGTACCGCGCTGTTCCGGCACGACAGCCGTGATCACGTCCATGGGACGCCCTCCCCCGATGCGATGTCCTACTCGTTCGGCCCCGACGGTACCGCCGCCGCCGATCGGCCGTCTCCCCCTGTGGACGAGCGCCTGTGGACAACTCCCCGGAAGCGCTCCGGGCAGGTACCCGCCGCCGGAACCCGGGCGGTCCTCAGACCGCGACGGCCTCCTCCATCTCCTCCTCGGCCTCGGCCTTCTCCTCCGCCGTGGCCTCCGCTGTGGCCTTCGAGGTGGCCTCCATGGCGGTCTTCGGAGCGGGGCCGACGGCAGGCACACCCTCGGCCGGCTTCGCGCGCCGCGCCTCCGTGAGGCCCGCGACGGTGACGAGGACGGCTCCGGCGAGCAGCCAGAAAGCGAGGACGAGGACGTTCCCGCCGAGGTCGTAACCGTCGAAGTACACATGGGCGCGCACGCCCTCGACGAAGCCCGCGCCGTTCCAGAAGGCGTGCAGGGAGCCGAAGAAGCCGGGCTGGAGCTCGGGCCGGTAGATGCCGCCCGAGCTGGTGAAGTTGAGCATGACGAAGAGGACCATCACGCCGAGCGTGGTCCAGCGGCGCAGGAAGGTGTGCAGGCCGACGCCGACGAGGAGGATGCCCGCCGCGTACAGCCAGGACATCGCCCACACCCCGCCGAGCCCCCGGTCGACCAGGTGGAAGACCGGTCCGGCGAAGAGGGTGCCGATCAGGCTGACGACGAACGACATGCCGGCGGCGAGGAGGACCCTGATCCGCATGGGCAGGACGGCTCCGGCGCCGCCGATGACGGCGACCGAGGCGTACGCGCCGATGCTGAGGGCGACCAGGAGGAAGAAGACGCCCTGGCCGGTGGGGTCGCCGGAGGCGGTGGGGGCGACGTCGGTGACCCTCAGGGGGGCGTCCTGCGCGGCGGCGACCTTGGTGAACACCTTCTCGACCGCCATGGCGCTGGTGTCGGAGGAGCCCGAGGCGACGAGGAGCTCGGGCTTCGTGCCCGGTACGTAGGCGCCGAAGCTGTGCTGCTCGCGCAGCGCGGTGACGGCCGTCTCCCGGTCGGCGACGGTACGGACGTCGAGGGCGCCCGCCCCCCTGTCCTGGAGCGACTGGGCCAGGACCTGGGTCGTGGGTCCCGAGCCGACGACGTCGACGCGCAGGTCGTGGGGTTCGGGGGCGTGGAAGGCGCCGAGGTAGGCGAGTCCCATGCCGACGCACATCAGCAGGGGGGTGAGCAGATGCCCGAGGACGTGCTTCAACGCTCCCCTGGTGTTCGGTCCTGCGGACACCGAGACCTCCATGGTTGGCTTTTACAACTAAGGAACCGTTGTACTATACAACCGAAAGGCCGTGACGGGCGAACAGCGCCCGTGCGACGACGAGGGAGCCCTCATGACCGACGGCGCCGAACCACCCCGCGAGGCGTCCCTCGACGTCATCCAGCGCGAGCTGACGGCCTTCGCCCGCCGGGCCCGCGCCGCGGCGGCCCGGGTCCATCCCGAGCTCCCGCTCGTCTCGTACACGCTCCTCGCCCACATCGAGGAGCGGCACGGCTGCCGCGCGACCGACCTCGCGGCCCACTACCTGCTGGACAAGTCGACGGTCAGCCGCCAGCTCGCCGGCCTGGAGAAGCTCGGCTTCGTGGAGCGCCGTCCGGCCCCCGACGACCACCGCGTGCAGGTCCTGCACGCCACGGAGAAGGGCACGAAGGTCCTCGCCTCGGCCCGGACGAACCGCAGGGCCGCCTATCAGGAGCGCCTCAAGGACTGGTCGGCCGAGGACCTCGCCCGCTTCGCCGCGTACCTCCTGCGCTACAACGACGCCGGCACGGACGCCCTCCCGGACCACCCCTCCCCCTGACCCGGCCCCCACCCTCCCGGCTCCGCGCCCCCGCCGGGAAAACCCCCGCCCCCTACCGGGAAAGCCCTTACAGCCCCGAGCCTTACAGCCCCGCTCCCATACAGCCCCGAGTCCTTACAGCCCCGCGTCCCGCGCGAGCAGCGCCGCCTGGACGCGGTTCTCGCAGTCCAGCTTGGCCAGGATCCGGCTCACGTACGTCTTCACCGTGCCCTCGCTCATGTGCAGCCGCCTCCCCGCGTCCGCGTTGGACAGGCCCTCCCCGAGCAGCGCCAGGACGTCCCGCTCCTTCTCGCTCAGCGCCGCCACCCGCCCCCGCGCCTCCTCGGCGCGGGCCGCCTCCCGGCCCTTGGCGAGCCGCTCCACCACGTGCCGGGTCGCCGCCGGCGACAGATACGCGTCCCCCGCCGCGGCCGCCCGCACGGCCCCGATCAGCTCCGCCGGCGCCGTGTCCTTGAGCAGGAACCCGGCGCCCCCGTACTCGAGTGCCCGCAGGACGTTCTCCCGCTCGCCGAAGGTCGTCAGGACGACGACCCGGGCCGCGGGCGCCGCCCGCCGCAGCTCCGGCAGCGCCGAGAGCCCGTCGAGGACTGGCATCTGGATGTCGAGCAGCACCACGTCGGCGGCGTGCGCCCGCGCCGCATCGACCGCCGCCCGCCCGTCGGCCGCCTCCCCGACGACCTGGATCTCCGGGTCCGAGTTGAGGATCATCCGGATCCCGGCCCTGATCAGCGGCTCGTCGTCGGCGATCACGACCCTGATGGGCTGCCCTGCCACAGCTTCTCCCCCACGGCTCCGGTACGAGCGGCCGCGCTACCGCTGCTCGGCCGTGTACGACTTCTTCTCGATCAGCTTGCCGTCCTTGAAGCAGAACCGGAAAACGGGCTCCTCGTTCCAGTTCCCGCCCGTCTCCGAGGACAGCAGCACCAGGCACTCGGCCCCTTCCGGCTGCGCGGGCCCCGAGCCCTGGAGGCCCACCGTGGCTATCGAGTCGCCCGAGGGCAGCCGGTCGCGGACCTCCTTCTCGCTCGCCCCGATCTTCACCGCCTCGTACTCCGAGGGATCGATCATCCCCTTCTCCAGCGAACCCACCAGGAAGTAGAGGCCGAAGCCGCCCGCCACCAGAAGCAGGACGAGCGCCGCGAACGCGATCCCGCACCCCACCGCGACCCCTCTGCCCGTGCCCCGGCCCCCACGCATCGCCATCGCCAACTCCCGCTCGGTGAAAGTCCGGTCGGCCGGTCCGACCACGACCGGACGACCATCGCCCACCAGCGGCTTCGTGGTCTGCTGCCGGAAGTCGTCGGCCGCGTCGACCAAAGGCACCGCCTCCGCGACCGGCGCCGCCCCGTACGGCAGCATCCCCGCCACCCGGAACCCGCCGCCGTCGCCCGGCCCCGCGTGACACATGCCGCCCACCAGCCGGGCCCGCTCGGCGAGGCCGGTCAGCCCCTGCCCGCCGCTCACCACGTCCTCACCGGGCCCGCCCACCGGCTCCTCGTTGACGACCTCGACGACGAAGGCGTCCGGCTCGTAGCGGAGTTCGACGCCGATCGGCGCTCCCGGCGCGTACTTGTAGGCGTTGGTCAGGGCCTCCTGCACGATCCTGTACGCCGCGTGGTCGGCCGCCGGAGCGAGCGGACGCTCCTCCCCCGACCGCCGCAGCCCGACCTCGGTGCCGGCCGCACGGGCCGCCGCCACCAGCCCCTCGATGCCGGCGATCCCCCGGGCCGCCCGCCCCGTCTCGTCCCCCGCGGGCGCGGGCGCCGCCGCCTGCCCGTCGGCCGCGCCGACGCCGTCGCGGAGTATCCCGACGACCTCCCTCAGCTCGTGCATCGCGGTCACCGAGGCGTTCCGCAGGACGCCGACCACCTCGCGCTGCCGCTCGCTCAGCTCCCGGTCCACCTCCAGGGCTCCCGTGTGCACGGCGATCAGGGCCAGTTGGTGCCCGAGGCTGTCGTGCATGTCCTGGGCGATGCGCTGCCGCTCCCGCAGCCGCGCCTGCCAGGCCACCATGGTCCGCTCGCGCAGCAGTTGGGCGTTGCGCTCCTGGAGCGCGTGCAGCAGGGTCCGCCGCTGGGTCCAGTAACGGTGGGCGAGCGCGGGGGCCAGGATGGTCCCCAGGTAGTAGAGGGTCGCCATGAAGACGACGGTGAAGAGCCGCTGCCGGTCCCAGGTGTCCACGAGCGTCCCCCCGACGTCGAGGACGAACGCGGCGATGAACGCGGCCAGCGCCCGCCCGGCGCTCGCGATGTACCGGCCGGCCGACCAGCCGACCACGAGCAGCAGCGGCCCGAACCCGGCGAGGAAGGGGGACAGCGCCGCCGTCAGGACGAGCACGCCCGCGGGGAGCCGCCTCCGCAGCAGCGAAAGGACGGCGGCAGCGGTGGCGACCCCGGCCGGCCGCCACCCCTCGCCGCCCAACAGCTCCTCGGTCCCGGCGCCGAGCAGCGCCACGACCACGGCGAGCGCCACCTCACCGGTGGTCCTGCGCCCCGACCACTGCCCGGGCACCGCGAACCAGGCCCACCCGGCGGCGAGTGCGGCCCCGATCCCGTACGAACCCCGGTCCCCCGACTTCGACATAGCGTCCACGCCCGCACCCTAGGCACGGGCCCCGCCGCCGGCCTTCCCTCTTTCGTCCCACCCGCCCACGACGAAGGTCGTGCTTCCTGTGGAGTACCTCACATCAGGGACAGGTCCGGGGGAAGGTCCCGGGAAAGCGAGAAGGCCGACACCATCTTCATGGTGCCGACCTTCTCATCGGTACAGCTGGAGCGATGCTCCTGGTGCGCGAGGGGGGAGTTGAACCCCCACGCCCTTTCGGGCACTGGAACCTGAATCCAGCGCGTCTGCCTATTCCGCCACCCGCGCATTGGGTGTGCTCCGGACTCTCTCACTTTTCGGTGGGATCGCCTGGCGACATCTGAAGATTAGCACGTCGCAGACCGTGGATTCACATCCGTTGTTTGGGCTCCGGTCACGGAGACCAAGGTGACCAGAGGGACCGGAGTGACCGAGCCGGGCAGCCGGGACGGCCAAGGCGGTCCGGACGGCCGGGGCGGCCGGGCTGAGGGAGTGACAGGAGGGCGGACGGGGGTAGGGCGGAGCGGAGGAGGACGCCTGCGGGAGGAGACCTGCGAGGGGCGGGGGAAAGAAGGGGAGGGATGGGGAGGGGAGAGCCCGGGGAGAGGGAGGAACGGGGACGGACCGCCCGGACCCCGGACCGAGCCCTCACTTCCACAGCTGGGTGCGGGACACTGTCCACAGGCCGCCTCTACGATCCGTGGGGGCAACCTGTGAGAGGTGACACTCGTCCACAGGGCAGAGAAGGGGAACCAGCCGATTTCCCGACGCGTGGATACGATCAGTAAGCAGTACCAGGACGACAACGACGGAGGAGGTGCCCCATGGGAGTCCTGAAGCGTTTCGAGCAGCGTCTCGAAGGTCTGGTCAACGGCACCTTCGCCAAGGTCTTCAAGTCCGAGGTCCAGCCTGTCGAGATCGCCGGCGCGCTCCAGCGCGAGTGCGACAACAACGCGCAGATCTGGAACCGCGAGCGGACCGTCGTGCCCAACGACTTCATCGTCGAGCTGAGCACACCGGACTACGAGCGACTCAGCCCCTACTCGGGCCAGCTCGGCGACGAGCTCGCCGGCCTGGTCAGGGACTACGCCAAGCAGCAGCGGTACACCTTCATGGGACCGATCAAGGTCCACCTGGAGAAGGCCGAGGACCTTGACACCGGTCTGTACCGCGTCCGCAGCCGCACACTGGCGTCGAGTACGTCACAGCCGCAGCCGCCCGCGGCCGGACAGCAGGGCCGCGACGGCTACGGGTACCCCCCGGCCGGCGCCCCGCCCATGCCCGCCTCACCGCCTCCCGGCGCGCCCGGCCACCGGCCGCAGGCCGCCTCGGGCCGCCCCGGCGCCATGCCCGGACCCGCCACCCACGGTGGTGCGGGCACCCAGGTGCGCCGCTGGATCGAGATCAACGGCACCCGCCACCAGATCTCGCGCTCGACCCTGGTCCTCGGCCGCAGCACCGACGCGGACGTGAGGATCGACGATCCCGGCGTCTCCCGCCGGCACTGCGAGATCCGGACCGGAACGCCCCCGACGATCCAGGATCTCGGATCCACCAACGGCATCGTGGTGGACGGGCAGCACACCACCCGCGCTACGCTCCGCGACGGCTCGCGGATCGTCGTGGGCAGCACCACCATCGTTTACCGGCAAGCCGAAGGGTGAAGCGGGGGCAATGTCAGAGCTGACCCTGACGGTCATGCGGTTGGGTTTCCTGGCCGTTCTGTGGCTGTTCGTCATCGTGGCCGTCCAGGTCATCCGCAGCGACCTCTTCGGTACGCGGGTCACCCAGCGCGGTTCGCGGCGCCAGGAGGCGCGGCCCCAGCAGGCCGCGCGCCAGGCCGCCGCGCCGCCGCAGCAGCGCGGCCAGCAGCAGAGCACGGGCGGCCGCCAGCGGCGTGGCGCCCCGACCAAACTCGTCGTCTCCGAGGGCACCCTCACCGGCACGACCGTCGCCCTCCAGGGCCAGACGATCACGCTGGGCCGGGCGCACGATTCGACGATCGTCCTCGACGACGACTACGCCTCCAGCAGGCACGCCCGGATCTACCCCGACCGGGACGGCCAGTGGATCGTCGAGGACCTCGGGTCCACCAACGGCACGTACCTCGACCGGGCCCGCCTCACCACCGCCACGCCGATTCCGCTGGGCGCGCCGATCCGCATCGGCAAGACCGTCATCGAGCTCCGGAAGTAGTACGACAATGAGCGAGCGGAGCGAGCGAGCCGGGACGGTCCCCGCCGCGGGACGTGCCGTGCTCCCGGCCGGAGCGACCGAAGCGCCCGGAGCGACTGAAGTGACCGGAGCGACCGGAGGGTGGGCAGTGTGGGTCGAGACCGGCCGTACCCCGATGCGGCGTCGACAGGGCAGGTGCGCATGAGTCTGTCGCTGCGCTTCGCCGCGGGCTCGCACAAGGGCATGATCCGCGAGGGCAACGAGGACTCCGGCTACGCCGGGCCCCGGCTGCTCGCCATCGCCGACGGCATGGGCGGCCAGGCCGCCGGCGAGGTCGCCTCCTCCGAGGTGATCTCCACCCTCGTCACCCTCGACGACGACGTCCCCGGCTCCGACATCCTCACCTCGCTCGGCACGGCGGTGCAGCGCGCCAACGACCAGCTGCGGATGATGGTCGAGGAGGACCCGCAGCTGGAGGGCATGGGCACCACGCTCACCGCCCTCCTGTGGACCGGTCAGCGGCTCGGCCTGGTGCACGTCGGCGACTCGCGCGCCTATCTGCTCCGCGACGGCGTCCTCACCCAGATCACCCAGGACCACACCTGGGTCCAGCGGCTCGTCGACGAGGGCCGGATCACCGAGGAAGAGGCCACCACCCACCCGCAGCGCTCGCTCCTCATGCGCGCGCTCGGCAGCGGCGACCACGTCGAGCCCGACCTCTCCATCCGGGAGGTCCGGGCCGGCGACCGCTACCTGATCTGCTCCGACGGCCTGTCCGGCGTGGTCTCGCACCAGACCCTCGAGGACACCCTCGCCAGCTACCAGGGCCCGCAGGAGACCGTGCAGGAGCTGATCCAGCTCGCGCTGCGCGGCGGCGGCCCCGACAACATCACGGTGATCGTCGCCGACGTCCTCGACGTCGACGGGGGCGACACCCTCGCCGGCCACCTCAGCGACACCCCGGTCATCGTGGGCGCGGTCGCCGAGAACCAGGCCCAGCTGAACGACGGCGGGGCCATGCAGACCCCGGCCGGCCGGGCCTCCGGGCTCGGCCGCCACGCCGCCCACCGGCAGCCCCCGGCCGGCGGCTTCGGCCCGCCCGGCAGCGGCGACGGCCGGGACTACGACGGGATGCCCCCGGAGGGCTCCTTCGAGTCGTACACCGACGACGACTTCGTCAAGCCCCGCAAGGGCCGCAAGTGGCTCAAGCGCTCCTTCTTCCTCGTCCTGGTCCTCGCCCTCCTCGGCGGCGGCCTCTACGGCGGCTGGCGCTGGACGCAGACCCAGTACTTCGTGGGCGCCAAGGACCACCACGTGGCGCTCTACCAGGGCATCAGCCAGGACCTGGCGTGGGTCTCGCTGTCGAAGGTCGAGAAGGACCACCCCGAGATCGAACTCAAGTACCTCCCCGCCTACCAGCGGAAGCAGGTCGAGAACACGATCGCGGGCGGCAGCCTCGGCAAGGCCGAGACGAAGATCTCCGAGCTGGCCGTGCAGGTCTCCGCCTGCAAGAAGACCGAGCAGCGCCGCGCCGCCGCCGAGAAGGCCGCCGACCAGGCGAGCAAGCCGCCGGTCCAGAAGCCCGACGGCACCGCCACCCCCGACCCCAAGCCCACCACAGCCACTCCGTCCCCGGGTCCCACCCTCACCGGGGAGGAGCAGAAGCTGGCCTCGAACTGCGGCAAGCAGTAAGCACCCGTAGGGGGGCCTTTCACCACCATGAGCGTTGTCACCAACACGACCACCATCGGCGCGATCGAGGCGCCGAGCCGCCGCAACACCGAGCTGGCGCTGCTCGCGTTCGCCGTCGCCATCCCGGTGTTCGCGTACCTCAACGTCGGCCTGGCCATCGACGGCAAGGTCCCGGCCGGCATGCTCGGGTACGGACTCGGCCTCGCCCTCCTCGCGGGCGTCGCGCACCTGGTGGTCCGCAAGTGGGCCCCGTACGCGGACCCGCTGCTGCTGCCCCTGGCGACCCTGCTGAACGGCATGGGTCTGGTACTGATCTGGCGGCTGGACCAGTCGCCGAGGCTGATCGCCACCTCGATGCGGCAGTACGGCAGCTTCAGCCCGGACGCTCCCAGCCAGATGATGTACTCGGCGATCGGCATCGCCATGTTCGTGGGCGTGCTGCTGCTGCTCAAGGACCACCGGGTCCTCCAGCGCTACACGTACATCTCCATGATGGCCGCCCTCGTCCTCCTGCTGCTGCCGCTCGTCCCGGGTCTCGGCGCGGACGTCTTCGGCGCCAAGATCTGGATCCGCATCGGCGGCTTCTCCATCCAGCCGGGCGAGTTCGCCAAGATCGTGCTTGCGGTCTTCTTCTCCGGATACCTCATGGTGAAGCGGGACGCGCTGGCCCTGGCGAGCCGCCGCTTCATGGGCCTCTACCTGCCGCGTGGCCGTGACCTCGGCCCGATCCTGACGATCTGGGCGGTCAGCCTCCTCATCCTGATCTTCGAGAACGACCTCGGCACCTCGATGCTGTTCTTCGGCATGTTCGTGATCATGCTGTACGTGGCGACGGAGCGGACCAGCTGGATCGTCATGGGTCTGGGCATGTCCGTCGCGGGCGCGGTCGGCGTGGCCTCCTTCGCGAGCCACGTCCAGGCACGTGTCGACGCCTGGGCCGACCCCTTCGCCTGCGCCGAGACGGTCAACGCCTGTGACCAGATGACCCAGGTGCTGATGTCCTTCGGCTCCGGCGGCATCCTCGGCACCGGCCTCGGCCAGGGCAACTCCGACCTGATCCAGTTCGCCGCCAACTCCGACTTCATCTTCGCCACCGTGGGTGAGGAACTCGGTCTCACCGGCGTGATGGTCTTCCTGCTCTTCTACGGACTGATCGCCGAGCGCGGCATCCGCACCGCTCTCGCCGCCCGCGACCCCTTCGGCAAGCTGCTCGCGATGGGCCTCTCCGGCGCCTTCGCGCTCCAGATCTTCGTCGTCGCCGGCGGCGTGATGGGCCTCATCCCGCTCACCGGCATGACCATGCCGTTCCTCGCGTACGGCGGTTCCTCAGTGATCGCCAACTGGGCCCTGATCGGCATCCTGATCCGGATCAGCGACACCGCGCGCCGTCCCGCGCCCGCGCCCGCCCCGTCCCCCGACGCCGAGATGACCCAGGTGGTCCGTCCGTGAACAAGCCGCTGCGACGGGTCGCGATCTTCTGCGGCCTGCTGATCCTCGCCCTGCTCGTGCGGGACAACTGGCTCCAGTTCGTCCGCGCCGACGAACTGAGCACCCACTCGTCCAACCGGCGGGTCCAGATCGAGCGGTACGCCAACGAGCGCGGCAACATCATCGTCGACGGCAAGCCGATCACCGGCTCCGTGGACTCCAAGGACGAGTACTACAAGTACAAGCGGACCTATGTCGACGGCCCCATGTGGGCCCCGGTCACCGGTTACGCCTCGCAGGCCTACGACGCCAACCAGATCGAGAAGATCGAGGACGGCATCCTCACCGGCAACGACGACCGGCTCTTCTTCGACCGCACCCTCGCCATGTTCACCGGCGAGAAGAAGAAGGGCGGCGACGTCGTCACCACCCTCAACGGCGCCGCGCAGAAGGCCGCCTTCGAGGGCCTCGGCGACAACACCGGCGCCGTCGTCGCCATCGAGCCGAGCACCGGCAAGATCCTCGCGCTGGCCTCCACCCCCTCGTACGACCCCTCCTCCTTCGCCGGCTACTCCGGCAAGGACGAGAAGGCGTGGGTCGCGCTGGAGAAGGACAAGAACAAGCCGAAGCTGAACCGGGCGCTCCGCGAGATCTACCCGCCCGGCTCCGTCTTCAAGGTCGTCACCGCCGCCGCCGCGCTGGAGAACGGCAAGGTCAACGACATCAACGCGCCGACCAAGACCCCCGAGGGCTGGAAGATCCCCCTCTCCAACAAGGAGATGGTCAACCACGCCAGCGGCTGCGCGAACGCCAGCCTGAACAGGGCGCTTGAGATCTCCTGCAACTCGGTCTTCGCCAAGCTCGGCGACGACGTCGGCCGCGACAAGATGGTCGAGATGGCCGAGAAGTTCGGTTTCAACGCCGAGCAGTTCGTTCCGGTCCGCTCCGCCGCCTCCGTCTACGACAAGAAGGCCGACCGCGGCGGCAACGCCCTCTCCTCCATCGGCCAGTTCAACACCGCGACCACCCCGCTCCAGATGGCGATGGTCACGGCGGCGATCGCCAACGACGGCAAGCTGATGAAGCCGTACATGATCGACGAGCTGCGCGCCCCGAACGTCGACCTGATCAAGAAGAACGAGCCCGAGGAGATGAGCCGCCCGGTCTCGCAGGAGACCGCCCAGAAGCTCCAGCAGATGATGGAGAACGTCGTCACGGAGGGCACCGGTGGCAACGCCGACCTGAAGATGGACGGCGTGAAGGTCGGCGGCAAGACGGGTACGGCCCAGCACGGCGAGAAGAACGCCAAGCGCCCCTACGCCTGGTTCATCTCGTACGCGAAGACCGCCGAGGGCTCCCCGGTCGCGGTCGCCGTCATCGTCGAGGACTCGGAGGGCACCAACCGCGAGGACATCAGCGGTGGCGGCCTGGCGGCCCCGATCGCGAAGGCCGTGATGAAGGCGGTCCTGAAGACCCGGGGCTGATCCCCCCGCCCGGGCCCCGGCCCGGTACGGGCCAGGTACCGGTCAGGTATCAGCTACCGGCCCCGGGCGGAACGCCTGCCCGGGGCCGGTAGCGTATGCGCGAACAGCACACACCGCCGGACCACCCATGGGTGCGGTCGGGACAGACGGAGAGGGCTGGATTAGCTATGGAAGAGCCGCGTCGCCTCGGCGGCCGGTACGAGCTGGGCTCGGTGCTCGGCCGTGGTGGCATGGCCGAGGTGTACCTCGCCCAGGACACCCGGCTCGGCCGCACCGTCGCCGTGAAGACGCTGCGGGTCGACCTGGCCCGTGATCCGTCCTTCCAGGCCCGGTTCCGCCGTGAGGCCCAGTCCGCCGCCTCGCTGAACCATCCGGCGATCGTCGCGGTCTACGACACCGGCGAGGACTACGTCGACGGGGTCTCCATCCCGTACATCGTGATGGAGTACGTCGACGGTTCGACCCTGCGTGAGCTGCTTCACTCCGGGCGCAAGCTGCTGCCCGAGCGCACCCTCGAGATGACGGTCGGCATCCTCCAGGCGCTGGAGTACTCGCACCGCGCCGGCATCGTGCACCGCGACATCAAGCCGGCGAACGTCATGCTGACGCGCACCGGCCAGGTCAAGGTCATGGACTTCGGCATCGCGCGCGCCATGGGCGACGCGGGCATGACCATGACGCAGACCGCCGCGGTGATCGGCACGGCCCAGTACCTCTCCCCGGAGCAGGCCAAGGGCGAGCAGGTCGACGCCCGTTCCGACCTGTACTCCACCGGCTGCCTGCTGTACGAGCTGCTCACCGTCCGTCCCCCGTTCATCGGCGACTCCCCGGTCGCGGTCGCGTACCAGCACGTGCGCGAGGAGCCGCAGACGCCGAGCAACTTCGACCCCGAGATCACGCCCGAGATGGACGCCATCGTCCTCAAGGCGCTGGTCAAGGACCCCGACTACCGCTACCAGTCGGCCGACGAGATGCGCGCGGACATCGAGGCCTGCCTCGACGGCCAGCCGGTCGCGGCCGCCGCGGCGATGGGCATGGCGGCGGCGCCTTCGTACGGCGGGGGCTACGGCGGCTACCCGCCGGAGGACCAGCCGACCACGGCCCTGCGCCAGGCCGACCCGGGCAGCCAGACCGCCATGCTCCCCCCGATCAACCCGAACGACGGCGGCTACGGCTACGACGACCGTCCGGACCGCCGTCGCGGAGGCGGCCAGAAGAAGTCGAACACCTCGACGATCCTGCTGGCCCTCGCCGGCGTCCTGGTGCTCATCGGCGCGATCTTCATCGGCGTCGCGATCTTCGACAAGAAGGAAGGCGCCGAGCCGGTCACCGTGCCGCAGCTGGTCGGCGAGAAGCTGGACGTCGCGACGAACCACGCCGCCAACGTGAAGCTGAAGGTCCAGCAGGCGGGGACCGAGCGCTGCGACCAGCCCACCGGCGCCGTCTGCCGTCAGGAACCGGTCGCGGACGGCGTCACCAAGGTGGAGCCCGACAGCACGATCAAGGTGTTCGTCTCCGAGGGCGCGCCGCTCGTGGAGGTCCCGGACGTCCAGGAGCAGTCCCAGGAGCGGGCCACGAAGTCCCTGGAGGACAAGGGCTTCAAGGTCAAGGTCGAGGAGGAGGAGTCCGACGAGGACCCGGGCTCGGTCCTGCGCCAGAACCCGGGCGGCGGCACCAAGGCGGAGCAGAACACCGAGGTGACGATCACCATCGCGAAGAAGAAGCTGTCCCAGCTTCCCAACGTGAAGGACCGCGCCTACGAGCAGGCCGTCCAGCAGCTGAGCACGGTCGGCTTCACCAATGTGACCAAGGAGGAAGTCGACTCCGACAAGCCCGCGGGCACGGTCGTCGACCAGACCCCGCAGGGCGACTCGAACCAGCCGAAGGACGTCCAGGTCACGCTGAAGGTCTCCAAGGGCCCGCAGCAGACCAAGGTCACGATCCCGGACGGCCTCGCGAACCGCCCCTTCAAGGACGTCAAGGCGCAGCTCGAAGGCATGGGCCTGACGGTCGTCCAGGAGGGTTCGGACAAGGAGGACGCGCTGGTGTTCGGCACCAACCCGCCCGCGAACACCCCGGTCGACACCGGATCCGCGGTGAAGGTCTTCACCGCGGGCGGCGGACTCCCCACCAACCCCGGTGACAACAACAACGGGGACAACAACGGTGGCAACAACGGCGGCGACAACGGCGGCGACAACGGCGGCGACAGCAACGGCATCGGCGGCTGGTTCGACTGATCGCCCGCCCCGTACGACGGGAGAGCCCCGGCATCCGATCCTCCGGATGCCGGGGCTCTCCCCTTGTCACCAGCGCGTTGTCACGGGCGCCTTGTCACGGGCGGAGTGGATCAGCGCAGCTCCGCCGGAGGCGTCCGGTCGCGGTCGACCCGTTCCGTGCGCTCCAGTTCGCCCCAGACGACGTACCGGTAGTCCGAGGTGTACATGGGCGTGCAGGTGGTCAGCGTGATGTAGCGCCCCGGCCCGGCCTTGCCGGACTCCTTCGGGACGGGCTGGAGGACGTCCACGTTGTACTTCGTGGTCTCGGGCAGGGACTTGTAGACCTTGTAGACGTACCAGGTGTCCTTGGACTCGAAGACGATCGCGTCCCCGGTCTTCAACTTGTGGATGTTGTGGAATTTCGCCCCGTGCCCGTCCCGGTGCGCGGCCAGCGTGAAGTTGCCCCGCTTCTCCTGCGGGAGCGCGGACTTGATCGGGTCGGTGTAGTACCCGGCCACGCCGTTGTTGAGGACGGCGGGGTCGGTGCCCCGCTTCACCAGAACCTCCTCGTCGCCCATCGCCGGCACGTGCAGGAAGCCGATGCCGTCCCGGGTGTCGAGCGCGCCCGGGGCGTCGTCGGCCCACTGGTCGCGGACCTGGGCGCCGTCCTGGTCGGCGGCGCGGTCGGCGAGGACGTTGGTCCACCACAGCGAGTAGAGGACGAAGAGTCCGAGCACCAGGCCCGCCGTGATGAGGAGTTCGCCGAAGACACTGATGATCCCGGCGATCCGGTTGCGCGCTCGTGCCACTGAGGTCGTCCTGTCGTCCCGTCCGGAGGTGTGGGGTCTCAGCCTACGAGCGCTTCGGGCTTCCCCTGGCTGCGCGGACGCTCCTCCAGGAGCCTGCCCCACACGATCATGCGGTACGTGCTGGTGAATTCGGGCGTGCAGGTGGTCAGCGTGATGTACCGGCCGGGCTCGGTGAAGCCCGACCCCTTCGGGACCGGGTCGATCACGGACACGTTGGAGGGCGCGGTCTGCGGCAGGATGCTCGCCATCTCGTACGTGTAGTACGCGTTCCGGGTCTCGACGACGATCGGGTCGCCGGGCTTCAGCCGGTTGATGTACCGGAAGGGCTCACCGTGCGTGTTGCGGTGGCCGGCGACCGCGAAGTTGCCCTGCTTGTCGGAGGGCATGGCGGTCTTGAGGCTGCCCTCGGCGTAGTGGCCGACCATGCCCTTGTCGAGGACCTTGGTCTTGTTGATGCCCTCGGCGATGGGGACGACGACGTCCAGCTTGGGGATGTACATGATGGCGAAGCCCTCGCCGGGCTCGAAGACGTCCGGCTCGTCCTCGTCCCCGCCCTTGGCCCAGGTGTCCTCGATCCGCTCCTTGGCCTGGTTCGTCTCCTGGCCGGCGAGGACGTTCGTCCACCAGAGCTGGTAGGTGACGAAGAGCAGCATGACGACGCCGAGGGTGATGAAGAGTTCGCCGACGACCCGGCTGGCGACGACGCCGACGCTGTCCTTGGCCTCGCGGGCGGCCCGCCGGGCCTCGACCCGGGAGAGGGGCGCGGCCGGTTTCGCCGCGGCGGCGGGCGGGGCGCCCCGGCGGCCCTTGCCCCGGCCGCCCTTGGCGGCGGCACGGCGACGCTCGGCCCGCCCGGGCCCGGGACCCCGCTCGGAATCCGTCTCCGGGGACTCCGAGGGCCCCGAGGGTCCCGAAGGCTCGGAGGGGCCTTCGACGGACGGCAGGACCGCCGTCTCGTCGGGCCCGCGCCCCGGGGCCTCCTCGGCGCCGTACGGTCCGTAGGAAGGCTCGTAAGGGCCCTCCGGGGACGCGTACGGATCGGCGGGGGGCACGTACGAGCCGTCCCGCGCGTACGGGTCGGTGGCGGGGACGTACGGCCCGGCGGCGGGGTCGTACGGCCCGGCGGGCGTGTACGGAGCGCCCTGCGCGTGCGGCTCCGCCCCCGGCGCGTACCCGTTGCCAGGACCGTACCCGTCGCCGGGTCCGTACCCGCCCCCCGGCGCGTACCCGTCTCCCGGCCCGTACGCGGTGCCCGATCCGTACTCACCGCCCGGCGCGTATCCGTCCCCGGGTGCGTACCCGCTCTCCGGTATCGGCTCCTGTCCCGGCTCGTGCGTCGCCCGGAACCACGGCGAGCCCTCCGTCACGCGACGGCCTTGCCCACCACCGGCGCGAGTCCCGCCGACCGGTCGACCGCTCCCTTGTCCCCGCACTCCCCCAGCCAGTTGGCCAGCATCAGGTGGCCGTGCTCGGTGAGGACGGACTCGGGGTGGAACTGCACGCCCTCGACCGGGAGGTCGCGGTGCCGCAGGCCCATGACGATGCCGTCCTCGGTCCGCGCGGTGACTTCGAGCTCGGCGGGCAGGGCGGAGGGCTCGGCGGCCAGCGAGTGGTAGCGGGTCGCGGTGAACGGCGAGGGCAGGCCGGTGAAGACGCCCCGGCCCCCGTGCGTGACGAGCGAGGTCTTGCCGTGCAGCAGCTCGGGCGCGCGGTCGACGACGCCGCCGTACGCCACGGCCATCGACTGCATGCCCAGGCAGACGCCGAAGACGGGCACGCCCGTCTCCGCGCAGTGCCGGACCATGTCGACGCAGATCCCGGCCTGCTCGGGCGTGCCGGGCCCGGGCGACAGGAGGACGCCGTCGAAGCCGTCCTGGGCGTGGCTCAGCTCGACCTCGTCGTTGCGGAGGACTTCGCACTCGGCGCCGAGCTGGTAGAGGTACTGAACGAGGTTGAAGACGAAACTGTCGTAGTTGTCGACGACGAGAATTCGCGCGCTCACTGGCCGTCCACCGTCACATCGTTGAACGGAAGCAGCGGCTCCGCCCAGGGGAACACGTACTGGAAGAGGGCGTAGACGATCGCGAGGACCAGCACGATCGAGATCAGCGCCCGCACCCACACGTTGCCAGGCAGATGCCGCCAGATCCAGCCGTACATGACGTCGACCGCCCCTTCCGTTCGTTACGGGGACCAGAGTACGGGGCGAGGGGGCCGGGAGGGGTCGGCTGTCCGAAGCCTGTGGACAAACGGATCCCGCCCACGGCCGGTGGACGGGATCCGGTCAGCCCGCCGGCTTCGCGTAGTGGAGGTCCACCGTGCCCGAGTAGCCGGGGAGGGTCACCGCCTTGTGCTCGTCGACCTTCCAGCCGAGCCCGTACGCCTTGACGTACAGCTGGTAGTTCCGGATCGCCGGGGAGTCGGCCAGGGCCCGGTTCAGCCGCCCCCGGTCGCCCACGGCGGTGATCCTGTACGGCGGCGAGTAGACGCGGCCCTGGAGGATCAGGGTGTTGCCGACGCAGCGCACGGCGCTGGTGGAGATCAGCCGCTGGTCCATGACCCGGATGCCCTCGGCGCCGCCCCGCCAGAGGGCGTTGACGACGGCCTGGAGGTCCTGCTGGTGGATGACCAGGTCGTTGGCCTGCGGCTCGGGGTAGCCGGGGGCGACCCGGGCGTTCGGCGGGGCGTCGTTGAGGGTGACGGTGAGGCCGGAGCCGGAGACCTCGGTGGTGCCGGCCGCCGCCTCCAGCGCTTCGAACTTCTCGTCCTCCGCGCGCGTGGAGCCGTCGTCGCGGGCGGCGAGGGAGTCCACCTGGGAGCGGAGGGCGGCGGCGGACTCGTCGAGTCCGGCGTTCTTGTGGCTGCGCTCCTCGATCAGGTCGGAGAGCCTGAGGAGGGAGGCGTCCGTACGGAGGTTGGTGCCCCTGGCGGTGTTGAAGCTCGTGACGAAGATCAGTCCGGCGAGGGCGAAAACGGCGAGGGTGAGCAGCCGGACGGGGCGCCACCTCGCGGTGCGGCCCGGCCCTTCGGGAGTACCGGCGGAATTGCTCAACGTACCCTGATCCCCTTCGGTGCCGCGGAACCACTACGCTAACGGACGCCTGGGGGACGCAGACGTCCTCCTTCGTCACATCCCGGCGCCAGCCACAGTTCCCTGCGCGGTCACGCAGCGCATCGACAGGAGAGTCCCTCGTGCCGAAGTCACGTATCCGCAAGAAGGCCGACTTCACGCCTCCGCCCGCCAAGCCGACCACCAACATCAAGCTGACCAACCGCAGCTGGGTGGCGCCGGTGATGCTGGCGCTCTTCGCCATCGGGCTGGTGTGGATCGTGGTCTTCTACGTCACCGACGGCACCATGCCGGTCGAGTCGATCCGTAACTGGAACATCGTGGTGGGCTTCGGCTTCATCGCGGCCGGTTTCGGCGTCTCCACGCAGTGGAAGTAGCGGCGGTCCGTCACCCGTCGACGGGGTCCTAGCGTCCGCACCGGGACCCCGTCAAGCTCTCCCCTGAGTTTATCCACAGCGTTGTGCACAGCACTGGATAACTTACGAAGATCTGTGGATAACTCTCCCGGTGTTGACGCCGGTATGACCGCGTCCACTGTCGGCACCACACGTCGCGCCCCTCGCCTCCCTGGGAAATTCCCAGGTCGAAGGCGAGGGGCGCGTTCTTTTCGCACGCAGCGGCAAGGGTTCGCCACACACTGTGGATAACTCTGGGGAAAGCTGCCCCGAAAGCTCATCCACAGCCCTGTGCGCTCAGGCGAGCGCGGCCGAGCGGAAGAGCACGATCCCCAGGTCGAGCAGGAGAACCAGTCCACAGGCTGTGTACTGCACCAGGTTCCGGCGGGCCCGGGGCGCGTGCACCAGCGCGTACGTCACCAGGGCGCCGCCGACCAGACCGCCGATGTGGGCCTCCCAGGAGATCCCCGGGCGGGTGAAGGTCAGCAGCAGGGAGAGCGCCACGAAGAGGACGACCGGCCGCATGTCGTGCCGTCGGCGGCGGGCGAGCACGACCCAGGCGCCGATCAGGCCGAAGACGACCCCGGAGGCGCCGAGCGAGAGCTGGTTCGCCGGGGAGAGCAGATAGGCGAGGGCCGAACCGGAGAGTCCGGAGAGCAGGACCAGGGCCGTGTACCGGCTCCGGCCCAGTTCGGGTTCGACGATCCCGCCGATCACCCAGAGACCCAGCATGTTGAAGAGGAAGTGCGGGATCTCCTGGTGGAGGAAGGCGGAGGTCAGCAGCCGGTACCACTCGCCGTCCGCGACCCCGGCCAGTTCGCCGGACGGGAGGAACGCGTACCCGATGAGCCCCAGGTCGTCGACGAGCCGGTCGCCCACCACCTGGACGGCGAGGAAGAGCGCCAGGTTGACCGCGATGACGATCTTGGTGATGAGACGTCCGTCCGCGGCCACCCGGCCGCCCGCGAGCGTGCGGGGCCGGTTGGCGTCGGGGGCGTGGCCGGTCCCCGAGCCGCCGCGTACGCAGTCGGGGCACTGGAAGCCGACGGAGGCGGAGATCATGCACTGCGGGCAGACGGGCCTGTCGCAGCGGACGCAGCGGATGCCGGTCTCGGTCTCCGGGTGGCGGTAACAGCGCGGCAGACCGGGCTGCGGGTCCATGGGAGGTGCCGTCCCTTCCGGCTCAGCGCTTCTCGATCACCACGGACTCGACGACCACGTCCCGCAGGGGACGCTCGGTGTGCGGGTCGGTCGCGGTCTCCGCGATCGCGTCCACGACCTTCCGGCTCTCCCTGTCCACGACCTCGCCGAAGATCGTGTGCTTGCGGTTGAGCCAGGTCGCGGGGGCGACGGTGACGAAGAACTGCGAGCCGTTGGTGCCGGGGCCGGCGTTGGCCATGGCGAGGAGGTAGGGGCGGTCGAAGAAGAGCTCCGGGTGGAACTCGTCGGGGAACGAGTAGCCGGGGTCGCCGGTGCCGTCCCCCAGCGGGTCGCCGCCCTGGATCATGAAGTCCTTGATGACCCGGTGGAAGACCGTCCCGTCGTAGAGCGGTTCCTTGGAGACCGCGCCGGTGGCGGGGTGCGTCCACTCGCGTTCGCCCGTGGCGAGTTCGACGAAGTTGCGGACCGTCTTCGGCGCGTGGAACGGCATCAGCCGCACCTCGATGTCACCCAGGCTCGTCTTGAGGATCGCGTACAACTGCTCGGCCACGGTCGTCTTCCGTCCACATCGGGGCGCGTCGTCCCACGCCTGACTCTCCGGTGAACGATCCTCGCATGCCCCGGATGCGCGCCCCGCATGCCGGACCTCGTTCCGACGGGCATGATTCCGAAGAGGATGGAAAGGCGAAAACCTGACATCGCCACCGAGGAGGAGGAATCCCGTGACCCGCATGGACAGCGTGCGCGCCGCCACAGGTTCGGCGAAGGAGAGCGTCCTGCACGCCGCCGACGCGGTGGCGCCCTACGCCGAGACGGCCAGGGACCACGCCACGCACTACGCGCACGAGGCGCGGGAGATCATCGCGCCCAAGCTCTCGAAGGCCGCCAAGCAGGCCCGTACGCAGGCTCGCGCGCAGTACGACTCGTATGTCGCACCGCGCGTACCGCCGCGGGTCGACGCGGCCGCACACCGTGCGGCGGTCAAGACCCGCCGGGCCGCCCGTCAGGCCGCCGACTACACCGCTCCGCGCGTCGAGAGCGCGGTCGCCGCGACCGGTCCCGTCCTGGAGGAGGCCGGTGCGCGCTCCACGGCCGCCTGGGCCGCGCTGCGCGGTCAGGTGACGCCGAAGGAGATTCAGAAGATCGTGAGGAAGCACGAGCGCCGGGCCAGGGCCGGGCGCGTCACCAAGGGCCTCGTCGTCCTCGGCGTGCTGGCCGGCGGCGTGTACGCCGCCTGGAAGTGGTGGGACAAGCAGTCGAACCCCGACTGGCTGGTCGAACCGCCCGCCGCCACCGAGGTGGAGGAGGAGGTCACCGTACTGACGTCCGTCGACGGCAGTGGGGCCGTTCTCGATCCCGAGGTGGAGGCCAAGGAGGCCGAAGCCGAGGCGGAGGCGGCCGAACTGGACGCCGAGGTCGCCGCCGAGCGGCGCGACGAGGACCGCTGACCGGACGGGCTTCTTCCACGAGCCCCTGCCGGTCGCTGCCGTACGGCGCCGGACTCCGCCGGGTACGGCGGGCTGGTGCCGGGTGCGGTCGGGTGAGGCGGGGTGGTGCCGGGTTTTTCCGGGTGCCGCCGGATCGACGCGTGCGTCGGTCCGCCGCGGCTGGGGTGCGGGGAGTGCACGTCGTGGTCTCCCCGTGCCCTACGCCGCCGCAGCGAGCGCGAGTTCCGTCAGCGCGGCCGGGTCGCTCTCGGTCGTGTCGGGCGCGGACGACCGCCGACGCGCGGCGGGCGAGGAACCGTGGGCCTCGGCGGCGATGCGCTGCTTGATGGTCGGCGGCAGGGAGCGGTCCCCGGCCGCGAGCGGCCACCGCTGCGCCCGCTGTGCCGGTACGGAGGCGGATGCGCGCTCCCCGGCGACGGCGGCGGCGGTCGTGGTGGCGGGAGCGGTCGGCTCCTCGGGCTGCTGCACGGCGGGCTGCTGGGCAGCGGCGGCGGTCCCCGCCAGGCCGACGGAGGCGAGCAGGGCGAAGAGGACGGAGATGAAGGCGGCCCAGAACTGCTTGACCTTGGCGGTGGCCATGACCCCTCACTTTCGTGACGTTCTCGAATGGTTCATTTCGGGTTGCGCGCTTTACATACCTTCCTCATGATGTGTCCGCATCCCGGAATGGCACGGAGCGACGCCGCCCGCGCGCAGTTCTTCGGATGAACACCACTCGTACGGATCAGCGGGCGGCCTCCGCCCACCGCACGGCGGGCCCGGTCGCCGCCCCCGCGACCAGGAAGACCACGCCCAGGAGCAGCCACCCGGGCGCTCCCCGGCCGATGAGCAGCGTGGTGACGAGCAGGGGGCCGAGGGTGCGGGCGACGGGGACACCGGTGCCGTAGAAGCCCTGGTACTGGCCGACCCGGTCGGCGGGAGCCAGCGCGAAGCCGATCTGCCACGAGCCGGCGGAGTGCCGCATCTCGGCGAGCACGTGGAGCACGGCCCCGAGGACGAGCATGGCCACCGCCGTCCCGGCCCCCCATCCGGTCCCCGACAGCGCGAAGACCGCGCACGCGGCGCACAGGACCGCCCCCGACCACCGCACCGCCCGTGCCGCCGCGGCGAGGTCCGTCACGGACCGGGCGGCACGCACCTGGAGGAGCGTGACCACCCCGGTGTTGAGGACGAAGAGCGCCGACACGGTCCAGCCGGGCGCCGCCGTCCGTTCCACGATCCACAGCGGCAGGGCGAGGCTGAGGAGCGGCATCCGCAGCATCATCAGGGCGTTCAGGAGGGCGAGGAGCGCGTACGGCCGGTCCCGCAGCACCGCGAGCCCCGGCCCGCCGCCCGCCGATCCGGCGGCGGGCGCCACCGCGGGCAGTCGGCCGAGGATCAGCGCGCAGCCCAGGAACGCGACGGCGTCCAGCGCGAACACGGAGAGGTACGCGGTCCGCGTCCCGGCGTGCAGCGCGAGTCCGCCGAGCGCGGCCCCCACGGCGAGCCCGCCGTTGAGGACGGTCTGGAGCCGGGCGAGCACCCGCGTCCGCCCGGCGGGCGCGACGAGTCCGGCGAGCAGGGCCTGCCGCGCCGCGGCGAGACCGCTCTGCGCCGTGGCGTACGCGACGGCCGCGCAGAGGAACGGCACGAAGGAGCGCAGGACGAGGAAGGACGCGACGGAGACGGCGGTGGCCAGGGCGAGCAGGACGGCGGTCCCGCGCGGGCCCCGCCGGTCGGCCAGATGCCCCAGCGGCACCCCGGCGAGCGACCCGACGGCCCAGGCGACCGTGAGCCCGGCCCCGATCTGCGGCGCGGAGAGCCCGACGATCCGGGTGAAGTAGAGCGCCGAGGAGACGTAGAAGGCCCCGTCCCCGACCGCGTTGACGAACTGCGCGACCACCAGCGCGCGGGGCGCGCGCCCGGCCTCCCCGCCACACCCCCGCACCCCCTGCACGCGCGCGTGCCCGCCGGTCCCCCCGGGCGCGTGCGGCTCGGACTCGTACGTCCGTCCCCGCGCGTTCGACTTGTTCGCCATGGACACGACGCTAGAGCGGGGTGGCCCGGCCCCTCTGGTCCACTCGCGGCCTTCGCACCTGGGCCACTCGGGACCTCGATCACCGAGTGCCACGGCCCCGGGGCCCAGGCCCCGGAAAAGACGAAAGACCCCCCTGGCCCGCGCTACCGCAGGTCAGGGGGGTCCGTCCGGAGTGGAGCCTAGGGGAGTCGAACCCCTGACATCTGCCATGCAAAGACAGCGCTCTACCAACTGAGCTAAGGCCCCGGAACGAGGACAGCGTACCGGGTCACCCCCCATGTCCGGCAAAAGGATTGGGACTCCCGGTCGGCGACCACGCTCCGTAAGATGCTGACCGAGGTTCGCAGTGGCGAACCGCAGGGATGGGGAGAAGTGATGGACGCAGCGCAGCAGGAAGCCACGGCCAGAGCCAGAGAGCTTCAGCGCAGTTGGTACGGGGAGCCGCTGGGGGCGCTCTTCCGTCGCCTGATCGACGATCTCGGGCTCAACCAGGCCAGGCTCGCGGCCGTGCTCGGGCTCTCCGCGCCCATGCTGTCCCAGCTGATGAGCGGCCAGCGGGCGAAGATCGGCAATCCGGCCGTCGTCCAGCGCGTCCAGGCCCTCCAGGAGCTCGCCGTGCAGGTCGCCGACGGCAGCGTCAGCGCCGCCGAGGCCACCGACCGGATGGAGGAGGTCAAGAAGTCGCAGGGCGGCTCCGTCCTCACCGGCTCGAACCAGACCGGCACCGCGTCCGGCGCCCCGACCGTGCGCCGGGTGGTCCGCGAGATCCAGTCCCTGCTGCGCTCCGTCGCGGCCGCGGGCGACATCATCGACGCCGCCGACTCGCTCGCCCCGGCCCACCCGGAACTGGCAGAGTTCCTCAGGGTGTACGGCGCCGGGCGCACCGCGGAGGCGGTCGCCCACTACGAGTCGCACCAGAACTGACGGGCCCGGCGGCCGGCCGGGCCCACGGGGAGACGAAGCGACGGGGAGCGGGCGCAGCACGATGGGTGAGGTCTTCGCCGGGCGGTACGAGCTGATCGACCCGATCGGACGGGGCGGGGCGGGCGCGGTGTGGCGGGCCTGGGACCACCGGCGCCGCCGCTACGTGGCGGCCAAGGTGCTCCTGCAGAGCGACGCCCACACCCTGCTCCGCTTCGTCCGCGAACAGGCGCTGCGGATCGATCACCCGCACGTCCTCGCCCCGGCCAGCTGGGCCGCCGACGACGACAAGGTCCTCTTCACCATGGACCTGGTGGCCGGCGGCTCGCTGGCCCACGTCATCGGGGACTACGGCCCGCTGCCGCCCCGGTTCGTCTGCGTCCTGCTCGACCAGCTGCTCTCGGGCCTGGCCGCGGTGCACGCCGAGGGGGTCGTCCACCGGGACATCAAGCCGGCCAACATCCTCCTCGACGTCACCGGGGCCGGACGGCCGCACCTGCGGCTCTCCGACTTCGGCATCTCCATGCGCAAGGGCGAGCCCCGGCTCACGGAGACCGACTACGTCGTGGGGACGCCCGGCTACTTCGCGCCCGAACAGCTCCTCGGCGCCGAACCGGACTTCACCGCCGACCTGTTCGCCGTCGGCCTGGTCGCCCTCTATCTGCTCCAGGGCCGCAAGCCGGACTCCCGGGCCCTGGTCGAGCACTTCCTCACCCACGGCACCCCGAGCGCCCCCGAGGGCATGTCCGAGCCCCTGTGGCAGGTGCTCGCGGGACTGCTCCAGCCCGACCCGCAGGCCCGCTTCCGGACGGCCACGGGGGCGCGCAAGGCGCTGGGCGCCGCCGTCGAGCTGCTGCCCGAACCGACCGCCGACGAGGAGCCGGTCGAGATCTTCGACCAACTCGGGCCCCTGCCCCCCGGCTTCGGCCCGAAGGGCCCCGAGCGCCCCGCGAAGCCCACGAGCCCCGCCGGTCCCACGAGTCCCACGAGCCCCGTCGGCACCACGAGCCCCACGAGCCCCACGAGTCCCACCGGTCCCACGAGCCCTGCCAGGCCCACGAGTACCGCGGACCACCCCGCGTCCCGTACGGCGCAGGACGGCGAAGCCCCCGCCACGACCGCCAGGACCACCGTCCCGGCCTCCCCGCAGGGCGCCCCCGTCCCCGTGCCGCCCCGGGAGCGGCCCGCCGTCCCCGTGCCGCCCCCGCCCCACCCCTCCGAGACGGGCAGCTTCCATCTGCCACCGCCCGTGGCGCACCCGGCTCCGGCACCCACCCCCGTTCCGGGAGCGCCGTACGGGCAGGCCTTCGCGAACCCCTACGCCACCCCCCACCCCCTCCCATCGGGCCCCTACGGGCCCCCGCAGCCGGTGACGGCTCCCCCGGCCGCGCCCGCGCCCGCCCCCGTACGCCGACCGGGACCGCCCCCGAAGGTCGCGGTCCCGGTGCTCCTGTTCGCGCTCGTCTGCCTCGCGGTCGGCTTCTGGGCCCTCACCCAGGTCTGAGGGGTCGGGCCGCCCGCCGCCGCGCCACCAGCGTCCACGCGCCGAGGCCGAGCAGCAGCGCCGTCCCGGTGCCGATCCCGGCCGTGGCGACCAGCCGCATGGACTCGCCGCGCTTCGCCGCCGCTGCCGCCTGCGCCCCGCTGGACCCCTCCTCGGCCGCCTTCCGGTCGGCGGTGGTCACGGCGAACGGGCCGGGGTCCCCGTCGTATCCGGGCCCGCCCTTCGCCGCGTTCAGCACGTTCACCCGCAGCGTCAGCGGTACCGGCCGGTCGCCGTACTCCCCGGCGACCTGCGGGCTGAGCGTGGCCGACAGGTAGTACCAGCCGGCGAACCGCATCCCGCTCGTGGCCTCGTTGTACGAGGTGCGGTTCTCGTGCGCCACCGGCCGCTGCGGGCCGAGCTCCAGCGTCGCCTGCTTCCCGCTGTAGCCGAGGGTCCCCTCGTCGACGTGGCCGAGGGCCGGGTTGTCGAGGGAGAGCACGAGGGCGTTGGAGACGTAGGCGTCGCCCTCGGTGCTGCTGCCCAGTTCGGCGGTGGCGAAGAGCTGCTGTCCCCAGTCGAGGGGGACCCGGTAGAAGAGCGTCTGTCCGGGCCGGATGTCGGACCGCCACTCGCCCCGCGTCAGCGAGGCCGCGTCGTGGACCCCCGAGCCGCCCTGCCGGGGCTTCGGGTCGCCCGTCAGGGGCGCGGGCGTGGCGGACGGCCAGGCCTCCGGGAGCTCGGTCGGTCCGGCCTTCTCCAGGAGCGGCTCGGCCAGGTGCCGGATCTCCAGGTCCCAGTCGGCCGGGTCGGAGCCCGCCTTCGTGGTGCGCTCGACGAGCACGTAGTAGTTGCCCGGCTCCTGGCAGCTGGAGCTGTCCGGATTCACCGTGCGGTGGACGTACGCGGCGAGGGGACGGGCGTACGGGGCCGAGGAGAAGCTCACCCGCTGGTCGCCGCACTCGGTGCCGGAGTCGTCCTGGAGGCTGACCTCGAAGCCGTCGCCGTGGTCGACCGCGCCGCCGGGCCTGGGGACGGCGACGACGGAGACGTACGTGTTCCGCTTGTTGTCGAGGGCGACCCGGTAGTAGACCTTGCCGTTCTTCCCGAGCGTGTCGCGGTAGGTCCGCCCGGCCTTCAACGGCCGCGCGTCCGAGCTGGAGAGGGCTCCCCGGACCGGCTGGGCGGCGGAGTCGAAGGTGTACGGGGGGAGGGGATCCCCGCCGGCGGCCCGGGCCTGGGCGGGCAGCCCCGCCACCGTCCCCGCCAGCACGGCGGCCCCGATCACGGCCCCCGGCCTCCTGCCGATGCCGGTCCGCTTCCTCACGCGCTCCCCCTCATCGCTTCCCGCTCGCTCCCTCTTCGCCTTCTCTTCGCTCGGGCAAGCAACATATTCGCCCAGGCAAACCACGAACAAGGCGCGGACAGAGCGAAGCCCCGGTCGCGCTCAAGCGCGGCCGGGGCTTCACCCACAGACGGTCTTCGTCTCAGACACCCGAACCTGCGGGCACGGAGTCGGTCGCCTCCGTCCACAGATCCTGCTCGGCGCGATCCGCCTGGATCTGGCGGTACACGAGGAGCCCGCCGATGGCGGCCAGTGCGACCAGGAGAAGCTTCTTCACCGCGCGACCTCGTCTTTCGTTGACGTAGGAGACTTCTGACGCCCACTCTACACATCGACCGATACCGATCGGTGACCTGTGCGAGGTTCAAACCCACGACGTCCCGGATTCACCCCGGGAGAAAAGAAATCGGCCCGGGCGGATGAACCGTCCGGGCCGATCTGAAAAGTGGGGCTAACAGGATTTGAACCTGTGGCCTCATCCTTATCAGGGATGCGCTCTAACCAACTGAGCTATAGCCCCGCCGCGCCTGCGGTGTGTGTCCCGCGCGCTGACTCCTGAAGATTAGCGCACGTGGGGGCCAGTCCCAAAATCCGTTCCGGGACCGGCCCCCACGCGGCCTACTCGTCCTCGGCCAGCGTCAGCTCGACACCGCCCACGAAACCGGCGGACAGGTTGTAGATGAACGCGCCGAGCGTCGCCAGGGCGGTCATCAGGACCACGTCGATCACCGCGATCACCGAGGTGAACATCAGCACCCGCGGCAGCGACAGGAACGACTGGAGGTCGAAGCCGTTGGACTCGTTCGAGCCCGTGGCCTCGCTGATCGTCCCTCCGACCGTCGAGAAGACGCCCATGGCGTCCATGACCATCCACAGCACGGCCGCGGCCACGACCGTGCAGATGCCGAGCGCGATGGAGAGCAGGAAGCTCACCTTCATCACCGACCACGGGTCGGCCTTCGCCACCCGCAGCCGCGCCTTGCGCGTCCGGGGCGTCGTGCGCGCGCCCGTGCGGGGCCGGCGCACGGCCCCGGTCTGACCGCCCGCCGTACCGCCCGTCGTCGGGGCGCCGTACGCCTGCGGCGGGTGGTAGGGCCCGCTCGGCTGCCCACCGGCGCGCTCGCCGGGCAGCGGCCCGTTGTAGCTCTCGTACGAGGGCTGCTGCCCCCGAGTGTCCGTCACCGAAACCCCCTGGGAGTCCGTGGCGGAACCACGGGCGCCGCTCGCGCCGGCACCTGCAGAAGAAGCTCCGGCGGCCGCAGATCCGGCGCCCGTGGCTCCACTCACGCTCTTACTCCTCGTGCTCCCCGACCGAAGGCTCCGTGCCCTCGGCTGTCCCGACCTCGACCACCGCGGTCTCGGTCACCTCGACACCGCCCTCGGTGTCGTCGGCGTCGTCGACCTCGTCGTCTCCGACCGCCTCGGCGTTCCGCGCGATGCCGACGACGGCGTCGCGCTTGCCCAGGTTGATCAGCTGGACGCCCATGGTGTCACGGCCGGTCTCCCTGACTTCGTTGACTCGCGTACGAATCACACCGCCGGACAGCGTGATGGCGAGGATCTCGTCCGTCTCCTCGACCACCAGCGCGCCCACGAGCGAGCCGCGGTCCTCCACGATCTTGGCGGCCTTGATGCCGAGGCCGCCACGGCCCTGGACGCGGTACTCGTCGACGGGGGTGCGCTTGGCGTACCCGCCGTCGGTCGCGGTGAAGACGAACGTACCGGGCCGGACGACATTCATCGAGAGCAGTTCGTCGTCCGCGCGGAAACTCATGCCCTTGACACCCGAAGTGGCGCGTCCCATCGGACGCAGCGCGTCGTCCGTGGCGGTGAAGCGGATGGACTGCGCCTTCCTGCTGATGAGCAGCAGGTCGTCCTCGGCGGAGACCAGTTCGGCGCCGATCAGCTCGTCGTCCTCGCCGTTGTCGAGGGCGCGCAGGTTGATGGCGATGACACCGCCGGAGCGGGGCGAGTCGTAGTCCTTCAGCGCGGTCTTCTTCACCAGGCCGGCCTTGGTGGCGAGCACCAGGTACGGCGCGGCCTCGTAGTCGCGGACCGCCAGGATCTGGGCGATCTGCTCGTCCGGCTGGAAGGCGAGGAGGTTGGCCACGTGCTGGCCGCGGGCGTCCCGGCCGGCGTCCGGCAGCTCGTACGCCTTGGCCCGGTAGACCCGGCCCTTGTTGGTGAAGAAGAGCAGCCAGTGGTGGGTGGTGGAGACGAAGAAGTGGTCGACGATGTCGTCCTGCTTCAGCTTCGTGCCCCGCACGCCCTTGCCGCCGCGCTTCTGCGAGCGGTAGTCCTCGGTCTTCGTCCGCTTCACGTAGCCGCCGCGCGTGATGGTGACGACGATGTCCTCCTCGGCGATCAGGTCCTCGATGGACATGTCGCCGTCGAAGGGCACGAGCTTGGAGCGGCGGTCGTCGCCGAAGCGCTCGACGAGCGCGGCCAGCTCCTCGCTGACGATCGTCCGCTGCTTCTCGGGCGAGGCCAGGATCGCGTTGTACTCGTTGATCTTCGTCTGGAGCTCGTCGTGCTCGGCGACGATCTTCTGGCGCTCCAGGGCGGCGAGCCGGCGGAGCTGCATCTCCAGGATCGCGTTGGCCTGGATCTCGTCGATGCTCAGCAGGTCCATCAGGCCGGTGCGGGCGACCTCGACCGTGTCGCTGCGCCGGATCAGCGCGATGACCTCGTCGATCGCGTCGAGGGCCTTGAGCAGGCCGCGCAGGATGTGGGCGCGCTCCTCGGCCTTGCGCAGCCGGAAGCGGGTCCGGCGGACGATGACCTCGATCTGGTGCGTCACCCAGTGGCGGATGAACGCGTCCAGGGAGAGGGTGCGCGGCACGCCGTCGACGAGCGCCAGCATGTTGGCGCCGAAGTTCGACTGGAGGTCGGTGTGCTTGTACAGGTTGTTCAGGACGACCTTGGCGACGGCGTCGCGCTTGAGCACGATGACCAGGCGCTGGCCGGTCCGGGACGAGGTCTCGTCGCGGACGTCGGCGATGCCGCCGATCTTGCCGTCCTTCACCAGGTCGGCGATCTTCTGCGCGAGGTTGTCCGGGTTGGTCTGGTACGGCAGCTCCGTGACCACCAGGCACTGGCGGTTCTGGATCTCCTCGACCTCGACGACCGCGCGCATCGTGATGGAGCCGCGACCGGTGCGGTACGCCTCCTCGATGCCCTTGCGGCCGACGACGAGCGCGCCGGTGGGGAAGTCGGGGCCCTTGATCCGCTCGATGAGCGCGTCGAGCAGCTCCTCGTGGCCGGCCTCGGGGTGGGCCAGGTACCACTGGGCGCCCTCGGCGACCTCGCGCAGGTTGTGCGGCGGGATGTTGGTGGCCATGCCGACGGCGATGCCGGCCGAGCCGTTGACCAGCAGGTTCGGGAACCGGGCCGGCAGGACCGTCGGCTCCTGGTTGCGGCCGTCGTAGTTGTCCTGGAAGTCGACGGTCTCCTCGTCGATGTCCCGGACCATCTCCATCGACAGCGGCGCCATCTTGCACTCGGTGTAGCGCATGGCGGCGGCCGGGTCGTTGCCCGGGGAGCCGAAGTTGCCGTTGGAGTCGACGAGCGGCAGCCGCATCGACCAGGGCTGGGCGAGGCGGACGAGCGCGTCGTAGATCGAGGTGTCGCCGTGCGGGTGGTACGTGCCCATGACGTCACCGACGACGCGGGCGCACTTGTAGAAGCCCTTCTCCGGCCGGTAGCCGCCGTCGTACATCGCGTAGAGCACGCGCCGGTGGACGGGCTTGAGGCCGTCCCGTACGTCGGGCAGCGCGCGGGACACGATGACGGACATCGCGTAGTCGAGGTACGAGCGCTGCATCTCGGTCTCGAGCCCGACGGGCTCGATCCGCAGCACGGGCTCCTGCTCTTCGGTGGTTCCGGAGGTGTTTTCGTCGGCCATTGCTGGTCGTCAGTCCTTTCGTACGGTCAGCTGGGACCGACTCAGATGTCGAGGAAGCGGACGTCCTTGGCGTTCCGCTGGATGAACGAGCGGCGTGCCTCGACGTCCTCGCCCATCAGCACCGAGAACAGGTCGTCGGCCTGGGCCGCGTCGTCCAGGGTCACCTGGCCGAGCACCCGGTGCTCGACGTCCATCGTGGTGACGCGCAGCTCCTCGGCGTTCATCTCGCCGAGGCCCTTGAAGCGCTGGATCGAGTCCTCGCGGATCCGCTTGCCGTTCTGCTTGCCCAGCTCGACGAGGGCGTCGCGCTCGCGGTCCGAGTAGGCGTACTCGAAGTCGTCCCGGCCCCACTTGATCTTGTAGAGCGGCGGGCGGGAGAGGTAGACGTGCCCGGCCTCGACCAGCGGGCGCATGAAGCGGAAGAGGAAGGTCAGCAGCAGGGTGTTGATGTGCTGGCCGTCGACGTCGGCGTCCGCCATCAGGATGATCTTGTGATAGCGGAGCTTCTCGATGTCGAAGTCCTCGTGCACGCCGGTGCCGAAGGCGGAGATCAGCGCCTGGACCTCGGTGTTCTGCAGGATCTTGTCGATGCGGGCCTTCTCGACGTTCAGGATCTTGCCGCGGATCGGCAGGATGGCCTGGTACATCGGGTTCCGGCCGGACTTGGCCGAGCCGCCGGCGGAGTCGCCCTCGACGATGAAGATCTCGCACTTGGTGGGGTCGTTCGACTGGCAGTCGGAGAGCTTGCCCGGGAGGGAGGCCGACTCCAGGAGGCCCTTGCGGCGGGTGAGGTCGCGGGCCTTGCGGGCGGCCACGCGCGCGGTGGCGGCCTGGATGCCCTTGCGGATGATGTCCGCGGCCTCGTTCGGGTTGCGGTCGAACCAGTCCGTCAGGTGCTCGTGGACGACCTTCTGCACGAAGGTCTTCGCCTCGGTGTTGCCGAGCTTGGTCTTGGTCTGGCCCTCGAACTGCGGCTCGCCGATCTTGACCGAGATGATCGCGGTCAGACCCTCGCGGATGTCGTCGCCGGTGAGGTTGTCGTCCTTCTCGCGCAGCAGCTTCTTCTCGCGCGCGTACTTGTTGACGAGCGTCGTCAGCGCGGCGCGGAAGCCCTCCTCGTGGGTGCCGCCCTCGTGGGTGTGGATCGTGTTGGCGAAGGAGTACACGCCCTCGCTGTACGACGAGTTCCACTGCATCGCGATCTCGGCGGAGAGCAGGCGCTCCGCGTCCTCGGCCTCGATGTCGATGACGGTCGGGTTGACCAGCTCGCCCTTGCGCGAGTTGAGGTACTTCACGAAGTCGACGATGCCGCCCTCGTAGTGGTACGTCACCGTGCGCGCGGCCGGCTCGGCGGCGGCCTCGGCGTCCGGGTCGTCGGCGCCGACCGTGGCCTTCGCGGACTCGCGCTCGTCGGTGAGCGTGATGGTCAGGCCCTTGTTGAGGAAGGCCATCTCCTGGAAGCGGCGCGAGAGCGTCTCGAAGGAGTACTCGGTCGTCTCGAAGATGTCCGGGTCGGCCCAGAACGTGACCGAGGTGCCGGTCTCCTCGGTCGCCTCGTGCTTCACGAGGGGCGCGGTGGGGGCGCCCATCTTGTAGTCCTGCGTCCAGCGGTGGCCGTCGGTCCTGATCTCCACCGAGACCTTGGTGGAGAGGGCGTTGACGACGGAGACGCCGACGCCGTGCAGACCGCCGGAGACCGCGTAGCCGCCGCCGCCGAACTTGCCGCCCGCGTGGAGGACCGTCAGCACGACCTCGACGGCCGGCTTGCCCTCGGACTCGACGATGCCGACGGGGATGCCGCGGCCGTTGTCGACGACGCGGACGCCGCCGTCGGCCAGGATCGTCACGTCGATGGTGTCCGCGTGACCGGCCAGGGCCTCGTCGACCGAGTTGTCGACGACCTCCTGCACCATGTGGTGCAGACCGCGCTCGCCGGTCGAGCCGATGTACATGCCGGGGCGCTTGCGCACCGCATCCAGGCCCTCCAGGACTTGGATGTTGCTGGCGGTGTACTGCTTGTTCTCGTTGGGGTTGCCGGAATCGGCCACGAAGCGCCCTTTCTGGCACAGCACAGGCCGTACTCCGGGCATACGGGAGCCGGCTGCGTCGTTCGACATTTCCGCGGGGTGGCGGGTTTGCCTCCAGTCTACCGGTACCACTGACACTCATGGGGGTTTGCCGGTACCTGAATGCGCATGTGCCGCCCTGGGCGGGACCGAGACGACTCCCCATATCCGGACAGGGGCTCCAGGGCCCCCTGACGGCCACCCAGCGCTTCGGGTCGTAGCGCGGCGTGGGCGCCGGGGGGCGAACGTTGTCAGGGAAGCGCCGGCCGCGGCGCGGGCACCCGCTCCGGCACGTCGTGGGCACCCGCTTCGCCACGTCGTGGGCGTGCGTTCCGCCGGGGCGGAACGGGCGGGCACGACGCCCACGCGCACGGCGCCCTCCCCCGTACCCGCACCACGAGGAACGGGGCCCCGAAGGACCCCGCGTGCAACAACCACCCCGGCCGCCGGACAGGCCCTAGCCGTACGTGTCGCCGGGCCCCGCCGACCCCGGCGCCCGCAGCGGCCCGTACCCCCGCCGCGGCGCCCCCGGCCCCATGACCTTGATCAGCCGCACCGTCCCGTGCCCCAGGTCCTCGTTGAGCCGCGCGACGAGCCTCGGCGCGAGGAGCCGCAGCTGCGTGGCCCACGCGGTCGAGTCGCACTGCACGGTCAGCACGCGCGCGTCCGGCTCGTCGTCGAACCGCACCGGTACACAGTGCTTCGCCAGGTCCTCGCCGACGATCTGCGGCCAGCGGCCCATGACCCCGCCGACCGCCGCCGGCGTCTCCCAGCCCCGCTCGGTGATCAATCGGTTGATCGCGGCGCCGAGCGCCATCGGGTCGCGCCCGTCGGCACGCGCGCCGGACCGCAGCCCACCGCCGCGCCGGGCCTGCTTCTTCTGCTGCGCGGCCGCGCCCCGCGCCCTCGCCTGCTCCTTGGCGGCACGCAGTGCCACCCGGGCGAGGTCGACACCGGAGGGTTCGGGCACGGAGGCCGCGGGACTGTCCACAGCCTGGGGAAGGTTTTCCTCGCTCATGCGCGCTCCACGGTCATACGCGTTCCACCGCCCCGTCGGCCACCGCGTACCGCGCCCCCGCCAGGACGCCGGGCACGTCGTCGTCCACGGCGGCCGTCACCAGGACCTGCTCGCCGTGCGCCACCAGTTCCGCGAGCCGCTCGCGCCGACGCGCGTCCAGCTCCGCGAAGACGTCGTCGAGGACGAGGACCGGCTCGTTGCCCTCGGCCCGCAGCAGGTCGTACGAGGCGAGCCGCAACGCGAGCGCGTACGACCAGGACTCGCCGTGGCTCGCGTACCCCTTCGCCGGCAGGTCCCCGAGCTTGAGCAGCAGCTCGTCCCGGTGCGGTCCGACGAGCGTGACGCCCCGCTCGATCTCCTGCTTGCGGACCTCGGCGAGGGCGGCGAGCACCTGCTCGTACAGCTCCTCGCGGGTGGTCCCGGCGCCGGGCGCGGAGGGCCGGTACTCCAGGAGGATCGGCCCGCCGCCGGGCGCGAGCTGCTCGTACGCCTTGTCCGCGAGCGGCTGGAGCACGCCGATGAGGTCGAGCCGCTGGGCGAGCAGTTCGGCGCCCGCCCGGGCCAGGTGCTGGTCCCAGACGTCCAGGGTCGACAGGTCCATGCCCCGGCCGCCGTGCCGCCGGGCCATCGCGGCCGACTTCAGGAGCGTGTTGCGCTGCTTGAGCACGCGCTCGTAGTCGGCGCGCACGCCCGCCATGCGCGGCGCGCGCGCCGTGATCAGCTCGTCGAGGAAGCGCCGGCGCTCGCCGGGGTCGCCCTTCACCAGGGCGAGGTCCTCGGGCGCGAACAGCACGGTCCGTACGATGCCCAGGACGTCACGCGGTCTGACCTGCGAGGACCTGTTGATACGGGCGCGGTTGGCCCGGCCCGGGTTGAGTTCGAGCTCGATCAGCTGGGAGCGCTCGCCCTGGGTGACGGCGGCCCTGACGACCGCGCGTTCCGCGCCCATGCGGACGAGCGGGGCGTCGGAGGCGACCCGGTGGCTGCCGAGGGTCGCGAGGTAGCCGACGGCCTCGACCAGATTGGTCTTGCCCTGGCCGTTGGCGCCCACGAAAGCGGTGACGCCCGGGTCGAGCGGGACCTCGACCCGGGCGTAGGAACGGAAGTCGGCCAGCGACAGATGCGTGACGTGCATGGTTGGGCGCCGACCTTCCCCGGCTGCTGTGCACCGCCGGGTGCACAGCCTGTGGATTACTTGTTCTTCTCGACCGCGTGGCCGCCGAACTGGTTGCGCAGCGCGGCGATCATCTTCATCTGCGGGGAGTCGTCCTGGCGCGAGGCGAACCGCGCGAACAGGGACGCGGTGATCGCGGGCAGCGGCACGGCGTTGTCGATGGCGGCCTCGACGGTCCACCGGCCCTCGCCGGAGTCCTGGGCGTAGCCCCGCAGCCCCTCCAGGTGCTCGTCCTCGTCCAGGGCGTTGACGGCCAGGTCGAGCAGCCAGGAGCGGATGACCGTGCCCTCCTGCCAGGAGCGGAAGACCTCGCGCACGTCGGTGACGGAGTCGACCTTCTCCAGGAGCTCCCAGCCCTCGGCGTAGGCCTGCATCATCGCGTACTCGATGCCGTTGTGGACCATCTTCGCGAAGTGGCCGGCGCCGACCTTGCCCGCGTGGACCGAGCCGAAGTCGCCCTCGGGCTTGAGCGCGTCGAAGATCGGCTGGACCTTCGCCACGTTCTCGGCGTCGCCGCCGTACATCAGCGCGTAGCCGTTCTCCAGGCCCCAGACGCCGCCGGAGACGCCGCAGTCGACGAAGCCGATGCCCTTGGCGGCCAGCTGCTCGGCGTGCTTCTCGTCGTCCGTCCAGCGCGAGTTGCCGCCGTCCACGACGACGTCGCCGGGGGAGAGCAGGGCGGCCAGCTCGTCGACGGTGGACTGGGTCGCGGCACCGGCCGGGACCATGACCCACACGACGCGCGGGCCCTTGAGCTCGGCCACGAGCTCTTCGAGGCTGTGGACATCGGCGAGGTCCGGGTTGCGGTCGTATCCGATGACGGTGTGGCCTGCGCGGCGAATGCGCTCGCGCATGTTGCCGCCCATCTTGCCGAGACCGACGAGACCGAGCTCCATCAGATGATTCCTTAAGCGTCGTGTGCGGTTCGTACCCGCGTCCGAGCCTACGCCCGGACGCGGGCGCACACCTGTGGGGTCGGCCGCTCAGGCGACGCCCCGGAAGCAGGGCATCGGCCGCCGAGCCGCACCGGCACACCGCGGTCTCCCGGGGGACGGCCCCCGGGCCCCGGCAGGACCCGCCCGGCGTCAGCCGCTGAGGCGCACCGGCATGATCAGGTACTTGTAGGCCTCGTCCGCCTCGGCGTCCACGGCGGGCTTGCCGCTGAGCAGCGCCGGCTTGGTGGAGGTCGTGAAGGAGAGCTGGGCGACCGGGGAGTCGATCGCGCTCAGACCGTCCAGCAGGAAGGTCGGGTTGAAGGCGATCGAGATGTCGTCGCCCTCCAGCTGCGCGTCGACCCTCTCCACAGCCTGTGCGTCGTCGCTGGAGCCGGCCTCCAGGATCAGCACGCCCTGCTCGAAGCTCAGCCGGACCGGGGTGTTGCGCTCGGCGACCAGGGCCACGCGCTTGACGGCCTCGACGAAGGGGGCGGTCTCGATCACCGCGACCGAGTTGAACTCGGTGGGGAAGAGCGTCCGGTACTTCGGCAGATCGCCCTCGAGGAGGCGGGTCGTGGTGCGGCGGCCCGCGCCCTCGAAGCCGATGAGACCCTCGCCCTTGCCGGAGCCCGAGAGCGCCAGCGTGACCGTGTCGCCGCTGGTGAGCGCCTTGGCGGTGTCCAGGAGGGTCTTCGCGGGCACCAGGGCGACCGCGGAGGCGTCCGGGGACTCCGGCTTCCACAGGAACTCGCGGACCGCGAAGCGGTAGCGGTCGGTGGAGGCCAGGGTGACCGTGTCCCCCTCGATCTCGATGCGCACGCCGGTGAGGACGGGCAGCGTGTCGTCGCGGCCGGCGGCGATGGCCACCTGCGCGGCTGCGGAGGCGAAGACCTCGCCGGGGACGGTGCCCGTCGCGGTGGGCATCTCCGGCAGCGCCGGGTACTCCTCCACAGGCAGGGTGTGGAGGGTGAAGCGGGAGGAGCCGCAGACCACGGTCGCCCGTACACCGTCTGTGGAGATCTCCACGGGACGGTTGGGGAGGGCGCGGCAGATGTCGGCGAGCAGGCGGCCGGAGACGAGGACGGTGCCGTCCTCCTCGACCTCCGCCTCGACCGAGACCCGCGCGGAGACCTCGTAGTCGAAGCTGGAGAAGCTCAGGGCGCCGTCCTCGGCCTTCAGGAGAAGGCCCGCGAGCACGGGCGCCGGCGGACGGGCCGGGAGGCTGCGGGCCACCCAGGCCACCGCCTCCGCGAGTACATCGCGCTCCACCCGGATCTTCACCGGAACCGCCTCCTGCTGTTGCTGGCTCTTCGTCGACTGCGGGAACCAGTCTGACGTACGCCGCCGACACTCGGCGCTGCTCGGGGTCAAGTCGGGACGAGGGGCGGTCGGAGCTCCGGCGCCGAGTTGTGCACAGGCCCCGCTTCAAAGCGGATTCCGAGCTAACTCTAGGTGGGAGTAGTAGTAGGGCCTGTGGAAACCGTGGATAACCCCGTCCACGCAGGTCAGACCCAGTTTTTTGTCCACCGTGCCTGTGGGCGGAACCAGTGGAAAACCGGGGGTCTCTGTGGACACCCGAAAGTTCTGCACACCCCATACACAGGACAGGGGGAGTTCTCCCCAGCGCTGTCCCCAGCTTTACCCAGGTTGCCCACAGCCCAATCGTCTCCCTTGGTGTGACGGCTTTCACTCGCCGAGGTGAGGACGGGCGTTTCGTTGCCGAACAGTGGACAGAGCTGTGGAGAAGCTGTGGGCAACAGACCTTCCCCTGTGGGCGGCCGGTGGACAACCTTCGAGACCCCCTGTGGACGAAAGTTCCGTCCACAACCTGTGGATAACGTTTGCCAACAAATCCCCAAGGGTCTGAACTGGGGCGATGACCTGCGGCCCGGCAGCCCTGTGGACAAAATCCGGATAACTTCGCAGTCCCCACCCTGTGGACGGGTGATCATCCCGCAATCTGTGGACAACCCGCCAGCGGAACGACGCAATCGAACAGAGCCGCCTCGTCGCCGGCCCGTCCCCAGCCTGTGGTCGGCCCTCGACGGCCTCCGCGAGGCCCCCGTACGGCCCGTTCCGACCGTCCGGAGAGCCGTGGACGGCCCCCGGAAACGCCGACGGGCGCTCCGGGAGGAGTCCCGGAGCGCCCGTCGGAAGGGGTGTCGGCGGCGGTGTCAGCCGTTCTTGATGCGGTTGGTCAGCTCGGTCACCTGGTTGTAGATGGAGCGCCGCTCCGCCATCAGGGCGCGGATCTTCCGGTCCGCGTGCATCACCGTCGTGTGGTCGCGGCCGCCGAACTGCGCGCCGATCTTCGGCAGCGACAGGTCCGTGAGCTCGCGGCACAGGTACATGGCGATCTGGCGGGCCGTCACCAGGACGCGGCTGCGCGAGGAGCCGCAGAGGTCCTCCACCGTCAGCCCGAAGTAGTCGGCGGTGGCGGCCATGATCGCCGGAGCGGTGATCTCCGGCGCGCTGTCCTCGCCGCCGGGGATCAGGTCCTTGAGGACGACCTCGGTGAGCCCGAGGTCCACCGGCTGCCGGTTGAGGCTCGCGAAGGCGGTCACCCGGATCAGCGCGCCCTCCAGCTCGCGGATGTTGCGCGAGATCCGGGAGGCGATGAACTCCAGTACCTCCGGCGGGGCGTTGAGCTGCTCCTGGACCGCCTTCTTGCGGAGGATCGCGATGCGCGTCTCCAGCTCCGGCGGCTGCACGTCGGTGGTGAGGCCCCACTCGAAGCGGTTGCGGAGCCGGTCCTCCAGGGTCACCAGCTGCCGGGGCGACCGGTCCGAGGAGAGGACGATCTGCTTGTTCGCGTTGTGCAGGGTGTTGAAGGTGTGGAAGAACTCCTCCTGCGTCGACTCCTTGCTCGCCAGGAACTGGATGTCGTCGACGAGCAGGATGTCCACGTCGCGGTAGCGCTTCCGGAAGGTGTCGCCCTTGCCGTCGCGGATCGAGTTGATGAACTCGTTGGTGAACTCCTCGGAGCTCACGTACCGCACGCGCGTGCCCGGGTAGAGGCTCCGCGCGTAGTGCCCGATCGCGTGCAGCAGGTGGGTCTTGCCGAGCCCCGACTCCCCGTAGATGAAAAGGGGGTTGTACGCCTTCGCCGGCGCCTCGGCCACCGCGACCGCGGCCGCGTGCGCGAACCGGTTCGAGGAGCCGATCACGAAGGTGTCGAAGAGGTACCGCGGGTTCAGCCGCGCGTGCTGCTCGCCCGGCGCGCCGGAGCCCTGTCCGGAGGCGCCGGAGGAGGAGCCGTGGACGCCGCCCGGGCCGGGGACCGGACCGCCGCCCGGCCGGGGGCCGGGACGGGCCGCGTGGCCCGGCGGGTCGGGCAGCTCGGCGCGCTCGGGCCGCTGCGGCTCGTAGCCGCGGGAGGGCTCGTCGTAGCGCGTCTGCCGGGACTGCTCGGGGCCCGTGTACGGCGCGCGCTCCTGGTAGCCGCCGAGGCGCGGCTGCTGCCAGGAGAGGTCCTCCTGGGTGCGCGGCCAGGAGCCGGGGTCGGGCCGCTGCGGCTGCTGGTAGTCCGGATAGGCCGGGCGCGCGTTCGGCAGTCCGTCGTCGGACATCGTCCGGTGGTTGTAGCCCTCGTACTTCTCGTACTTGTCGTACGACTCGGGCCGGTCGCGTTCGTCGTACCGGGGCTGCTGCGGCTGCGGCAGGGCGGGCACGGGCGGCGCCTGCTCGCCGGCGGAGTCGTCGACGGTGATCGCGATCCGGATCGGCCGGCCGCACTCACGGCTGAGGGTCTCGCTGATCAGCGGGGCGAGCCGGCCCTCCAGGACGCGCTTGCCCCACTCGTTGGGCACGGCCAGGAGGGCCGTGTCGGCGACCAGGGCGAGCGGCTGGCAGCGCTCGATCCACTGCTTGTCCTTGGGCTCGATCCCCTGCTGGCCCTCGGCGAGGAGCTGCTCGAGGACCCGCGGCCACACTGCGGCAAGATCGGCAGGTACGTCAGCCACAGGGCACGCTTTCTCGCGGGTCCCACGAAGGTGTGGTTCTCGGGGGACGGTGGATCGAAGTCCGGATCACCGGTCCGTCGAGGACAGGTGAGGACAGAACGGAAAAGATTGTGGAGTCCGCCCACGGTAGTCGGGCGGACTGACGCGGTTCAAGTTGTTGTCCACAGCCTGTGCACAATGGGGGGCGGCGACAGGTCGGTTTGACCGGATGGCGTAGCCGCGCGTACCGTAACCAGGTCGAGTTGTCGATGGCTGCTGCCGCCTGCCTCCGATGGGCAAAGATCACTCTCCGTGATCACGAAGCGGTGCACTCGGGCGTATTGCGAGCTACTCGTGGGCGCACGGTGACAGCCAGGCGATGTCCCGCCACCACCCGAATCATTTCTGGAGCCCCCGAGTGAGCAAGCGCACCTTCCAGCCGAACAACCGTCGTCGCGCGAAGACCCACGGCTTCCGCCTGCGCATGCGCACCCGCGCCGGTCGCGCCATCCTGGCGAACCGCCGTGGCAAGGGTCGCGCCAGCCTGTCCGCCTGATCCACTTAAACAGGTCATGACGTGCTGCCTACCGAGAATCGGCTGAGGCGGCGCGAGGACTTCGCAACCGCGGTACGCCGAGGGCGCCGGGCCGGTCGCCCGCTCCTCGTCGTCCACCTACGCAGCGGTGCAACGGACCCGCACGCGCCTGGGGAGAGCGCTCCCCCGACGCGTGCGGGTTTCGTCGTGAGCAAGGCCGTGGGCGGTGCGGTCGTACGCAACCAGGTGAAGCGTCGTCTGCGTCACCTCGTCCGCGACCGTATTTCCGCCCTTCCCCCCGGTAGCCTGGTGGTGGTACGGGCGTTGCCCGGAGCCGGCGACGCCGATCACGCACAGCTGGCCCGAGACCTGGACGCCGCTCTCCAGCGGCTCCTGGGAGGGGGCACGCGATGAAGTACCCGCTGCTGGCTCTCATCAAGCTGTACCAGTGGACGATCAGCCCCCTGCTGGGCCCCGTCTGCCGGTACTACCCGTCGTGTTCCCACTACGGATTCACGGCCATCGACCGGCATGGCGCGATCAAGGGCACGGCCCTGACCGCCTGGCGCATCCTGCGGTGCAACCCGTGGTCGCCCGGCGGCGTGGACCATGTCCCCCCGCGGAAGCGCCCCCGCTGGCACGAAATGCTGAGGAACGCGCTGCGCGGGGACACGGGCGGGTCCACCACCGAGACGAGCCCGGCCGCAGAGACCTCGTCCAATGCTCAAGGAGCCTGATTAGTGGACACGATTGCCAGTCTGTTCAGCTTCATCACCTGGCCCGTTTCCTGGGTCATCGTCCAGTTCCACAAGATGTACGGGGCGGTCTTCGGCCCCGACACGGGCTGGGCCTGGGGTCTGTCCATCGTGTCCCTGGTGGTGCTGATCCGTATCTGCCTGATCCCGCTCTTCGTGAAGCAGATCAAGTCGACGCGGAACATGCAGGCGCTCCAGCCGAAGATGAAGGCGATCCAGGAGCGCTACAAGAGCGACAAGCAGCGTCAGTCCGAAGAGATGATGAAGCTGTACAAGGAGACGGGCACCAACCCGCTCTCCTCGTGCCTTCCCATCCTGGCGCAGTCGCCGTTTTTCTTCGCCCTGTACCACGTGCTCTCCTCGATCGCCTCGGGCAAGGAGATCGGCAAGATCGACGGCCCGCTCCTGGAGAGCGCCCGTCAGGCCCACATCTTCGGCGCCCCGCTGGCCGCCAAGTTCACCGACAGCGCCGCGAAGGTCGCCGCTCTCGACGCCTCGCTGACCGACGTCCGCGTCGTCACCGCGGTCATGATCATCCTGATGTCGGCCTCGCAGTTCTTCACCCAGCGCCAGCTGATGATGAAGAACGTCGACCTCTCGGTGAAGACCCCGTACATGCAGCAGCAGAAGATGCTCATGTACATCTTCCCGGTGATCTTCGCCGTCATGGGCATCAACTTCCCCGTCGGTGTCCTCGTCTACTGGCTGACCACCAACGTGTGGACCATGGGCCAGCAGATGTACGTGATCAACCAGAACCCGACGCCGGGCAGCAAGGCCCAGGACGCCTACCTCCAGCGCCTGCTCAAGAACATCGCCCAGCACGGTGAGGTCCGCGGCCGCCGCCGGAAGAGCGTCGTCAAGGTCATCGTCGCCAAGGGCACCGACCGCAACGAGAACGAGCGCCGTTTCTTCGGCGGCCTCACCAAGGCCGGCTTCGCCGCCCAGGCCGACGGCACCGTGATCAAGGGCGACACCGTCACGGCCGAGGCCGAGGGCGGTGCCGTGGCCAGGCGCCAGCAGCCCAAGCGTCAGACCAAGGCCCAGCGCCAGGCCGGGGCGGTCCAGCCGACCCTCTCCAAGGACACCGGGGAGACCATCGAGCCGGCCGCCGAGAAGGCGTCCCCCTCGCTCGAGAAGAAGCCCCAGGGTCCGGCCGGGACCGGCGCTTCCGACGTCACCGGTGCGAAGGGCGAGGCCCAGGGCGACAAGCCCGCGCGTCCGAGCCGTGCCAACTCCGGCGGCTCCCGCCAGCAGCAGGGCAAGACCGGCCAGCGCAAGGGCCAGCAGCGGCCCAAGCACCCGTCCTCCAAGAAGTAGCCTCCACCCGACGCAAGAAGGAGCCCGTCCGTGACGGAAGGCACCACCTCCGCCGCCGCCGAGGGTGGCGACACCCTGACCCGCCTGGAGCAGGAGGGTGAGATCGCGGCCGACTACCTCGAAGGCCTGCTCGACATCGCCGATCTCGACGGCGACATCGACATGGACGTCGAGGCGGACCGGGCGGCGGTCTCGATCATCAGCGACTCCAGCAGCCGTGACCTCCAGAAGCTCGTGGGCCGAGACGGAGAGGTCCTGGAGGCGCTCCAGGAGCTGACCCGCCTCGCCGTGCACCGGGAGACCGGGGACCGCAGCCGTCTGATGCTCGACATCGCCGGCTTCCGGGCCAAGAAGCGCTCCGAGCTCGCCGAGCTGGGCGCCAAGGCCGCGGCCGAGGTGAAGGCCGGTGGTCAGCCGGTCAAGCTGGACCCCATGACGCCCTTCGAGCGCAAGGTCGTGCACGACGCGATCGCCGCCGCCGGTCTGCGCAGCGAGTCCGAGGGCGAGGAGCCGCAGCGCTTCGTCGTCGTGCTCCCGGCCTGACCCCTCACGTAGTCTCGGCCCCGTCTGTTCACAGGCGGGGCCGATCTTTGTCAGCCCGATAGTTCAGCCACCACCACAGTGCGCTCGCACGGCATGCGTGCGGTACGGAAGGACGGTTCCCGTGACGGAGGCAGCGGAGCTCGCCGAGGCGCCGGAGCAGGCACGGACAGTCTTCGGCGAGTACTTCCCGGAGGCCGTGCGGTACGCCGAGCTCCTCGCGGACGCGGGTGTGAAGCGCGGTCTGATCGGCCCGCGCGAGGTTCCGAGGCTCTGGGAACGCCACCTGCTGAACTGTGCCGTCCTCTCGGAGGTCGTTCCCGAGGGCGTCACCGTCTGCGACGTCGGCTCGGGCGCCGGACTGCCCGGCATCCCCTTGGCCCTGGTCCGGCCGGACCTGAAGATCACGCTCCTGGAACCGCTGCTGCGCCGGACGAACTTCCTCCAGGAGGTCGTCGAGTTGCTCGGCCTCGACCACGTCACCGTGGTCCGGGGACGCGCGGAGGAGATGCTCGGCAAGATCACGCCCGTGCACGTGGTGACCGCGCGCGCGGTGGCTCCCCTGGACCGACTGGCCGGCTGGGGAGTCCCCCTGCTGCGCCCGTACGGAGAGATGCTGGCGCTCAAGGGTGACACCGCGCAGGAGGAGCTCGACGGTGCCCGCGCCGCGCTCTCCCGGCTCGGTGTGGTGGAGACCTCGGTGCTGCACGTGGGCGAGGGGATCGTCGACCCGATGTCCACGGTCGTCCGGGCAGAGGTCGGCGAGAGCCCCGGCGGGGTGCGGTTCGCGGCCAAGCGTGCCAAGGCCGCCCGTACGAGCAAGACCCGCCGACGCCGCTGAGGGGGCACTGCCGGCGGTGGAACATCTGCCGGTGGAAGGCCGCTGACGCCGCCGGGCGTCGCATACGTCCGATTTCGGAGTGTCGAGCGGTCCCGACGGGGCGGCACGGGCATGGTGTTTCACGTGAAACATCGCTCGCTGCTGCAGGGGATCATCAGCCGCGGTCGCGCGGCCGCCACGCCCCGGGACCGCAAGCCCCGCGTGAATCCACCCGCGAGGGTTACGGAGATGTCCACAGAGGTGGATTCATCCACAGAACCACCGACCTCGCTGGTTCGCCGCCCCGAAAGCATGGCAGGCTCTCCTCATCGCGAGCCCGAAGTCGAGGAGAGTGAATCCTTGCGGTCCGACGCCAACATCGCGGGACCGATGACCGATCCGGTCCCCGGCCCCCGAACCGAATCGGCGGGAGGCGATGTTTCACGTGAAACATCGCCTCCCATGGAAATGCCACCCCCCATGGACGACACCCCCATCGGCCGTGCTGCCCAGCTGGCGGCCGAGGCCCTGGGGCGTGCCGGTGAGGGGCTTCCCCGCCCGGCCCAGACTCGCGTCATGGTGGTCGCCAACCAGAAGGGCGGCGTGGGCAAGACGACCACGACGGTCAACATTGCCGCCTCCCTGGCCCTGCACGGCGCCCGCGTCCTGGTCATCGACCTGGACCCGCAGGGCAACGCCTCCACGGCACTCGGCATCGATCACCACGCCAGCGTTCCCTCGATCTACGACGTCCTGGTGGACAGCCGCCCGCTCTCCGAAGTGGTGCAGCCCGTCATGGACGTGGAAGGCCTCTTCTGCGCCCCCGCCACCATCGATCTCGCCGGTGCGGAGATCGAGCTGGTGTCGCTGGTGGCACGTGAGAGCCGCCTCCAGCGGGCGATCCAGGCCTATGAGCAGCCGCTGGACTACATCCTGATCGACTGCCCGCCCTCGCTGGGCCTCCTCTCGGTCAACGCCCTGGTGGCGGGAGCCGAGGTGCTCATCCCGATCCAGTGCGAGTACTACGCCCTCGAAGGCCTCGGGCAGCTCCTCAAGAACGTGGACCTGGTCCGCGGGCATCTGAACCCCACGCTCCACGTCTCGACGATCCTGCTCACCATGTACGACGGCCGGACGAGGCTCGCCTCCCAGGTCGCCGAGGAGGTGCGCACCCACTTCGGGGAGGAGGTGCTGCGCACCAGCATTCCCCGGTCCGTCCGCATCTCGGAGGCACCGAGCTACGGTCAGACGGTGATCACGTACGATCCGGGCTCCAGCGGTGCCCTGTCGTACATCGAAGCGGCTCGCGAGATCGCCCTTCGGGGCGTCGCCGTGAACTATGACGCCCAGCACGCACGTGTGGGGCACCAGAACCATCAGCGCAGCATGTCGGAGGGAATTCAGTGAGTGAGCGACGTAGGGGATTGGGGCCGCGTGGGCTCGGTTCGCTGATCCCGCAGAGCGCTCCGTCCCCCGAATCGGCGGTGGCGTGGGCCGAAGCCGTGAAGACGGCCGAACCGGCGGCCCCCGCCGGGGCGTACTTCACCGAGATCCCGATCGACGCCATCGTGCCCAACCGGCACCAGCCGCGGCAGATCTTCGACGAGGACGCTCTCGCGGAGCTGGTCACCTCCATCAAGGAGGTCGGTCTGCTGCAGCCCGTGGTCGTGCGCAAGGCCGACGGAGACCGTTATGAGCTCGTCATGGGCGAGCGGCGTCTGCGAGCCTCCACGACGGCGGGACTTGAGCGGATCCCGGCGATCGTCCGGGAGACCGACGACGAGAAGATGCTCTTGGACGCCCTTCTGGAGAACCTCCACCGGGCGCAGCTGAACGCGATCGAAGAGGCGCACGCCTACGAGCAGCTGCTCAAGGACTTCGGCTGCACCCATGACCAGCTCGCGGACCGGATCGGGCGTTCCCGCCCGCAGATCTCCAACACACTGCGTCTGCTGCGGCTCTCTCCCCCGGTGCAGCGCCGGGTCGCCGCCGGGGTGCTCTCCGCCGGCCACGCGCGGGCCCTGCTCGGTGTGGAGGACATGGAGGCCCAGGACAAGCTGGCGGCCCGGATCGTGTCCGAGGGCCTCTCGGTGCGTTCCGCCGAGGAGATCGTGAGCCTCATGGACTCCGAGGAGTCCGCCGGTGCGGTCAAGCCGAAGAAGCCGCGTGCCGGTGCTCGTGTCTCGCCCGCCCTCACGGATCTGGCCACCCGGCTCTCGGACCGCTTCGAGACCCGGGTGAAGGTCGACCTGGGGCAGAAGAAGGGCAAGATCGTCGTCGAGTTCGCCTCCATGGACGACTTGGAGCGGATCCTCTCGACCCTGGCTCCCGGTGAGGGCCGGGTCCTGGACCAGAAGAACGCCGAGCAGGCCGTCCAGGGCTGACCGTCGCTCTCTTCGCTCCGACGAGGCCTTCGAGGGCGGGCCGCGCTCCGGTTCCACCGGGACGTGGCCCGCCCTTTGCCTGGGGGCGGTGTCCTCCTGATCGCCCGATCGATACGATTTCGGGAGGCACATTCGTACGCGAAGGCGAGGGAAGCGAGGAACAGCCGTGGGGCGTCGGCTCGTACCGCTCACGCTGGACAACCTTCCGGAGCTCCCCAAGCGGTGTCGCTCCTGTGTCTTCTGGGAGCTCGACCCGGTCACCGGTGAGGCCGCCGTGAAGGAGGGGCGCTCGGAGCTGGAGAAGGAGTCCTGGATCTCGGCCGTGCTCCTGGAATGGGGCTCCTGCGGGCGGGTGGTCTATGTCGACGAGATGCCCGTCGGTTACGTCCTCTACGCTCCCCCGGCCTATGTGCCGCGATCGACGGCCTTTCCGACGAGCCCCGTGGCGGCGGACGCCGTCCAGCTGATCACCGCATGGATCATGCCGGGCTACCAGGGACAGGGGCTGGGCCGGGTGATGGTGCAGACCGTGGCCAAGGACGTGCTGAGGCGAGGCTTCAAGGCGATCGAGGCGTTCGGGGACGCCCGGTGGAAGGAACCGGCCTGTGTGCTGCCGGCCGATCATCTGCTCGCAGTGGGCTTCAAGACCGTCCGGCCGCACCACGCCTTTCCCCGGATGCGGCTGGATCTCAGGACGACGCTCTCCTGGAAGGAGGACGTCGAGATGGCCTTGGACCGCCTGCTCGGAGCCGTACAGAAGGAACCTGCCCTACGGCCCCTGTAGCTTCCGGGTACGAGAACGGCCCGCCCCGGGGAGGGGGCGGGCCGCTGCTGTTCCGCATGCGTGTTTCACGTGAAACAACGAGGGGGTGTCAGGCCTTGGTCGGCTCGACGAAACCCTCCAGGTCGCGCAGGATGGCCGCCTTCGGCTTGGCGCCGACGATGGTCTTCACGACCTCGCCGCCCTGGTAGACGTTCAGCGTCGGGATGGACATGACGCCGTACTTGGCAGCCGTGTCGGGGTTCTGGTCGATGTTGAGCTTCACGATCTCGATCTCACCGTGCTCGGCGGCGATGGCCTCGAGCGACGGGGCGATCTGGCGGCACGGGCCGCACCACTCGGCCCAGAAGTCCACCAGAACGGGCTTGTCGCTCTTGAGGACTTCCTCTTCGAAGGTGGCGTCGGTCACAGACTTCAGGGCCACAGTGGCCTCCTTGAACTCGTGGGGTGTGGGTGGGGAGCGGGCAGGGGTCAGGCCACGGGGGTCTCGGCCAGCTTCTCGGGCTCGGCCACCTTCTCGGTGTCGGCGAGGGCGGCCAGGAAGCGCTCGGCGTCGAGCGCGGCGGAGCAGCCGGTGCCGGCGGCCGTGATGGCCTGGCGGTAGGTGTGGTCGACGACGTCACCCGCGCCGAAGACACCCGGGAGGTTCGTGCGCGTCGACGGGGCGGCGACCTTGAGGTAACCCTCGTCGTCCAGGTCCAGCTGCCCCTTGAAGAGCTCGGTCCGCGGGTCGTGGCCCACGGCGATGAAGAGGCCGGTGACCGGAAGCTCGCGGGTCACGCCGGTCTTCGTGTCGCGCAGGGTCACACCGCTGAGCTTCTGGTCGCCGTGGATCGTGGTGACCTCGCTGTCCCAGGCGAAGGAGATCTTCGGGTCGGCGAAGGCACGGTCCTGCATGGCCTTCGAGGCGCGCAGGGTGTCACGGCGGTGGACGATGGTGACGGACTTGGCGAAGCGCGAGAGGAAGGTGGCCTCCTCGATCGCGGTGTCGCCGCCGCCGACGACGGCGATGTCCTGGTCCTTGAAGAAGAACCCGTCGCAGGTGGCGCACCAGGAGACGCCGCGGCCGGAGAGGGTGTCCTCGTTGGGCAGGCCGAGCTTGCGGTGCTGGGAGCCCGTGGTGACGATGACGGCCTTGGCGCGGTGCACGGTGCCGGCGGTGTCGGTGACGGTCTTGATATCACCGGTGAGGTCCACGGCGACGACGTCGTCGGGGACGAGCTCGGCGCCGAAGCGCTCGGCCTGGGCCCGCATGTTGTCCATGAGGTCCGGGCCCAGGATGCCGTCACGGAAGCCGGGGAAGTTCTCGACCTCGGTCGTGTTCATCAGGGCGCCACCGGCGGTGACCGCACCTTCGAAGACCAGAGGCTTCAGCGACGCTCGGGCCGTGTAGAGCGCAGCGGTGTATCCCGCGGGCCCCGAGCCGATGATGATCACATTACGGACGTCGCTCACGGGTTTCTTCCTCGTCTCTGCAGACTGCCACTGCCTACGGGGGCGGTTGTCTCGGTCGCTCACCCCACCCAACGGATCCTAAGGGGCGTGCATTCCCGAGACCGCCGCGCGGCACGTGACCGGGACGGGAAGAGGGGTCAGGAGCGGGGATAGGCCTTGCTGAGGAGTACCTCGGCGGCCTTTCCGCTCTCCGCCCGGTCGGCACAGGAGGCGTCGAGCACATAGGCCTGGACGTGTGCGGTGTCGGCGGGGTCGGTGAGGACGAGCAGATAGGCGGACTTCCCCCGGTACTCGCCCTGCTCGTGGGCCAGCACCGGGTCGGTACGGCCGGTGCCGGCGAGGACACAGGCGGGAACGGCGCCGTCCCCGCTCCGCCGGGGGGACATGGTTCCGGTGTCGGAGGACATCGACTCGGGACCGATGCCCTGAGGAGTCCTCAGCGTTCCGTCCCGGGACAGAAGGTCCTGAACGCGCTCTTCGACCGGTGACCCGGAGAAGGGGGCGGCGGCGACTTCGGTGGAGGCATCGGCCCTCCTCACGCCGTTCGCCACGCCGCCGTCGGCCGTGTCGCCCGCTTGACTGAGGTACAGACTCGTCCCGAGGATCGCGGCACCGAAAGCGGCGCCGAGCGTGGAGAGCAGGGCGATCCGGCGGCGCGGCCGCCCGGGACGACCCGGGCCGGTGGCCGCGCGGGGGCGACCGGCGGGACGGTCGGAGACTGGAGGGGAAGAGGAGGAAGCTCCTGCGGAGGGGCGCGATGTTTCACGTGAAACACGGCTGTCGCTGTCGTTGCGTGTGTCGCTGTCCGGGGCGGTGGCGTCGAGGAGTGCTTCGGCGGCCAGGGCGGCGTCGATCCGGCCCGCGATCTCGACGGGCATCCGGGCCGGACCCGGCAGGGTGCCGAGCAGGCTGCGGATCTCCTCCAGGGAGGATCGGACGTCCGCACAGAGGGGACAGCCGTCCACATGACGGCGTACGGCCGTGGAACGGGACGGCGAGAGCAGCCCCTCGGCGAGGTCGGAGATCTCCGAGACGTCCGGGTGCTGTGTGGTGTCAGCCCTGTCGGCCGTGGAAGTCACGTGCGCCCACCTCCGCCCTTCACAGCAGCTGGATCAGTCGGTCCGGTGTCCGTCGGCCCCGGCACCGGTGGGACGGATGTCCCCGGCGTCCGGTTCCTTCCCCCTTCGGCGGCCTCGTTACCCGCGGTGCCGGCCCGCAGATGAGTGACCATCGGGAGGAGGCGTGCCCGGCCCCGAGCGCAGCGGCTCTTCACGGTCCCGGCGGGAACGCCGAGGATACGGGCCGCTTCCGCGACCGGGTATCCCTGCATGTCGACGAGGACGAGAGCGGCCCGCTGGTCGGCGGGGATCGAGGCGAGCGCGGCCAGGACCTCGCGGTGGAGGTCCAGGCGTTCCACCGGAGCCTCGGCCGACTCGTGAGTACCGAGGAGCTGCTCGAAGCGGTCGTCGTCGTCGACGGGTGAGGTCCTGCGGGAGGCGGCCTTGCGCGCCCGGTCGAGGCAGGCGTTCACTGTGATCCGGTGGAGCCAGGTCGTGACGGCCGACTGGCCGCGGAAGGTGTGGGCGGCCCGGAAGGCCGAGAGAAGGGCGTCCTGGACGGCGTCAGCGGCTTCCTCGCGGTCCCCCAGGGTCCGCAGGGCCACCGCCCACAGCCGATCCCGGTGCCGCCGCACCAGCTCACCGAAGGCATCGGGATCCCCGGAGACGTGACGGGCCAGGAGCTCCTCGTCCGCCGCCTCCTGGGGGGCGTCAGCCGCAGGCGCCACGGTTCCCCTCCTTGCTCGGCAGCCGTGCTGGCATTCAATCCGCTCCGTGCCCGGAAGTAAATGAGCGCCGAGCTGGGCTCGGCGCTCATCGGTGGGGATCGACCGGTACTAGGGAGCGTTCCCCTCGAAGGACACGTTCGTGATGGCCTGCTTGTAGCCGGATCCGGAGCCGGTGAGCTGGTCGCCGCCCGAGTACGGCACGGAAGTCATCCAGAGGAGCACGTAGCGCGTCTTGACCGGCTTCTTCGTTTCCGGCTTCGCCGTCAGGTCCGAGGTCTCGGCCGTGGCGATCTCCTTCATGGAGTCCGGGGTGCCGTAGGGGGACAGGGAGTCCGCCGCGTACAGGGTGATCACGGTCTGTGGGCCGCCGTAGCGGAACGTTATGGAGGCCGAGGAGACGTTCTGCTCGCTCCCGAGGTCGTAGACGACACCGACGCCCTGCTTGTACGGCGCCAGGACGGGGCCGTCTATGAAGGTCTTGGTGCGCCAGTACGAGGAGCTGTCGCCGTCGTAGGTGTTGGGCACCGCGTCGGAGTTCTGCGGCAGTCCGTCGGGGGCGAACTCCTGCGCCGACTCGATCGCAAGCGGCCTGAGCGCCACCGGCTTCTCGTCGGTCACGACCGTCGGGATCACCTCCGGTGTCTTGGAGGTGTCCTTCTGGCCGAGGAGGCGGTCGGCGATCTGCCAGCTTCCCAGGCCCAGGGCGGCGATCAGCAGGGCCGAGACGGTCCACTTCAGCGCACGGCCGGTGCGGCTCTGGAGCGGGGGCGGAGGGACGACGACCGGCTGGGTGGCCACCGGGTGCGGCTGCGGACGCCCGTACGTGCCCTGCTGGTACGTCGTGCGCTGATACTCGGGCGGGGCGGTGAACTCGGGCTCCGGCGGCTTCACGCGGGGCATCGTGGACACGGCCCTGGCCAGCTCGTCCGGGGTGGTGCAGGGCGGCTCCTGGCGCGAGGCGGTGGCCCCGTCGTTGGCGAGGGCGCGCATGGCGATCTCGGAGAGACCCCGGTGGACACCGGCACGGACCTGGTCGGGCGGGAGCAGCCCGACGCCCTTGGGGAGTCCGGAGAGGCCGTGGGCGTCGTTCTCGTACGGCCACCGCTGGGTGAGCGACGCGTACAGCAGGGCGCCGATGGCCTCGGTGTCGTTGCGCTGCGGACGCTCGGCCGTGATGCCGCGCAGGGCGGCGTTCACGGCGAGGCCGCGGATCCGGTACTGGCCGGTGGAGCTGCGCAGGACCGCGCTCGGGGTGAGCCGGAGGTGGGAGAGGCCTTCGCGATGTGCGGCGGCCATGGCCTGGGAGACCTGGCTGACGAGCTGGTAGGCGTCGTGGGCCTCCAGCGGGCCGGCCGCGAGCAGCGCGGTCAGCTCGACGGAGTCGGGCAGCCACTCGTGCACGACGTACACGAGGTCGTTCTCCTCGACGGCGTCGAGGACCTGGACGAACCGGGGGTCGCCGAGGAGGGCGGCGGAGCGGGCCGCGGCCAGGACCGAACGCGCCCGGGGGTGGTCGGCGGGCAGCAGATGGACCCCGACGGCGCGCCGGAGCTTCTCGTCGACGGCCCGCCAGCTGCTGAAGCCGTCCAGACGAGTGACGCACTCCTCCAGCCGGTAGCGCCTGGCCAGCTTGTGGCCGCTGTGCAGCTCCGGAGCCTTGAGGGAGGGCTGTTCACCGCTCTGTCGTTCGACCGCCTTGTTCTCCGTGGCCTCGGCGGTGTGCTCCGCCGTCTTCTGTTCTTCCGCCACCCCGTCGGTCGCGGCCGTGTCCGCCTTGGCGGTCAGCGGGTCGTCACCGCTGTTGTCGGCCACGTCGACGGCAGCCGTGCTACGTTCCGCCACCGTCGTTCCTGCCTCCCCATCCGTTGCGCCACATCCAACAGCCAAGCCAATTGTGCCCACAGTCGGACGCTATGCACGACACGCGGCCCCCGCCGATGGTTGTGCGGGACCTCCGGTTCAGCGTCCCAGGCGGCCGCGGACCATGCCGACCAGGGTGTTCAGTTCCGCGATCCGCATGCGCTTCGCCGCGACGAAGAAGACCCCGAGGAGCACGACCCCGCCGGCGGCCAGGGCGACGAGCGAGCCGAGCGCGCCCTCGCCCAGGAGCTTCAGGAGACCGAACCCGACGGCGCCGGCGACGATCGCGGCGGGCACGGAGGCCATGCAGAGCCGGGCGTAGGTCCGCAGCACGTGGGTGCCGTCCAGGTCGCCGCCCAGCCGGTTGCGGAGCCGACGCCAGGCGACGCCGACGCCGACCGCGTAGGCGAGACCGTACGAGGCGGCCATGCCCACGACGGCCCACCGGGCGGGCAGGACGACGTAGCAGGCCGCCGAGGCGGCCGCGTTGACGGCGGCGACGATGACCGTGTTGTAGAAGGGCGTCCGGGTGTCCTCGTAGGCGTAGAAGCCGCGGAGCACGACGTACTGGACGGAGTAGGGGATCAGTCCGAGGCCGAAGGCCATCAGGATGAAGCCCATGCCCTGGGCGGCCTCGACGCCGCTGGAGGCGTAGAGCAGGGTGCACATCGGGACGCCGAGCGCCAGGAAGGCGAAGGAGACCGGGACGATCGCGACGGCCGAGTTGCGGAGGCCCTGCGAGATGTCGTCGCGGACGGCGCCCGGGTCGTCGTCGTGGGCGGCGCGGGAGATCCGCGGCAGCAGCGCGGCCATGACCGAGACGGTGATGATGGCCTGCGGCATGCCCCAGATCAGCTGGGCGTTGGAATAGGCGAGGAAGCCCGCGCCGTTCTTCCCGGACTCCTCACCGGCGGCGGTGGCGAGCTGGGTGACGACCAGGACGCCCGCCTGGTTGGCGAGGACGAAGAGCACGGTCCACTTGGCGAGCTTGACGGTCTTTCCGAGCCCGTGACCCCTCCAGTCGAAGCGGGGCCGGAAGCGGAAGCCCGTCTCGCGCAGGTACGGGATCATCGCCAGGGCCTGGACGACGAGGCCGAGCAGGGTGCCGATGCCGAGCAGGCGGATGCCCTCGTCCGGAATGGTCTGCACACCCATGTGGGACTCGGCGGAGGTGCCGTAGACCCAGATGAACAGGCCGAAGGTGACGATCATGACGATGTTGTTGAGGACCGGGGTCCACATCATCGCGCCGAACTTGCCGCGGGCGTTGAGGATCTGCCCCATCACCACGTGCACGCCCATGAAGAAGATCGTGGGCAGGCAGTAGCGGGCGAAGGTGACGGCCACGCTGTTGGCCGCCGCGTCGTCGGCGATGGTGTTCGACATGAGCCGGATCAGCAGCGGCGCGGCGAAGACGGCCAGGGCGACGATCGCGCCGAGCGCCACCATGACCAGGGTGAGCAGACGGTTGGCGAAGGCCTCGCCGCCGTCCTCGTCGTTCTTCATCGCGCGGACGAGCTGGGGGACGAAGACCGAGTTGAGCCCGCCGCCGACGGTGAGGATGTAGATCATCGTCGGCAGGGTGTAGGCGATGGTGAAGGTGTCGCCGAGCAGGGCCGCGCCGAGCGCGCCGGTGATCACCAGGCTGCGGACGAAGCCTGTCAGCCGGGAGACCAGGGTGCCGGCCGCCATCACCGCGCTCGACTTGAGCAGGCCGGAGGCGCGGCCGGTCTTCTTGGGGGCGGGCGCGGGCAGCGGGTCGGGTTCCGGGGTGGGCGGGGGCACCTGGCCGGGGGCCTGCTGGTCCCGGTAGAGGTGCGCGAAGGCGTCCGGCTCGGGAGCCTCCTCGCTCGCCCGGGTCACCAGGTCGTCGACGCCGGTGAACTGGACCGTGCGCGCGTCGTCGCCGTACGGCAGGTGACGCGAGGGGCCGTCGGGCTCCGGCGCCGGGGTCTGTGCCCACACCCGGGGGTCGGGGGCGTGCGGGGACGCGGCCGGCTGCTGGTAGAGGGCCTGGGGGTCCTGGTAGGTGCCGGGGGGCGGCGGCGGGTGCGCGGCGCGGTCGTAGAGCGCCTCGGAGACCGGGTCCTGCGCGGAGAGGTCCTGCGACCGGTACGGGTCGTGGGTGAAGGCGTCCTGGACGTAGGGGTCCTGGACGTACGGGGTCTGCGCGTAGGGGCCGCCCTGGGCATACGGGTCTTGCGCGTAGGGAGCCTGCCCCTGCGGGTCCTGTCCGTAGGGGCCCTGCCCGTGCGGGTACTGCGCGGGGTCGCCCTGCTGCGGCGTCGGCGCCGGTGGGTGGCCGGGGCCTGAGGGTGCCGCGGGCGTCCCACCGGACGGCGCGGTGCCGCCCGCGCCCTGGCCGCGGTCACCGTCGTACGGCGCGTTCATGGTTACCCCACCTCATCGTCCCCGGCCGACCGGCCACGACATCGCTCAACGGTCCACTTTCTCACCCGTGGCCGACGGGTCGCCGCTTTCGGACCCGGTGTCCGGTGTCGGGTCACTCGGCTGCTCGGGTTCCCGCGCGCCGCCCTGCCCCGGCTCCGCGCCCGGCCCGTCCGCTCCGGTGCCTTCCGTTTCCCGGGCCTTCCCGGCCTCTTCGGGTGCCTCGGCTTCGGAGGCCTCGGCCTCGGACGTTTCTGCCTCGGACGTTTCGGCCCCGGTGGTCTCGGCCTCGGTCGCTTCGGCGGTCTGGGTGGCCAGTCGCTTGCGCTGGGTGTACATCCGCACACCGGCGAGGGCGAGGAGGAGGACACCGCCGGCGATCACCAGCATCACCGTGGGGGTGATCTCGGAGACCTTCACGATGAACGACATCGGCTTCCCGTACGGGGTGCCGTCCTCGGTGTAGAGCTGGGCCGTCACCGGCACCTGGCCGTTGACGGCGGCCGTGGCGTCGAACTTCACCGACTGGTTGTGTCCGGCGCCGACCTTCACGGGCAGCTCGGCGACCCTGTCGCCGTTGATCTTCAACCGGTTCTTGTTGTTGGAGGTGAGGCGCAGCACCAGGTGGTCCACGCCCTGGAGCAGCTTGTTCTGGACGGTCACGGGGATCGTCGCGCTGCGGCCGGAGAGCGTGAGGTCCGACTTGTCGACCAGCTGGATGCTCTTGGTGAGCTCCTGCAGGTAGTCCAGGACGTTGCCGCGGTAGATCGTGGCCGCTCTGGTCCGGTCGCGCCAGGAGGTCGACATCTCTCGGTTGATCGCGGTGTCGAACGGGGTCACGACGCGTTCCGGGAGCGTCAGGACGACCTTGAAGTCGTTCAGCTCGTCCCGGCTGGTCTTCATGTCGCGGAAGGCCTGGACCGGCAGCTCCTGGTCGCGCAGCTTCCTCGGGTACCGCGAGCTGCCGGGCACCGAGGTGGAGGCGTTCGGGTCCGGCTTGGCCGTGGCCGCCGCGACGAGGTCGCTCGGCTGGCTCCAGCGCCGGGCGGAGAGGCCGCGCAGGGCGGTCGCCATGGTCTGGGCCTGGGCGACGGTCGGCACCCGCTGAGGAGCGACCACGACGCTCCGCTGCTTCTCCGGCTGCTCCAGGGTGATCGCGAGCGTCTGGGAGAGGAACTCCTGGACCGCGAGCGAGGATCCCTCCGTGCGGACCATGTCCCCTTCGAAGGCGGTGGACAGGAGCGCGTCGCTCACCACGGCCGTGGTGCTGCCGTTGCCCAGGGGGCGGGCCGCCGACGGCGTGTAGGAGAGGTCGTCGCGGACGCTGTCGCTGCGGGCGATCACCTTGTCGGCGCCGGCCGAGGTCGCGACCGACACGATGGCGGGGTCGACGGCCCCGTCGACCGGCCAGGCGAAGTCGGTGGAGGGCTGGACGTGGAGGATGGTCTCGACCGTCATTCCGGCGAGGTCGGTCGCCGACTGGAGGTGCCCCAGGGAGCCGGGAACGTCCTTGCCGTGGTGGGCCAGGGAGGCGATGTCGGGGTCGGCGAAGGGGAGGGCGACGATCTTGTGCCCCTGCACCGCCTTCTCCAGTGAGCCCAGCCACCGCTTGGCGAGCTCCTTGTTCGGACCGGGGACGTGCAAGGAGCCTTCCTTGACGCGGTAGCCGTTCGCCATGGCGTCGACGGTGGCAAGGAGGTCGGGGTCGATCACCCAGGTGACCGGCAGGTCCTTGCCCAGCGCGACCATCTGGTCGAGGCGTCCGCCCGGGCGCAGCTCGGCCGCCAGGGCGTCGTCCTCGAAGACCGGGGTCTGCTGGTCGTCCGTGGCCGTCTCCGCCGAGACGTGGGACGGGGCGATCAGTGGCCAGAGGTAGGTGAGCTGGGTCTTCTTCTGGGTGGCCTCGGGCTGGTAGGGCAGGAAGGTCCGCTCGATGCCGAGCACCCGGGGATAGGGGCGGTCCGAGGTCTGTCCGGTGAGGGAGACGCCGAGCTGGTAGACGCCCGCCTCGTCGAGTCCGAGGTCGGAGACCGGCACGGAGAGGGAGAACTCCGCACTGAGGCCGGCGCCCAGCTTGGGGATCTCGGCGGTGGGGGCGTCCTGCGCGGGAGCGGGATCGCTGTCGCTCCGGTAGCCCGTGCGTCCCGTCACCTGCTCGATCTCGCTGCGGCTGGTCATCCGGGGGCCGACGCGCAGTTCGACGGACGCGTCGGTGACGGCCTTCTTGCCCCGGTTGGTCACGGTGCCGGTGAGGGTGACGGTGTCGCCCTCGACCGGTGCGCTCGGGGACAGCGTGTCGAGCGACACATCGACGGTCTTCGAGCCGGTGGCGTTCTCAGCGGTGGTCGCCGAGGGAACGGCGGCCGCGGAGGGGGCGGTGACCGGGGCCTGGAGCAGTCCGGCGAGGAGCGGAGCACCGAAGGCGACGGTGAGTGTGCGCCGCAGCCATCGGCGGGCAGGTGAGGGAACGGTCCCCTTGATGTCTGCCGCCTCGGCCACGCGCTCGCCCGTCCTCGTCGTTGTCTGTGGTGTCGGTGGTTCCCGGTTGCTGTGTCCAGGCATCGTAACGAGGCACGCTGGGAGCAAGTGCCGGGGAGTGCTCCAGGCGATCTTCGTCCGGACTCCGGGGAACGTGGCCGGGCGGCCCCGCCCCCTGGGGACGAGCGACTTTGGCCCCCGGCGACGAGCGGCTCCGCCCCGGGAAAACGGGGACGTCGCGGTGAGCCGGGGCACGTACCCTTTTCTGTTGTGCCGAACGCCAACGAAGACACCCCCACTGCACTGAGTCAGGTGCAACGCCGTGCGGTCAGCGAACTGCTGCGCGTGTCCCCTGCCGCCGACGACCTCGCCCGTCGCTTCCAGGAAGCCGGGTTCAGCCTCGCGCTGGTCGGTGGCTCGGTACGGGACGCCCTGCTCGGCCGGCTCGGCAACGACCTGGACTTCACCACCGACGCCCGTCCCGAGGACGTGCTGAAGATCGTCCGCCCGTGGGCCGACGCCGTGTGGGAGGTCGGCATCGCCTTCGGAACGGTCGGCTGTCAGAAGGACGCCCGCGTCGGGGACACCGTCCAGCGCTTCCAGATCGAGGTCACCACGTACCGCTCGGAGGCGTACGACCGGACTTCGCGCAAACCCGAGGTCTCCTACGGCGACTCGATCGAGGAGGACCTCGTCCGGCGTGACTTCACCGTCAACGCCATGGCCGTGGCCCTCCCCGAGAAGGAGTTCATCGACCCGTACGGCGGTCTGGAGGACCTGGCCGCCCGGGTACTGCGCACGCCGGGCACGCCGGAGGAGTCCTTCTCCGACGACCCGCTGCGCATGATGCGGGCCGCGCGCTTCGCCGCGCAGCTGGACTTCGAGGTCGCCCCCGAGGTCGTCGCGGCGATGAAGGAGATGTCCGGTCGGCTCGAGATCGTCTCCGCCGAGCGCATCCGTGAGGAACTCAACAAGCTCCTCCTCTCGGCGCACCCGCGAAAGGGCCTCGGCCTTCTCGCGGACACCGGTCTCGCCGAGCACGTGCTGCCCGAGCTGCCGGCGCTGCGGCTGGAGAGCGATGAGCACCACCGGCACAAGGACGTCTACGAGCACTCGCTGACCGTGCTCGACCAGGCGATCGACCTGGAGGATGACGGCCCCGACCTGGTGCTGCGCATCGCGGCCCTGCTGCACGACATCGGCAAGCCGCGTACCCGTCGCTTCGAGAAGGACGGGCGGGTCTCCTTCCACCACCACGAGGTCGTGGGCGCGAAGATGACCAAGAAGCGCATGACCGCGCTCAAGTACTCCAACGAGATGATCAAGGACGTCTCGCGCCTCGTGGAGCTGCACCTCCGCTTCCACGGGTACGGGACGGGCGAATGGACCGACTCGGCCGTGCGTCGCTATGTGCGGGACGCCGGCCCTCTGCTCTCACGTCTCCACAAGCTGACCCGCTCGGACTGCACCACGCGCAACAAGCGCAAGGCGACCGCGCTCTCCCGCGCCTATGACGGCCTGGAGGACCGCATCGCCCAGCTCCAGGAGCAGGAGGAGCTGGACGCGATCCGTCCCGACCTCGACGGCAACCAGATCCAGGAGATCCTGGGCGTCGGTCCGGGCCCGGCCATCGGTCAGGCGTACAAGTTCCTGCTGGAGCTCCGGCTGGAGAACGGCCCGATGGAGCACGACCAGGCCGTCACCGCGCTCAAGGAGTGGTGGGAAGCGCAGGGCTGACCCGTCTCCTTCGGGCGGGCCGATGTTTCACGTGAAACACCGGCCCGTCCGGCAGGTCCGTGACGAGGGGTGGTGTTTCACGTGAAACATCACCCCTTCGCGCGTTCTCCCGCAGCATCGTCCTTCGCCTGTTCTCCGCGCAGAGCCACGGCGGTCGATCCGTAGATCACGGCCACCAGGACGATCAGCGGGGCGGAGCGGCCGTCGGGCGGCAGCATCAGTGCCGCGACCCCCGCCGCACCGACGAAGGCGACGTTGAACAGCACGTCGTAGAGCGAGAAGACCCGGCCCCGGTAGGCGTCCTCCACGGAGGTCTGCACCACCGTGTCCGTCGCGATCTTGGCTCCCTGGGTGATGAGCCCGAGGAGGAAGGCGGCGACGAGGAAGGGCACGGGGGCGAAGGTCAGACCGAGTGCCGGTTCGAGCACGGCCGCCGCCGTTGTGCACACGGTCATCCAGCCGAAGGGACCGAACCGGCGGACCGCCCACGGGGAGAGGACCGCGGCGACGAGGAAACCGGCTCCTGACAGGGCGACCGCGAGCCCGAGGAGGGTCAGGCCCTCGGTCTCGGTGGAGCTCCAGGTGTAGCGGCAGAGCATGAGCACGCTGACGAGCAGGGCGCCGTAGCAGAACCGTATGAGGCCCACCGCGGTGAGCGCCCGGAGGGCGGGCCGCCGTTCGGCGAGGTGGCGCAGCCCCTCGGCCAGTCCGCGGGCCGTCGACCGCAGGGCCGTGGCGAGGTGCTGGGGCACGAGGTCCGGATCGGGGCCGAGGAGCTCGCGGGACATCCGCAGGGAGGCGAGGGCGGCGCAGAGGTAGAGGACGGCGCCGAAGGCCACCACGGCGGCGTCGGAGTCGTCGGCGAGCAGCCGGATCCCGAAGGCGAGACCGCCGCCGACGGTCGCGGCGAGCGTGCCGGCGGTGGGGGAGAGCGAGTTCGCCACGACCAGCCGTTCGTCGTCGACGACGCGCGGGAGCGAGGCCGAGAGCCCCGCGAGGACGAAGCGGTTGACGGCCGTGACGGAGAGCGCGGAGGCGTAGAAGAGCCAGTCGGGCACGGAGGCGAGGACGAGCACCGCGGTCCCGCACGCGAGCAGGGCGCGCAGGAGGTTCCCGTACAGGAAGACCTGGCGGCGCTGCCAGCGGTCGAGGAGTACGCCGGCGAAGGGCCCCACGAGGGAGTACGGGAGCAGGAGCACCGCCATGGCGGAGGCGATCGCGGTGGGGGAGGTCTGTTTCTCGGGGGAGAAGACGACGTACGTGGCCAGCGCCACCTGGTAGACGCCGTCGGCGCACTGGGAGAGCAGCCGGACGGGGAGCAGGCGGCGGAAGTGCGTCAGGCGCAGGAGTACGCGCAGATCACGTACGACGGACATGGCAGCAAGACTCACACACGAGGAGGGCCCCGGGCAGTGCCCGGGGCCCTCGATCGTCGGCCGTGCGGCGTGATCAGCCGTCAGACGTGCGACTTGTTCAGCCGTCGGCCGTACGGCGTGATCAGCCGTCAGACGAGCGGCGTGATCAGCGCTCGACCTCGCCCTTGATGAACTTCTCGACGTTGGCGAAGGCCTCGTCGTCGAAGTACTGCACCGGCGGGGACTTCATGAAGTAGCTCGAAGCCGAGAGGATGGGGCCGCCGATGCCCCGGTCCTTGGCGATCTTCGCGGCGCGCAGGGCGTCGATGATGACACCGGCCGAGTTCGGGGAGTCCCACACCTCGAGCTTGTACTCCAGGTTCAGCGGGACGTCACCGAAGGCGCGGCCCTCGAGGCGCACGTACGCCCACTTGCGGTCGTCCAGCCAGGCCACGTAGTCCGACGGGCCGATGTGGACGTTCTTCTCGCCCAGCTCGCGGTCGGGGATCTGCGAGGTGACGGCCTGCGTCTTGGAGATCTTCTTGGACTCCAGGCGCTCGCGCTCCAGCATGTTCTTGAAGTCCATGTTGCCGCCGACGTTGAGCTGCATGGTGCGCTCGAGACGGACACCGCGGTCTTCGAACAGCTTCGCCATCACGCGGTGCGTGATGGTCGCGCCGACCTGCGACTTGATGTCGTCACCGACGATCGGGACGCCCGCCTCGGTGAACTTGTCCGCCCACTCCTTGGTGCCGGCGATGAAGACCGGGAGGGCGTTGACGAAGGCGACCTTGGCGTCGATGGCGGCCTGCGCGTAGAACTTCGCGGCCGCCTCGGAGCCCACCGGCAGGTAGCAGACGAGGACGTCGACCTGGCGGTCCTTGAGGATCTGGACGACGTCGACCGGCTCCTCGGCGGACTCCTCGATGGTCTGGCGGTAGTACTTGCCGAGACCGTCGAGGGTGTGGCCGCGCTGGACCGTGACGCCCGTGCTCGGGACGTCGCAGATCTTGATGGTGTTGTTCTCGCTGGCGCCGATGGCGTCGGAGAGGTCGAGGCCGACCTTCTTCGCGTCGACGTCGAAGGCGGCGACGAACTCGACGTCACCGACGTGGTAGTCGCCGAACTGGACGTGCATCAGGCCGGGCACCTTGGTCGCCGGGTCGGCGTCCTTGTAGTACTCGACGCCCTGGACCAGCGAGGCGGCGCAGTTGCCCACGCCGACGATGGCTACGCGAACCGAACCCATTCCGGTTGCTCCCTGTGTGATCGTGTGAAGCCCTGCTGTGTGCGGGGATTCACGTGGTGGTGTCGTCGGACGGATCCGGCCGGGTACTGCCCCCGTGCCGGGGCAGGCCGCCCGTTTCTCCAGAATCGTTGTCGTGCAGAGCGGCGGTTCCGGGGCCGGATCGCCGATCCCGCCCCGCCCGCTCGCTCTCGATGAGCTCGTTCAGCCAGCGCACTTCGCGCTCCACGGACTCCATGCCGTGGCGCTGCAGCTCAAGCGTGTAGTCGTCGAGGCGCTCGCGCGTCCGTGCCAGGGAGGCGCGCATCTTCTCCAGACGCTCCTCCAGCCGGCTGCGGCGGCCTTCGAGGACGCGCATCCGCACCTCGCGCTCGGTCTGCCCGAAGAAGGCGAAGCGGGCGGCGAAGTGCTCGTCCTCCCAGGAGTCCGGCCCCGTGTGCGAGAGGAGCTCCTCGAAGTGCTCCTTACCTTCCGGGGTCAGCCGGTAGACGATCTTGGTCCGGCGTCCCGCGAGCGACGCGGCGAGGGTGTCCTCGGGGGCGCTGCCCGGCTCCTCGATCAACCAGCCGTTTGAGACCAGCGTCTTGAGGCAGGGGTACAGCGTTCCGTAGCTGAAGGCACGGAAGACGCCCAGCGAGGTGTTGAGCCGCTTCCGCAGCTCGTATCCGTGCATAGGCGCCTCGCGCAGCAGACCGAGGACGGCGAATTCGAGGATGCCGGAGCGTCTGCTCATCCGTCGCCTCCTCCGCTTCCCGGGCCCTTATGCCGCGCTGATGTATCGACTCGATACATCAGCACGATAGAACGGTCACTCTGTGGCGACAAGTGGACCCGTCGTGACCGGCGTCACATCCTCAATTCACAGCAGTCGACTTGCCTGATTTGGGGTGAAGTCCGGCTCCAGGTGGTTTTTGGCCGTGCGTAGTCTGTGCGGATGCAGACCACCGGGAACCGAGCGACGCCCTGGGGCGTCAGTGCTGCGGGTGACCGGCTGCGGTACGGGGGGACCTCCGATGGGTCCCGGCCGTGCGCATTTCGGGGGGACCGGAACTCAACTGCCGCTTCCAGGCGTACTCGCCTGCCCGAGGAGTAGTCGTTCGATGAGCGAGCATCGTCGCAAAGCGCCGCAGCAGCAGCCACCGACGGGTGGACGCGCGGCGGTACGGCGCGCTGCCCAGCAGCCGGTGGGCCGCGGGCCGGCCCCGGTTCAAGACGCAGGCACGGGGGCCCCTTCGGCCTCCTACGGGCCTCCTTCCTCCTACGGCGGGGACGAGCAGCGCCCTTACGGGGGGCGTGCGGAGGCCCGTCGTGCCGCCCAGCGCGGCAGCCGCCGGAAGGGGGCCGGTACCGGTCCCGGCGGCCCCGGCGGGTCCGGTGGCGGCCGACGCGGTGGCGGCGGCGGGGGGCGCGGCCCCGGCGACGGTCCCCAGGGGCGTGGGCCCGGCAAGAAGCGGTTCATCGACTACCCGCGCCACGACAAGTACGGCTGGCGCCGCTGGCTGCCCTCGTGGCGGCTCGTGACGGGCACGTTCCTGTTCTTCGTGGCGAGCCTGATGGGCGTGTCGGCCTTCGCGTACACGCAGGTGGACATCCCCAAGGAAGCCGACACCGCGAAGTCGCAGAACAACATCTACTACTGGGCCGACGGCTCCCGCATGGTCGCGACGGGCGGCGGCGCCAACCGCCAGATCGTCCCCCTCTCGGGGATCTCGACGCATATGCAGAACGCGGTGATCGCGGCGGAGAACAAGACGTTCTGGGACGACTCCGGCATCGATCCGATGGGCATCGGGCGCGCCGTGTGGAACATGGCCAAGGGCGGCCAGACCCAGGGCGGTTCGACGATCACCCAGCAGTACGTGAAGAACAACCTCCTCGACGACCAGTCGCAGACAGTCACCCGCAAGGTGAAGGAGTTCTTCATCGCCATGAAGGTCGGCAACGAGGTCGACAAGGACGACGTCATGGCCGGCTACCTGAACACCGCGTACTACGGACGCGGTGCCTACGGCATCCAGGCCGCCTCCCGCGCCTACTTCAACAAGGACGCCGACAAGCTCGACCCCAGCCAGGCGGCGCTGCTCGCCTCGGTGCTGAAGGGCGCGACGTACTACGACCCGGCCGGCTACCCCGAGATCGACCCGGAAGCCACCGCCGAGAAGAACACCGCTCGGGCCCAGAAGCGGTGGAGCTGGATCCTCGACGAGATGCGGAACGACGGGCACATCTCGGCCGAGGAGCGGGCGAAGTACACGACCTTCCCCAAGATCCAGAAGCCCGGTCAGAGCGCCAACCTGGGGGGCCAGATCGGCTACCTCGTCAGGACCGCCAAGGCGAACATCAAGACCCAGTTCGACATCAGCGAGCCCGAGCTGGAGCGCGGCGGCTACGAGATCCACACGACCTTCGAGAAGGACAAGGTGGCCGCGCTCGAGAAGTCGGTCCAGAAGGTCCTGAAGGAGAACATCGACCCCGAGAAGCGTCCCGAAACGGACACGAACGTCCAGTTCGGCGGCGCTTCCGTGGACACGGACACGGGGGCGATCGTCGCCCTCTACGGCGGCGTCGACGCCACCAAGCACTTCACCAACAACGCCGACTCCACCGGCGCCATGGTCGGATCGACGTTCAAGCCCTTCGTGCTCGCCGCCGCGATGAAGGACGGCGTGCGGGACAAGGGGCTGGGCGAGGACCAGGACGAGTCCACCCGCACGATCGTCGACCCGGACAAGAGCCGCTACTCCGGCAAGAACGGGCTGACGATCCGCAAGTACAACGGCGAGATCTGGCACAACGAGAAGGGCGAGGAGTGGCGTCAGACCAATGACGGCCAGGAGGACTACGGCAGCATCTCGCTGCGCCGGGCCATGATCAAGTCCGCCAACTCGCCCTATGTGCAGCTCGGCATGGACGTCGGCATCGACAGGGTCCGCAACGCCGCCATGAAGGCCGGCCTGCTGGACAGCTCGCTCGTCAAGGGCGAGGTCCCCTCGTTCTCCCTCGGCATCTCCAGCCCGAGCGCCATCCGCATGGCCGGTGCCTACTCGACCTTCGCCAACCAGGGCGAGCAGAACGACCCCTACTCGGTGAAGAAGGTCACGAAGAACGGCACGGTCTACGAGCACAAGGCCAAGCCCGCCCAGGCCTTCAGCGCGGCCATCGCCAGCAACGTCACCGACGTCCTCCGGGACGTCGTGGACGACCCCGAGGGCACCGGAAAGAAGGCGCGGCTCCCCGGGCGCGCCGTGGCCGGCAAGACCGGTACGACCGACGAGAACCGCTCCGCCTGGTTCGTGGGTTACACCGCGCAGCTGGCGACGGCGATCGACATGTACCGCTACGACGACGACGACACCAAGAAGAACCGCGAGTTCGAGAAGATGTACGGCACCGGCGGCCGTGACACGATCCACGGTTCGTCGTTCCCCTCGGAGATCTGGCAGGACTACATGTCCGAGGCCGTCAAGGGCGACCCGAAGGTCAAGTTCCCCGAGCCGCAGAAGCTGGAGGACGCCGAGGCGGTCTTCGGCGGCGGCGCGTCGAGCCCGACGCCGACGCCGAAGCCGACCAAGTCGGAGTCGCCCTCGCCGACGCCGACCGAGTCCGTCACCCCGTCGACGACCCCCCCGACGACGCCTCCCCCGACGACGACTCCCCCCACGCCGACCAGGACGACGAAGCCGGGCAGGCCGACCTGCAGCATCTGGGACCCGGGCTGCTACGAGCCGGGCGACCCGGGCGGCAACACCGGAGAGCCCACGACCACACCGCCGACCAGCGAGAGTCCGGAACCGACCGACACGCCGACGGACGACGGGAGCGGCAGGCCGGGCGGGAACAAGCCCGGAGACGGGTCCTGGGTCCCCTAGGGGGCGAGACACCCCCTACAAACCCGCCGAGCACCCCCCAACCCCGCCGAGCACCTCCTTCAGGGCCGTCGCGGCCGCTCCGTACCTTCCGTACGGGGACGGCCGCGGCGGCCCTCGCCGTTTTCCCGGGGGCGTACGGCAGGATGTCCCCCATGCCGAGCCTCCAGAAGACGAGCGCGCCGCGGGAGCGCTCGCAGACGGTCATCCCCACCCACCGGGACGAGGTGGCCGCCGCGGGCAGCGAACTGATCGGCGGCCCCTACGGCCGCCGGGCGCTGCCCGGCACCGGGAAGCCGTCCCCGGTACGGGTGATCGCCCTCGTGGCCATCGGCATGTTCGCCCTGGGCATGGTGCAGAAGCTGCCCTGCTACAACTGGGCCTGGTTCCGGGGGACGACCTCCCAGTACACGCACGCCTGCTATTCGGACATCCCGCACCTGTTCTCCGGGCGGGGCTTCGCGGACGGCCTGGTCCCCTACTTCGACCGGCTGACCGGCGACATACCGTTCCTGGAGTACCCCGTCCTGACCGGGCTCTTCATGGAGGTCGCGGCCTGGCTGACGCCGGGCGGCGGCGACCCGACGGAGCGCGAGCAGGCGTACTGGCTGGCCAACGCCGGTCTGCTGATGGCCTGCGCGGCCGTCCTGGCGGTCTGTGTGGCCAGGACGCACCGCCGGCGTCCCTGGGACGGCCTCCTGGTCGCCCTGGCGCCCTCGGTGGCGCTCACGGCCACGATCAACTGGGACCTGCTGGCCGTCGCGCTGACCGCCGCCGCCGTCCTGATGTGGGCGCGGAGCCGCCCGCTCGCCTCCGGGATCCTGCTGGGCCTGGCCACGGCCGCCAAGCTCTACCCGGTCCTGCTCCTCCTCCCCCTGCTGCTGCTCTGCTGCCGCGCAGGGAAGTGGCGGGAGTACGGAACCGCGGTGCTCGGCTTCGCGGGGTCCTGGCTGGTCGTGAACCTGCCGGTGATGCTGCTCGCGCCGGAGGGGTGGAAGCAGTTCTACCTCTTCAGCAGGCAGCGGAACGTCGACTTCGGGTCGGTCTGGCTGCTCGTCAGCCAGCGCACGGGCGCCTCGATCCCACCCGACCGGGCCAACCTGTACGCGCTGCTGCTCATGGGCATGGCGGTGATAGGCCTCGCCTGGCTGGCGTTCGCGGCCCCCCGCAGGCCCCGCTTCGTCCAGCTGGCCTTCCTGGTCGTCGCCGCGTTCGTCCTCGTCAACAAGGTCTACTCGCCGCAGTACGTGCTGTGGCTGGTCCCGCTGGCGGTCCTCGCCCGGCCGCGCTGGCGCGACTTCCTGATCTGGCAGGCGTGCGAGGTCATGTACTTCCTGGGCGTCTGGATGTACCTGGCGTTCACGACCAGCGGCAACGACAAGCAGGGCCTGCCGGTGGAGGGCTACCAGTTCGCGATCGTCCTGCACCTGCTCGGCACGCTGTACCTGTGCGTGATGGTCGTGCGCGATATCCTGGCGCCCGACGGGGACCCGGTACGGCAGGACGGCTCGGACGACCCCTCGGGGGGCGTCCTGGACGGTGCGGAGGACGTCTTCGTGGCGGGTGGCGCGGGGCGTCCGGCCCGGCACTCCGCTTCCGGGGAGCGGGGACTCCGGGGCTGAGCGGTCACGGCCGGTCCGGGGGCCGGGCTCCGGGGGCCCGAGCCCCCGCCCCCGGACCGGACGCTCAGCGCTCGACGAGCCGGTCGAACTGCGTCGTGGTGTGGCGCAGGTGCGCCACGAGCTCGTCGCCGACCCGGGGCTCCTGGGCGTCGGCGGGCACGAACAGGATCGACACCTGCATGTGCGGCGGCTCGGCGAACCAGCGCTGCTTCCCCGCCCACACGAACGGCGACAGGTTCCGGTTGACGGTGGCGAGGCCGGCCCGCGCCACGCCCTTGGCGCGCGGCATGACGCCGTGCATCGCCTTGGGCGCCTCCAGGCCCACGCCGTGCGAGGTGCCGCCGGCGACGACGACCAGCCAGCCGTCCGAAGCGGCCTTCTGCTGGCGGTAGCCGAACCGGTCGCCCTTGGCGACCCGGGTCACGTCGAGGACCGCGCCCCGGTACTCCGTGGCCTCGTGGTCGCCCAGCCAGAGCCGGGTGCCGATGCGGGCGCGGAAACGTGTCTGCGGGAACTGCTGCTGGAGCCGGGCCTGCTCCTCGGCCCGCAGGTGGCTCACGAACATGGTGTGCAGCGGCAGCCGGGCGTTGCGCAGCCGGTCCATCCAGGCGATGACCTCCTCGACGGCGTCGGTGCCGTCCGGGCGGTCCAGCGGGAGGTGGAGGGCGAACCCCTCCAGACGCACGTCCTCGATGGCGGCGTGGAGCTGGTGGAGCTCCTCCTCGCGCACGCCGTGCCGCTTCATCGAGCTCATGCACTCGATCACGACGCGGGCGCCCACCAGGGCGTGGACGCCGTCCACGGAGGACACGGAGCGCACCACCCGGTCGGGCAGCGGAACCGGTTCCTCTCCCCGGCGGAAGGGGGTGAGGACCAGCAGGTCGCCGCTGAACCAGTCCTTGATCCTCGCGGCCTCGTACGTGGTGCCCACGGCGAGCATGTCGGCGCCGAACCGGGCCGCCTCGTCCGCGAGCCGCTCGTGGCCGAAGCCGTAGCCGTTGCCCTTGCAGACGGGGATGATGCCGGGGAACTGGTCGATGACCGTCTTCTGGTGCGCCCGCCAGCGAGCGGTGTCGACGTACAGGGAGAGCGCCATGGCCGGCCCGGAACCTTTCTGATGGCTGCGGTGTGGGGAGGTGAAGGTGTCTACGAGGGTACGGAACCGCGCGCGGCACGTCCTGGGGCCGTGCCGCGCCGGGTCGTTCAGCGCCGCGACATATACATGTCGAGCGCCTTGTGCAGCAGCTTGTTCAGCGGGAAGTCCCACTCTCCGACGTACTCGACGGCCTCGCCGCCCGTGCCGACCTTGAACTGGATGAGGCCGAAGAGGTGGTCGGTCTCGTCGAGGGAGTCCGAGATGCCCCGCAGGTCGTAGACGGTCGCGCCCATCGCGTAGGCGTCGCGCAGCATCCGCCACTGCATCGCGTTCGAGGGCCGGAACTCACGGCCGATGTTGTCGGAGGCGCCGTAGGAGTACCAGACGTGCCCGCCGACGACGAGCATCGTCGCGGCGGAGAGGTTCACGCCGTTGTGACGGGCGAAGTACAGCCGCATGCGGTTGGGGTCCTCGCTGTTGAGGACGGTCCACATGCGCTGGAAGTACGAGAGCGGGCGCGGCCGGAAGTGGTCGCGGACGGCCGTGATCTCGTACAGCCGCTGCCACTCCGCCAGGTCCTCGTAGCCGCCCTGGACGACCTCGACGCCGGCCTTCTCGGCCTTCTTGATGTTGCGGCGCCACAGCTGGTTGAAGCCCTTGAGGACGTCGTCGAGCGAGCGGTTCGCGAGCGGGACCTGGAAGACGTAGCGGGGCTGCACGTCGCCGAAGCCGGCGCCGCCGTCCTCGCCCTGCTGCCAGCCCATCTTCCGCAGCCGGTCCGCGACCTCGAAGGCGCGCGGCTCGATGTGGGTGGCCTCGACGTCCTTGAGGCGCTTGACGTCCGGGTTCTGGATGCCGGACTTGATGGCGGCCGAGTCCCAGCGGCGGATGACGACCGGCGGGCCCATCTTCACGGAGAAGGCGCCCTGCTGCTTGAGGTGCGCCAGCATCGGCTGCAGCCAGTCGTCGAGGTTGGGGGCGTACCAGTTGATGACCGGGCCCTCGGGCAGGTAGGCCAGGTAGCGCTTGATCTTCGGGAGCTGACGGTAGAGGACCAGTCCGGCGCCGACGAGCCGGCCGTCCCTGTCGAACCAGCCGAGGTTCTCCGAGCGCCACTCGGTCTTCACATCGGCCCACGCCGGAACCTGGCAGTGGCTCGCGGAGGGCTGGCTCTGGATGTACGCCAGATGCTGCTCTCGGCTGATGGTCCTCAGGGTCAGGCTCATGCGGGGCGCTCCTCGGCAGGTGTGTCCCCATCGGTCAGGGGCTCCGGCTCTCGCGCCGAAGCCTACTGTGACCGGGGAGCGCCCCGGATGTCTGTACGGGCCCTGACGTGCCGCGCACCTCGCCCGAACGGCCCTGAGCGGGCGGCGGCCCGGGGCCGATCGGGGTGCGCGGGACCCGGTCAGCCGAAGAGGCCGCCGTGGGCCATGCCGAGGTAGAAGCCGATCGCCGCCGCGCCGAGGCCGATGATCATGAGGAAGCGCTCGCGGGTCGTCGCGGAGATGAACTGCCCGTATCCACCGGTCAGGATGCCGAGCAGGCCCGCCCAGGAGCTGAGCAGGTGCAGGTTGTGGAACTGCGCGGTGACGAAGGCGATGGCGCCCAGCACCAGCGTCACGCCGACGAGGGCGTCCTGGAGCGGGTGCGGCTTGCCGTCGGTGGCGAAGAGGGAGTGGCCGGGTTCGCGTCGCATTGCCTGGGCCATGGGGCACCTCCTGGCGTGCTTGCCGGAAGGCGGCGCATCGTAGCGCCGCCGACATCCGTTGTGTACAGATTGCGTCCCTTCACCAGGGAATTTCAACCGGAAGCGGGTGTGCGGGTAGGCTGTACGGTCTGCACCGGTGTCTGCCCAGGTCCCTTCCGGGATCCCGACGGTGTCCCGCGCCCGACGCGTTCGGCGAGGGGGACTGTCAGTGGTGGCGGATACCGTTGTTCACGCATCACGACCCTCCTGCCACGGAACGACCGTGGCCGCTGAGTCCAAAGGAGGTGGGTTCCACATGCGTCACTACGAGGTGATGGTCATCCTCGACCCCGATCTCGAGGAGCGCGCTGTCTCCCCGCTGATCGAGAACTTCCTCTCCGTCGTCCGTGAGGGCAACGGAAAGGTCGAGAAGGTCGACACCTGGGGCCGTCGTCGTCTCGCCTACGAGATCAAGAAGAAGCCCGAGGGCATCTACTCGGTCATCGACCTGCAGGCCGAGCCTGCGGTCGTCAAGGAGCTCGACCGCCAGCTCAACCTGAACGAGTCGGTCCTCCGGACCAAGGTCCTCCGTCCCGAGACCCACTGAGCGCCTAGCTCAGAGGTCATCGGGTTCGAGTAGCAACACAGCAGCCAGAAGCAATCCCGCCGAGAGGTTCCCCCATGGCAGGCGAGACCGTCATCACGGTCGTCGGCAATCTTGTCGACGACCCCGAGCTGCGCTTCACCCCGTCCGGTGCGGCGGTCGCGAAGTTCCGTATCGCGTCCACTCCCCGCACCTTCGACCGTCAGACCAACGAGTGGAAGGACGGCGAGAGCCTCTTCCTCACCTGCTCGGTCTGGCGTCAGGCGGCGGAGAACGTCGCCGAGTCGCTTCAGCGAGGCATGCGCGTCGTCGTGCAGGGCCGACTGAAGCAGCGGTCCTACGAGGACCGTGAGGGCGTCAAGCGCACGGTCTACGAGCTGGACGTCGAGGAAGTCGGCCCCAGCCTCAAGAACGCCACGGCCAAGGTCACCAAGACCACCGGTCGCGGCGGCCAGGGCGGATACGGCGGCGGTGGCGGTCAGCAGGGCGGCGGCGGTGGCGGCTGGGGTGGAAACTCCGGCGGCGGCCAGCAGGGTGGCGGCGGTGCTCCCGCCGACGACCCGTGGGCGACCGGTGCTCCCTCCTCCGGCGGCGGCCAGCAGGCCGGCGGCGGCGGTGGCGGCTGGGGTGGGAACTCCGGCGGCGGCTACTCGGACGAGCCCCCCTTCTAGGGATCCCTTCGGGGACGCCCTCGAAGCGGCTCGTACCCCACACTTCTTGATCACACAGGAGAAACACCATGGCGAAGCCGCCTGTGCGCAAGCCTAAGAAGAAGGTCTGCGCGTTCTGCAAGGACAAGACCGTGTACGTGGACTACAAGGACACGAACATGCTGCGGAAGTTCATTTCCGACCGCGGCAAGATCCGTGCCCGCCGCGTGACCGGCAACTGCACGCAGCACCAGCGTGACGTCGCCACGGCCGTCAAGAACAGCCGTGAGATGGCGCTGCTGCCCTACACGTCCACCGCGCGATAAGGAAAGGGTGACCGACCAATGAAGATCATCCTGACCCACGAGGTTTCCGGCCTCGGTACCGCTGGCGACGTCGTCGACGTCAAGGACGGCTACGCTCGCAACTACCTGGTCCCGCGCGGTTTCGCGATCCGCTGGACCAAGGGCGGCGAGAAGGACGTGGCGCAGATCCGCCGCGCCCGCAAGATCCACGAGATCGCGACCATCGAGCAGGCCAACGAGATCAAGGCCAAGCTCGAGGGCACGAAGGTGCGCCTGGCCGTTCGCTCCGGCGACGCCGGCCGTCTCTTCGGCTCCGTGACCCCGGCCGACATCGCCTCGGCGATCAAGACCGCGGGTGGCCCGGACGTCGACAAGCGTCGCGTCGAGCTCGGTTCGCCGATCAAGACCCTGGGCTCGCACCAGGTGTCCGTGCGTCTGCACCCCGAGGTTGCCGCGAAGCTCGGCGTCGAGGTCGTCGCCGCGTAACGCTGCCTCCGGCAGTCTGCGCTCAGCAGTGAGGAAGGGCCGCACCCCTCGGGGTGCGGCCCTTCCGCCGTGTGTGCGGGCTTGCGCCGTTTCACGTGAAACGGCGCAGGCGTGGGGTCAGCGGGTGGCGCCCGTGACGATCCAGCGGCCCGAACGGGCGCGGAGCCAGAGCGTCAGCATCCGGACCGTCATCATCAGCGTCATCGCCCACCACACGGCGGTGAGCCCGCCGCCGAGGGCCGGTACCAGCAGGGCGACCGGAGCGAAGACGACGAGGGTCAGCAGCATGGCCCAGGCCAGATAGGGGCCGTCCCCCGCCCCCATGAGGACACCGTCGAGGACGAAGACCACCCCGGCGATCGGCTGGGAGACCGCGACCACGAGCAGGGCCGGGAACAAGGTGTCCTGGACCGCGGTGTCACCGGTGAAGAGCGGGACGAACAGGGGACGGGCGGCGACCAGGAGCACGCCGAGCACCACCCCGGAGACCACGCCCCACTCGACCATGCGGCGGCAGACCTGCCGGGCGCCCCGGGGATCGTCCGCGCCGAGGTAGCGGCCGATGATGGCCTGGCCCGCGATGGCGATCGCGTCGAGGGCGAAGGCCATCAGGCTCCACAGGGACAGGATGATCTGGTGGGCGGCGACCTCCGCGTCCCCCAGCCGGGCCGCGACGGCCGTGGCGATCATCAGGACCGCGCGCAGCGAGAGCGTACGGACGAGGAGCGGGACGCCGGCCCGGGCGGAGGCCCGGATGCCGGACGCGTCGGGACGCAGGGAGGCGCCGTGGCGGCGGGCGCCCCGCACGACCACGATGAGGTACGCGACGGCCATGCCGCACTGGGCGACGACCGTGCCCCAGGCGGAGCCCGCGATGCCGAGCCCGGCTCCGTAGACCAGTCCGAGGTTGAGCGCGCCGTTGGCCGCGAAGCCGCCGATCGCCACGTAGAGCGGTGTACGGGTGTCCTGGAGGCCGCGCAGGACGCCGGTGGCGGCCAGGACCACCAGCATGGCGGGGATGCCGAGGCTGGAGATCCGGAGGTAAGTGACGGCGTGGGGGGCGGCGGTGTCGGACGCTCCGAAGACACCGACGAGCCAGGGGGCGGTGGGCAGGGTCAGGGCGACGACGGCGGCGCCGAGGAGGAGTGCGAGCCAGATGCCGTCCATGCCCTGCCGGATGGCGGCCGGGAGGTCGCCCGCGCCCACGCGCCGGGCGACGGCCGCCGTGGTGGCGTAGGCGAGGAAGACGAAGACGCTGACGGCGGTGGAGAGCAGTGCCGCGGCGATCGCGAGGCCCGCGAGCTGGGGGGTGCCGAGGTGGCCGACGATGGCGCTGTCGACCATGAGGAAGAGCGGCTCGGCGACGAGGGCGCCGAAGGCCGGCAGGGCGAGGGAGACGATCTCGCGGTCGTGCTGACGACGGACAGCCTTGGGGGTCGGGGGAGCCTGACTCATGGGAGCAATCTAATCTTCCACAGGTAAGAGATACAAGGTGTTGCTGACCCTTACCTGTGGAGAGCGAAGGGCTCCGGATGTGAGCCGTTTGTTCTGATCTTGGCCCAGGAGGAAAACTTTTTCTCCCCCACAGCCGGTGGATGGGAAAAGAGCAGGTCACATGGGTGGTGTGGAGAGGGCTATGAGTTTGTCCACAAGGCTGTCCCCCGCTCTGTGCACAGGATCCGGCGAGTTCTCCACAGCATCTGGGCGTTCACCCACAGGCCCTGTGGATAACTGGATTGGCTGGAGCTCTCCACAGGCCTACCCTGGTCCGTCGCCCGACGTCCCGGAAGCGGTCGTGAAGCCACTCTCTGATCAGGTCCGTGGCGTGAAAGAGTGGCACGGCTAGGTCCGCGGAGCGGACGGAGGAGGTGGCTTGGTGAGCGTTCCCGAGGCCCTGGACGACCCCTGGGCCGACAGCGGACCGAGCGACCGGCTCCCCACCCGTACCCGGGGTGAACGCGGGCGCGGCCGCGGGCGCGACGACCAGCACGAGCGGGGCGGCGAAGGCGCCTGGGACGGCGGACTCTCCGGGTTCGAGCGCGTCCCCCCGCAGGACCTCGACGCCGAGCAGTCCGTCCTCGGCGGCATGCTGCTCTCCAAGGACGCCATCGCGGACGTCGTGGAGATCATCAAGGGCAACGACTTCTACAAGCCCGCGCACGAGACCGTCTACGCGGCGATCCTCGACCTCTACGCCAAGGGCGAGCCGGCCGACCCGATCACGGTCGGCGCCGAGCTCACCAAGCGCGGCGAGATCACCCGGGTCGGCGGGGCCTCCTACCTCCACACCCTGGTCCAGTCGGTGCCGACCGCGGCCAATGCCTCGTACTACGCCGAGATCGTCCACGAGCGCGCCGTCCTGCGCCGCCTCGTCGAGGCGGGCACCAAGATCACGCAGATGGGGTACGCGGCCGACGGGGACGTCGACGAGATCGTGAACTCGGCCCAGGCCGAGATCTACGCCGTCACCGAGCAGCGCACCACCGAGGACTACCTGCCGCTCGGCGACATCATGGAGGGGGCGCTCGACGAGATCGAGGCGATCGGCTCCCGCAGCGGCGAGATGACCGGTGTGCCGACCGGCTTCACCGACCTCGACTCGCTGACCAATGGTCTCCACCCCGGTCAGATGATCATCATCGCGGCCCGTCCCGCCATGGGTAAGTCGACGCTCGCCCTGGACTTCGCCCGCGCGGCCTCCATCAAGCACAACCTGCCCAGCGTCATCTTCTCCCTCGAAATGGGCCGCAACGAGATCGCGATGCGTCTGCTCTCGGCCGAGGCCCGGGTCGCGCTCCACCACATGCGCTCCGGCACGATGACCGACGAGGACTGGACGCGCCTGGCCCGCCGGATGCCGGACGTCTCCCAGGCCCCCCTCTACATCGACGACTCGCCGAACCTGTCGATGATGGAGATCCGGGCGAAGTGCCGGCGGCTCAAGCAGCGCAACGGCCTCAAGCTCGTGATCATCGACTACCTCCAGCTGATGCAGTCGGGTGGTTCGAAGCGCCAGGAGAGCCGTCAGCAGGAAGTCTCCGACATGTCGCGAAACCTCAAGCTCCTCGCCAAGGAACTGGAGCTTCCGGTGATCGCGCTCTCCCAGCTGAACCGTGGTCCCGAGCAGCGCACCGACAAGAAGCCGATGGTCTCCGACCTGCGTGAGTCCGGCTCGATCGAGCAGGACGCCGACATGGTGATCCTGCTGCACCGCGAGGACGCCTACGAGAAGGAGTCCCCGCGCGCGGGCGAGGCGGACATCATCGTCGGCAAGCACCGAAACGGCCCGACGGCCACGATCACCGTCGCCTTCCAGGGCCACTACTCCCGCTTCGTGGACATGGCCCAGACCTGACGTGTCATCCGGGATCTGCTGCCGTGCGTCCGCCGGGATGCGGGATCGCGTTGGATGGCCTCATGACGACATCTTTCGAAGCTCTGCTGCCCGGGACCGAGCGGGCCCTGCTGCACCGGATCGCGGTGGCCCAGGCCGAAGGACGGACGCCCTCCTTCGTGGGGGCGGTGGTCCGTGACGGGAAGCTCGTGTGGAGCGGATCGCGCAGTTGCGTGGACGGTCACGTGCCGGACGCCGACACGCAGTTCAGGATCGGCTCGATCACCAAGGTGTTCACCGCCGTCCTGGTGATGCGGCTGCGGGACGAGGGGGTCCTCCGGCTGGACGATCCGCTGGAGTCGCACCTCAAGGGGACGGGCGTCGGCGAGGTGACGATCGCCCAACTCCTGGGTCACAGCGGCGGACTCACCGCCGAGACGCCCGGTGCGTGGTGGGAGCGTTCGTCCGCCGCGCTGCGGCCGGGGCTCTCCGACGTCCTGGGGGAGCGGCCCTTCCTCCAGACACCGGGGCGCCGTCACCACTACTCCAACCCCGGCTACACCCTGCTCGGTTCACTGGTCGAGGAGCTGCGGGGGCGGCCCTGGGAGGAGGTGCTGCGGCGCGAGATCCTGAAGCCGCTGGGGATGCACCGTACGACGGGCGATCCGGTGGCTCCGCACGCCGGTGGCTGGGCGGTGCACCCCTGGGCCGATGTGATGCTCCCCGAACCGTCCGAGGACCTCGGCCTGATGGCGCCGGCGGGACAGCTCTGGTCGACGGCGGCCGACCTCGCCCGGTTCGCCGCGTTCCTCGCGGAAGGGGACGAGCGGGTGCTCGGCGCGGCCTCCGTGGCGGAGATGCGCGCTCCGGCCTCCGCGCCCGGTGAGGGCGAGTGGGAGGGGAGCTACGGGCTCGGACTTCAGCTCCTCCGCAGGGACGGCCGAACCTTGATCGGTCACACCGGCTCCCTGCCGGGCTTCGTCGCCTGCCTGTGGGCGAGCGTGGAGGACGGCCTCGCGGGGATCGCCCTCTCCAACGCCACCTCGGGGCCGCTGGTGGGGGCCGTGGCCGCCGATCTCGTACGGATCGTGGCGGAGGCGGAGCCGAGGTTCCCGGAGCCGTGGCGCCCCCTCCCCGTTGCGGAGGTCGACGAAGAGCTGCTGTCCCTGACCGGGCCCTGGTACTGGGGCACGTACGCCTACGGACTGCGGCTCGGTTCCGAGCGCGGTGTGGTGCTCGAACCCCTGCGTGGCCCCGGGCGGCGGGCCCGTTTCCGGGCGCTGCCCGACGGTGGCTGGGTCGGACTGAACGGTTACTACGAAGGGGAGACGCTCCGGGTGGTGCGGCGCCCCGACGGGAGGGTGAGCCATCTCGACCTCGGGTCCTTCGTCTTCACGCGCGAGCCGTACGAGCCGGGGGGCGCGGTGCCGGGAGGCGTGGACGAGGAGGGCTGGCGCGGCCTCTGAGCCACGGGCGGCTGTTTCACGTGAAACCGGGCGTTTCACGTGAAACAGCGCACCAGGCCGGAAGGACCGGAAGGAGGCGAGAGAGCCGGGCCCGAAGTGGGCGAGAGTCAGAGGGACTTCTTGAAGCCCACGTGGGAGGCCTCGAAGCCGAGCCGCTCGTAGAAGCGGTGGGCATCGGTGCGGGTGGCGTCCGAAGTCAGCTGGACCAGGCTGCAGCCCTGCCGACCGGACTCCTCGACCGCCCACTCGATGAGCTGCGTTCCGAGGCCGTTGCCCCGCTCGTCCGCGTGGATGCGGACGGCTTCGATGATCGAGCGGGTGGCTCCCTGACGGGAGAGCCCCGGGATGATCGTCAGCTGCAGGGTGCCGACGACCTTGCCCCCACGGGCGGCGACGACGAGAAGCTGGTGGGGATCGTCCGCCAGCCGCTCGAAAGCGGCGAGGTACGGGGCGAGGTCGTCGGGGGATTCCCGCTGCGCGCCCAAGGGGTCGTCGGCGAGCATCGCGACGATGGCCGGCAGGTCCTCCACGGTGGTCGGACGTATCTCAAGATCGCTCATGGGCCGCAGCGTACGCCCGGCCTTCTCCGCGTCCGATTCAGACGGGGACGCCCGCACCCTCCACGACCTGGACCAGCGGGGCCAGCTCGGGGTTCTTGGCCGCTTCGTCGAGGGCCTCGCGCAGGGCGCCGTCATTGGTGGGGCGGGCCTCTTCGAGGAGCTTCAGGCCCTCCTCGGTCACGTCGGTGTAGATGCCGCGCCGGTCGGTGGCGCAGAGGTACCGGGTGAGCAGGCCGCGGTCCTCCAAGCGGGTGACGAGCCGGGTGGTGGCGCTCTGGCTGAGCACGACCGCGTCGGCTACCTGCTTCATCTGGAGGTGGCCGCCGGGGCCGTTGTGCTGGCGGCTGAGGACGTCGAGCAGCGAGTACTCCCGCACGCTCAGACCGTGACGGGACTCCAGAGCGCGCTCAAGGTGGGACTCGATCCTGCCGTGCAGCAGGGAGAGGGCGCACCAGCGCTGGGAGAGCGCGGTGAGTGCGGGGTCCGTCGCGGTCATGGTCTCTCCTCGGTCTCTCCTCGGCGCCGGAGCGGCTCGAATCCAGCGTAAAGGATGAGACGCAATAATGGGCGTCTGCAAGTAAATCTGTTCTCGGGCGACCGGGAAGCCGGTAATCAGAAGTCAGAAGCCAGGTGGCAGGAGCCGGGAGCCAGAAGGGCCATGGCGGCCCCGCGCGCCGCCCGGCTTCCGGCCGCCGTGCTGGAGGAGCTACCCGGCCGCGACCGTGAGGGGAGCGAAGCGACGGCGCCAGTCGCCGGGGAGGTCCGGCAGGGAGCGGACCATCACCGCGTTCGTGGTGATGGAGTCGATGCCGTTCTCCTTCACCCAGCTCAGCAGGGACGTGTGGCGCACGTCGATGTCCGTGCGCAGGGGCCGGTCGGTGGCGGCGGCCAGGGAGGCGATCAGGGCCTTGGCCGTGGCCGGGTCCCGAGCGATCAGCGGTCCGACGACATGGGTGTCCATATTGGGCCAGGCCGCCGCGAAGCCCGTGATCTCGCCGTCCTCCTCCGCGACCCGGAGGTGGTCCGCGAAGGCGGGAAGCCGGGTGATCACATGGGTACGGTCCAGACCGAAGACCTCCAGGTCCAGGCGGAGGATCGCCTGGAGGTCCTCCGCCGTCGCCGGACGGACCGGAACGGCCGGAGGGGGCGTGGTGAAGGTGAAGCGTCCGCGCACCATCTCCGAACGGGACGTCTGCGCGAAGCCCAGCTGCTCGTAGAGGGGCTGCCCGTTCGCCGTGGCGTGCAGGGTGAGCGGGGTGTCCCCGGCCTCTTCCAGGACGTGCCGCATGAATCGGCGCCCCACCCCTTGGCGTGCGTACCGCTCGGCGACGAGCACCATGCCGATCGCGGCGAGTTCCGGACCGTACGAGGTGACCACGCACCCGGCGAGCAGTCCCTCACCTGCGGGGTCGTCGATGCCGTAGCCGGTGCCGGCGGTGAGCAGGAAACCCCACTTGTGCTCTTCACGGGGCCATTCCCGGTTCTCGGAGAGGTCGGCGCAGGCGAGGAGGTCATCGGGGGTGAGGCGCCGGACGGGGAGCTGCGCCAGGGCGACGGGAGGAATCGGCATGCCTTTCAGGCTGTCCGACGCATTGATCTTCCGTCCACCGCTTTACCGGATCTGATCGGCCACAGGAGGGTTGATCGTTCCCTCCCGTGGCATACGGACGGTGTTTCACGTGAAACGTTCCGTACTCACCGGAAGGGCCCTGGCCCATGGGAGGAAGCCCGACCTGTCAGGAAACCCTGCTCCAAAACAGCGCAGCTTAGCCAGAAACCCGGCCCTACGGACCGAGAACGCCACTTTCTGTCCCCGAAGGCGGTCGGGCCCCCCATGCTGCGTTCACGGAAGCCCGGCCAGCACAAGGCGAGGCACATGATGGATGCTCCGACCACCACGACGGACGCGAAGGACGCGGACGGGCACGAACCCCCGGCGGTGGACGGGAAGGAACCCCCCGCAACCCGAGGCCCCTCCGCCGACGCGGTCCTCGTCCGCCGCACCCTGGCGGAGATCGCACCGGTCGCCGACCGGGTGACCTCGTACTTCTACGCCCTGCTCTTCGTGCGGAGCCCCGGGCTGCGCGACATGTTCCCCGTCGCCATGGACGCCCAGCGGGACCGGCTGCTCAAGGCCCTCCTGACGGCGGCCGAGCACCTGGACAACGCCCCGGTCCTCACCGCGTACCTGGAGAACCTCGGTCGGGGCCATCGCAAGTACGGCACCCACCCCGCCCACTACCCGGCCGTCGGTGAGGCCCTCATCGGAGCCCTCGCCCGGTACGCGACGACGAGCTGGGACGACGCGACCCAGGCGGCATGGGTGCGCACGTACACGACGATCTCCCAGATCATGATCGACGCGGCGGCGGAGGACGAACGGTCCGCCCCCGCCTGGTGGCACGCCGAAGTGGTCTCCCACGACCTGCGCACCCCGGACGTCGCCGTCGTCACGCTCCGGCCCGACCAGCCGTACCCCTTCCTGGCCGGGCAGTACACGACGCTGGAGACGCCGTGGTGGCCGCGGATCTGGCGCCACTACTCCTTCGCCTCGGCGCCGCGGCCGGACGGGCTGCTCTCCCTCCACGTCAAGGCCGTCCCGGCCGGATGGGTGTCCAACGCGCTGGTCCACCGGGCCCGCCCCGGGGACGTGCTGCGGCTCGGGCCGCCGGGCGGCTCCATGACGGTCGACCACTCCACGGACACCGGGCTGCTCTGTCTGGGCGGCGGCACGGGGATAGCGCCGATCAAGGCCCTGGTCGAGGACGTCGCCGAGCACGGGGACCGGCGGCTGGTCGACGTCTTCTACGGGGCGCGCAGCGGTCACGACCTCTACGACATCGACACGATGCTGCGGCTCCAGAAGACCTTCCCGTGGCTCTCCGTCCACCCGGTCACCGGGGCGCAGGGACCCCTCCCGGACGCCGTCTGCCGCTACGGCCCCTGGGGCGAGCGCGACGCTTACCTCTCGGGCCCGCTGGACATGGTGAGGTGCGGGGTGGACGCGCTGCGGGGAGCGGGCGTCCCCTCGGAACGCATCCGCCACGACTTCCTGGCCGAACTGGCTCCCACGGTTTCCGGCTGACCCGGGCCGGGTCCGGCCGGGCCAAACCGGTCTGACCCGGGTCCGGTCAGCCCAGGTCCGGGGCGTGCATCGCGCGGACTCCCTCGATGTTGCCGTCGAGGTAATGACGCAGGGAGAGCGGGACGAGGTGCACGGCCGCGATGCCGACCCGGGTGAAGGGCACCCGCACGATCTCGTACTCGCCGACGGGCTCCTCCACCTCGGGCCCGTGCCGCAGGGAGGTATCCATGGAGCCGAGCCGGCACACGAAGAAGTGCTGGACCTTCACCCCGGAGACACCGCCGTCGACGATGTGCTCGACGGTGTCGACGAAACAGGGAACCACATCGGTGATCTTCGCGCCGAGTTCTTCGAGCACTTCCCGGTGCAGGGCTTCGACGACGGTGGAGTCGGTGGGCTCCACGCCGCCGCCGGGTGTGACCCAGTAGGGATCCATCCCCGGCTTGGTCCGCTTGATGAGGACGAGGTCGCCCCCGTCGAGCAGGATGGCGCGTGCGGTGCGCTTGATCACGGGCCGTTCGGTCATGTGAAGAAAATGGCCCGTTCGAAGGGGACTGAAACGCGACGGTCCGGCGGGGAGACGGGGAAATGGAACGGTCCCGTCGGGGGAGTCACCAGTCCGCGGCGGCGCTCAGCAGCGCCTCGTGCGCCCGGGCGAGGTGCGCGAGCGCGAGCGTCCCCGTCCGTACGACCAGGAAGTAGGTCCGCAGCGGCGGCACCGGGGGATCGAGGAGGGCCACGAGGCGCCCCTGTTCCAGGGCCTCCTCGCACAGATAGCGCGGCAGGACGGCGAGCCCCGCCCCGGAGGCGGCGGAGTCCCGCACGGCCCGCAGATCGGGGGCGATCACGGTGGCGGCGGCGGCCGGTCCGGTGTCGAAGACGCTCGCCCAGTAGCGGGACACGAACGGCAGCGACTCGTGCACCTCGACCACCGGAAGCTGCTCCAGGACCACGGCGCCCTTGCTCAGGAGCACCTCGGGGGAGAGCCGGGCCGCCCAGCGGGGCGCCGCGACCAGGACGTGCTCCTCGTCGCAGAGCGGGGTGGAGACGAGCAGGCCACCGCGCGGGCGGGCGGTGGTGACGGCGAGGTCGTGGTGGCCGGCGGCGAGTCCGTCGAGGATCTCCTCCGTGGTGACGGGGAGGGAGGTCCGCACGGCGAGGCCACGGCCGACCAGCGGGGTGAGGGCGGGCAGTACGCGGAGCGCGGTGAACTCCGGGGGTCCGGCGACGTGGAGGGTCCGGACGCCGCTCTCCTCGTCGAGTCCGGTCTCGGTGATCTCGACGAGGGCGTCCAGGTGCGGGGCGGCGCGGTGCGCCAGTTCGTCGCCGATGCTGGTCGGGGTGACGCCGCGCGCCCGCCGGAGAAAGAGGGGCCGCCCCAACTGGCGTTCGAGCGTCCGGATCTGGCTGGTGACCGCGGGCTGCGAGAGGCCCAGGAGGGCCGCGGCCCGGGTGAAGGAACCGGCCCGGTGCACCGTGACGAACGTCCGTAGTAGGGCAAGATCCATGTCCGCCCTCTCCCGGCCGCGGGGCCGTTCGACTCAGGCGGTCGGCTGACAACGCCTCAGGACCGTCCAACTATAAATAAGTCGATAGGTCTCTGTCGCTACCGTGATTGGACACTGACATTCGGTCAACTAGCCTTGTGCAGAAGGTTTCCGCGCGTGGAATCACGTGGAACCGAGGGCGTTCCGAGCCACGAGGGGGAGGCTCGGAGCGCCCCGCTCCCTGCGGGGAGACCCGTCCCCGCAGCTCAGCCGGTGGCACCGGACATGCCCAGCCGGTGGCACCGGACACGCTCAGTCGGTGGCACCGGACACGTCGAGGGCGCGCAGCACATCGGCGATCAGGTCCTCGGGGTCCTCGGCGCCGACGGAGAAGCGGATGAAGCCCTCCGTGACCGCGTCCCCGCCCCAGCGCCCGCGCCGCTCCGCCGTGGAGCGCACCCCGCCGAAGCTGGTGGCGTCGTCCACGAGCCGCAGCTCCTCCAGGAACCGCTCGGCCCGCTTCCGGTCCGCCAGCTCGAAGGAGACCACCGGTCCGAAGCGCCGCATCTGCCGGGAGGCCACGGCGTACGAGGGGTCACCGGGCAGCCCCGGGTAGCGCAGGCCGGTGACGTCCGCCCGGCCGGCGAGCGTCCGTGCCAGTTCCAGGGCGGTCGAGCACTGCCGGTCGATCCGCAGGTGGAGCGTGGCGAGCGAGCGGTGGGCGAGCCAGGCCTCCATGGGGCCGGGAATGGCGCCGACGATCTTGCGCCAGCGCCGCACCTCCGCCGCCCGCTCGGGATCGCGGCAGCTCACATGGCCGAGCAGGATGTCGCCGTGCCCGGTCATGCCCTTGGTGTCGCTGGCGACGGAGAAGTCCGCGCCCAGCTCCAGGGGCCGCTGACCGAGCGGCGTGGCCAGGGTGTTGTCGACGGCGACGAGCGCGCCCACGGCGTGCGCCTCACGTACCAGGCGGCGGATGTCGCAGGCGTCGAGCCCGGGATTGGACGGGGTCTCGAGCCACAGCAGCCGGGCCCCTTCGAGGACGGCGAGCTGTCCGTCTCCCCCGGTCGGGGCGGTGCGGACCTCGACCCCGTACGCCCGCAGCTGCTCGTGGAGGAGAGGCAGCGCCTGGTAGCCGTCGACCGGGAGGACCACGGCGTCGCCGGACTTCAGCTGGGAGAGGAGGACGGCGGAGATCGCGGCCATGCCGGAGGCGAAGACCAGCGTCTCGACGCCCTCCTCTCCCGGTGCCTCCAACTCGCCGATCGCCCGCTCCAGACGGGTCCAGGTGGGGTTCTCGTCGCGGCCGTAGGTGTACGGACCGGTCGCCTCGCCCGGCAGGTGGTAGTGGGCGGCGAACACCGGTCCCGGAAGGGTCGGCTCGTACTTCACCGGCTCGGGGAGGCCGGCCCGCACCGCGCGGGTCCCGTCGCCGAGCGCGGCGGTCGTCCGGGCGGGGCCGGAGGTGTGCTCCTCGTACGTCACGGTGCCCCCTCAGTCCCGGTCGGGGAGCACGACGTTCAGTGCCCAGGAGACGACGGAGATGATCAGGCCGCCCAGGACCGCGGTCCAGAAGCCCTCCACGTGGAAGCTGAGGTCGAGCTTGTCGGCCAGCCAGGAGGTGAGGAGCAGCATCAGGGCGTTCACCACGAGGGTGAACAGGCCGAGCGTCAGGACGAAGAGGGGAAGCGTGAACAGCCGGACGATCGGCTTCACCAGGGCGTTCACCAGACCGAAGACCAGTGCGACGAGAATGAGGGCCAGGACCTTCCCGCCGGTGCTCTCACCGGTCAGGGTGATGTCCTGGAGCAGCCAGATGGCGACTCCCAGGGCGCCCGCGTTCGCGAGCGTCTTGACTACGAAATTCATCATGTGTCTGATCGTGGCAGACGTGATCGGACCGAGGGCAGGGGCGGACGGGCGATGAAGGCATTCCGGCTGGACGAACTGGAGGCGGAGCGTGCCGCGAACAAGGGCGCGTACCTCCAGTTCCTGCGGGAGCGGAACATGTCGGTCGGCCTGTACGCGCTCGACGCCGGGGAACTCGACCCGCAGCAGCCGCATCGCCAGGACGAGGTCTACTTCGTGGTGAGCGGCCGGGCGGCGATCACGGTCGGGACGGAGACGACCCAGGTGGCGCGCGGCAGCGTGGTCTACGTGCCGGCCGGGGTGGAGCACAAGTTCCACCACATCAGCGAGGACCTGCGGGTCATGGTGGTCTTCTCGCCGCCGGAGGGCTGAGCGGGCCGGAGAAACCCGGGCCCGGATCCGGGAGACGAGCCCTGTCCCCCTAGGGGACGGATCAGGGGAGAGCGGGGGGCCCAGGGCCACCGACGGCCCCCTCGGACGCCTAGCCTTGAGAGTGTTCGGCGCGGAGTGCGCGGGACGGATCTTCGGAAGCGAGGTAGGACGATGGCCGTACGGGAGATGCTCGCGGGAACGCCCTGGTGGGTGAAGTGGGTCGCCATACCCGCCCTCGCCCTGCTCGTCTTCGGCGGACTGATCACCAGCGTCCTGACCTTCGTGATCGGGCTGCTCTTCAAGGTGTTGCTCTTCGTTGCCCTCGTCGCCGGACTGATCTACGTCGTAAGGAAGTTCAGCTCCTCCGGCCGCTCGCGCGAGGACTGGTAGCGGAGGACCGGCCGAGACGACCCGGCCACAGAAGCATGGTCACAGAAGCACGGCCACAGCGGCTCGATCCCGGCGGGCGAGTGGCCGAGGACGAGCACCGGTAACACAAGCCACTCGTCGGTACGGCGGCGGAGGAGAGCGTTAGCCCGGGCGGGGGAACGGACCGGGCGGAACGGGACGGGGGCCCGAAGGCTGCCACTACAGTGGAATCTCTCCGCCGCGATGGGGACTACAGGCGTAGACCTCCTTACTGACCAGCGGTTTCCCAGGCCCGGCGGGCGCGGGGGCGGCCCCCGCGGGCGGGTGCGACGCATCCGTCGTCACGCCTGGGGGTGACCTTCGGCCATGGCTACGCGGACAACTGCTCCTACCCTGATCGGCTCGGTGCAGCGCGCGCTGAGACTCCTGGAGGCCGTGGCCTCCCACGCGGACGGCGCCCCGGCGAAACAACTCGCCCGCGAGACGGGCCTTCCGCTGCCCACCACGTACCACCTGCTCCGCACCCTGACGCACGAGGGCTATCTGCTCCGCGAGAAGGGCGTGTTCGTCCTGGGGGACGCCGCCGTCAGGCTCGCCGCCGACGGAGCCGTGCAGAATCGTCGCATCAAGATCGAAAACTCTCTCGCCCGCTGGCGGGACGAGATCGGCGTCCCGGTCTACTTCGCCGTCTACCGGGAGGGGGAGGTCGAACTCGTCGCCGTGGCCGACACCCCCTCCGCTCCCGCGGTGGAGGAATGGGCGGATTTCCGCGAGACGGCGCACGCCCATGCGATCGGGCAGTGCCTGCTGAGTCAACTCGATCCGAAAACTCGTCAAGACCACCTTGACCGCCACCCGGTTGAATCCATCACTCCGTACACGGTGAGTAACCAGAGTGCGCTTTTGGAGCGTTTGGGTGGTTTGGGGAGAATGGAGCCCCTGGTGGAGCGTCAGGAATATGCGCTCGGCACGGTCTGCGCCGCAATCCCCATCACTGCGGGCTCCACGGCGGCCGCAATGGCCATTTCTCTCCCCCTCCACCAGCAAGAACGGTTGCTCCCAGCAGTCGTTCAACTACGCACAGAGATCGACAGGCTCTTCGGGGCGCTCGCGTTCTCTATCAGTATCTGAAAAATCACTCCTTGTGATCTGCTAGTGCTTACAGCACGATTGCGTCAAGAGGGCCACGGGGGATCATTCCTGGCCGTTTCGGTCACAGCTTTCAGCAGCTGTGTTTACACAACTGCTTCATCTACTGCGGGGTACATGATGCGAGAGTCGGTTCAGGCCGAGGTCCTGATGAGCTTCCTCGTCTCCGAGGAGCTCTCCTTCAAGATCCCGGTCGAACTGCGGTACGAGACCCGGGATCCCTACGCGGTGCGGATGACGTTCCATCTCCCCGGGGACGCACCGGTGACCTGGGCCTTCGGCCGTGAACTGCTGCTCGACGGGATCAACCGGCCGAGCGGGGACGGCGATGTGCACATCGCCCCGACGGAGCCCGAGCGGCTCTCGGACGTCTCCATCCGGCTCCAGGTCGGCGGTGACCGCGCCCTGTTCCGGGCCAGCGCGCCACCGCTCGTCGCCTTCCTCGACCGGACGGACAAGCTGGTTCCGCTCGGTCAGGAACGGGCCCTCGGTGACTTCGAGGACAACCTGGAGGCGGCGCTGGGCCGGATCCTGGCCGAGGAGAACGCCGGCCCGGCCTGAAATCGACGCACCGACACCGAGTTGTCCTGATCCGGTCCCTTCTGCGTAGCCGACCCCCCGAGCCGGCACGCCGACGAACCGGATGGAGCACTCCTTGGTTTTCGGTCACTTGGCGCGGCGGCGCCGTCCGCCCCGCCCCGACGAGGGCTTCCGGCCACCGGTCCCCGGGCGGCCGGTGCCCTCGGCGCGGTCGGCGGAGACCACGAGCGCCGCGAGCGCCGTGGTCACCGGGACGGACGCCACCAGACCGATCGAGCCGACCAGCGTCCGGACGATCTCCTCGGCCACCAGCTCGCTGTTGGCCACCGTCCCCATGCTGCTCTGCGCGATGGAGAAGAGCAGCAGCAGCGGCAGGGCGGCGCCCGCGTAGGCGAGCACCAGCGTGTTCACGACCGAGGCGATGTGGTCGCGGCCGATCCGGATCCCCGCCCGGTACAGGCCGCGCGGCCCCATGCCCGGATCGGCCTGGTGCAGCTCCCAGACGGCCGAGGTCTGGGTGACCGTCACGTCGTCGAGCACGCCGAGGGAACCGATGATCACACTGGCCAGCAGCAGACCGGACATGTCGATGTCCGGATAGAGTCCGTGGATCAGACCGGTGTTGTCGTCGGTGTTGCCGCTGAGCGAGGCCCAGCCGATGAAGAGCGAGCCGAGCAGCCCGATGAGCAGCAGCGAGATCAGCGTGCCGAGCACCGCGACCGAGGTGCGGGCCGACAGGCCGTGGCACATGTAGAGCGCGATCAGCATGATCGCGCTCGACCCGACCACTGCCACCACCAGCGGGTTCGACCCCTGCAGGATCGCGGGCAGGATGAAGAACATCAGCACCAGGAAGCTCACGGCGAGCGCGACCAGGGCCATGAGCCCCCGCATCCGCCCGACCGCCACGACCGCGAGGGCGAAGATGCCGGCGAGCACCGCCAACGGCACCTTCCGGTTCACGTCCGTCACCGAGTACTGGAGGTCATACGGGGCGTCGGGGGCGTACGCCACCACCACGCCCTGACCCTCCTCCAGTTGGCGCGGTGCGCCCGGCTGCACGATCTCGGTGAACTCGCGCCCCTTGTTCGGGCCGGTGGTGACCTCGACCGTCGCCTTCTTGCACTCTCCCTGCTGGGCCTCGACCGCCTCGCGTCCCTCCGGGGTGGAGGTGTCCCCGGTCGGCGGGACCTGGCCGGCGTTCACGGTCTTGCAGTCGACGTACTCGACGGAGACGACCTTGCCCTGCTCGGTCTGCCGGTCGAAGCCGACACCGGTGCGCTCGTGCGGCGGGGCGCCGCCGGGCCACAGGACCGCCAGCCCGACCAGGACGGCGGTGGCGAAGGGAACCAGGACGGCGGCGATGACCTTGCGCAGATGCCGGGACACGGGCGCGGCGGGCCCGTGGCTGTGGCTGTGCCCATGCCCGGATCCATGGCCGTGGGAGGGGCCCGGACCGTGGGAGTGGTCGTGCGGCTCGGGGGTCTGCTGGGGGGAAGTCACCGACCGATCATCGCAAGAACGGCGGGGGCCCACTGTTCAGCACGCCCGGGATGACGCTAGCGTGGTGGCACCTTTGCACACGCGGGAGCTCGGAGCACCGGGCTGAGAGGGCGCTGATCACCGTACGCGCGTACCGATGTACGTACGGGAGGAGGCTGCGCCGACCGCCGAACCTGTTACCGGGTAATGCCGGCGTAGGGAGATCGGTCTCATGACCATTCAGGACGCACGCACGCCTGCCTCCGACCAGAACGACCAGTCCGGCGGACGCACGCCGGGCTGGCACAAGGGATACGTCCAGGGCTCGCGCCCCGACCTGCGGGTTCCGGTCCGTCAGGTGCACCTCACCAACGGCAGGGACGTCACGCTGTACGACACGTCCGGCCCGTACACCGACCCCACCGTCGACACCGACGTGCGGCGGGGCCTGCCCCCGCTGCGCGAGAACTGGATCATCGCGCGCGGTGACACCGAGGAGTACGCGGGCCGCCCGGCCCGCCCCGAGGACGACGGCATCAAGCACACCTCGCCGCGCGGCGGCGGGCTCAAGAACCTCGACGCGGTCTTCCCCGGCCGCCCCCGCCTGCCGCGCCGGGGCCGCTCCGGCCAGGCGGTGACGCAGCTCGCGTACGCCCGCCGTGGCGAGATCACGCCGGAGATGGAGTACGTCGCGATCCGCGAGAACGTCTCACCCGAGGTCGTGCGGGAGGAGATCGCGGCGGGGCGGGCCGTGCTCCCGGCGAACGTCAACCACCCGGAGATCGAGCCGATGATCATCGGCAAGCGGTTCCTGGTGAAGGTCAACGCCAACATCGGCAACTCCGCCGTCACCTCCTCCATCGAGGAGGAGGTGGAGAAGATGACCTGGGCGACCAAGTGGGGCGCCGACACGGTCATGGACCTGTCCACCGGCCGCAACATCCACACCACCCGCGAGTGGGTGCTGCGCAACTCCCCCGTGCCGATCGGCACCGTGCCGCTCTACCAGGCCCTGGAGAAGGTCGACGGCAAGGCCGAGGAGCTGAGCTGGGAGATCTACAAGGACACGGTGATCGAGCAGGCCGAGCAGGGCGTCGACTACATGACGGTGCACGCCGGCGTACTTCTGCCGTACGTGCCGCTCACCGCGCGCCGCAAGACCGGCATCGTCTCGCGCGGCGGCTCGATCATGGCCGCCTGGTGCCTCGCGCACCACGAGGAGAACTTCCTCTACACGCACTTCGAGGAGCTCTGCGAGATCCTGGCGGCGTACGACGTCACGTACTCGCTCGGCGACGGCCTGCGGCCCGGTTCGATCGCGGACGCCAACGACGAGGCGCAGTTCGCCGAGTTGAGGACGCTCGGCGAGCTGAACACGATCGCCAAGCGTCACCACGTGCAGACGATGATCGAGGGCCCCGGGCACGTCCCGATGCACAAGATCAAGGAGAACATCGACCTCCAGCAGGAGATCTGCGAGGAGGCGCCGTTCTACACGCTCGGCCCGCTGACCACGGACGTGGCGCCCGCCTACGACCACATCACCTCCGGCATCGGCGCGGCGATGATCGCCTGGTGGGGCACGGCGATGCTCTGCTACGTGACGCCCAAGGAGCACCTGGGCCTGCCCAACCGCGACGACGTGAAGACCGGCGTCATCACGTACAAGATCGCGGCCCACGCGGCGGACCTCGCCAAGGGGCACCCGGGCGCGCAGGAGTGGGACGACGCGCTCTCGGACGCGCGCTTCGAGTTCCGCTGGGAGGACCAGTTCAACCTGGCGCTCGACCCGGACACCGCGCGCGAGTTCCACGACGAGACGCTGCCGGCGGAGCCCGCGAAGACCGCGCACTTCTGCTCGATGTGCGGTCCGAAGTTCTGCTCGATGAAGATCTCCCAGGACATCCGCCGTGAACACGGCGGTACGGCGCAGGAGATCGAGGCCGGCATGGCGGAGAAGTCGAAGGAGTTCGCCGCGAGCGGCAACCGCGTCTACCTGCCGCTGGCGGAGTAGCGGATCCGTCCGCTCACGGACCGGCCCGCGCCCCCCGGGGGAGGCGCGGGCCGGTCCGGCGCGTCAGGGGCCGGCCGGATCCGGCGGGACGGCGGCGAGGGCGTGGCGCAGGAAGGGGAGGATGCCGCGTTCGAGGAGGGCGTGGCGCCAGGCCTCGCGGGCGCGGGAGAGTTCGTCGTCCGGAGGGGCGGGCGGGCCGCCCGCGCTCACCTCGACGGGGCTGTTGCGCAGGGCCGTCACGAGGAGTCCGACGGCCGCGCAGAGCAGTCCGGCGGCGGCGAGCGAGCCGAACACGAGCCCGGCGGTGAGCAGGGTCGCGCCGAACGCCACGGTGGGGGCGAGGGCGTGCAGCACCGCGCCGACCAGCAGGAAGATGACGGAGGCGGCGCCCGCGAGGACCGGGACCATGACGGTGACGATCGCGACGACGCCCGCGCCGGGGCCGGGAAGGTCGTACGGGGCCGGAGCGCGGGCCCCGGCGGTCGCGCGGTCCCGCTCGCGGACCTTCACGAAGTGGTCGTACTCGCTCGCGGCCGCGGAGGTGACGAGCGCCGTCGCGTTCAGCGTCATCGAGCGCAGTTGCGCGACCGTGAGCCGGGTGCCGACCCCGGCGAGTTCCGGACGTGCGTGGGCGGTGCTCAGTGCGTCGTCGAGGACCCGCTCGTACTCGGCGCGGTCCTCGGTCAGCAGGTGCGGAGCCACGTTCATGTGCATCCCCCGATGCTCCGTAGGCCCGTGACGGCCGTGGGAAGACGACCGGGCGGGCGGAAACGGAGGAGAGCCTGCTACGGATGCACCCGATGGTATTGCGGCGAAGCGGCGGGCTGACAGAGAGTTTCCTGAAATCGTCCTCCCCGGATGCGCAGGGTGATAGGCCGGGCGTTCGGTCAGGCGTCCAGGGGGAGTTGGACGACCAGGAGCTTCCCGGCCATGGTCACTCCGCCGTCCATGGCGATCGCGAGCCCGTCGGCGTACACGTGCGGTCCGTCGACGACCGGGCCGCCGTCGTCCTCGCCGTCCTCGGCGCCGACCTGGCCGAGGAGGTACGGGATCGGGCTGTGGCCGTGCACGATCCGGCTGCCGCCGTAGGTGGAGAGCAGCTCCTGGACGGCCTGCGGCCCCCCGTCGTCACGGAACGCGAAGCGCTTGGTGAACTTCCGGAACACGTCCCAGACCTCGTCCGCGTCGTTCCGGTTGAGGATCTCGTGGACCGTGTCGTTGACGTCCTCGATGGTCTCGCCGTATTCGAGGTACGCGGTGGTGTCCGAGTGCACGAGGAGGTGGTCGTCCTCCCGCACCACGGCGTCGAGCCGGGACATCCACTGGAGGTGGACGTCCTGGAGGCGGTCCATGTCCTGCTTCTGGCCGCCGTTGAGCAGCCAGGCGGCCTGGAAGGTGGCGGTGCCCGCGCCGGAGTTGACCGGGGTGTCGCCGAAGCGCTTGGCGCCGATGAGCAGCAGTTCGTGATTGCCCATGAGGGCCTTGCAGTAGCCGCCGGCGGCCGCGGCCTCGGCGGAGAGCCGCATGACCAGGTCGATGACGCCGATGCCGTCGGGGCCGCGGTCGGTGAAGTCGCCGAGGAACCAGAGGCGGGCGTTGCCCGCGGCCCAGCCGCCGTTCTCGTCGACGAGGCCCTGGGCGCGGAGGGCCGCGACGAGTTCGTCGAGGTAGCCGTGGACGTCCCCGACGACGTAGAGGGGTCCGGGGCCTTCGCCGGCCGGGGCCTCGCCGGCGGGGGCGGGTGCGGGGGAGGCCTGCACCTGGACGGTGTCGCCCCGGTTGATGACGGGCAGGTCGCGCTCGGTCGGCGTGTATCCCTCGGGCACCTCGCCCTCGGGGAACGCGTTCCCGGGGTGGCCGGAGGCGGTGGGGGCCGCGGGGTACGGGGGCGCGGCGGCGCGGTGGCCGAGGTGGAGGGTCGGGTCGGCGGGCATGGGCGCGGGGGCCTGCGGCGGGGGCGGGGGCGTCTGCGGTACGGCCTCGACCGGGGAGGGCGCGACGGGGGGCAGGGGCTCGGCGGCGGCCGGACGGGCGGCCGGGGCCGGGCGCGTGGCCGGCTGCTCGTCCCGGTACTCGTCCGTGGCGGAGTACGACTCCGGGTGTTCGGCGTGTCCGTGGACGTGCTCCGCGGGAGCCGGCAGCGGCTCCGGGCCAGCCGGTTCGGCGGCATGGCTCTGCACGGGCACGCGTGCGTACGGCGGTACGCGGAAGTCACGCAATGTCGCCGTGCGCACCACGGGCTCCTGACCGGCCCCCTGAGTCATCGACCCCTCCACCACCGTCGCGATGCCCTGCACATCGCGGACCGGCCTGGTCGGGGTGGTCCGCGGTGTCGTCCGCCCATCATAGGAATGAGCGTCCTCCTGTGTGACGCACCAGGGGTGGTGAATCCGGGTCCACTCCGGGTTCACCAGTCGTTTCGCCCGAATTGGGAAGGTCCAGTCCAGGGTTGGAGCAGGTGCGGTGATCGGTTTGGCCGTTCCCGTCCACGGGCAGGGACGGGAACGGCGTGTTCGAAGGCGTCCCTCTTCGGAGAGCCGACCCTCCGAGCAGGGCTTCCGCGCGGGTTCTTTCGCGCGGCCCGCCCGGACGAACTCCTCGGGTCAGTCCTTCGCGGGCGAGCGCGGCGGGCTGACCGTCGTGCGGGGCGGGCGGCGCTGCGAGGAGGTGCGGACGATGAGCTCGGTCGGTATCACCTGCTCGACCGGTCCGTCGGTCTCGACCCCCTCGATGGCGTCGATGAGGAGCTGGACGACGGCCGTGCCGATCCGGCGCGGTTTGAGCGAGAGCGTCGTGATGGGCGGTTCGGTGGTGGCGTAGCCGCCCGACTCGCTGCAGCAGACCAGCAGGAGGTCCTCCGGGACGCGCAGCCCGTAGCGGCGCGCGGCCGCGAGGAGGTCGGTTCCGTTGGGGTCGAAGAGGCCGTACACGGCGTCGGGCCGGTCCGGACGGGCGAGCAGCCGGTCGGCCGCGACGGCGCCCGCGCACGGATCGTGCGCCGGATAGGACTCGTAGACGGGGTCCTGGCCCACCCGTGCGCACCAGTGGAGGTAGGCGGTGGTGGAGAGGCGGGTGTACGTGTCCGTGCTGGTGCCGGTGAGGAGCCCGATGCGGCGGGCTCCCGCGGCGGCGAGGTGGTCGAGCAGGTCGAGGACGGCGGCTTCGTGGTCGTTGTCGACCCAGGCGGTGACCGGGAGGGTGCCGGCGGGGCGTCCGTCGGAGACGACGGGCAGGCCCTGGCGGACCAGTTCGGTGACGACGGGGTCGTGGTCGGAGGGGTCGATGACGACGGTGCCGTCGAGGGCGACGTTCGACCAGACGTCATGGCGGGAGGTGGCGGGGAGGATGACCAGGGCGTAGCCCCGGGCGAGCGCGGCCGACGTGGCCGCCCTGGCCATCTCCGCGAAGTACGCGAATTCGGTGAAGGTGAAAGGTTCGTCCCCGTACGTGGTCACGGTCAGGCCGATGAGTCCCGACTTGCCGGTACGGAGTGTGCGGGCCGCCGCGGACGGGCGGTAGCCCAGCCGGTCGGCGACCTCGCGGACGTGGCGTCGGGTGGCGTCGGGGAGTCGGCCCTTCCCGTTGAGAGCGTCGGAGACAGTCGTGATGGAGACCCCGGCGGCGGCGGCGACGTCCCGGATGCCCGCCCTGCCCTGCCGGCTTCCCCGGGTCTGTGCCCGGCTCACCTGGTGCTTCCCTGCTGCTGTCATGGCGAGCCGATAGTAGGGCGATGAGGGGCGGTCGGGACGGTCGCATATGCAGACGTTGACAGGCACGTTTCTGCATGATCGAAATCTATCAAGTGCCTTTGATTTGAAGGTAGTTGATTGTCCTGGTCTGCGACTCAAGGGGGCTGGGAGGTGTGGGCCTGGCGAGAGGGCGAAGTCTCGAAGTGGCCTCAACTCACCTCTACGGGGGATGCGCGCCACGGCGCCCGCCACCGGCGTGCGCCACCCGTGCGCGCGCCCCCACCCGCCGGCCCGGCCCCGAGTCCGGCCGAGGAGCCGTGTCCCTCCTGTTGTCCACAGCCCATTCGCAGCGGAGGCGAATCCTCTTAAGGTGAGCAGTATTGGCGGTACGGACGGTCGAGGAGGCCACACTGTGAGCGAGACCAGCGGGACGAGCACCGGCAGCCCCAAGCTGCGCGCCGAGCTGGACGGCGTCCCCACCTACAAGCCGGGCAAGCCGGCCGCCGCGGGCGGGCCCGTGGCCTTCAAGCTGTCCTCCAACGAGAACCCCTACCCGCCGCTGCCGGGAGTCCTGGAGAGCGTGGTGGCCGGGGCCGACACCTTCAACCGGTATCCGGACATGGCCTGCACGGGTCTGATGGAGGAGCTGGCCGAGCGCTTCGGCGTGCCCGTCTCCCACCTGGCCACGGGCACCGGCTCGGTCGGGGTCGCGCAGTCGCTGATCCAGGCGACCTCGGGCCCGGGCGACGAGGTGATCTACGCCTGGCGCTCCTTCGAGGCGTACCCGATCATCACGCAGATCAGCGGGGCCACCTCGGTGCAGGTGCCGCTGACCGACGGCGAGGTGCACGACCTCGACGCGATGGCGGAGGCGATCACCGACCGGACCCGCCTGATCTTCGTCTGCAACCCCAACAACCCCACCGGCACCGCGGTGCGCCGGGCCGAGCTGGAGCGCTTCCTCGACCGGGTGCCCTCCGACGTCCTGGTCGTGCTCGACGAGGCGTACAAGGAGTTCGTGCGCGACCCCGAGGTCCCGGACGGCATCGAGCTGTACCGCGACCGTCCCAACGTCGCCGTGCTGCGCACCTTCTCCAAGGCGTACGGCCTGGCCGGGCTGCGGGTCGGCTTCGCGGTCGCCCACGAGCCGGTGGCGGCGGCGCTGCGCAAGACGGCGGTGCCGTTCGGCGTGAGCCAGCTGGCGCAGGACGCGGCGGTGGCCTCGCTGCGGGCCGAGGACGAGCTGCTCGGCCGGGTCGGCTCGCTGGTGGCCGAGCGCGAGCGGGTCCGCGCGGCCCTCGTGGACCAGGGCTGGACCGTTCCGGACACGCAGGCGAACTTCGTCTGGCTGCGGCTCGGCGAGCGGACGGCGGACTTCGCGGCGGCCTGCGAGCGGCACGGTGTCGTGATCCGCCCGTTCGCCGGCGAGGGCGTGCGCGTCACGATCGGCGAGGGCGAGGCGAACGACCTGTTCCTCCAGGCGGCGGAGGCCTTCCGCAAGGAGCTCTGACACCCACCGGAGACCGAGGGGCGTCCCCACGGCCCCCGCGAGCAGTCGCTCGCGGGGGCCGTTCGTGTGTGAGGAAAGAGACGCCTTGTAAAGGCCCCCCGGAGACAAGTACGGATTTCGTATAAGCCATAATGCTTGTGAATGTGAACGCGTTCACAAGCGTGCCCCGGTTCGTCCCGGTATCGGGGGATGGTCAGGGCAGCCGCCGATGTGACCACGGCGATGTAAGGAGAAAGCGACGTGGACCTCGCTCTTGCGCCAGAGACTCTGGCGCGCTGGCAGTTCGGTATCACCACCGTCTACCACTTCCTCTTCGTCCCGCTGACGATCTCCCTCGCGGCGCTCACCGCCGGGCTCCAGACCGCCTGGGTACGGACGGAGAACGAGAAGTACCTCAGGGCGACCAAGTTCTGGGGCAAGCTCTTCCTGATCAACATCGCCATGGGCGTCGTCACCGGCATCGTGCAGGAGTTCCAGTTCGGCATGAACTGGTCCGACTACTCGCGCTTCGTCGGGGACGTCTTCGGCGCCCCGCTCGCGTTCGAGGCGCTCATCGCCTTCTTCTTCGAGTCGACCTTCATCGGCCTGTGGATCTTCGGCTGGGACAAGCTGCCGAAGAAGATCCACCTCGCCTGCATATGGATGGTGTCGATCGGCACCGTCCTCTCCGCGTACTTCATCCTGGCGGCCAACTCCTGGATGCAGCACCCGGTGGGCTACCGCATCAACGAGGAGCGCGGCCGGGCGGAGCTCACCGACTTCTGGCTCGTGCTCACCCAGAACACGGCCCTCACCCAGTTCTTCCACACCATCACGGCGGCCTTCCTGGTCGGCGGCGCGTTCATGGTCGGCATCTCCGCCTTCCACCTGGCCCGCAAGAAGCACATCCCCGTGATGCGGACCTCGCTGCGGCTCGGCCTGATCACCCTGATCATCGCCGGACTCGGCACCGCCATCAGCGGCGACCTGCTCGGCAAGGTCATGTTCAAGCAGCAGCCGATGAAGATGGCCGCCGCCGAGGCGCTCTGGGACGGCGAGGCGCCCGCCCCCTTCTCGATCTTCGCCTACGGCGACGTCGACAAGGGCCACAACAAGGTCGCCGTCGAGATCCCCGGCCTGCTGTCCTTCCTCGCCAACGACGACTTCACCTCGTACGTCCCCGGCATCAACGACATCAACAAGGCCGAGCAGGAGAAGTTCGGCCCCGGTGACTACCGGCCCAACATCCCCGTCGCCTACTGGGGCTTCCGCTGGATGATCGGCTTCGGCATGGCCTCCCTGACCCTGGGGATGCTCGGCCTCTGGCTGACCCGGAAGAAGTTCATGCTGGCACCGGGGCTGCGGACGGGTGAGGACGAGGTGCCGAACCTGGTCCTCTTCAAGAACGTGGCCCTGAGTCCCCGGATCGGCAAGTGGTACTGGATCGTCGCACTCTGGACGATGCTCTTCCCGCTGATCGCCAACTCCTGGGGCTGGATCTTCACCGAGATGGGCCGTCAGCCGTGGGTCGTCTACGGCGTGCTGCGCACCCGGGACGCGGTCTCCCCCGGCGTCTCCCAGGCCGAGGTGCTCACCTCGATGATCGGCTTCACCCTGCTCTACGCCGTCCTCGCGGTCATCGAGGTCAAGCTCCTCGTCAAGTACGTCAAGGCGGGGCCGCCCGAGCTGACCGACGACGACCTCAACCCGCCCACCAAGATCGGCGGGGACACCCGTGACCCCGACCGGCCCATGGCCTTCTCGTACTGAGGCTCAGGAGACCGAGGCATGGAACTTCACGACGTCTGGTTCGTACTCATCGCCGTCCTCTGGACCGGCTACTTCTTCCTGGAGGGCTTCGACTTCGGGATCGGCATCCTGACCAAGCTGCTGGCCCGCGACCGGGCCGAGAAGCGGGTCCTCATCAACACCATCGGGCCCGTCTGGGACGGCAACGAGGTGTGGCTGCTCACCGCCGGCGGTGCCACCTTCGCCGCGTTCCCCGAGTGGTACGCGACGCTGTTCTCCGGTTTCTACCTGCCGCTGCTGCTCATCCTGGTCTGCCTGATCATCCGGGGCGTGGCCTTCGAGTACCGGGCGAAGCGGCCCGAGGAGAACTGGCAGCGGAACTGGGAGCAGGCCATCTTCTGGACCTCGCTGCTCCCCGCGATCCTCTGGGGCGTGGCCTTCGGCAACATCGTCCGGGGTGTGAAGATCGACGCGGACATGGAGTACGCGGGCACCTTCTTCGACCTGCTCAACCCGTACGCCCTCCTCGGCGGACTGGTCACGCTCACCCTCTTCACCTTCCACGGGACGGTCTTCGCCGCGCTGAAGACGGTCGGGGACATCCGGGTGCGGGCCCGGACGCTCGCCCTCAAGCTGGGCCTGGTCACGGCGGTGCTCGCGCTCGCCTTCCTGATCTGGACCCAGGTCCACACGGGCGACAGCTGGAGCCTCGTGGCGATGGTGGTCGCGGCGGTGGCGCTCGTCGGCGCGATCGTCGCCATCGGGGCGGGGCGCGAGGGCTGGTCGTTCGCGCTCTCGGGCGTCACGATCGCCGCCTCGGTGGCGATGCTCTTCCTGGCGCTCTTCCCGGACGTCATGCCGTCTTCGCTCAACCCCGAGTGGAGCCTCACCGTGACGAACGCTTCGTCGAGCCCGTACACGCTCAAGATCATGACGTGGTGCGCCGGGATCGCGACTCCGCTGGTGCTGCTCTACCAGAGCTGGACGTACTGGGTGTTCCGCAAGCGGATCGGTACGCAGCACATCGCCGACGCGCAGCACCACACCGCCGACGCCCACTAGGGCCGGCCGGCGTTCAGAGAGGGGCATGTTTCACGTGAAACCGATCGACCCGCGTCTGCTCCGGTACGCCCGGACCACCCGTCTCTTCCTGGTCGCGGTGGTCGTGCTCGGCCTCGTCGGAGCGGCGCTGGTCGTCGCCCAGGCGATGCTCGTCGCCGAGATCGTGGTGGGGTCCTTCAAGGAGGGCCGGTCGGTTTCCGCCCTGGCCACGCCCCTGCTGCTGCTCGCCGGAGTGGCGGTGGCGCGGGGGCTGGTCTCCTGGCTGACCGAGCTCGCCGCCCACCGGGCGAGCGCGGCGGTCAAGTCCGAACTCCGCGGGCGGCTCCTCGGCCGGGCCGCCGCGCTCGGGCCGGGGTGGCTCGGCGGGCAGCGGACCGGTTCGCTGATCGCCCTCGCGACGCGGGGCGTGGACGCGCTCGACGACTACTTCGCCCGCTACCTGCCCCAGTTGGGCCTCGCGGTGGTCGTGCCGGTGGCGGTCCTGGCCCGGATCGTCACCGAGGACTGGGTCTCGGCGGCGATCATCGTCGTCACGCTGCCGCTCATCCCGCTCTTCATGATCCTCATCGGCTGGTACACCCAGGCCCGGATGGACCGGCAGTGGAAGCTGCTCTCACGGCTCTCCGGCCACTTCCTGGACGTGGTGGCCGGCCTTCCCACCCTCAAGATCTTCGGCCGGGCGAAGGCCCAGGCCGAGTCGATCCGCGCGATCACCTCCGCGTACCGGCAGGCGACCATGCGCACGCTGCGGATCGCCTTCCTCTCCTCCTTCGCCCTCGAACTCCTCGCCACCCTCTCGGTCGCCCTCGTCGCCGTGACCATCGGCATGCGGCTCGTCCACGGCGACCTCGACCTCTCCACCGGACTCGTCATCCTGATCCTGGCGCCCGAGGCGTACCTCCCGCTGCGGCAGGTGGGAGCGCAGTACCACGCGGCGGCGGAGGGGCTCGCGGCGGCGGAGGAGATCTTCGACGTCCTGGAACAGCCGGTACGGGAGGGGGGAACGGGCGCGGTCCCGGACTCCGTACGCCTCGAACTGGACGCCGTGACGGTGCGGCACGCGGGGCGGTCCGAACCGTCGCTCGACGCGGCGACGCTGACGGTCGAACCGGGCGAGACGGTGGCCCTGGTCGGGCCGAGCGGCTCGGGCAAGTCGACGCTGCTCGACGTGGTTCTCGGATTCACGGCCCCGGAGCCGGGCGGCACCGTCCGGGTCGGCGGCGAGGGCCTCGCGGGGCTCGACCTGGAGGCATGGCGGTCGCGGATCGCCTGGGTGCCGCAGCGCCCGTACCTCTTCGCGGGGACGATCGCCGAGAACGTACGGCTCGCCCGCCCGGACGCCTCCGACGAGGCGGTACGGGAGGCGCTGCGGGACGCGGGGGCCGACGGCTTCGTCGCGGAACTGCCGGACGGGCTCGACACCCCGCTCGGTGAGGACGGCACCGGACTCTCGGCGGGGCAGCGGCAACGGCTCGCCCTCGCCCGCGCGTTCCTGGCCGACCGGCCCCTGCTGCTGCTCGACGAGCCCACGGCCGCCCTCGACGGCGAGACGGAGGCGGGCGTGGTCGACGCGGTCCGGCGCCTCGCGGCCGGCCGGACGGTCCTGCTCGTGGTCCACCGCCCGGCCCTGCTCGCGGTGGCGGACCGGGTGGTGAGCCTGGGAACGAACACCGGGGCGCCGGTGGCGACGCCGCCGGTCGGGGATGCGGCCGGGGCCGGAGCGCCCGGTACGGCGGAAGCGGTGGTCTGGTCGGGGACGGCGGTCACGGGTGGTGTGCTCGAAACGGCTGGGACGGTTGCCGCCGAGGGCGGAAGCACCCCGGACGCCACGGCCACGCACGGCCTGTTGCGGCGGGTCCGGGACATGGCCGGGGAGCTCAAGGGGCGCATGGCGCTCGCGCTGCTGCTCGGAAGCCTTGCCCTCGGGTCCGCCGTCGGGCTCATGGCCGTGTCCGGCTGGCTCATCTCCCGGGCCTCCGAACAGCCCCCCGTCCTCTATCTGATGATGGCGGTCACCGGCACGCGCGCCTTCGGCATCGGCCGGGCCGTCTTCCGGTACGCCGAGCGGCTCGTCTCGCACGACGCCGTCCTGCGGATGCTCGCCGACCTGCGGGTCTCCGTCTACCGGCGCCTGGAGCGGATCGCCCCGGCCGGTCTCGGACGCACCCGGCGCGGCGATCTGCTCGCCCGGCTCGTCCAGGACGTCGACGCGCTCCAGGACTACTGGCTGCGCTGGCTGCTCCCGGTGGGCGCCGCGCTGGTCGTGGGCGTCGGGGCCGCCGGGTTCACCACCTGGCTGCTGCCCGAGGCCGGCGCCGTCCTCGCCGCGGGCCTGCTGGTCGCGGGGATCGCCGTACCGGCGGCCGGCGGGGCCCTCGCCCGCCGGGCCGAACGGCGGCTCGCCCCCGCGCGCGGCTCCCTGGCGACCGCCGTGGCCGACCTGCTGCGCGGCTGCGCCGAGCTGACGGTGGCCGGTGCGCTGCGGAGCCGTACCGAAAGGGCGCGGGAGGCCGACCGGGCCCTCACCGGCATCGCCTCCCGGCAGGCCGCCGCCACCGCGCTCGGGGCCGGCCTCTCCGCCCTGGTCTGCGGCCTCACGGTCGTGGCCGCGGCCCTCGTCGGCGTCCAGGCCGTACGGGACGGGCGGCTCGACGGGGTGTCCCTCGCCGTGGTCGTCCTGACCCCGCTCGCCGCCTTCGAGGCCGTGACCGGGCTTCCGCTCGCCTTCCAGTACCGGCAGCGCGTCAAGCACAGTGCCGAGCGGGTCTTCGAGGTGCTCGACGCCCCCGAACCCGTACGCGAGCCGCGCACGCCCGCCGCTCCCCCGGCGGGTCCGTTCCCCCTCGAACTGTCCGGGCTCTCCGCCCGGCACGCCGGGCAGGACCGTCCGGCGCTCACCGGCTTCGGGCTCACCCTGGAGGCCGGGCGCCGGGTCGCCGTCGTCGGCGCCTCCGGCTCCGGCAAGACCACGCTCGCCCAGGTACTGCTGCGGTTCCTGGACGTGGAGTACGGCATGTACCGGCTCGGCGGCGTGCCCGCCTGGGAGCTGGACGGGGACGCGGTCCGGCGCCTGGTCGGCCTCTGTGCCCAGGACGCGCACCTCTTCGACAGCTCCGTCCGCGAGAACCTGCGGCTCGCCCAGGTCGGCGCGGACGACGGGGAACTGCGCGAGGCGCTGCGCCGGGCCCGGCTGCTCGACTGGGTGGACGGGCTGCCCGAAGGCCTCGACACCCTCGTGGGCGAGCACGGCGCGCGCCTCTCCGGCGGCCAGCGCCAGCGGCTCGCGCTCGCGCGGGCCCTCCTGGCCGACTTCCCGGTCCTCGTCCTCGACGAGCCGGCCGAGCACCTGGACCTCGCCACCGCCGACGCGCTCACCGACGACCTGCTCCGGGCCACCGAGGGCCGCACCACCGTCCTCATCACCCACCGGCTGCACGGCCTCGACGCCGTCGACGAGGTGATCGTCCTGGACGGGGGACGGACCGTGCAGCGCGGCCCGTACGCCCGGCTCGCCTCGGAGGACGGACCGCTGCGCCGGATGCTGGAGCAGGAGAGGGCGACCGACCTGCTCGCCACCGCCCCCACCGCGAGGGGGACGGCCGACTTTTCTCGCTAAATAGGACTTACTAGGCTCAAGACATGACCGCCACCGAGTCCGACGCCCCGGACCCCCTGGAAGCCGCCGCCCGGGCCACCCGCAGCCTCCAGGGGCTGTCCACGGAGCTCACCGCCCGCGTGCCGCAGCTCCTGGAGGCCATGCGCTCGGTCGGCACCGGGCTCGAACTCCACTCCACCCTCGACCGCATCTGCGAGACCGCCGCCGAACTCGCCGGCGCCCGGTACGCGGCGATCGGCGTCGTCGACGACGAGGGCGACGGCCTCTCCGACTTCGTCACCTTCGGCGTCGACGAGGACACGGCCCGCCGGATCGGGCGCCGTCCCGACGGGCACGCGGGGCTGCTCGGCGCGCTGATCCGCGACCCGCAGACCATCCGCCTCGCCGACCTCTCCAAGGACCCGCGCGCGGCGGGCTTCCCGGCCGGGCACCCGCCGATGCGGACCTTCCTCGGCGTCCCCATCCGGGTCCAGGGCGAGATCTTCGGCAATCTGTACCTCGCGGAGAAGCGCGACGGGGACGATTTCAACGACTACGACGTGCACATGGTCCGGGTGCTCGCCACCGAGGCGGGCATCGCCATCGGCAACGCGCGCCTGTACGAGGCCGCCCGGCAGCGCGAACGGTGGATCGACGGCTCGGTCGCCGTCACCACCGCCCTGCTCTCCGGCGGCGACGCCGACGACGCCCTCACGGTCGTCGCCGAACAGGCCCGCCGGCTCGCCGACGCGGACGCCGGCATCGTGCTGCTCCCCGCCGAGGAGGGCGGCCTGGAGGTCGTCGCCGTCTCCTCGCCCCGGTCCACGAAATGGCTGGGCGTGGTGGTCCCGCCCGAGAGCGACGTGGTGGAGCAGCTCTTCGAGGGCGAGGCGGTCTTCGTCGCGGACGCCTCGTCGGACCTGCGCATGACCAGCCCGATGACCGCGACGTACGGGCCGAGCATGATCCTCCCGCTGCAGAGCGGTGGGCGGGTGCTCGGGGCGCTCGCCATGCCGCGCGTACGGGACGGCCGGCCGTTCACGGAGACGGAGCGGACGCTCGCCACCCAGTTCGCCTCGCAGGCGGCGCTCGCGCTGATGATGGCCGAGGCGCAGCGGGACCGGGAGCGCCTCGCCGTGTACGAGGACCGTGACCGGATCGCCCGCGACCTGCACGACCTGGTCATCCAGCGGCTCTTCGCCACCGGCATGATGCTGGAGAGCGCCCAGCGCAGGTCGATCGTGCCGGCCGTGCGCGAGGGCGTGGGCAAGGCCGTGGACGAGCTGGACGTGACCATCCAGGAGATCCGTACGGCGATCTTCGCGCTCCAGCAGGGGCCCGCCGAGGCCCCGTCGGGGCTGCGCACCCGCGTCCTGCGGGAGATCAACATGGCGGCCGTGCCGCTCGGTTTCAAGCCCGCGCACCGCTTCCTCGGCGCGATCGACTCGACGGTCGGCGAACTCACCGGCAAGAACCTCGTCGCCGCCCTGCGGGAGGCGCTCTCCAACGCGTTCCGGCACGCCGACGCGAGCCGGATCGAGGTGGTCGTCGACGCCGGCGTCACCCTGCCCGACGGCTCCGCCGGGGTACGCCTGTCGGTCGCCGACGACGGGGTCGGCATCCCGGCGGGCGGGCGGCGCAGCGGCCTGCGCAACCTGGCGCGCCGGGCGGAGTCGCTGGGCGGCGCGAGCCGGTGCGAACCGGGGATCGGGACGGACGGCGGGGGGACGACGGTGGTGTGGGAGGCACCGCTTTAGTGCCTGCCCGCTGTGTCTTGCGAGGGCCCGTCGCGGTCGGCACGGGCCCGTTGTGGCCGGCACCTGCCCCGTCGCGGCTAGCGCGGGCCCGTGGTTCCGGCGAGGGCCTCGGCGACGAGCTGCTCGATGACGACGGCCACGCCGTCCTCGTTGTTGCCGGCCGTACGGTCGGAGGCGGCGGTGAACACGTCCGGGTGGGCGTTGCCCATCGCGTACGAGCGGCCCGCCCAGGTGAGCATCTCGATGTCGTTCGGCATGTCGCCGAAGGCGACGACCTCCTCGGCCGTGATGCCGCGCTCGGCGCAGCACAGGGCGAGCGTGGAGGCCTTGGAGACGCCGAGCCCGCTGATCTCGATGAGGGCCGTGGGACTGGACCGGGTGAAGGCGGCCCGGTCGCCCGCCGTCTCCCTGGCCACCGCGAGGAACACGTCGGGGTCGAGCTCCGGATGCTGGGCGAGCAGCTTGAGCACGGGGGCCGCCGCGCCGGTCTCCTCCTCGAAGAGGAGCTTCTCGGCGGTGGCGACGGTGGCGCCGGGGTCGAGGAAGAAGGGCGGGTAGTGCGGCTCGTAGTGGATGCCGGTGGTGAGCTCGACCGCGAAGGAGGTCCCGGGCGCGGCGGCGCGCAGGGCCTCGACGACGTCCAGGGCGACCGGCCGGTCCAGCGGGCGGACCTCCAGGAAGGCGCCTCCGGCGTGCAGGTCGACGACGGCGGCGCCGTTGGCGCAGATCGCCATGCCGTGGCCGTGGACGTGCGCGCTGACGACGTCCATCCAGCGGGCGGGCCGGCCGGTGACGAAGAAGACCTCGATGCCGGCCCGCTCGGCCGCGGCGAGAGCGGCGACCGTGCGCTCGGAGACGGTCTTGTCGTCACGGAGCAGCGTGCCGTCGAGATCGGTGGCGATCAGCCGGGGCGCCGGGGCGGAAGGACGCGGGGACCGCGGGAGCCGCGGAGAACGGGGAGAGGTCACCGCACCATTCTTCCGCACCTCGCGCACGGGCGTGCGAGGAGCCGCACATATGAGTGGAAGAAGGGGGAGGGAGGGACTGATTCGCGCCGACGGCGGAAGCGACGCCCCCACGGTGGTCCCGCCCGTCTCCGGACCGCCGTGCCGTATCCGGCTCGTTCGGACATGGCTGTAAACATCCGTTCGTTTCCCCCGGAGGAAGGGAAGGCTCCAGACAACTTACGGCGTCTCGGAGGGGGCGGGGGCATGGTCACGGGCCGACGGACTATGGAGTGCGACTTCTGTGGTGCGCCGTACGGGACGTGGGTCGCGAGCCTGGGAACGGCTCTCTGCTCCCGGTGCGAGCGGGCCGGGACGGACCAGTCCGCGCGCGAGCCGGTCCTGGTGGGCGACGTCCTGGCGGGCTTGGCCGGAGCGCTGATCCCGGCCGGAGCACTGCCTTCGGCCGGACCATTGACCTCGGCCGGGACGCTCACCTCGGCCGACGTCCCGACCCTGCCCGCCCAGAAGCGGAGACACATACGACGGGTGCCCTGACCGAGCGGCCGTCGGGCCCGTGGTGCCGTGCGTCAGCCGAGCTGGGCGAGCGCCTCCGTGGCGATGGCCTCGAAGACGGCCTGGTCGGCCGCGAAGTCGGAGTCCGGGATCGGCCAGTGGATCACGAGCTCGGTGAAGCCGAGGTCGCGGTGGCGCCCGGCGAAGTCGACGAAGGCGTCCACGGACTCCAGCGGACGCGTCCGGTCCGGGGTGAAGCCGGTGAGCAGGATCTTGTCCAGGTCGGACGCCTTCCGGCCGGCCTCGGCGCACGCCGTGCCGAGCCGTTCGATCTGGCCGCGCAGCGCCGCCACCGACTGCTCCGGGGTCCCCTCCTCGTACAGCTTCGGATCGCCGGTCGTCACCCACGCCTGCCCGTGCCGCGCGGCCAGCCGCATTCCGCGCGGGCCGGTCGCCGCCACCGCGAACGGCAACCGGGGACGCTGGACGCAGCCGGGAATGTTCCGGGCCTCGTCCGCCGCGTAGAACGTGCCCCGCTCCGTCACCGCGTCCTCGGTGAGCAACCGGTCGAGCAGCGCCACGAACTCTCCGAACCGGTCCGCCCGCTCCCTGGGCGTCCAGGCCTCCTGGCCGAGCGCGGTGGCGTCGAAACCATTGCCGCCCGCGCCGATGCCGAGGGTGATCCGCCCGCCGGAGACGTCGTCCAGGGTGATCAGGCCCTTGGCGAGCGTCACCGGGTGCCGGAAGTTCGGCGAGGTGACGAGGGTGCCGAGGCGGAGCCGTTCGGTGACCGCCGCGGCGGCGGTGAGGGTGGGCACCGCGCCGAACCAGGGGCCGTCCCGGAAGGCGCGCCAGGACAGGTGGTCATAGGTGTAAGCGGTGTGAAAGCCCAGCTCCTCGGCGTGCCGCCACTTCCGGCGGCCCTCCTCGTGCCAGCGGTCGATCGGCAGGATCACAGTGCTCAGTCGCATGGGACGACCCTACGAGAGACCGACTCTACGAGAGACCGACCCTAGTAAGAGACCGTTCCTACGAGAGGCCGAGCAGCAGCCGCATCGACTCCGCGGCGCGTACGGCGGCGTCACCGCAGCAGTTGTTGAACAGGACGTGCACCTCCCGGGCCCGCTCGGCCATCGCGCGAACGCGCGGTGTCCACTCCGAGAGTTCCTCGGGGGTGTAGTCGTGGCGGAACCTCTCCTCCTTGGTGCCGGTGCCCCAGGCGGTGTTGCGGCCGTGGAAGCGGATCAGGGCGAGGCCCGGGGAGGTGACCCGGGCGACCGGCGGTACGGACGTGGCCAGCGTCTGCGTCATGTCCACGGCCACGGCTGCCGCGTCCAGCTCCGCCAGGAGGCCGGCCGTCGCGTCGACGTGCTCCTCGCGCCACCAGCCGGGGTTGCGGAACTCCACGGCCACCGGCCATCCCGCGGCGCGCTCGCGGCACCGGCGCAGGAACTCCACCGCCGGTCCTCCCGGCACGAGCCGGTGCGGGAACTGGAACAGCAGCGTTCCCAGACGGCCGGCCTCCCGCAGCGGTTCGAGAGCCGCGCTGTACCGGGCCCACACCTCGTCGAGCAGTTCGGGATCGACGCCGCTGCGTTCCCGCTCCCGCTGCCGCGCGAAGGCCGGACGCAGATCGGCGGGCAGCGCTTCCGGGCGGGTCGGGTGTCCGGTGAGCAGCGAGAACGCCTTCACGTCGAAGCGGAACCCCTCGGGGGTGCGCTCGGCCCACAGTTGGCTGTTGCGGGTGCTGGGCAGCCCGTAGTACGTGGAGTCCACCTCCACCACCGGGAACCGCGTGGCGTAGTACCGCAGTCTGCCCTCCGCGTCACGCTGTCCCTTCGGGTACCAGCCGCTGGACACCAGCGCCTTGTCCGTCCACGAGCAGGTTCCGACCCGGATCTCTCCCATCCGGCCAGTGTTCCCCGGGACCGGTGACGGATTCGTCCGGCACGCGGTGGTTTTCGTCGGCGCCCGGTGGCATGGGCGCCCCACTCCGTCCGTGGGGTCAGGACGGGAGGCGGAGAAACTCGGGCGGGACGGCGTCGGTCAGCCAGACCCCGTTGGCGCTGACGTGGAAGACGTGCCCGGCCCGGTGCATGGCGCCGGCGTCGACGCTCAGGACGACCGGCCGGCCCCGGCGGGCGCCGACCCGGGTCGCGGTCTCCCGGTCGGGGGAGAGGTGCACGTGGTGGCGGGCCATGGGCCGCAGTCCCTCCGCCCGGATCGCGGGAAGCCGGTCCGCGACCGTGCCGTGGTAGAGGTACGCGGGCGGTTCGGCGGCCGGCAGGTCCAGGTCCACCCGTACGGTGTGGCCCTGGCTGGCGCGGATGCGGGTTCCCTCGATCGCGAAGCGCTTCTTGTCGTTGGTCGCGACGACGTGGTCGAGCTCCTCGCGGGTGATCGGGAAATGGTGCTCGGCGGCGGCCCTGAGCAGGGCGTCGATCTCGGTCCAGCCCTGTGCGTCGAGGACGAGCCCGATGCGTTCGGGCTGATGCCGCAGATGCTTGGAGAGGTACTTGGAGACCTTCACCGTGCGGCGTTCGTCCATGGGTTGTCGTGGGGTCATCACGTCAGAATGCCGGAGCCGGGATCACCACGGCCAACGATTTCAGGAGTTCTCGGTGGAGAGGTTTGATCCACAGCCAAGCCGACTTATCCACAGAGAAGTTGGCCCTTCTGTGGACAACAGGGCCGCAATTTAAGGTCAATCCATACGCTTAATCCCTTATGTCTCCATGCTGCCTTGCGGAGAGAGTGTCCAACGTCCGCTTGTGGAACTCCCGTTCCGTGGCCGCCGTGACGAAGGCCGCGACTCCCTCCGCCCCGACCAGGTTCTGCACGGCCCGGACCGTTCCGGCGGGCAGTGTCACCGGGCGCGGCTCGTCGTCGTGCGCGGGCGGCGCGTCCGGCGACAGGTGGTTCTGAAGGTGTCGGGTGGCGAACAGGCGCATGGCCCGCGCCAGTTCGGCGTCCACCGTCTGCTGGGCGAGCGGTCTGAGCCGCCGCACCATCGCCGCCGCCTCGGCCGCGTCCGCGTCCGTCGGCGGCCGGTGCTCCAGGTAACGGGCGAAGACGTACTCGGTCGTGAACTCCAGGAAACGGGAGGCGATGTGCTCGACCTGTCCCCGCAGCTCCTTCAGGTGCCCGGTGATCGCCGGCAGCGGCACCCCGGCCGCGTACAGCTCGGCCGCCACCGCCAGTTCCTGGGGGCTCGGTACGAGGTACTCCTCCGTCTCCCGGTCCGGGATCCGCTCCAGCACGCCCAGCTCCACGGCCTCCCGGATGGCCTCCTCGTCCGGTGTGCCGCCGAAACGGGCGTCCAGTTCGGTGCGCGATATCCGGGCCGCCTCCTCGTCCGTCCACGGTCCGTGGACCTCCGCGACCAGACCGAGCACCCCGCCGAGCCCCCGGCCGGTGTCCCACGCCTCCAGGAGCTCCTTGATCGAGGCCAGGGTGTAACCCCGGTCGAGGAGATCGGCGATCCGTCGGAGCCGTGCGAGGTGCGCGTCCCCGTAGACGTTCGCCCTGCCCCGCCGCTCGGGACGGGGCAGCAGACCGCGGTCCTGGTAGGCGCGGATCGTCCGGACCGTGACCCCGCTGAGATGGGCCAGGTCCTCGATCCGGTACTCCGGCTGTGCTGACTGCTCGGACAAACCCGCTCCCACCGCCCGCTCCACCACCCCGCCGCAGCGGGGCCCGTCCTGCGAGGGATCGTACGACCGCCGGGGCCGACCTCCGCCGGGCCCGCCCCCCCTACCGGCCTGCCCTCCGCCGTGCCCGCCCCCTGCCGTGCCCGACCTCCGCCGGGCCCGACTGTCCTCCTGCCCTCCTGCCCTCCCAGGCGGACCGCCTGCGCCTCCGTCCGATCCCGCCCCCCCGGCCGAAGGACCGACACCGGCTCCCCACGCCCCCTACGCCGGCGGCTGCCACCGCGCGAGGGCCCGCAGCGCGCCCGGACTCAGCCGGGACAGGAAGCGGGCGCCCCGGGCCTCGGGGGTCACCGGCACGACGGCCCGGTCGTGCAGGACGGCTCCCAGGATCGCGTCCGCGACCTTCTCCGGCGGGTAGTTCCGCAGTCCGTACAGGCGGGACGCCTTCTTCTGCCGCCGCTTCTCCTCCGCCGCGTCCGACACCCCCGCGAACCGCGTGGTCGCCGTGATGTTGGTGTTGACGATGCCGGGGCATATCGCGGACACCCCGATGCCCTGCTCGGCCAGCTCGGCGCGCAGACACTCGCTGAGCATCAGCACCGCCGCCTTCGACGTGCTGTACGCGGGCAGGGCCCTGGAGGGCTGGAAGGCCGCGGCCGACGCCGTGTTCACGATGTGCCCGCCCTGGCCCCGCACGACCATCCGCGCCCCGAAGTGCCGGCACCCGTGGATCACACCCCACAGGTTGACGTCCAGGACCCGTCCCCACTCCTCGCTCGACGTCTCGAAGAAGGAGCCGGCGAGCCCGATGCCCGCGTTGTTGACCAGGACGTCGACGACCCCGTACTCGTCCTCCACCTTGGCGGCCAGCTTCTCCACCGCCTGCTCGTCGGAGACGTCGACGGCCTCGCCCCAGGCCTCCGGGGCACCGATCAGCCGCGCCATCTCCGCCGTGCGGGCCGCCCCGTCGGCGTCCCGGTCCACGGCCACGACCCGGGCACCGGCCTCCGCGAACGCGAAGGCGGTGGCCCGTCCGATGCCGCTGGCCGCTCCGGTCACCAGGACGAGCTGACCGCCGAACCGCTCCGCGTACTCCGGCCGCACCCCGCTCTTCACCGTCTTCGCCGTCGCCGCGACCGGCCCCGGCGTCCTGGCCGCCGGTTCCTCGTGAGTCCTGACGAAGTCGGCGATCCAGGAGGACAGCTGGTCCGGCCGGGTGCGCGGCACCCAGTGCTTGGCGGGCAGGGTGCGCCGGGTCAGCTCCGGCACCCAGGTGCCCAGGTCGTCGTAGAGCCGGTCGGAGAGGAAGGCGTCACCGGTCGGCACGATCAGCTGCACGGGCACGTGTGCGTACGCGTCGGAACGCGGCCGGGAGAGCCGGGCCCGGACGTTGTCCCGGTAGAGCCAGGCGCCGTGCGCCGCGTCGTTCGGCAGCGAGGACGTCGGGTAGTCGCCGGCCGGGACCTTCTCCACCCGCTCCAGGATCCCCGGCCAGCGCTTGCCGAGCGGCCCGCGCCAGGCCAGCTCCGGCAGCACGGGGGTGTGCAGCATGTACACGTACCAGGACTTGGCACCCTGCCCGAGGAGCTGGCCGATCCGGCGCGGGGTGGGGCGGCTCGTCCGCCGCTTGATCCAGTGCCCGAAGTGGTCGAGGGAGGGGCCGGACATCGAGGTGAAGGAGGCGATCCGGCCCTGGGTGCGCGGCACGGTGGCGAACTCCCAGCCCTGCACCGAACCCCAGTCGTGGCCGACGAGGTGGACCGGCCGGTCCGGGCTGACGGCGTCGGCGACCGCGAGGAAGTCGTCCGTCAGCTTCTCCAGGGTGAAGCCGCCGCGCAGCGGGGTCGGCGCCGTCGACCGGCCGTGGCCCCGGACGTCGTACAGCACCACGTGGAACTCCTCGGCCAGCCGGACCGCGACCTCCGACCACACCTCCTTGGAGTCCGGATAGCCGTGCACGAGCAGGACGGTCGGCCGGCCCGGCTCGCCGAGTTCGGCGACGCGCAGCTCGATCCCGCCCGTACGGACCCGGCGCTCCCGGGCCCCCTCGAGTTCCGTCATCAGACCCCTCCCTCGTTCCAGCGCCGCACGTGCGGCAGATCGTCGTCCAGCCAGAAGGCGCTCTGCTCGGGGTCCCGGGAGTCGGTGACGACCAGGATCTCCTCGAACTTCGCGCCCGTACCCCGGAATCCGAGGTGCGGCTCGACCGCCCACAGCCCGGGTGCGGGCGGGTGGTCGGAGAACTTGTACGGCGACCAGAGCGGCGACCAGCCGTCCCGGTGCCCGTGCAGGGCGTCGCTCGCCAGGCCCCTGAGCGCCTGGGTGCCGAAGCCGAAGAGCGTCGGCGACCAGCGGCGCTCCCTCACCCGGTCGATCTTGTGGGCGATGACGCCGAAGGGGTAGGCCCGGTGCCGGTTCGCGTACCCCTGGCGGACCATGAGCCGGTCCACGTCCTCGTATATCTCGCGCAGCGTACGGCGCTCGCGCACCTCGCGCAGGATCAGCTCGCGGTGGGCCGCGAGGTCGGCGAGCAACCGGTCGTGCAGGGGGTTCAGGCCCAGGCAGCCGCTGTAGCCGATGTCGGCCGTGTACCCCTTGTACACCGGGGCCATGTCGAGGACGAACGGCATCCCCGCCTCCAGCCGCCGGTCGGTCGGGAAGAACTGGAGCGGGATCTTGAAGTCCACGAAGGCCGTGCGGTCCCCGAACCAGGCGAACGGCCGGTGGAACCAGTCGCGGACGCCCCGCTCGTACAGCCACTCCCGCTGCATCCGGGCGGCCTCGCGCTCGGTCACTCCCGGCCTCAGCTGCGCCGCGACGGCTTCCGCACATGCGTAGGAGAGTCGCTGCACCTCCCTGAATCCCCGCAGTTCCGCGGAGAGTTCACCTGCCACTGCCGTTGCCATGCCACCCGCCGTCCCCTGTGAGCGCCCGGCTGCGCTACGCGTTCGTAACTTGACATCGATGAATGTGACAATGCTCGACGGCTGAGTCAAGGGGTCGGACGACGACCTGTGGAAAACTCGGCCGCGAGCCTGACGGAAGTCCCCCGGGGGAGCGTCGGCCGGTCGCGGGGTGACGACTTTCGTCGTTCCGCCCCTACGGGCTTGTACTCCTGTGGTCGGACAGAGATCGAGCCGTTGGTCTGACGACGCGTGTGGCGCACACCACTACCTTCGAAGCGTGACTGTGATCGCGACCGAAAGCCTCAGCAAGCGGTTCCCCCGGGTGACCGCTCTCGACCGGCTCTCCCTGGACATCGGGCCCGGTGTGACCGGACTGGTGGGTGCCAACGGAGCCGGCAAGTCCACGATGATCAAAATCCTGCTCGGTCTCTCCCCCGCCACGGAGGGCCGCGCGGAGGTCCTGGGCCTCGACGTCCGGACCTCCGGCGCCCAGATCCGCGAGCGCGTGGGATACATGCCCGAGCACGACTGCCTCCCCCCGGACGTCTCGGCCACCGAGTTCGTCGTCCACATGGCGCGCATGTCCGGGCTGCCCCCGACCGCCGCCCGCGAGCGGACGGCCGACACCCTGCGCCACGTCGGCCTGTACGAGGAGCGCTACCGCCCCATCGGCGGGTACTCGACCGGCATGAAGCAGCGGGTGAAGCTCGCCCAGGCGCTGGTCCACGACCCGAAGCTGGTCCTCCTCGACGAGCCGACCAACGGCCTCGACCCGGTCGGCCGGGACGAGATGCTCGGACTGATCCGCCGGGTCTGGACCGACTTCGGCATCTCCGTCCTCGTCACCTCCCACCTCCTCGGCGAACTGGAACGCACCTGCGACCACGTCGTCGTCATCGACGGCGGACGGCTCCTGCGCTCCAGCTCCACCAGCGACTTCACCCGGATCACCACGACCCTCGCGGTCGAGGTCACCGACTCCGACGCGCACCCCGACGGCACGGCGGCCCTCCGCACGGCCCTCTCCGCCGCCGGCGTCACCCTCCACCCGGGCACGGAGGAGGGCCTGCCCGGCGCCGGCCACATCCTGCTCCTGGAGGCGGCCGGGGAGGAGACGTACGACCTCGTGCGCGACACCGTCGCCGGACTCGGCCTCGGTCTCGTCCGCATGGAGCAGCGCCGCCACCACATCGCCGAGGTCTTCCGACCGGAGGCCGCCGAGGCGTCCACGCCGCACGAGGAGGTGCCGGCCCGATGAGCACCCAGATCCCCCAGCCCTCCCAGGGCGCTCCCGACACGACCCGGATCCACAACATCGGATACCGGTCCTACGACGGCCCGCGCCTCGGCCGGGCGTACGCACGCCGGTCACTCTTCTCGCAGTCCCTGCGCGGCGCGTACGGACTGGGCCGCAGCGCCAAGTCCAAGGTGCTGCCGATGCTGCTCGCCGGCGTGATGTGCGTCCCGGCGCTGATCATCGTCGCCGTCGCGGTCGCCACCAAGCAGAGCAAGCTCTCGATCGAGTACACGCAGTACGCGATCTTCCTCCAGGTCGTCATCGGCATCTACCTGGCCTCCCAGGCGCCCCAGTCCGTCTCGCGCGATCTGCGGTTCAGGACCGTGCCGCTGTACTTCTCCCGCCCGATCGAGCGCGCGGACTACGTCCTCGCCAAGTACGGCGCGATGGCGTCGGCCCTCTTCGTCCTCACGGCCGTCCCGCTCCTGATCATGTGGATCGGCTCGATGCTCGCCAAGATGGACTTCGCCGAGCAGACCAAGATGTTCGGCCAGGGGCTCGTCTCCGTGGCGCTCCTCTCCCTGCTCTTCGGCGGGATCGGCCTCGTCATGGCGGCCCTCACCCCGCGCCGCGGCTTCGGCGTCGCCGCCGTCATCGCCGTCCTGACCATCTCGTACGGCGCGGTCTCGACGCTCATGGGCATCGCCTACGCCACGGAGAACACGGGCGCCATCCAGTGGCTCGGCCTGTTCTCGCCCATCACCCTCATCGACGGCGTGCAGACCGCCTTCCTGGGCGCACCGCCCATGTTCCCCGAGCTCGGGGGCCCGAGCGCCGGGGTCGGTGTGGTCTACCTCCTGGTCGTCCTCGCGCTGATCGCCGGCTCGTACGGCATCCTGATGCGCCGCTACCGAAAGGTCGGGCTGTGACCGCCCTCCCGTCGCCCGCCGCCACCCCTCAAAGGAATGGGCTGCGCCCATGAGTACCCTCTCCATCGACCACGTCTCCCGCTGGTTCGGAAACGTCGTGGCCGTCAACGACGTCACGATGGCGGTGGGCCCCGGCGTCACCGGCCTCCTCGGCCCCAACGGCGCCGGGAAGTCCACCCTGATCAACATGATGGGCGGCTTCCTCGACCCCTCCACCGGCACCGTCACCCTCGACGGACGCACGATCTGGGGGAACGAGTCGGTCTACCGCGACATCGGCGTCGTGCCCGAGCGCGAGGCGATGTACGACTTCCTCACCGGCCGCGAGTTCGTCCTGGCCAACGCCGAACTCCAGGGCCTCGGCGCCAAGGAGGCCCAGCACGCCCTGGCCACGGTCGAGATGGAGTATGCACAGGACCGCAAGGTCTCCACGTACAGCAAGGGCATGCGGCAGCGCGTGAAGATGGCCTCGGCCCTCGTCCACGACCCGTCCGTCCTCCTGCTCGACGAGCCGTTCAACGGCATGGACCCGCGCCAGCGCATGCAGCTGATGGACCTGCTGCGGCGGATGGGCGCGGCCGGGCGCACGGTCCTGTTCTCCTCGCACATCCTGGAGGAGGTCGAGCAGCTCGCCTCCCACATCGAGGTGATCGTGGCCGGACGGCACGCGGCCTCCGGCGACTTCCGCAAGATCCGCCGTCTGATGACGGACCGGCCGCACCGCTACCTCGTCCGCTCCAGCGACGACCGGGCCCTCGCGGCGGCGCTGATCGCCGACCCGTCCACGGCCGGCATCGAGGTCGACCACGCGGACGGCGGACTGCGCATCCAGGCGGTCGACTTCGGCCGGTTCACGGAACTGCTGCCGAGAGTCGCGCGCGAGCGGGGGATCCGTCTCCTGACGGTCTCGCCCTCGGACGAGTCCCTCGAATCGGTCTTCTCGTACCTCGTAGCGGCCTGAAAGGAGCCCGACCGATGTACAACCCCACAGTCGCCCGGCTCACCTACCGGGCCCTCCTCGGCCGCCGCAGGGCCATGATCCTCTTCCTGCTGCCCGCCCTGCTGCTGATCATCTCGGCGGCGATCCGCATGTTCAACGGCGCGGACGACCAGGTCGCGGCCGACGTCCTCGGCGGCTTCGCCCTGGCCACGATGGTGCCGCTGATCGGTGTGATCGCCGGCACGGGCGCGATCGGTCCCGAGATCGACGACGGCTCGATCGTCTATCTGCTGTCCAAGCCGGTGAAGCGGCCCGCGATCATCTTCACGAAGCTGATCGTTGCGATCGCGGTGACCATGGTCTTCTCGGCGGTGCCGACGCTGATCGCCGGATTCATCCTCAACGGCAACGGCCAGCAGGTGGCGGTGGCCTACACGGTGGCGGCGCTCGTGGCCTCCATCGCGTACAGCGCGCTGTTCCTGCTGCTCGGCACGGTCAGCCGGCACGCCGTGGTGATCGGCCTGGTCTACGCGCTGGTGTGGGAGACCCTCTTCGGCTCCCTGATCTCCGGCGCCCGCACCCTGAGCGTCCAGCAGTGGGCGCTCGCCCTCGCGGAGAAGGTCACCGGCGACGGCCTGGTCACCTCCGAGGTCGGGCTCCCCACGGCCGTGGCCCTCCTGGTGGCGGTCACGGTCGCGGCGACCTGGTTCGCCGGCCAGAAGCTCCGCCGGCTGACCCTGGCCGGCGAGGAGTAGGCCCCGGAGCCGGACACGGAAGCGGTACGGCTCCGAGGGTCGTCGCCCCCGGAGCCGGGTGGCCCTTCCGGAGCCGCCCCGCCACGCCGGCTCGTTCCTCAGACCGTACGGTTCCGGGCCGCGAGGAGTCCCACGGCCAGGGCCGTCGCGCAGACGCCGAGGACCACGCAGATCGGCGCGGTCCAGGAGCCGGTGGCCTCGTGGAGGGCGCCGGCCGCCAGCGGGCCCGCGGCGGCGAGCAGATAGCCGACCGTCTGGGCCATCCCCGAGAGCCCGGCCGCGGTCACCGCGTCCCCGGAGCGCAGCACGATCAGGGTCAGGGCGAGCCCGACCGCACCGCCCTGACCGACGCCGAGGAGAGCCGACCAGAGCCAGGCGCCCTCCACCGGTGCCACCATCAGCCCGGCGTAACCGGCCGCGACCAGCGTGGTGACGAGCACGATCAGCGGGCGCTGGCTCCGCATCCGGCCGGCGAGGAGTGGCACCACGAAGGCGCCCGCCACCTGTACCAGGTTGTTGAAGGCGAAGACCACACCGGCGGTGGAGCGGTCCATCCCGTGGTCGACGAAGATCGTCGGCATCCAGGCGATCAACACGTACGTCCAGAGCGACTGCAGGCCCATGAAGAGGGTGACCTGCCAGGCGAGCGGGGAACGCCAGACGTTCACCGGGCGGGCGCCGCCGGCCGGGACGGCCCGTACCGCGTGCCCCGTACGGCCCCGGGCGATCAGCACCTGGGGCAGCCAGGCGAGCGCCGCCACCGCGGCGAGCAGCGACCAGAACCCGAGGGAGGCCTCCCAGCCGCCGCCCAGGGTCTTCTCCAGGGGAACGGCCGCCGCCGCGGCCACCGTGGCGCCCGCGATCATCGCCCCCGTGTAGACCGAGGTCATCGCCGCGGCCCGGTCCGGGAAGTCACGCTTGATCAGGCCGGGCATGAGCACGTTGAGCAGGGCGATCGCCGTCCCGACGAGGATCCCGCCGCCGTACAGGGCGTACACGGACGGCAGGACGCGCGCGAGGACACCGGCGCCGAGGAGAAGGAGAGCGGCGAACAGTACGCGTTCGGTACCGAACCGGCGCCCCAGCCACGGCGCCACCGCGGCGCCCGCGCCGAGGAAGAGGACCGGCACCGAGGTGACGAGCGAACTCGCCGTCGCGGAGAGGCCGAAGGCGGCGGATATCTCGCCGATCAGGGGAGCCACGCTCGCCAGGGCCGCCCGCATGTTGAGCGAGGCCAGCACGATCCCCACGAGGAGCAGCGCCGGATGCGCCAGCAGGGCACGCCGGGCCGCAGCCCCGGCGGCCGAGGGCCGGCCCCCGGCCTCGGCGTCGACGAGCACGGGCGCGGACACGGGGCCGGACGGAAAGCCGAGCGCACCGGCGGACGCGGAACCGGACGCGGAGCCGGGTACACCGGCGGACGCGGAGCCGGGCACTCCGGCAGGAGCGGTCGCGGGGGACGACGCGTCCGCGCCCGTACCGGAGGACGTACGCGCTCCGGTGCTCATCGGGACCGCTCCGTCAGCGCCGCCACCGTTTCCATCGGCACCCGCAGCAGCTCGCGGGCCTGCCGTTCCGCCGCCTCCGGGTCGCCCGCCTCGACGGCGGCCACCAGGGCCTCGTGGGCGTCGATGTCGACCGGCGGCATCTCCCGGTCGCCGAGGGCCTCCACCAGGACCTCGTGGACCTGGGCGGAGAAGAAGCGGTAGACCTCCACGAAGGCCGCGTTGTGGGTCGCGCCGACGACCGCCAGGTGGAAGGCGAGGTCCGCGTCGGCGTCCCGGTCGCCCTCCTCCCGCAGGGTGGCCAGGGCGGCGCGCAGCCGCAGCAGGTCGTGGGTGTCGCGCCGGGCGGCGGCGAGCCGGGCCGCCTCGGCCTCCAGGGCGACCCGGAGTTCGAGCACGTCGGCCGCGCCCGCGTGCCGGACCCCGTGCAGGACGGCCGCCGGATCCGCCGTGGACCTGACGAAAGTGCCGTTGCCCTGACGGGACTCCAGGAGGCCGGCGTGGACGAGGACCCGGACGGCCTCGCGGACGGTGTTGCGGCCCACCCCGAGCTGTTGCGCGAGCTCGTGTTCGGTGGGGATGCGGTCGCCGACCACCCATTCTCCGTCCGCGAGTTGACCGCGGAGCTGCTCCACCGCGGAGTCCACCAGCGAGGTCCGTCCCGCTGCCCTGAGTGCCATGCCGTTCCGACCTCTCCACTCGCCCGGTTGCCCAGTCATCCTACAACTCACCGGCCCGGAGGTGCCGGACTACTGTGGGGCCGTACGCGGACCGCACACCCTCATCACCCTCGGGAGTCAGTCATGTCAGACCGCTTCGACGTCGTCGTACTCGGAGCCGGCCCCGGCGGTTACGTCGCCGCCGTCCGCGCCGCGCAGCTGGGGAAGCGGGTCGCGGTCGTCGAGGAGAAGTACTGGGGCGGTGTCTGCCTGAACGTCGGCTGCATCCCCACCAAGGCGCTGCTGCGCAACGCCGAGCTCGCCCACATCTTCCAGCACGAGGCCAAGACCTTCGGCATCAAGGTCGACGGCACCGTCTCCTTCGACTACACGGAGGCGTTCCGCCGCAGCCGTACGGTCGCGGACGGCCGCGTCAAGGGCGTCCACTTCCTGATGAAGAAGAACGGGATCACCGAGTTCGACGGCCGGGGCACCTTCCTCGACGCGAACACCCTCCAGGTGGCCAAGTCCGACGGCACCTCGGAGACGATCGCCTTCGACAACTGCATCATCGCCACCGGTGCCACCCCGCGCCTGCTGCCGGGCACGTCCCGCACCGACCGCGTGGTGACGTACGAGGAGCAGATCCTCGCCGAGGACGCCCCGAAGTCGATCGTCATCGCCGGCGCCGGCGCGATCGGCGTCGAGTTCGCGTACGTCCTGAACAACTACGGCACCAAGGTCACGATCGTCGAGTTCCTCGACCGCGTCGCCCCGCTGGAGGACGAGGACGTCTCCAAGGAGCTGGCGAAGCAGTACCGCAAGCTCGGCATCGACGTCCTGACCTCGACCCGCGTCGAGACCATCGACGAGTCCGGCCCGCAGGTCCGCGTCACCGTCACCGGCAAGGACGGCGCCCAGAAGGTCCTGGAGGCCGACAAGGTCCTCCAGGCGATCGGCTTCGCCCCGAACGTCACCGGCTACGGCCTGGAGAACACCGGCGTCGCCCTGACCGAGCGCGGCGCGATCGACGTCGACGGCCGCTGCCGCACCTCCGTGCCGCACATCTACGCCATCGGCGACGTCACCGCGAAGCTGATGCTCGCGCACACCGCCGAGGCCATGGGTGTCATCGCCTCCGAGACCATCGCGGACGCCGAGACGATGGAGCTCGACTACCCGATGATCCCGCGCGCCACCTACTGCCAGCCGCAGATCGCCAGCTTCGGCTGGACCGAGAAGCAGGCGCGCGAGAAGGGCTTCGACGTCAAGGTCGCGAAGTTCCCCTTCACCGCGAACGGCAAGGCGCACGGCCTCGGTGACGCCACCGGCTTCGTCAAGATCGTCGCGGACGCGAAGTACGGCGAGATCATCGGCGCCCACCTGATCGGTCCCGACGTCACCGAGCTGCTGCCCGAGCTGACCCTGGCCCAGCAGTGGGACCTCACGGTCCACGAGGTCGCCCGGAACGTCCACGCCCACCCGACCCTGGGCGAGGCCGTGAAGGAGGCGATCCACGGAATCGCCGGACACATGATCAATTTCTGAGGCCCCTCCCGTGATCTGACAGGTCCGGGTGATAGGCACTGGGAAGTGCCGAGCGAAAGGGCGCCGAACGACAAGGCGCCGAGCGGAACCCCTCCGGGTGGCGAACCGTCCCGACCGATCAGGTCGTGGGTGCGTTCGTCACCCGGTACGCACGTGTGGCTGGCGGTCATCGCGCTCACCAGCCTCGTCATCGCGCTCGCGCCCACCGGCGTGGAGGACTACTTCCTCCACCGCAACAGCAGCAACCTGTACCAGCTCGCGCACCACCCGGTACGGGCCCTGCTCGGCAGCGCGTTCTGGATCGAGGACCCGGCCGGCATCGTGTTGTACGCGGCGCTCTTCGAGCTCCTGCACGCGCCCGTGGAGCGCTGGCTCGGCACCGCGAAGTGGGTCTTCACCGTCGCCGCCGCGCACCTCACGGCGACGCTCGTCAGCCAGCAGGTGGTCCTGGCGGCCATCCGCCTCCACGACGTGCCGCGCAGCATGGCGCACGTCGTCGACATCGGGGTCAGCTACGGGCTCGCCGCCTCGGCGGGCATCCTCACCCACCGGCTCGCCCGCCCCTGGCGCCCGCTCTACCTCGTGGGAGTGACCGCGTTCTTCCTCGTCCCGCTCGTCACCGACCGCACGTACACCGATCTGGGCCACGCGATCGCCCTGGCCGTCGGCCTCGCCTGCCGTCCGCTGACGCGCGGAAAACCAGTCGCACACGGACAGCGATCCGGCGCACACTAGACGTACGGGAGGCACGGGGGATCTCCCGAAGGAGAGGGGCGGCCGCTTCGAGCGCGCGGACTCCGGTCCGCGCGGGCCGCCCTTCTCTCTCCGTGTTGCCCGGCCGGCCGTTCTCGGTGTCGCCCGGCCGGTCTCTCCGCGCCGCTCAGCCGGCCAGCAGGCGTTCCAGGACGACCGCGATGCCGTCCTCCTCGTTCGAGGCGGTCACCTCGTCGGCCACCGCCCGCAGCTCCGCGTGCGCGTTGCCCATGGCCACGCCGTGGGCCGCCCAGCCGAACATCGGGATGTCGTTGGGCATGTCGCCGAAGGCGATCGTCTCCGCCGCCTTCACGCCCAGCCGGCGCGCGGCGAGCGAGAGGCCCGTCGCCTTGCTGAGGCCGAGCGGGAGGATCTCCACGATGCCGGGTCCCGCCATGACGATGTCCACGAGCCCGCCGACCGTGGCGCGGGCGGCCCGGGTCAGCTCGTCGTCGGTCAGCGTCGGGTGCTGGATGTAGAGCTTGGTCAGCGGCGCCGACCACAGCTCCGCCGGGTCCTCGTACGGCACGTACGGCAGCGGGCCCTCCTGCACCAGGTAGCCGGGGCCCATCAGGACCTCGCCCTCCAGGCCGTCGCGGCTCGCGGCCAGGGCCAGCGGGCCGACCTCGGCCTCGATCTTGGACAGGGCGAGACCGGCGAGCTGCCGGTCCAGGGTCAGCGAGGTCAGCAGCCGGTGCTCACCGGCGTGGTAGACCTGCGCGCCCTGCCCGCACACCGCGATCCCCTCGTAGCCGAGGTCGTCGAGGATGTGCCGGGTCCAGGGCACCGCCCGGCCGGTGACCACGATGTGGGCGGCGCCCGCCGCCGTCGCGGCGGCGAGCGCGTCCCGCGTACGGTCCGAGACGGACTCGTCGGACCGCAGCAGCGTCCCGTCGAGGTCCGTCGCGACCAGGCGGTAGGGGAAGGCGCTCACTTGGCGATCGGCTCCAGGACCTCACGGCCGCCGAGGTACGGCCGGAGCACCTCGGGCACCCGCACCGAACCGTCGGCCAGCTGGTGGTTCTCCAGGATCGCCACGATCGTGCGCGGTACGGCGCACAGCGTGCCGTTCAGGGTGGCCAGCGGCTGCACCGTCTTCTTGCCGCCCTGCTCTTCGCGCATGCGGACGGAGAGGCGGCGGGCCTGGAAGCTGTCGCAGTTCGACGCCGAGGTCAGCTCGCGGTACTTGCCCTGGGTCGGGATCCACGCCTCGCAGTCGAACTTGCGGGAGGCGGAGGCGCCGAGGTCACCGGTGGCGACGTCGATGACCTGGAACGGCAGCTCCAGGCCGGTCAGCCACTGCTTCTCCCACTCCAGGAGGCGCTTGTGCTCGTTCTCCGCCTCCTCGGGCGCGACGTACGAGAACATCTCGACCTTGTCGAACTGGTGGACGCGGAAGATGCCGCGGGTGTCCTTGCCGTACGTGCCGGCCTCGCGGCGGAAGCAGGGCGAGAAGCCCGCGTACCGCAGCGGCAGCTTGTCGGCGTCGATGATCTCGTCCATGTGGTACGCGGCGAGGGGGACCTCGGAGGTGCCGACGAGGTAGTAGTCGTCCTTCTCCAGGTGGTACACGTTCTCCGCGGCCTGGCCGAGGAAGCCGGTGCCCTCCATGGCGCGCGGACGGACCAGCGCGGGGGTCAGCATGGGGATGAAGCCGGCCTCGGTGGCCTGGGCGATCGCCGCGTTGACCAGGGCCAGCTCCAGGAGGGCGCCGACGCCGGTCAGGTAGTAGAAGCGCGAACCGGAGACCTTGGCGCCCCGCTCCACGTCGATGGCGCCGAGCGCCTCGCCGAGCTCCAGGTGGTCCTTGGGCTCGAAGCCCTCGGCCGCGAAGTCGCGGATGGTGCCGTGCGTCTCCAGGACGACGAAGTCCTCCTCGCCGCCGACCGGGACGTCCGTGTGGACGATGTTCCCGAGCTGGAGCAGCAGGCGCTTGGCCGTCTCGTCGGCCTCGTTCTGCTCGGCCTCGGCGGACTTGACGTCCGTCTTGAGCTGCTCGGCCTTCCGCAGGAGCTCGGCGCGCTCCTCCGGGGTGGCCCTGGGGATCAGCTTGCCGAGCGCCTTCTGCTCGGATCGGAGCTCGTCGAAGCGGACGCCGGACGACCTGCGCCGCTCATCGGCGGAGAGCAGGGCGTCGACGAGGGAGACGTCCTCTCCACGGGCGCGCTGGGAGGCGCGAACACGGTCGGGGTCCTCACGGAGCAGGCGAAGGTCAATCACCCCACCAGGCTACCGGTGCGTGCCGACGCGACCCCACCGGACAAGGAGGCCTGTGCCGTTTCACCCGAATTGCCACTTCCGGAAATGGCGGGGCCCGTGACGACGCGTTTAGTTATCCACAGGCTGTGTGGAAGTTCTGTGGACTGCGGAAAGAGTCGCAGGCCTTTTCCTTCCCGCACCTGGGAAATCCGTGATCAAACAGCACCGAGACACTCATTCGGGTGGGAATCACTCACTCCGAAGGGTGGGCCTGCCGGGGGATGCTGACGGAGGCGCGGGTGGAGCGCTGTGGACGGCGCCCTCGGAGGAGGGGAATGGTCGGGCCGATTTGTCGACCTTGCCGGAGTGCGGTGTCGACTTGTCCCCAGGTCGCGCGGAATACCTGTGGATAACCTCTGTGGGTAACTGAAAAGTATGCAGGTAGGACTAGTGGTTCGTACCTGTGGACGACCACACACGCTTCGGAGGGCGATCCGCCATTCTCGGATCAGGCCCGACCGTCCTGGGCCCTCGCCAGCCAGTCGGAGGCCGCCATGAACTCCCCGTCCGAAGTGCCGCGCCGCAGCGCCCCCAGGTCCTCGACCGCGACGCCCGCCCGCGGGTACGAGCCGAGGAAGCGCACCTTGGGGCAGATCCGCTTGAGCCCCATCAGCGCCTCGCCCACCCTCCGGTCCGCGATATGGCCCTCGGCGTCCACGGCGAAGCAGTAGTTCCCGATCCCCGCTCCCGTGGGACGGGACTGGATCAGCATCAGGTTCACCCCGCGCACCGCGAATTCCTGGAGCAGTTCGAGGAGGGCACCCGGATGATCGTCACCCAGCCACAGCACCACCGAGGTCTTGTCCGCGCCCGTCGGGGCCGCGGGCCGGGCCGGCCGTCCCACGAGTACGAACCGGGTCTCGGCGTTCTCCGCGTCGTGGATCTCGGTGACCAGCGCTTCGAGGCCGTACGTCGCCGCCGCGAACTCCCCCGCGAAGGCGGCGTCGAAGCGGCCCTCCCGCACCAGCCGCGCCCCGTCCGCGTTGGACGCGGCCGACTCCCACACCGCGTCGGGCAGGTGCTTCCGCAGCCAGTTCCGGACCTGCGGCTGGGCCACCGGGTGGCCCGTGACCGTCTTGATCTCCGAGAGCCCGGTCCCGGGCCGGACGAGGAGCGCGAAGGCGATCGGGAGGAGCACCTCGCGGTAGATCATCAGCGGTTCGCCGGAGGCCAGTTCGTCCAGGGTCGCGGTCACCCCGCCCTCGACCGAGTTCTCGATCGGGACGAGCGCGGCGGCGGCCTCCCCGTTCCGTACGGCGTCGAGGGCGGCCGGGACCGAGACCATGGGGACGAGTTCCCGTGTCGCGGCCTCGGGCAGCATGCGCAACGCCGCTTCGGTGAAGGTGCCTTCGGGGCCGAGATAGGTGTACCGGGTGGCGGACATACCGTCACCCTAATGGTCCCCGGAGGCCGCCGACGGCTGCCGGCCGGACACCGCGGCCCGCCACCGGCCGGACGCCTCGCGTCGGGCGTCGCCCGAGTCGTCTCACGCCTCCAGGGCGCCCGAGCCGTCTCACGCCTCCAAGCTGCCCGAGTGGTCTCACGCCTCCAGGAGGCGCTGGCCCACGTACTCACCTTCGGCGGGGCCGCCCGGCACCGCGAAGAGGCCGCTCGCCTCGTGGCGGACGAACGGGGACAGCGCGTCGCCCCGGTCGAGCTTGCGCTGCACCGGGACGAAGCCCCGGAGCGGGTCCGCCTGCCAGCAGATGAAGAGGAGACCGGCGTCCGGCGTCCCGTCCGGACCGATGCCGTCGTGGAAGGAGAACGGCCTGCGCAGCATCGCCGCCCCGCCGTTCTGTTCGGGGGCGGAGATCCGGGCGTGGGCGTTGTCGGGGATCACCGTCCCGCCGTCGGGACCGCGCTTGTCCAGGTCGAGCTCGGTGGTCTCGGTGCCGCCGGTGAGGGGGGCCCCGTCGGACTTCCGGCGCCCGATCACCTTCTCCTGCTCGCCCAGCGGCAGCTTCTCCCAGTCGTCCAGGAGCATCCGGATCCGGCGCACCACCGCGTACGAGCCGCCGGCCATCCACTCCTCGGCGCCGGTGGCCCCGGTCGGGACGAAGATCCGCCGGTCGAAGTCGGGGTCGGCGGGCTTCGGGTTGCGGGTGCCGTCGACCTGGCCCATGAGGTTGCGGGTGGTCATCGGCCGCGCGGTGGCCCCGGCCGAGCGGTTGAAGCCGTTCATCTGCCAGCGCACCCGGGCCGCGTCCCCCGCGTCCTTCTGCACGGCCCGCAGCGCGTGGAAGGCCACGAGGGCGTCGTCGGCACCGATCTGCACCCACAGATCGCCCTCCGACCGCCGGGGGTCCAGGGCGTCCGAGGAGAAGGCCGGCAGCGGGTCCAGTCCGGCGGGGCGCCGGGCGGTGAGGCCGGTGCGGTCGAAGAAGGTGCGGCCGAAGCCGAAGGTGACCGTGAGGGAGGAGGGGCCCGCGTCGAGCGCGACCCCGGTGTCCTGGGTCGGCGCCTTGCCCGCCATCAGCGCCTTCGCCGTGGCCGACCAGCGGCGCATCAGGGCGACGGCCTCCTTGCGCCCGGCTCCGGGCGCGAGGTCGAAGGCGACCAGATGGCCACGGGACTGGAGGGGAGTGGTGATGCCCGCCTGATGTTTCCCGTGAAACATCACCTCGGTCGAGCCGACGGTGGTCAGGGCCGCCGGACCGCCGGAGCCGTTCGCGGAGGCGGTGTCGCCACCGGACACGGCCGCCGAGATCCCGGCGCCGCCGGCCGCGCCGGCGACCAGGCCGGCCGCGCCCGCCGCACCGACGGTGCCGAGCAGCCGTCGCCGGGAGACCTCCAGGACACCGGTCTCGTTCTTGTCGCGCGCGCTGTTGTCGCTCTCACTCACGGGGGGTCAGCCGATCTTCACGTTCTTGTCGATGGTGGTCTGGTCGATGTCGGAGGTACGGACGGTCACCTGGATCCGCCACTCGCCGGGCATCGGGATCTGGACGCCGCTCGCGCTCCAGTGTCCGGCCTGGATGCGGTCGGGAGCGACGGGCAGCGGGCCCACGTTCTTCGCCTCCAGGGTGAGGGCGACCTTGATCTCGGGGACGTCCAGCGGCTTGCCGTCGGGGCGTTCGACGTAGAGGTGGAGTCCGTTGGCGCCGGTGCGGCCCGGATCGAGGCTGAGCCGCACGACGCCCTTGCCGTCGACGCCCCCGGTGTCGAAGGGCAGCCGGACGTCGACGGGCCGGTCGGGCACGGCAGCGGGGCCGGAGGCGGCGGTGGACCGACCGGCCTCCTCCTCGGTCCGGCCGGGCTCGGTCGCGGTGAGGACGGTGGTCACGGCGAGGAGGACGACGGCGACGGCGGCCTCGGTCAGCACCGAGCGGCGCAGCCCGGACCGCTCGGGGTCGGCGTCCCGCTCCCGCTTGCGCCGGGCGGTGGCCACGGCGGCCCGCTGCCGGGCGAGCTGCGCGGCCCGCTCGGGATCGACGTCGGAGGAGGCACCGGAGGTCCCGTCGGCTTCGGAGGGCCCTTCGGCACCGGAGGACCCGTCGCTTCCGGAGGCTTCGTCGGTCCCGGAAGCCCGGTCGGTGCGGAAAGCTCCCTCGGTGCCGCTGTCCGTAGCCGTCCCGGCCTCCGAGCCCGCAGCCCTGCCGGTCTCCTCCTCCTGCTTCTCCTCTTCCTCTCCTTCCGCCTCTTCCGTCTCCTTCTCCGTGGGAGGCAGGTCCGCGAGCCTCTGTGTCCATCGGCGGGAGATCCAGGCGATCCCGACGAGGACGCCCATCAGGCCGATCTTGACGAGGAGGAGCTGTCCGTAGCGGGTGCCGGTCAGGGCGGACCAGGAGCCGACCTGGCGCCAGGACTGGTAGAGCCCGGTGGCCGCGAGGACGGCCACGGAGGCGAAGGCGACCTTGGAGAAGCGTCCGACGGCGGCGCGTTCGACGGAGGGCGCCCGGTAGAGGGCGACGAGGAGCACGGTGAGGCCGCCGAGCCAGGCGGCCACGGCGAGGAGGTGCAGGATGTCCACGGGCATGGCGATGCCCGGCTGCATGCCGGTCGAGGCGTGCTCGGCCAGGGCCCAGGTGCCGGCGATCCCGGTGGCCACCACGGTGCCGCCGACACCGAGGCCGAAGACGAGGTCCTTCTTCTCCTTCGGGTCGGTACGCCGGGTGTAGGAGCCGAACAGGACGGCCACGAAGAGCGCGGCCGCGCCGAGCAGCAGCAGCCGGGAGGTGAGCGCGGCCCCGGTCTTCGTCTCCAGGACGCTCTTCAGGCCAGCGAGGTCGAAGGCGTCGGAGAGCTCGCCGGAGCCGGTGTACGGGTTGCGCAGGAGCAGCATCACCAGGGTGGCGCCGGTGAGCGTCAGCCAGGCCCGCACCACCGCCCGCTGCACCGGGCGGACGCTCGCGCCGCGCGGCCAGCAGATCAGGACGAAGGCGCCGCCGCCGACGAGGACGGCGAAACCGGCGTACGAGAGATAGCGCGCGATGCCGTAGAGGGCCCCGACGAGTCCGCCGCCGGGCTCCTGGTCGGGCAGGGCGACGGAGGTCTGGGAGGGGGCCCCGACGGAGAAGGTGAAGGCGCCGGCGATGGGGTGGCTGTCGGCGGAGACGGCCTGCCAGGCCACGGTGTACGTGCCGTCGGGCAACCCGGCGCGGAGCCCCACCCCGTACCGCACGACGGAGCCGCTGCACAGGTCGCGTATCTCGCCGGTGTCGGCCCGCCGTCCCGCGGGGTCGAGGACCCGGATGGAGTCGGCGCTCATGGCGACCTGCTCGGAGAAGGTGAGGTTGACCTCCTTGGGTGCGGTGACGACCACCGCCCCGTCCTTCGGGTCGCTGCCGGTGAGCGCCGCGTGCGCGGAGGCGGGCGCGGCGCCGGCGAGCAGCGTGCCGAGGAGAGCGGCCGCCAGGATCAGCAGCCGTGCCAGGGCGGTGCCGAGGCGCGGGGCGGTGGTTGTCATCTCTGGGTCACTCCGTCGGTCAGTTCTGTGCGAACTCCGTCAACGCGTTCAGTGCTGCTGCTGCGGGTTGTGGTTGGCGGCCTCGACGGGAAGGTCGACCTTGATCGGGTCGGACTTCTCGAAGTGGAGCTCGACGCTGACCTTGTCGCCCTGCCGGAGCTTCTCCTTCAGCGACATGAACATGATGTGGTTGCCGCCGCGTGCCAGGGAGAGCTTCCCGTTCGCGGGGATGTCGAAGAACTTCACCTCCTGCATCTTCTGGTTCTTCGTCTCGTGGATCGTGACGTCGTCCGAGACCGGGCTGGTGACGGAGGTCAGCCTGTCGGCCGTGTCGCCGTCGTTGGTGATGGTGAGGAAGCCGCCGGCCATGTCCATCACCGGCTGGGGCATGAACGCGCCGCTGACCTTCAGTTCCGGCTTTCCGCTCCCGGCCGGGGCGTCGGACGAGGACGAGCACCCGGTCAGAGCGAGCGAGGCGGCGAGCGCCACGGCGGCGGACAGGACGGTGGTGCGGCGGTTCACGGGTTCTCCCCCTTGATGAGCTTCGGCAGGTCCTTGGCGTAGTCCTCGACGGTCGTGTCCTCGCCGTACAGGACGTAGCCCTGGTCGGTGGTGGGCGAGAAGGCGATCACCTGGGCCCCGTGCATGGAGACGACCTTGCCGTCCTTCTCCTTCTTCGGCGGGTCGATGCCGATGCCGATCTGCCGGGCCCCCGCCTGGATGGCGGAGAACTCGCCGGTGAGACCGGTGAAGGAGGGGTCGCCGGCGGCCGGCAGCCACTTGGCGAGCTCGGCGGAGGTGTCCCGCTCGGGGTCGGTGGTGACGAAGACGACCTGGAGCTTGTCCTGGTCGGCCTTGGGGAGCTGCTTCCTGGCGATGGCGATGTTGCTCATCGTCAGGGGGCAGACGTCGGGGCAGTGCGTGTAGCCGAAGTAGATCAGGGTCGGCTTGCCCTTGGTGCGCTCGCGCAGGTCGTACTTCTGGCCCTTGGTGTCGGTGAGGACGAGCGCGGGCTTGTCGTACGGCCGGTCCAGGACGGTCGCGGCCCTGGTGGAGTCGCTGCCGCCGGAGACCTCGGCGACGGAACCCTTGCCCGTTCCGGAGGTCTTGCCGTCGTCGCCGAGGCCGACGGCCGCGGTGATGCCGATCGCCGCGGCGATCGCGGCCGCGGCGATGACCAGCGGGGTGCGCCGGCCCGGGCGGCCCGGACGCGCCGGACCGCCCTCGGGCTCGGGGGTGTTCGTCTTCTGTACGGGCTTCTCTGCGGACATGCTGTTTCTTTCCGTGTCCTTCGGGAGGAAGTGCGGCCGTCAGGCCGAGCGGCGGCGGCCGGCGAGGACGCCGAAGGCCACACCGGCCACACCGACGAGGATGCCGATGATGCCGAGGATCCGGGCGGTGGTGTCGGAGGAGGAAGAGGACGAAGAGGACGAAGAGGAGGCCACGGTGTCCTTGTCGTGGTCGCCCGCCTTGTCGTCGTGGCCGTTCTCCTCCCCCGCGGAGGCGGAGGCGGTGGCGGACGGCGTGGCACCGCCACCGTGGTGGTCGTCGGAAGCGGCGGAGAGCTTCAGGACGGGGGCCGGGTTCTGCGGCTCCTCCGCGCCCTCCTTCCGCTCCTCGATCCAGCGCACGACCTCCTTGTTGGAGTACGTCTGGATCGACTTGAGGACCAGCTGGTCCGCGTCCTCGGGCAGCTGACCGAGGGAGAGCGGGAACTGCTGGAACTCACCGGGGCCGATCCCCGAGCCGTCGGCGGTCCAGGTGACCTTGGAGACGGCCTCGTTGATCTTCTTGCCGTGCAGTTCCAGCGGCTTGTCGAGCTTGCTCTTCGTCACCTCGGCCTTCCAGCCGGGGACGGGCTGCGGCATGACGGAGGCGAGCGGGTGGTCGAGCGGGAAGTTGACCTCCAGCTTCACGGTGGAGGCGTTGTCGCGCTCGTTCGGCACCTTGACGTTGACGGTCGCGTAGCCGCCCTTCGCGGCCTCGCCCTGCGGCTGCACGCCGACGTGCGCGAAGGCGGTGCCGGAGAGCAGCACGACGGAGGAGAGGGCGACGCCCCCGGCGAGGACGGCGCGGGTGGAGATGCGGGAAACGCTCATGACGGGACACTCCAGCTCGGAGAGGAAACGGAGAAGGACGGGAAGGTCGGCACGCCGGGTCAGGAATCCGGGTCAGGAATCCGGGGCGGGGATCCAGCAAGGGAACCCTGGACGGCAACCCGGGACGGGAATCCAGAACGGGACCCCGGGACGGGAATCCGGCCAGGCGTGCGGACGAACGCGGTCCCGCTCCTGTCGAGCGGACCGCGTCAGGCTGCGAGGACGCAGTCGGCGGCCGGCGGGCCGCGCCTGATCACCGTGTCCCTGAGCGCCTCGGCCACCGGCGGCGGCGAGGAGTCGAAGGCCGTGCGGAGGGCCCGCCGGGGCGCGGTGCGCGCCGCCGCCGGCAGTCCGGCGAGCAGGGCCCGTACGAGACGGAGCGCGGCCCGCAGCGAGCGGACCCGGGCGTGCTCCGCGAGCTCCGTCGCGCCCTGCTCGGAGAGTTCGACGAGCCGGCCGAGGGCGCGGTCGCCGCGCCGCAGCAGCCAGCCCGTGGCCAGGGCGGCGAGGAGGTGCCCCAGGAGCATGGGCAGGCCGGGCAGCAGGCCGTCGGCGGGGACGGCCGTAGCGGTGACCCCGCCGTGTCCCGCGTGGGCGTGGGTGGCGGCCGGGTCGAGCCCGGCGTCGGTGAGGATCCTGGTGGCGTCGGCGGGGCTGAGGGACGCGGCCCCGGCCCCGCAGACCAGTCGCGCCGCCATCCGCACGAGGGCGTCGTCGGCTCGGGCGCCCAGACCGATCCGGTGCTGTCCGAGGGCGAAGAGGACGTGCAGGCCGAGCTGCCCGGCCGTGAGGGCGCCGACGACGGAGCCGAGGGAGCGTTCGCGTCCGCCGAAGAGGACGGCCACCCCGAAGACGCCGAGGAAACCGGCGGCCAGGGACCACGGGGCGACGCCCGCGCACGCGGCGAGGGCGTGCCCCAGCGCGGACAGCACGACGCAGACCGCGGTGAACACCGCGGCCCTCAGCAGCCGTGGACCGAGCGCGGGGGCAGACATGGCGGGCCCATCATCGCACCACGCCTCCCCCCGTCGTACGGCAGGTCCGGAAGGTCGCCCTTGGGTCTCTTCGGGCCGACATACACCGACCCGCCTGTCCCCGGCATCCGCCGAACGAGCGCTCTTGACGCCCCCGGGGGCTTACGGAGCCGCCCGCACGGCAATAGGTATCGGTACGTCGTGCCGCAGGACCACTGGTCCGCCGAGCCGATGCCGGGAGGCTGGAGCATGAGCATCTGGTGGTCACTCCATCTGCGGCGCGAAGCCGCGAGCGTGCCGCTCGCGCGCCGGCTCCTACTGGGCACGATGGAGACGGCGGGAGTCGATCCCGACGTGTCGTACGAGCTGTCGGTGGCGCTGACCGAGGCGTGCGCGAACGCGGTCGAGCACGGCGGCGCGGGCGCGGCCCCCGAAGAGGGACCGGACGGCTTCGACGGCCCGGGCGCCTTCGACGACCCGGACGGCCCGGGCGGTCCGGCCGGAGCGCTCTCGGGGGCGTACCGGGTGACGGCCTACCTGGACGGCGAGACCTGTCGCATCGAGGTGGCCGACTCGGGGCCGGGCTTCCCGTACGCGGAGCTCCCCGCGGCCCCGTCGGACGCTGAGCACGGCCGCGGGATGCGGCTGATCGAGGAGCTCTCCGACCACGTGCGGTTCGGCAACCGCTCGGGCCGGGGCGGCGCGGTGGTCAGCTTCGACAAGATCCTGAAGTGGAAGGACGCCCCTTCCCTCCTCATGGCGTGATGGCGTAGCTCCCCGGGACACGGAAGGCGTGCGGGCACGGAGAAGGGCCCCCGCCGGTCGGTCGGCGGAGGCCCCTCGTGTTCCAACGTACGCGGAGGTCAGCCCTTCAGCGAGGCCATCCACGCCTCGACCTCGTCGGAGCGGCGCGGCAGCGCGTCCGAGAGGTTCCGGTTGCCGTCCTCGGTGACGAGGATGTCGTCCTCGATCCGGACGCCGACGCCCCGGTACTCCTCCGGCACGGTCAGGTCGTCGGCCTGGAAGTACAGACCCGGCTCGACGGTCAGGCACATGCCCGGCTCGAGCGTCGTGTCGACGTAGGCCTCGGTGCGCGCGGCGGCGCAGTCGTGGACGTCCATGCCGAGCATGTGGCCGGTGCCGTGCAGGGTCCAGCGGCGCTGGAGGCCGAGCTCCAGGACGCGCTCGACCGGGCCCTCGACCAGGCCCCACTCGACGAGCTTCTCGGTGAGGACGCGCTGGGCGGCGTCGTGGAAGTCGCGGTAGGCGGCACCGGGCTTCACCGCGGCGATGCCGGCCTCCTGCGCCTCGTACACGGCGTCGTAGATCTTGCGCTGGAGGTCGGTGTACCGGCCGTTGATCGGCAGGGTGCGGGTGATGTCGGCGGTGTAGAGCTCGGTGGTCTCCACACCGGCGTCGAGCAGCAGCAGGTCGCCGGAGCGCACGTCGCCGTCGTTGCGCACCCAGTGCAGGGTGGTGGCGTGCGGGCCGGCGGCGCAGATGGAGCCGTAGCCGATGTCGTTGCCCTCGACGCGGGCGCGCAGGAAGAACGTTCCCTCGATGTAGCGCTCGCTGGTGGCCTCGGCCTTGTCGAGGACCTTGACGACGTCCTCGAAGCCGCGGGCGGTGGCGGCGCAGGCCTTCTCCAGCTCGGAGACCTCGAAGGAGTCCTTGATGAGGCGGGCCTCGGAGAGGTACACGCGCAGCTCTTCGTCGCGCTCGGCGGTGACCTTGTCGGTCAGCGCGGCCTCGATGCCGGCGTCGTGGCCGCGGACGGCGCGGACGGGGCCGGTGGCCTCCCTGAGCGCGTCGGCGAGCTCGCGCACGTCCTTCGCCGGGATGCCGAGGAGCTGCTCGGCCTCGGCGAGGGAGTGGCGGCGACCGACCCACAGCTCGCCCTGGCCGTCGAGCCAGAACTCGCCGTTCTCGCGGTCGGAGCGCGGCAGCAGGTAGATCGTGGCCTCGTGGCCGTCCTCGGTCGGCTCCAGGACGAGGACGCCGTCCTGCGTCTGGTCGCCGGTGAGGTACGCGTACTCGGTGGAGGCGCGGAAGGCGTACTCGGTGTCGTTCGACCGGGTCTTCAGCTTGCCGGCCGGGATCACCAGGCGCTCGCCCGGGAAGCGGGCGGAGAGCGCGGCGCGCCGCTCGGCGGTCCGGTCGGCCTGGGCGATCGGCGCCAGGCCGTGCAGCTCGGTGTCGGCCCAGCCGGACTTCATGTTCTCGGCCAGCTCGTCGGACACGCCCGGGTAAAGGCCGTTCTTGCGCTGCTTGATCGGCTGGTCTTCGGTCTCTTCCGGGGTCTCCGGGGTGAGCTCCTCGGCCACGGGTCTGCCTCCTCTGGTACGACACTGAACCCCCACCATCGTACGGTCGTGCGGAAGGGGGCCCAGGGCCGGAAGACCCTTACCGGAGCGTCACACTCCGCTCACCCGGGGAGTCCGCGCGCCGTCACTCGAAACGGGCCGCGAGCAGGACCACGTCCTCGCCCTCCACGGCCGGGTCGAGGCCCTCGGGCAGCAGGGTCCGCAGGACGTGGTCGGCGACCGCGCCCGGGTCGGACCGGTCCGCCTCCGGCACGCTCGCGGCCGCCGCGCGGAGCCGGGCGAAGGTCCGGTCCGTGGCGTCCCCGGTACGGCGCAGCAGCCCGTCCGTGTAGAGGAGCACCGTCTCTCCCGGCGCGGGGGACAGCTCCACGCTCGGCGCCTCCCAGCACGTCAGCATCCCGAGCGGGGCCGACAGCGAGGTCTCGACGAACTCGGTGCGGCGGTCGCCGACGACCAGCGGTGGGGCGTGCCCGGCGCCGGCGAGGACGATCCGGCGCTGCGCGGGCTCGGCGTACGCGAAGAGCGCGGTCGCGGAGCGGGCGGGTTCGGTGAGCCGCAGCAGGAGTTCGAGGTCGGAGAGGACGGCGACCGGGTCCTCGCCCTCCATCACCGCGTACGCCCGCAGGGAGGCGCGCAGCCGGCCCATGGCGGCGAGCGCGCTGGGACCGGTCCCGGAGACGGAGCCGACGGCGAGCCCGAGGGCGCCCTCGGGCAGCGGCAGGGCGTCGTACCAGTCGCCGCCGCCCTGCGGGCCGGCGAGGTGGCGGACGGCGAGCCGGACGCCGGGGACGCGGGGGAGCCGGCTGGGGAGCAGCTCCTCGGCGACGGTGGCGACCCGGACGCGGGCGCGCTCGACCTGGAGGAGCCGGGCGAGGTGCTCGGTGGCGAAGCGGCCGTAGAGCCCGATGAGGTGGCGCCGGCGTTCATCGGGTTCGGCGGGCTCGTCGTAGAACCAGACGGCCGCGCCGAGCCGGCCGGACTCCTCGGTGGCGAGGGGCAGGGCGTAGCTGGCGGCGTAGCCGAGGCGGGCGGCGACCTCGCGGTGACGCGGGTCGAGGCCCTCCTCGGTGCGCACGTCGCGGATGGCGATCGGCTCGGGCACGCGCGCGGGACGGACGGAGGAAGGCCCGGGAGCGGGGTGGGCGGAGGAAGGACCGGGAGCCGTGGGGCCGGCTTCGGGCAGGCCGTCGAGGAGGCGGCCGTGACTCCCCGGGCCGTGCGGGACGGTCTCGATGGTGCCGAGGTCGGCGTGGGCGAGACCGAGACCGATGGTGCTGGTGGGGCCGAGGCCGTCGGCGGGTTCGAGGACGGCCATGCCGCGGCGGGCGCCGACGAGGGCGGCTCCGGCGCCGAGCACCTCGCGGAGGGCCCCGTCGAGGGAGGAGGTCTTGATCAGGCGCTCGGTGAGTTCGTGGAGGGTGGTGAGGTCGGAGACCCAGGAGGCCAGCCGGTCCTGGATCAGGACTCCGGGAGGGAGGGCCGCGTCGGCGGGGGGCGCGGCCGGGGGTACCCCGGGGAGAGGCGCCGTAGTGTCCGGCGGCGCGGGAACCGTTGAATCGATTCCAGCCACTTTCGGCGGACGGGGGGCGTTCATGCCCGTCGGCTTTCCGACCGGTGCGTTTGACGCCATAGCATCGCAAACCCCCATGTCATCCTGCGCCGCTCGATGTACCCACATGTACACGCACAAGAGGAGCGATGTCCAGCATTGTCCCCACGGGAAAAGTGGTGTCCGTGAGGTCGTGCGAGGGGGTTGAAGTAAACGGGAAGTTGGCTGAAAATTACCCCCGGTGTGCACCTTTTGCGGTCGACTGGCGTCGTTTGAAAGCGCGTCATTCCGAGCGTGCGGGGTACGTAGACGGTGACAGGCAGGGGCAGTTGAATCGCCCCGGAACGTGATGCGGGACCCCGGCGTCTTCCATGCCGCAGGCCGCCGCCCGCCGCCGACTGGCGGGGAACGTGTTCTGAACCGCTCCGGATCCGACCTGGCTCCATCGAGCTCCACCTGGCTCCACCGGGTTGTACACGGTTTTTCCGGCCCGGCCGGCCCGCCCCCACGCGGTCCGGCACTCAGCCGACCCGGTACGCGCTGATACGCGCGGTGAACGAATCTGCACGTGGTGTATGGGAATTCGGCGTTCAACGGAAAGGAACGAGCGCTCATGCGCGAGATCCTCGGAAGGCGACGCAGGCTCCGGTTCCGGCGCGGGGCGAGGACCGCACGGCTCGACGCGGCGGTCACCTTCGCCGTCGAATGGAACTGGCCCGTCCTGCCGGGCGTGGGCCTGAGAGCGACGCCCCGTACGGCCGCGGGCCTCAAGGTGCTGTCCCGTACGGCCGCCGGCCTGCGGGTTCTGTTCCGTCCGGACGCGGAGCCCGTCTGCTCCTGTCCCGACCCCGACTGCGTGGTGCCCGGCGCGCACCCCTACGACCCCGGACTGCTCGCGGCCACCACGGACGAGCGCATGGTCCGCTGGTGGTGGACCGGTCGCCCGGACGCCCCGGTGCTCCTCGCCACGGGCGGCGGCGCGCCCTGCGCGGTCAGCCTCCCCGCGGCGGCGGGCGCCCGGGCCCTCGCCGCGCTCGACGCCACGGGCATGCGGCTCGGCCCGGTGATCGCCACCCCCACCCGGTGGTCGATCCTCGTCGCCCCGTACGACCTGGAACGGCTGGGCGAGCTGCTGTACGCGAAGGACAGCGTGCCCAGTTCGCTCAGGTTCCACAGCGAGGGCGGCTATCTGCCGCTGCCCCCCTCGGCCGCGGGCTCCGGGCGGGTCCGCTGGGAGCGGGCGCCCCTCGCGGGCTCGGCCCGTCCGTGGCTGCCGGACGTCGAGGCGGTGGTCGACGCCCTGGTGGAGGCGAGCACGAGCACACCGGGCGGCGGAAGCCGGCTGGCGTACTGAGGTCGAACCGTCGCGCGCGAGCGGGGGCGCACCGCCGTTCCCGTCGCGCGACGGCGGGCGTTCACCCGAACGGGTGCGTCCCGGACCGACGCGTACGGGAAACGGGTGCGCGGCCGTCCGGGCACCCGCCGTCCGCCGCTATGTTCGCCCCACCGTTCAGGATCTCCAGCCGAGCAGGAGCAGGTGGGCCCGATGACTCCGGTGAATCTCCGCGTGGTCGCACTCGGGGCCGCCGTCACGGCCGCCGTCCTGCTGCCGCTCGTCGCGACGGCGGGGTCGGCGGGTCCGGAAGGAGGGGCCGTCCGTCCGGCCGATGCCCGGAGCGGGGGCGACGGGAAGGCGGGGAGCTACGGGGAGGCCCGGGACCCGTGGAAGGGCCTCGGCGCGGGATCCCGTACGCCGGAACCGACCGCTCCCGCGACCCTCGCCGTCCCGCCCGCTCCTTCCGCCCCGCCCACCCCTTCCGTCCCGCCCGCCCTCTCCGCCCCTCCGGCCTCCGAGCGGATCACGCGCTGTGGGCCGGAACTCGCCTCTCCCGGAGGGGTCGAGGCGCAGACGTGTGTCCTGAACGAGGGGGCCGATGTCTGGGCGCGTACGTACTACCGCAACACCACGGGTCAGGAACTCGACGCGTTTCTGACTCTCATGGCCCCCGCGGGGCGGACCGTGCACGTGCGCTGCGCGGTTCCGGCGCAGGACGAACCGGGTACCTGCGAGACGCCTCGGGAACACGGCGCGGGCGCGGTCACGGTGTATGCGGCGGTGGCGGAATTCGCCGGCGCGGACGAGGTCGGGAGTGCTCCGCTGCTGCTGCGGGCGGGCAGCAACACGGCGGGCGGCGAGGGAAGTTGAGCGTCGGACGCCCCGGCCGCGCCGGAAGCGGACATGGAAAGACCCGGTCGCTGGCGACGGGGGATGCACCAGCGACCGGGCTTCCAGAACGGTAACAAGAGATCTGCTGTTCGCAAATTCGATCTCGGTTATTCGGACAGGGATTTACCTGTCCGAAGACCGGGTTGTGGTGGAAGTCACCGACCGGTCGGTCTGTCAGTCACCGATACCGCCTGGGGTATCAGCTGAGAGTGACCTGACGGTTCGTGAGGCCGCCGCGCGCCCGACGCTCCTCCGCGGTGAGCGGAGCGTCCGAGGCGAGTGCCGCGGTCAGCCGCTCGAAGAACTCGGCGGCCGGCTTCTCGCACTCCTCGGCGGTCATGGACGTCGGCAGGTCCCACACCGGCACCACGAGGCCGTGGGCGCGGAAGGAGCCGACGAGCCGGGTGTCGGGGCCGAGGGAGGTGGTGCCGACGGCCTGGAGCCGGGCGAGCGCGTCGAGGAGCTTCTCCTCCGGGTACGGCATGACCCAGCGCAGGTGGTTCTTGTCCGGGGTCTCGCACCAGTACGCGGAGTCGACGCCCGTCAGCCGGACGGTCGGGATCGCGGCCGCGTTGGCCCGCTCCAGGGAGGCGGTGACCTCCGGGTCGGCACCGTCCGCCGACTGCGGGATCCAGAACTCGAAGCCCGTGTGGACGTCGGGGACGAACGCGGCGTCGGCGTCCAGCAGGTCCTGGAGACGCGGGCCCTCGGCCGGCACGCGGCGCGGGGGCACCGGGGTGCCCGGCTCGGTCTCCAGGGCGCGCTGGAGGGTGTCGGCGAGGTCGCGGGCCAGGTCGCCGGAGGTGGAGTCGTTCTGCAGGGCGAGCAGGACGGAACCGTCGTCCCGGCGGAGCGCCGGCCACGCCATCGGCAGTACGGTCGCGAGCGTCACGGACGGCACGCCCTCGGGCAGCCCGCCCTTCAGGGTGAGCGGTACGGTCGCGGCGGGCACCAGCTCGCGCAGCGCGACCCAGTCGCACTCGCCGGGCAGGCCTTCGAAGGGGCGCTGGACGAGGTCGGTGACGGCGTGCGCGGCGGCCCGGCCGTGACACGCCTTGTAGCGGCGGCCCGAACCGCACGGGCACGGCTCGCGCGCGCCGACGACCGGGATCTCCCCGCTCGTGACCTGTGCCTGGCCGGCCTTGCCGGCCTTCGTCTGGGGGCGCTTCTTGGCCATGGTGTGGCTTTCTCCCGATCGCGGCGGTGCTTGTGTGCGGTGCTGTTTCGGGCGCGAGCCTAGCCGCCCCGACCACCACCACCCCTCAGGCGGGCCGCGCCGGGGGCCGACCCGGATCGCGGGGGCCGGGGGCCGACCTGGATTGCGGGACCGGTGGACCGAACCGGACTGCGGGGTCGGCCCCGGGACCGGGATTCAGTCCAGGTCGTCGTACGCGTCCAGGAAGTCGAAGCCCGAACCGCCGCCGACACGCGTCACGAAGTCCTCGCGACGGTGTCCCTCGGTGACGACCACCCAGACGGTGACCTCGCCGGTCGCGCTGTCGCGCACGCCCCAGTCCTGGGCCAGCGCGCTGATGATGTTCAACCCGCGGCCGCCCCGCGCCGTGACCGAGGGCGTCGACGGGACGGGCCGCGTCGGACCACCGCCGTCGGTGACCTCGACCCGCAGTCCGCCCGCCGGGTCGACCCGCCAGGCCGCCCGCACGTCCCCGTCGCCACGATCGGCCCGGCCCAGCGGCCTGGCGTACCGACAGGCATTGCTGAGCAGTTCGGAAAGGATCAGTATCGCGTCGTCGACGACCGATTCCGCGACCCCGCTGCGGCACAGCTCGTCCCGCATCCGGTGCCGCGCCTCACCCACGCCCGCAGGGCCATGAGGTACGGCCATGCTCGACGACGTGGGCACCTCCTGTGCCACCACCAACGCCACCCCCGAGACCTCCTTCGCCCCACGCCACGGTGTGAATGCCCCGATGACCTGGGCCGGAAACCGGCCAATCGGCGTGGGATGAGGCACTCGTGACGATCGCGTACGGACGGAACGCGCCGGTGCACTCCCTGTAACCCCTGATGCACCCTTCGTCTCCTGGTGCGGAGGGGGCGGGTGAGGCGGAAGTGACGAAAGAGGAGGGGCTCAGCCGCGGCCCAACTGGGCCAGCACCTGCTTCGGGCGGTTGGTGATGATCGCGTCCACGCCGAGACGCTCGCAGAGTTCGACGTCCTCCGGCTCGTCCACCGTCCAGACGTGCACCCGGTGCCCGGCCTTCTGGAGCCGCAGGATCACCGCCGGCTGGTGCCGGACGATCCGGATGGAGGGGCCCGCGATGCGCGCGCCCGCGGGGAGCCGCCCGTCGCGCAGCCGGGGCGAGACGAACTGGGCGAGGGAGACGGTGGGCAGTGTCGGCGCGGCGGCGGCGATCCGGTGCAGGGAGCGGGCCGAGAAGCTCATGACTCGCACGGCGGAGTCCTCGGGGGACGCGGGCGCGTGGAGGTCGAACCGCTTCAGGAGCTGGAGCAGCCGCTCCTCGACCTGGCCCGCCCAGCGCGTGGGGTGCTTGGTCTCGATCGCCAGCTCGACCCGGCGCCCGGCGTCGGCGACCAGCTCCAGGAGGCGTTCCAGGGTGAGGACGGAGGTGGATCCGGGGGCACGCCGGTCGGGACTCTCCTGCGACTCGCCCCGGCCCTTCCAGGTGCCGAAGTCGAGCTCGGCGAGAGCGGCCAGTTCGAGGGTGGAGACGGCTCCGCGGCCGTTGGAGGTGCGGTCGACGCGCCGGTCGTGCACACAGACCAGGTGCCCGTCGGCGGTGAGCCGGACGTCGCACTCCAGGGCGTCGGCGCCGTCCTCGATGGCCTTCACATAGGCGGCCAGGGTGTGTTCCGGTACGTCCTCGGACGCTCCGCGGTGGGCGACGACCTGGACGGGGGCGCGGTTCGGTTGCTGCCGTGCGTGAGTCACCGCGTCATGGTGCCATCGGCGGGGCGTGGCGGGCACACCGAGACTGTCCGTTCTGTCCTTTATAAAGGATGGAGTGCGAACGCACAGCTCCGCCTTACAGCGGCCTGACGTCCGGTGGGAAAAGCTGGTCGCAGCACCCTGGAGCCGGAGCGACCACAACCTCACGCGGTCGGGAGGAGTCACACGCAGGCGCGCGCGTGGTTCGGTCGGACGGCGGACACTCACGGGTAACCGCGGCCGACGCGGGCAGGCGGTCGAAGCGGACGACCGGTCGAGGCGGCCCGTGGACGATGCGCCGGGCGACGCACGACCGAGCAGTACCAGCGGTCCGAGCAGTACCAGTAGCCCTAGCAGTAACAGCAGTAACAGCAGTAACAGCGGTCAACGCCAGTCGACGAGGAGAGCGAGCTGTGAGCACCGAGAACGAGGGCAAGGCGGTTCCGGGGGTTCCGGCTGCTCCGTCCGCCCCTCCGACGCCTCCCGTACCCCCGTCGGCCCCTCCGGCCCCGGCCTCCGGGCCGACCCCGGCCCCCGAGGCGGCCGCGACGCACCCGGCGGGCGGCACGGGTCCCCAGGAACCCCCGACGGCCCACGCGGCCCACACGACCCCCGTGACCCCCACGGCGGCCGAGACCCCCACGACCCACGCCGCCCACGCGGCTCCGGCGGGCGGCTGGCCGCCGCCCCCGCCGGCCGTTCCCTCCTGGGGCGCCCCGCACGCGCCCGTGCCCCCGGGCCCCGCCGCGCCGCGCAAGCGGACCGGCGGCCTCGTGGCGGCCGTCCTGGCGGCGGCGCTCGTCGCGGGCGGCGTCGGCGGCGGCATCGGCTACTGGGCGGCCGAGCGCGACGACGACGGCATCAGTTCGACCACCGTCTCCTCGGGCGACACCCCGGCCTCCTTCAAGCGCGACCCGGGGACGGTCGCGGCGGTCGCGGCGAAGGCGCTGCCCGGCGTGGGCACCATCCAGGCGAAGTCGGGCGGTTCCCAGGGCGAGGGCGGCACGGGCACGGGCTTCGTGTACGACCAGGAGGGCCACATCGTCACCAACAACCACGTGGTGGCGTCGGCGGCGGACGGCGGCACGCTCTCCGTGACCTTCTCCGACGGCAAGTCGTACGACGCGGAGGTCGTAGGGCGGGCCGAGGGCTACGACGTGGCGGTGCTGAAGCTCAAGAACGCCCCGAAGGGCCTCCAGCCGCTTCCGCTGGGCGACTCCGACAAGGTGGCGGTCGGGGACTCGACGATCGCGATCGGGGCGCCGTTCGGCCTGTCGAACACGGTGACGACGGGCATCATCAGCGCCAAGAACCGCCCGGTCGCCTCGGGCGACGGATCCGGTGGCAGCAACTCGTACATGAGCGCCCTGCAGACGGACGCCTCGATCAACCCGGGCAACTCCGGCGGTCCGCTGCTCGACGCGAGCGGCGCGGTGATCGGCATCAACTCGGCCATCCAGTCGACCAGCGGGGGCTTCGGGCAGTCCCAGGCGGGTTCGATCGGCCTCGGCTTCGCGATCCCGGTCAACCAGGCGAAGAACGTCGCCCAGCAGCTGATCAAGACGGGCAAGCCGGTCTACCCGGTGATCGGCGCGACCGTGAACATGAACGAGGAGGGCGAGGGCGCCGAGATCGCCGCCAAGGGCACCGGCGGCACCCCCTCGGTCACCCCGGACGGCCCCGCGGCCAAGGCGGGCCTGAAGCCGGGCGACGTGATCACCGGCTTCGGCGGCCACCAGATCGACAGCGGCCCCACCCTCATCAGCGAGATCTGGACCCACAAGCCGGGCGACTCGGTGGAGATCACCTACGAGCGCGACGGCAAGTCCGCCAAGACCACCGTCGTCCTGGGCGAACGCACCGGCGACAGCTGACCCACCCGCACGACCCCGACTCCGACCACGGCTCCGGCCCCGGCCCCATCGCCGGGGCCGCGCCCCCACCCGCCGCCGTCCCGCCTCTCCAGCCGGTACGCTGTAGCCGCTCCGGCCAAGCGGTCCGGAGCGAAGGTGGGTTGCCCGAGCGGCCTAAGGGAACGGTCTTGAAAACCGTCGTGGCGCGAGTCACCGTGGGTTCAAATCCCACACCCACCGCCAGGTGAAGAGGCCCCCGACCGGTTGACCCGGTCGGGGGCCTCTCGCGTGTCCGTGCACCGTGACTGCGTGCTCTTCCCCGTGGTCCCCCGCCCATGGGCACGCGGGAGACATGGCTACCGGACGAAAAGTTCCACGAGGTCCAGGAACACCGATACGCCGAAGATGCCGATGGCTACGGCTCCGAGCACCAACAGGGTCACGACCGACGCGATGGCCATCATGATCTGCGTGCGTCTCACGGCCGACTTGTAGTCGGTGTCGTCGTCCCAGTCCCGATCATGCATGGTGTCCCCCTTGGCAGGCACCGTACAAGAGAGCGACGAGAGGGTTCCGTCCGACCGTCGCCGCCCGGGGCCGCCTTGCGGGGGCGGACGCGCTGGACCGGGACACCGTGGCGTCCGGTGCCGGCTCGAAGGCGTGCGGGCCCGTACGAAGAAGGCCTCTCCGGCCGGGGCCGGAGTCAGGAGTGGTTGCGGGCCGGGGGGTTGTTGAGGCAGAGCGCGATGTTGCGTACGGCCGCCGTGAGTTCCTCGATGACGCGGGCCGCCTGCTCCGCGTTGTGGAAGGCCGGACGGTCGGTCAGGGTGCGGCTCAACTCCTCCGCGGCCCGGACCGCGTGGCCCGCGGGGCCCTGATCCGCAGCGGGGGCCGGGTAGGGGTCGGACGGCTGGTAGAGGTCGGCGGCCGCGTAGGAGTCCGGGACCGGGTAGGGCTCGGGCGTCGGGTAGGGGTCGGGGTCCGCTCGGTAGCTCTCGAAGGAGGGCGAGAAGGTGCCGGAGCCCGTCGTCCCCACCGTGAGGGCGGCGTGCGCCTCCTCTCCCGCGCGGGGGGCCGTGGCCAGCAGGAGGGCGTGCGAGGCCGGCAGCGGGGCCTGGGGCCCCTGGGGGGAGGCCTGGGGCTGTGAGATCTGGGCCTGGGCCTGGGCCTGGGCTTGAGCGGCTTGGAGCTGTGTCACCTGGGCCTGCGGCTGCGGGGCCTGTGGGGGCTGCGGCGGGGACTGGCGGGCTCGGGGGAGTACGAAGTGGTCGAAGCCCGGGAACGCCGACGTGCCGGGGCGCACGGTCGGCGGCTCGTACTCCTGCTGCCACTGCGCGCGGTAGCACTCCACCTGGTCCTCGCAGGAGGAGCGCGCGTGGAAGACCGCCGTGTCCTCGCCCAGGTCCGGGTACCAGAGGTTGGGCCCCGGGAAACGGACCGTCCGCATACGGGGCTTGATCTGCTCGGCGCACCCCATGCAGCAGCCCTTCGGCACCAGGAACGGGATGCCGCCGCTCTGCTCCGGCCTGCGCGGGCCCTCCTCGCGCGGGTACTCCCCGTGGTGGCAGGGCGGCAGTTCGCCGCAGGCGCGGCAGACCGCGTAGTGCTCGGGGAGCACCTGCCAGTCCTGGCTGGCGGGGGCGCACCAGTGCTTCGGCGCGGACCGGGGCAGGTTGTCGTTGCGCAGGACGAGCACCACCGGCCGCTTGTAGAACTCGGCGCGTTCCGGGGCGGGTTTGACCGCCTGGTTGTTGGCCCGCCGCAGCTCGTTGGCGTGCCACCACAGCTCCACGTGGTCGCGCCAGGCCTTCTCGTACGCCTCCGGCCAGTGGTCGCCGGGGTACCCGGTGATCTCCAGGACGCGCCAGGCCTGTCGGTCGAGTACGACGATGGAGCCGGCCCGCAGTCGCAGATGAGTTCCCTCGCCGCCCTCGTCCGGCCAGTCATGGCGGCCGATGCTGGTGGGCTGGTCAGGGAGCCACCTGCGAACCTGCATGACACGCTCCTCGGCAACGAAACTTCGTAGTTTCAACTGGGGCAGTAAGTGACATTCTGAACAATTTAGGCGTCGGCTTGGGGTTAGACACGCGCACGTCGCGGAACCGTGAGAGCCGGAAACGCCTTTCCCACCGGCTATTTCACCCGCGGTGACCGACCTCGCCCGGATTCGCCGTCTTCGTCGCCACCGCGGGCCCGTACCCGCTCCGGAGGCTCCTGATACTCACCCGTACGTGTGACGTCACTTCGGCCCGTGTCATCTCGTACGTATGCATCGCGCGGCATATCGGGCCGTTCGCCGCCCCTCAGGGGTGGCCCGGAGGTGGGGAGGTGGTAATGGCGGAGCCGTCCCGGGAGGGGCGGCGTAGGGTCCGGAGTTCTTCGAAAGACCTTCGGGAGACGGGAGTATGGGATGCGGATCGTGCTCGTCCGTGGGGACATCACCGCCGAAGCGGTGGACGCGGTGGTCAACGCCGCCAACTCCTCGCTGCTCGGGGGCGGCGGGGTCGACGGGGCCATTCACCGGAAGGGCGGTCCGGAGATTCTCGCCGCCTGCCGGGAGCTGCGCGCCTCGCGCTACGGCAAGGGGCTGCCGACCGGGCGGGCCGTGGCCACCACGGCGGGGCGGCTGCCCGCCCGGCACGTGATCCACACGGTGGGGCCGGTCTGGTCGCGGGACGAGGACCGCTCGGAGCTGCTGGCCTCCTGCTACCGGGAATCCCTGCGGGTGGCCGACGAGTTGGGGTCCCGCACGGTTGCTTTCCCGGCCGTCTCCACCGGGATCTACGGCTGGCCGATGGCGGACGGCGCCCGGATCGCCGTCGAGACGGTGCGGGCTGCCCGCACCGAGGTCGAGGAGGTGCGGTTCGTGCTCTTCGACGAGGCGGCGTACCAGGCCTTCGAAGGGGCTGTGGGGGACTAGGGGGGGCGAGCGGGGAGGTGAGGGGAACGCTGGGGAAGTCTTCTAGGGGTGGCGGAGCCGTACCCGAGCCGGAACGGGAATTCCTTCGCCCCTGTGAACCGCTTCTTTTCTCACCCTCTCATCCCACCCCGATCTCGCCCTGATCTTGTCTTGACCGGGTTTATCCGGCTGTCCTCACGCTTGCGAGGGAACGTCCGTTCCTGGGCGATTCACCGGGGTTTCCATGGGCATCTCTGGATTCGAGACGTCGAGCACAACGGCCGGGGCGGCAGGCCAACTGCCCGGGAAGCAGAGGTATTTCAGTTCCACTTCACGCATCAGGTATTCGGCGGAACTCCCAGGAGTTCCCGGTTCTCAGTCCTTGGTTCACGGTTCTCGACACCTGGAGGAACAGTCATGGCACGCATCCGCACCGCCCGCGCCGGCTTCACTCGCATCGCCCAGTGCCTCCCGGTGCTCGGCTTCCCTCCGTGGTGAGGGGCGGGGCAGCGGAGACCGGTCCGACGGGGGTGATCCAGCAGTGCGAACGACGGGAGTGATGCGACAGGGCGAACGGCGCCTCGCGTGAAGGCACTTCGGTACCGGTGTACGGGTCGCCGTGCCGGCGGGCGCGGGGGTACGGGGGCGGCGGACACGGTCATGGGGGTGGTGGACGGCGGAGGCGGGGTTCCCACGTAAGGGTCGTTACCCGGCGCGTACGGCCGAGGCGACGGCCCCAGCGGTGGCCGGGTACGGCGGGCGGCCCTTCACTCGCGTCATGAGCACAAGCGCGCCGTCCCGGTTCCGATCCCGGTCCACCACGACTTCCGCACGGGCACGGGCAGGGGCACGTTCGCGGTCCGCGCTCCCCCTCGCCGGGGTGCGAGCCGTGGCCTTCGCCCTGATGACGGCGGTGGCCGGGACGGCGCTCCTCGACGCGCCGGCTCCGGCGCCGTCCGCCGCCCCGCCCCAGCCTCCGTCACGTGCCGCCGTCGCGGTGGCGGCCCCGGCTCCGGCCGTGAGCACCGCCGAAGCCTCCACTCCCGGGGCCTCCGTTCCCGAAGTCCCAGCCCTCGGGGCCCCTGCTCCCGAAGCCTCCGCTCCCGAAGCCTCCGCCCCCGAAGCCTCCGCTCCCGAAGCCCCTGCTTCCGGGGCCCCCGCCCCCAGTGCCCTCGCGACGTCCGGCGCTTCCGGAGAGGCCGTGTCCACCGCCTCCACCCCCGTCCACTTCACCGGCAAGGCCTTCGACACCTGTGAGGCGCCCTCCGTCGAGACGATGCGGGCCTGGCGCGGTTCGCCGTACGGGGCCGTCGGGATCTACTTCGCCGGGCGGGGGCGGGGCTGCCCCGGCCAGCGGGAGCTCGATTCCGGCTGGGTCGCCTCGGTGCAGTCCATGGGCTGGCGGCTGCTGCCCGTCTTCGTCGGCTCCCAGGCGCCGTGCGTCGAGGCCCCCGCCAAGAAGCCCTTCGCCATCGGCTCCGACCCCTGGGGCCAGGGCACCCGGGAAGGGGGCGACGCGGTGCGGGCCGCGCGGGCCCTGGGCCTGGGCACGAGCAGCCCGCTCTACCTCGACATCGAGGCCTACCGGCGCGGTGACGCGCAGTGCGCCGCGACCACGCTCTCCTTCGTCCGCGGCTGGAACCGGGAGGTGCGCCGCCTCGGGTACCTTCCCGGCTTCTACAGCAGTGCGGACACGGGCGTGCGGGACATCGAGGCGCAGCGGAAGGCGGGCACGGCGGACCTGCCGGCCGTGATGTGGTTCGCGCGCTGGCTGGGGAAGCCCGCGCTGGAGACCGAGGCCACGCTGGCTCCGGCGGCCTGGACGCCGCACGCCCGGATCCACCAGTACGCGGGCAACGTCACCGAGTCGTACGGCGGCCACCGCCTCGTGATCGACCGCAACGCCGTGGACGCTCCGGTCGCCCGCCTCGCCACGGCACGTGCGGGATCCTCCCGCGCGTTCTCCACCGACTCCCTCGCCGTGACACGGGCCGTGGACCGACCCTGAGCCGGGTCTCGGGGGCCTCCACCCAGAGGAGGTGGAGGTGTCCTCACCCCTACAACCTGAGGCGGACGGCGGTTCGGGACCTGGGGCCGATCCGTCGGACGCACCTCCCCTCCTAGCGTGGAGCCATGACTCCGCCACCCTCTGGCCCCGTCTGCGCCGGTGCCTCGCAGTACGCGTCGTACACGACCTTCTCCTCGTACGTACGGGCGCGTGGGCCCGTGCTCCTGCGCACCGCCCGCTCCCTGACCGCCAACCCCTCGGACGCGGAGGACCTCCTCCAGACCGCGCTCGCCAAGACCTTCGTGGCCTGGGAGCGCATCGAGGACCACCGCGCCCTGGACGGGTACGTGCGCCGGGCGCTGCTGAACACCCGTACGTCCCAGTGGCGCAAGCGCAAGGTCGACGAGTTCGTGTGCGAGGAGCTGCCCGAGCCGGTCGGACTCCCGTCGTCCGATCCGGCCGAGCGGCAAGCGCTGCACGACGCCATGTGGCGCGCGGTGCTCAAGCTGCCGGAGCGGCAGCGCCAGATGGTGGTCCTGCGGTACTACGAGGACCTCAGCGAGGCGCAGACCGCCGAGGTGCTCGGGGTGTCGGTCGGCACGGTCAAGAGCGCGGTGTCCAGAGCGCTCCGCAAGCTCCGCGAAGACCCGGAGCTGACTCCGGTGAGGTGAGAGGCCCCCTCGCGTCTTCCCGAGGCAGCCCTCGTGGTCTTCCCGGGACAGCTCTCGCGCCTTCCGCGGCAGCTCTCGCACCCTCTTCCCGGGGCGCTCCTCGCGCCTTTCCGAGGCGCCCCTTGTCGTCTTCCCGGGGCACCCCTCACGCCCTCCCGGATCCCTCTCGGGCCCCCGGTTCTCCCCGTCGCCAGTAATCACTGGCAATTTCCGTACTCCCAGGTAGTGACATACCGCGCGGTACGTGCGCAGAATCTCCACACCCCCTACTGCCACGTAGCGCCCACCGGGAGGACGCCCCGTGTACAGCACCATGCAGGACGTACAGCTGACCGTGAGCCGCATCCTCGAGCACGGGATGAGGATCCACGGGAAGTCCATCATCACCACCTGGACGGGCGAGCCCGAGCCGCAGCGCCGCACGTTCGCTGAGACCGGAGCCCGCGCGCACCAGCTGGCCAACGCCCTGCGCGACGAACTCGGCGTCACCGGCGACCAGCGGGTCGCCACCCTCATGTGGAACAACGCCGAGCACGTCGAGGCGTACTTCGCGATCCCCTCCATGGGCGCCGTCCTCCACACCCTCAACCTGCGCCTTCCCCCCGAGCAACTGGTGTGGATCGTCAACCACGCCGCCGACCGGGTCGTGATCGTCAACGGCTCGCTGCTCCCCCTCCTCGCCCCGCTGCTCCCGCACCTGCCGACGGTCGAGCACGTCGTCGTCGCGGGCCCCGGCGACCGTTCCGTCCTGGCCGGCGCGGTCCCGCGCGTGCACGAGTACGAGGAGCTGATCGCCGGCCGGCCCACCACGTACGACTGGCCCGAGCTGGACGAGCGCACGGCCGCCGCCATGTGCTACACCTCCGGCACCACCGGCGACCCGAAGGGCGTCGTCTACTCCCACCGCTCGATCTACCTGCACTCCATGCAGGTGAACATGGCCGAGTCGATGGGCCTCACCGCCAAGGACACGACCCTGGTCGTGGTGCCGCAGTTCCACGTGAACGCGTGGGGGCTCCCGCACGCCACCTTCATGACCGGCATCAACATGCTCATGCCGGACCGTTTCCTCCAGCCGGCCCCGCTCGCCGACATGATCGAGCGCGAGAGGCCGACCCACGCCGCCGCCGTCCCCACCATCTGGCAGGGCCTGCTCGCCGAGGTCACCGCCAACCCGCGCGACCTCTCCTCCATGGCCCAGGTCACCATCGGTGGCGCGGCCTGTCCGCCCTCGCTCATGGAGGCGTACGACAAGTTCGGCGTCCGCCTCTGCCATGCCTGGGGCATGACCGAGACCTCCCCGCTGGGCACGATGGCCCACCCGCCGGCCGGCCTCACCGCCGACGAGGAGTGGCCCTACCGCGTCACGCAGGGGCGTTTCCCCGCCGGTGTCGAGGCGCGGCTCGTCGGCCCCGGCGGCGAGCACCTGCCCTGGGACGGCGAGTCGGCCGGCGAGCTGGAGGTGCGCGGCACCTGGATCGCGGGCGCGTACTACAGCGGCGTCGACGGCGAACCGCTCCGGCCCGAGGACAAGTTCAGCGAGGACGGCTGGCTCAAGACCGGCGACGTCGGCGTGATCGGCACCGACGGCTTCCTCACCCTCACCGACCGCGCCAAGGACGTCATCAAGTCCGGCGGCGAGTGGATCTCCAGCGTCGAGCTGGAGAACGCCCTCATGGCGCACCCGGAGGTCGCCGAGGCCGCCGTCGTCGCCGTGCCGGACGAGAAGTGGGGCGAGCGCCCGCTCGCGACCGTCGTCCTCAAGGAGGGCTCGACGGCGGACTACGAGACGCTGAAGGCCTTCCTCGCCACGGAGGGCGGCATCGCCAGGTGGCAGCTGCCGGAGCGCTGGGCGATCGTCCCCGCCGTGCCGAAGACGAGCGTCGGCAAGTTCGACAAGAAGGTCATCCGCAAGCAGTACGCGGAGGGCGGGCTGGACGTGACCCAGCTGTAGGGAGCGGAACACGGGGGAGGGGGAGGGCGCCGGGCGTCCTCCCCCTCCCCCGTACGGTCACGTCCTAGTTGGTGCCGATCTTCGCGAGCAGGTCGACGATCCGGGCCTGGACCTCGGTGCTGTTCGAGCGCTCGGCGAGGAAGAGGACCGTCTCGCCGGAGGACAGCTTCGGCAGCTCCTCCCCGGCGAGGTCGGCCGAGGTGTAGACGACGAGCGGGGTGCGGTTGAGCTGCCCGTTCGCCCGCAGCCAGTCGATGATCCCGGCCCGGCGGCGGCGCACCTGCATCAGGTCCATCACCACCAGGTTCGGCTGCGTCTGCGTGGCGAGCGTGACCGCCTCGGAGTCCGTGGCCGCCCGCGCCACCTGCATCCCGCGCCGCTCCAGAGTGGCCGCGAGCGCCTCCGCGATGTCCTCGTTCTCCTCGATCAGCAGGACCCGGGACGGGTGCTGCTCGCTGTCGCGCGGTGCGAGCGCCTTGAGGAGCACGGCCGGATCGGCGCCGTACGCCGCCTCGCGGGTCGCCTGCCCGAGCCCGGCCGCGAGCAGCACCGGCACCTCGGCGGCGACGGCCGCCTGACGCAGCGACTGGAGCGCGGTGCGGGTGATGGGGCCGGTCAGCGGGTCGACGAAGAGCGCGGCCGGGAAGGCGGCGATCTGCGCGTCGACCTCCTCGCGGGAGTGCACGATCACCGGCCGGTAGCCGCGGTCGCTCAGCGCCTGCTGCGTGGAGACGTCGGGCGCGGGCCAGACCAGCAGCCGGCGCGGGTTGTCGAGGGGCTCCGGGGGCAGCTCGTCGTCGACGGGGCGCGGGGCGGGCCGGTTGGCGACCTCGACCGCGCCGCCGGGGCCGTCGAGCGGCTCGGGACCCTCCGCGGAGCCCTCGGCGGGCGCCCCTATGGCGTACGCCCGGCCCTCGGGCACGGGGGAGCCGGGGGGCGCGGGAGGAGCGAGGGGGGTGAGTCCCGGCGCGGCCTCCGCCCGGGACTGCGTCTCCGGCTGTGCCGGGGCCGGTGTCCGAGCCGCCGCCCGAGCCGGTGCCTGCGGGTGCGGCTCGGCCTCGGCCCCGGTCGGCGCGGGAAGCGCGGTCGGGGCCGGCGGGTCGACCTCGGGCGGGGCGGCGAGCTTGCGCCGCCGCCCGGAGCCGTTGGAGGGCGCGGCGGGTACGCCGGGCACGGCGGACGCACCGGGCGCGGCCGGAGCCGGGGAGGTCGCCGGTACCGGGGCCGGGTGCGCCGGGGAGGCGGGGACCGGGGGTACGAAGGGGACGCCCTGCCCGAGGGTACGGACGCTGAACGCCCGTCCCTGGGTCGACTCCCTCGACATGGGCAGCTCGGGCGGCAGCGGTACGGAGCCGGTGCCGGTGCCGGTCCCATTACCGGGCTGCGGCGGCTCCGGAGCCGGCGGCGGCGGCGCGACGGCCCGGCGCCGCCCGGTCGGCTCGGCGGGAGGCGGTACGGGCGCGGGACCGGTCGCGGGCAGGGGCGTGGAGACGCCCGAAGCCTGGGCCGGCAGCGGTGCCTGGGCGTGGACGTGCGGGTGGGGCTGCGGCGGCGTGTGGTCGGCGCCCGGGACACCCCGTACGGCCTCGTGCTGTCCCTCGTCGGAGACCGGCAGCGGACCGGCGGGCGTACCGGCACCGGCAGACGTACCGGCACCGCCGGGCGTGCCGACCGGCGGACCGGTCACGGGCGCGGCGGGCAGGGGCACTTCACGGTCGGCGTCGGCGGGCGGCAGCGCGAACGGGGTCCGGGGGCCGGCCTCGGCCGCGGCCGCCCGCTCCTGCGCGGCGGCCAGCGCGCGCCGACGGCGTCCGCTCGGCTGCGCCGGGGCCTCCTCGGAGGCGACGGCCGGCAGGGCCAGGGCGGGGGAGGGAACGGGGCCGGGAGCACCCGCGGGGTCGACGGCGACGCCCTGCGGCGGCACGGCCGCGCCGAGCGCGGCACGTCCCTGAGCCCCTTCGGCGGCGGTCACGACGGAACCCTCGGCGGGCCGCCCCCGACGGCGCCCGGTGGGCTCGACGGGCGAGGCGGCGGAGGCGGAAGGGCCTCCAGCGACGGCGGGGACACCGGAGCCGGTGGAGACTCCGGAGCCGGCAGGGACGCCGGAGGTCCCGGGGGAAGCGATCGCGTTCTGCTGGGCCGGGATCAGATCGGCCGCGGCGGTGCCTCCCGTACGGGCACGGCGGCGCCCGCTGGGCTCGGCGCCGGACGGTGCGTCGCCCCCCGCGGCGACCGCGCTCTCCAGGAAGGCGTCCGTCGAGCCGCGCCGGGCCCGTCGCCGCCCGCCGCCGGCCTCCGTGTCCGGCCCCGCGCCCGGGGCGGGAACGGCGGCCGGACCCGAGGCCTGCGCGGGCAGCGCGAGGGCCTCCCGGCCGCCCGCCTGCCCGTCGTTCCGGGGAGCGGGCGCCGGGACCGTGCCCCGGCCCGCGCCGACCGGCACTTCGAGGACGTACGCGCCGCCGCTCGTGCCCGGCACCTCGTGGGTCTGCACGACGCCGCCGTGCGCCGTCACGATCCCGCGCACGACGGGCCCGTGGACCGGGTCGCCGCCCGCGTACGGGCCGCGGACCTCGATCCGTACGACGTCGCCGCGCTGTGCGGCCGCCACGACGATCGTGGAGTCGGCGGGCGCGGCGCCCGGGGCGGCGGCCCGGTTCCTGCCGGTCGCGTCGACGCCCGCGACGTCCGCGACGAGGTGCGCGAGGGCGGTCGCGAGGCGGGCCGGGTCCACCTCGGCCTCGATGGGCGGGGTGTGCACGGCGAACTGCGCGCGGCCGGGCCCGATCAGCTCGACGGCCCCGTCGATGCCGGCGGACACGACCTCGTCGAGGAGCGTGACGCGCTTGTCGAGCTCCTCCGTGCCCGCGTCGAGGCGCTGGTAGCCCAGGACGTTGTCCACGAGCGCCGTCATCCGGGCGTACCCGGCGGCGAGGTGGTGAAGGACCTGGTTGGCCTCGGGCCACAGCTGCCCGGCGTCGTCGGCGGCGAGGGCGCCCAGCTGGGTGCGCAGCTCCTCCAGGGGGCCGCGCAGCGACTCGGCGAGCACGGCCGTCAGCTGCTCGTGGCGGGCGGCGAGCGAGGCGTACCGCTCCTGCTGCGCCTCCCGTTCCGCCGCCGCCCGCTCGGCGCGGTCGGCGAGCTCGGCGGCGTGCTGCTCGGCGAGCTGCTCGTACGGCCTGCGGTCGGCGAAGGTCATCACCGCGCCGACGAGCTGGTCGCCGTCCCGCACCGGAGCGGTCGTCAGGTCGACCGGGACCCGCTCGCCCTTCTTCGTCCACAGGACCTGCCCGCGCACCCGGTGCTTCCGCCCGGACTTGAGGGTGTCCGCGAGCGGCGACTCCTCGTACGGGAAGGGCTCGCCGTCGGCGCGCTTGGCGAGGATCAGCGGGTGCAGCTCCCGGCCGCCGAGCTCGCCGGCGCGGTGGCCGAGGATCTGCGCGGCGGCGGGGTTCACGAGGACGACCCGGCCGTCGGTGTCCGTGCCGACGACGCCCTCGGAGGCGGCGCGCAGGATCATCTCGGTCTGCCGCTGCGAGCGGGCGAGTTCGGCCTCGGTGTCGAGGGTGCCGGTGAGGTCGCGCACGACCAGCATGAGCAGCTCGTCGCCGGTGTAGCCGCCGTACGAGTCGTAGGCCTCGCGGCCGTCCTCCAGGCTGGCGCTGGTCACCTCGACGGGGAACTCGCCGCCGTCGGTGCGGCGGGCGACCATCCGGGCCGGCTTGGTGCGGCCCTGCTCGTCGGTGTTGTCCGGACGGCGCATGGAGCCGGGGATGAGGCGTGAGTCGAAGTCGGGCAGGAGGTCGAGGAGGCCGCGCCCGACGAGGGCGGTGCCGGGCGTCTCGAACATGCCGAGGGCGATGGTGTTGGCGTTGACGACCGTGCCGTTGCAGTTGACGAGCACGAGGCCGTCGGGGAGGGCGTCGAGTATGGCTGCGAGGCGAGCAGCGCCTCGGGATGGCCTGCTGCTCACGACGACGCTTCCTCCCTGACGCACTGCACGCGCTTGGCCTGTCGACCGGCCGGCCCCATCTTGCCCCTCGGACCGTGGCCTGTCACTGAAGGGAGTCTAAGGGAGCCTCCGGCCGACACTCCCGGTCATCGCTCCCGACCGCCGTCCCCACACGGCATCTCCGCACGTCATCCCCGGACGTCGTGCGCGGAGGTCATCCCCGGACAAGGGGAAGGACGGGCTCCAGATTCTCCCAGCGGTCGATCTCGCACCCGTTCGCGCGGGAGAAGCGGGTGTCGACCTCGTGGCCCCGCCAGGTGCCGGTCACCCGTGCGAGGACGGGTCCGCCGTACACCTGTGCGCACACCTGGTCCTCGGGGACCGGCCGGAACGGGTCCTCGTCCGCCGCCGCGAGCCGGTCCAGGCGCTCGCAGGCGCGCTCGGCGGCCGGGTGGTCGCCCCCTGGCCGCTCGCCGCACCTCAGCTCGAAGGTGCCGTCGGCCTCGGGGTGGCCGCTTCCGGAGATCGCCACGGTCAGGGCGTCGGGCGTCGGCGCCGGGAACAGCGGCAGCGGGGGCAGGGGCCCGAGACCGGCGGACCCGGCGGTGGCGGTGGCGAGGGTCGCGAGGACGAGACGACGCAGCATGCGGAACTCCAGGAGCGGGGGTACGCGGTGGACACGGCGGATACGGCAGCCGCGATGGGTACGGCGGACACGGCGGACAGTGCGGGTACGGCAGATGCGGCGGACGGCGCGGACACGGCGGTGCGGGCGCGCGACGCGCCCGTCCGGTCTAACGCTCCGGATCCGGAGGCGTTGCGCGGAGAGGAGTGCGGAGGGGTGTCGCGGAGGGCGCGCAGGGGAGTGCGCCGGGCGGGCGCGCGGGTCCGTACACGCGCCGGTGGGCTTTGCCCTGGACCCCGGAGGACTAGTACGGTGAGAATCGATTGGTGACAGCCGGTTCGCCTGTGTCATCATCTGCACGCACCGTCCGCGCATGCGCGGGGTGCATGGAGGCGTCGCCTAGTCCGGTCTATGGCGCCGCACTGCTAATGCGGTTTGGGTCTTAAAGCCCATCGAGGGTTCAAATCCCTCCGCCTCCGCCCCACACCGAAGCCCCGGCCCCCAAGGCCGGGGCTTCGGCCGTTCCCGGGGTCCGTGCCGCGCTCCCCCTCCGTGACGTTTTCGCAGGTCACAAGGGGTGAGGCAATCGGATTTCACATGACAGCGGCAGTCATGTAATGTTCTTCCTGTCGCCGCGAGCGGGCCGAAAGGCCGGGGAGCGAAGGCAAGAACTGAAAACAAGCACTCGTAGCTTAACGGATAGAGCATCTGACTACGGATCAGAAGGTTGCAGGTTCGAATCCTGCCGAGTGCACACAGGTGAGAGGCCCGGACGAGAGTCCGGGCCTCTTGCGTTGTCCGTTGGGGCGTCCCGCTACCGCGTACGGCCTGCGGGGCCGGCTGTCGCCCCGGCGGTCCGCGTGGGCCTCGTGAGAGTGGCTCGATCGACAAGGCACCCCGTAGGGTCGGTCGTTCGTTCTCTCATCGCACAGGGGGTTGGGACATGGCGCTCTTCGGGAACGCGCACGCGATCGATCCGGCGCAGGCGCAGCAGGACTTCGCGCGGCTGCTCGGCCAGGGGGAGCAGGTGCACGCCGCGTACCTGCTGATCCGGGACACGATCTTCTTCACCGACAGGCGGCTCGTGCTGGTCGACAAGCAGGGGATCACCGGCAAGAAGGTCGAGTACCACTCGATCCCGTACCGGAGCATCACCCACTTCGCCGTCGAGACCGCCGGCACCTTCGACCTCGACGCCGAGCTGAAGATCTGGATCTCGGGCAGCCAGCTGCCCGTGCAGAAGACCTTCACCAAGGGGGTCGACATCTACGAGGTGCAGGCGATTCTCACGCAGTTTGTCGCCAAATAGGTGGGTACATGGAGGGGGAGGGGTCTCGGGGAGTCCCGGGAAGCCTCCCCTTTTGGGTGAACCTGTCTTATTTGCATGTCAGTTGAATATGCCTTCGGACTAGCTTGCGACGCGGAGGTGATGATCGATGGACGCGATCGACATCGATGACGTGGTGTACGCCGCCACCGGGGAGCGCCTGCGGAGGCTGACCGCGTCGGACGGGGCCCACTGGTTCCCGGTGGTGGACGTGGCGAAACGGCTGGGGTACGCGGGGACGAGAGAGGCCCTGCGGACGGTGCCGCTGCCCGAGGAGTGCCTGGCGTCCGCGCGGGAGATCGCCGGTGACGACACGTACCTCCGCCGGTGCGGGATCCGCGCGGCGACGCGGATGGTGAGCCTCCAGGGGCTCGTCCAGCTCGTCGGAGCCTGCCGGAGACCGGAGGCCGGGCCGTTCCGGGCGTGGGTGGCCGAAGTCGTGGCGTCGGTCCAGCGCCACGGCGGATACGGGCTCGAACCCTCCCCGGTGCAGGCCGGCTTCCTGCTCCCGCCGGAGCTCGTCGACGTCCTCGTGCGCCTGGAGGGGCGGTTCGACGAGGGCGCCCTCGCGCACGCCGAGCAGGTCGAGTACGCGGAACTGCTCCGCGAGACCCGGGAGAACCTCTCCAGGGTCGCCGAATCCCTGGAGCGGCTCGCCGTGCCCCGCCAGCGCGCGGGCTCCGCCGTCGTGCTCAGTCCGCAGGAGCTCGTCGAGTCCTGGGCCATCACCGGGGACGTGCGGACGGTCGCCAGCTACCTCGCTCCCGGGCTCGTCCGGGGCGGGGTGCGCTACCGGACCCAGGACGTCACCCGCCGCACCGGCCTCTCCGGCGAGCGCGTCCACGACTGCGTACGGCTCCTCCTCGAGCGGGGCTGCATGCGGCAGGTCGGGGAGCCGGACCCGGACGGGACGCGGATCTACGTCCTCCCCTGAGCCGTGCTCCTGTGCGGGGCGGGGACGTGGCGGAGACTGGATGACCAGGGGCCGAGGGCTTCGGGAGCGGTCGGGGAGGCGTGGGCGTGGAGTGGCGGTGCCGGGGGATCACCTGGAACGGCGGAGTGCCGGGGCTGCGGTGGCGGGGCGGGAGGGTCAGCCCGCTCGCGTACGGGCAGCCGCTCGCCTTCCGTGCCGTCGGGGTACGGCGCTGCCCGGGGGCCCGGGACAACCCCTGCCCCGTGGAGGCAGCCGTTCCCGGGCGGGCCACCGGAGGGCGGTGCGCGGAGTGCGCGCGGCTCGACCGGGCCCACTCGGTCGCGGCGGACACCGTCGCGGACGACCCCCAGCCGTACCGCGTCTACCTGGCCTGGTTCGGGCCCGGCATGACCAAGGTGGGGATCACCGCCGAGGCCCGGGGCGACGCCCGGCTCCTGGAGCAGGGGGCCGTCGCGTTCAGCTGGCTCGGCCGGGGGCCGCTGATGGCCGCCCGGCGCACCGAGGAGGTCCTGCGACAGGCGCTCGGCGTGCCCGACCGGGTGGCGTACGAGCGCAAGCGGGCCGCCCGGCACGCCCTGCCGCCCGCCGCCGACCGGGCCGGGGAGGTCGAGGAGTTGTACCGACGGGCCCGAGAGGTCGGCGGCTGGACCGAGAACCTGGAGCCGCTGGAGTTCGCCCCGCGCGACCATGCCAAGGCCTTCCACTTCGACGGACTGCCGCCGCTCGCCGGCACGGTCGCCGAGCTGACCGACGGTGGCACCATCGCCGGGCGGCTGCTCGCCGCCGCCGGGCCCGATCTGCATCTCCTCGCCCCCGACGGGCGCTGTCTCGCCCTCGACACCCGGCTCATGGGCGGGTGGGTCCTCGGGAGGGCCGACGGGGCGGACGGCTTCTCCGTGCCGGTGGTGGCGGCGGCGCCCGGGGAGGATCCGAACGAGCAGGGAGAGCTCTTCTGAGGCGGGCGGCTCCTCGCAGCGGCCTCCCGAAGCGCCTTCCAGGCTGCCGGGTGCGTCTTCGTAAAGTCTTGGATCCCTTTGGCGGGGGGCCGTGGACATCCCGGTCCGGCCCCCGCGAGGGTGATCGCATGACCCCGAAACCGGTGGCGGGTATCGAACCGCCCTACTACACCGCTGTCTTCACCTCGGTCCGGCCCGACGCGCCCGAGGGTTACGCCGAGACCGCCTCCCGGATGCAGGAGATCGTCGAAGGGATGCCCGGTTACCTCGGACACGAGTCCGCCCGCACCCCCGGCGGCCTCGGCATCACCGTCGCCTACTTCCGCGACCTGGAGTCCCTCGACGCCTGGCGCCTCCACACCGCGCACCAGAAGGCCAAGGCGCACGGGCGGGAGCACTGGTACGACAGTTACAGCGTCCACATCGGCAGGGTCGAGCGGAGTTACGGCTATGAGCGGGCATGACGGTGCGAGCGGGCATGACGGTGCGAGCGGGCGTGACGGTGCGAGCGGGCGTGACGGTGTGAGCGGGCGTGACGGTGTGAGCGGGCGTGACGGTGTGAGCGGGTGTGGCATTACGAGTGGGCATGGTGGTGTGAGCGGGCGTGGGGGTGCGGGCGGAGAGGTCGGTCTCGTCGACATACCCGCGCTCCTCGCGCGGCTCGGGATTCCCGGACTCGTCGACGTGCACACGCACTTCATGCCGAAGAACGTCCTCGACAAGGTCTGGGCCTACTTCGACGCCGTCGGTCCGCTGACCGGTATGGAGTGGCCCATCACCTACCGCGAGGAGGAGGACCGCAGGCTCGCCCTTCTGCGCGGGTTCGGAGCGGTCGCCTTCACCGCGATGCTCTACCCGCACAAGCCCGGGATGGGTGCCTGGCTGAACTCCTGGGCCGCCGACTTCGCCGCCCGCACCCCCGACTGTCTGCACACCGCCACCTTCTTCCCCGAGCCGGGTGCCGACGACTACGTCCGGGAGGCGCTCGACGCCGGGGCCCGCGTCTTCAAGGTGCACCTCCAGGTCGGAGGGTTCGACCCGAACGACGAACGGATCGACGGGGTCTGGGGGAGCCTCGCGGACAGCGGCACCCCCGTCGTCGTCCACTGCGGCTCCGGGCCCGCCCCGGGAAACTTCACCGGCCCCGGCCCCATGAGGCGGCTGCTCGCCCGGCACCCCCGGCTGCGGGTGATCGTCGCGCACATGGGGATGCCCGAGTACGGGGACTTCCTCTCGCTCGCCGAGCGGTACGAGGGGGTCCATCTCGACACCACCATGGCGTTCACCGACTTCAGCGAGCGGTTCGCGCCCTTTCCCGAGGAGGAGCGCAAGCGGCTGCTCGACCTCGGTGACCGGATCCTCCTGGGCTCGGACTTCCCCAACATCCCGTATCCGTACGCGCATCAGCTCCACGTCCTCGAACGGCTCGGGCTCGGGGACGACTGGCTCCGGAAGGTGCTGTACGAGAACGGTGCCACGATGTTTCACGTGAAACCGGCTCGATGAGTTACAGAGTGTGCTGTTTCACGTGAAACAGGCCCTTTGGGGCCGGCCCTTCCGGGCGCTCGCCGGCGACGGCCGTTTCTCAGGGAATTCACAGGAAAGCGAAAGAGGCCTTTCAGCGGCGGCGGTCAGCGTGGGTTCCATGACCGTCACCTCACACCGCACGAGCAACCGCGCCGGTGCCCGCACCGGCGCTCGTACCGGCACCCGCGCCGACATGCTCCGCGTCGACGGGACCGCCGTCCGGGTCCTCGTCGTCGACGACGAGGCCTCGCTCACCGAACTGCTCTCCATGGCCCTGCGCTACGAGGGCTGGCAGGTCATGAGCGCCGGAGACGGAGCCACCGCCCTGCGCTCCGCGCGCGAGTTCCGGCCCGATGCCGTGATCCTCGACATGATGCTGCCCGACGCCGACGGACTGAGCCTGCTCGGTTCGATCCGGCGCGAGCTGCCCGACGTCCCGGTGCTCTTCCTGACGGCGAAGGACGCCGTGGAGGACCGGATCGCCGGACTCACGGCGGGCGGCGACGACTACGTGACCAAGCCCTTCAGCCTGGAGGAGGTGGTGGCCCGGCTGCGCGGCCTCATCCGCAGGTCCGGGGCCGCGCAGGCGCGCAGCGAATCGCTGCTGACCGTCGGGGACCTGACCCTCGACGAGGACAGTCACGAGGTCACCCGGGGCGGCGACTCGATCCACCTCACGGCGACCGAGTTCGAGTTGCTGCGCTACCTCATGCGCAATCCGCGCCGGGTGCTCAGCAAGGCGCAGATCCTCGACCGGGTCTGGTCGTACGATTTCGGCGGCCAGGCCAACGTGGTCGAGCTCTACATCTCCTATCTGCGCCGGAAGATCGACGCGGGGCGCTCCCCGATGATCCACACCCGGCGCGGGGCCGGCTACCTCATCAAGCCGGGGGAGTAACGGCCCGGTGACGCGAGGCACGCCACAGGGCCGGGGCACGCGGCTGCTCCGGGGTGCACGGCGGCCCTGGTCGCTGCGCACCCGGCTCGTCGTGTCGGCGGTCGCGCTGATCGCGGTCGTCGCGGCCGTCATCGGAACGGTCACGACGATCGCGTTCCGCTCGTACCTGTACGACCAGGCCGACGAGCAGGTCCGGGGGCTGTCCCAGCGGGCCGCCGGGCCGCCGGTCGCCATGCCCGTGCCCGACCCCGGCCGGAGCCGGGAGCCCTTCGCCTTCCTCGGCGGTCCGGGCGCCCCGATAGGGACCCTCGGCGCGGTCCTCACCGACGGGGAGGTCACCTCCGCCGGATACTCGACGGAGGTGCCCGGCAAGAGCGGTACGGACGGGCCGAGGTTCCCCGTCGAGGAGCTGGACGCGCAGCAGCGGGCCGCCCTCGCCGCCGTCCCGCGCGACGGTGCGCCGCACACCGTGGAGCTGCCCGGCGGTCTCGGCTCCTACCGGGTCGCGTACGCGGAGGGCAGCCGGGGCGCCTTCCTCACCGGCATCCCGCTCACCGAGGTCGACGACGCCCTCTCCACCCTCGTCCTGGTCGAGCTGAGCGTCACCGGCGCCGGGCTCGTCGCGGCCTCGCTCGCCGGGACCGTGCTCGTCGGGGTGGCCCTGCGCCCGCTGCGGCGGGTCGCCGCCACCGCGTCCCACGTCGCCCGGCTCCCGCTGCACAGCGGAGAGGTGGCGCTCCACCAGCGGGTCCCGGAGCCCGAGGCCGATCCGCGCACCGAGGTCGGCCAGGTCGGCGCGGCCCTCAACCGGATGCTCGACCACGTCCACTCAGCCCTCGACGCGCGCCAGCGGAGCGAGACCCGGGTCCGGCAGTTCGTCGCGGACGCCAGCCACGAGCTGCGCACCCCGCTCGCCTCGATCCGGGGGTACGCGGAGCTGACCCGGCGCGGCCACGAGGAGTGCGGGCCCGACACCCGGCACGCGCTCGGCCGGATCGAGTCGGAGGCGACCCGGATGACGGGCCTGGTGGAAGACCTGCTGCTGCTCGCCCGGCTCGACACCGGACGCCCTCTCGCGGACGAGCCCGTCGACCTCGTCGCCCTCGTCCTGGACTCCGTGAGCGACGCCCGCGCCGCCGGACCCGGCCACCACTGGGGCCTCGAACTCCCCGAGGAGGGGGTGGAGGTGCGGGGGGACGGCGCCCGGATCCGGCAGGTGCTCCTCAACCTCCTCGCCAACGCCCGCACCCACACCCCGCCCGGCACGAAGGTCACCGCCCGCGTCCGGGCGGAGGGGACGGACGCGCTCGTGGAGGTCGAGGACGACGGACCCGGGATCCCGGAGGCGCTCCTGCCCTCCGTCTTCGAACGGTTCGCGCGCGGCGACGCCTCCCGCTCCCGCACCGCCGGCTCCACCGGTCTCGGCCTCGCGATCGTCCGCGCGGTCGTCCTCGCCCACGGCGGCGGGGCGACGGTGGCGAGCGCCCCCGGCCGGACCGTCTTCACCGTCCGGCTGCCCCTGGGACCTGTCCGGCCCTGATCCGTCGGACTGCCCCTGGGACCCGTCCGACCCTGATCCGTCGGATGGACCCTGGAACCCATCCGCCCCCGATCCGCCGGACAGGCCCCGGACGACGGCCCGCGCGCAGACTCACAGGCGGGGCACAGGCTCGGCACACAGGCGTGACAGCCGCCCCGGCGAGGGTCTGTGGCATGCGAACCCCAACGATCGCGCGGCCCGTGCCCGGCGCCCTGCCCGCCCGGGAACACCTGCCCGTGGACGTCGCCGGACGGCCCGTCCTGGACGTGGTGATCCCCGTCTACAACGAGGAGAAGGACCTGGAGCCGTGCGTCCGCCGGCTCCACGAGCACCTCTCCCGGACCTTCCCGTACGGCTTCCGCATCACCGTCGCCGACAACGCCTCCACCGACACGACGCCCGACGTCGCCGCGACCCTCGCCGACGAGATGCCCGGCGTGCGCTCCGTACGCCTCGAACAGAAGGGGCGCGGGCGGGCCCTGCGCACGGTGTGGTCGGCGTCGGACGCGCCCGTCCTCGCCTACATGGACGTCGACCTGTCCACCGACCTGAACGCGCTGCTCCCGCTGGTCGCGCCGCTCATCTCCGGACACTCCGACCTGGCGATCGGCTCCCGGCTCTCCCGCTCCGCACGGGTGGTGCGCGGCCCGAAGCGGGAGTTCGTCTCCCGCGCGTACAACCTGATCCTGCGCTCCTCGCTCGCGGCCCGGTTCTCGGACGCGCAGTGCGGATTCAAGGCCATACGGCGCGAGGTCGCCGAGCGGCTGCTCCCGATGGTCGAGGACACCGGCTGGTTCTTCGACACCGAGATGCTGGTCCTCGCCGAGCGGGCCGGCCTGCGCATCCACGAGGTGCCGGTCGACTGGGTCGACGACCCCGACTCGACCGTGCACATCGTGCGGACGGCGACGGACGACCTCAAGGGCGTCTGGCGGGTGGGGCGGGCCCTCGCGACCGGTTCGCTGCCGCTCGACCGGCTCGCCCGGCCGTTCGGGGACGACCCCCGGGACCGTGAGCTCAGCGGCGTACCCGGCGGTCTCGCCCGCCAGCTGGTCGGCTTCTGCGTGGTCGGGGTCCTGTCCACGCTCCTCTACCTGGCGCTGTACTCGGCCTTCCGGCTCGGCCTCGGCCCGCAACTCGCCAACGCCGGGGCCCTCCTCGTCTCGGCCGTCGCCAACACGGCGGCCAACCGGCGCCTCACCTTCGGAGTGCGGGGCCGGGACCGGGCCGTACGCCACCAGGCGCAGGGGCTCGTGGTCTTCGCCATCGGCCTTGCCCTGACCAGCGGTTCGCTCGCCGCCCTCGGCGCGGCGACCGGCGACCCGTCGCACTCCGCCGAGCTGGCCGTCCTGATCGTCGCCAACCTCGCCGCCACCGTCCTGCGCTTCCTCCTCTTCCGGCTCTGGGTGTTCCCCGAGCGGGCCGCCGCGAGGAACGAACCCACCGCAAGGAACGAACGATGACCACTCCGAACCCCGCGGCCTCCGCCGCCCCACACGGGAACGCCGGTAACGCCGGTAGCGCTGGGAACACCGGTAGCGCCGGGAACACCTGGTCCGCACGGCTCGCCCGCCTCCGGCGCGGACGTGCCGAGGACGCCCCCTGGGTCCGGCCCGCGTTCCTCGGCCTGCTCGTCGTGACCGGTGTGCTCTACCTGTGGAACCTGAGCGCCTCCGGCTACGCCAACTCCTTCTACTCCGCCGCCGTCCAGGCCGGCGGGGAGAGCTGGAAGGCCTTCTTCTTCGGCTCCCTCGACGCGGCCAACGCCATCACCGTCGACAAGCCGCCGGCCGCGCTCTGGCCGATGGCGCTCTCGGTCCGCCTCTTCGGCCTCGGTTCCTGGCAGATCCTCGTGCCCGAGGTGCTCATGGGCGTGGCCACGGTCGGCGTCCTGTACGCGGCCGTCCGGCGCCGGTTCGGCGCGGGCGCGGGCCTGATCGCGGGCGTGGTCCTGGCGCTGACGCCGGTCGCCGCCCTGATGTTCCGCTTCAACAACCCGGACGCGCTGCTCGCGCTGCTCATGACGGTCGCCGTGTACGGGGTGCTGCGCGCTCTGGAGGGCGGCCCGGGCGCGACGAAGTGGCTGGTGGGGGCGGGAGTGGCTTTCGGGTTCGCGTTCCTCGCGAAGACCCTCCAGGCCTTCCTGATCCTGCCGCCGCTCGCCCTCGTGTACGCGGTGTGCGCGCCGGACGGGATCGGGCGCCGGATCGGCCGCCTCGGCCTCGCCGGGCTCGCGACGCTGGTCTCGGCGGGCTGGTGGGTGGCCCTGGTCGAGCTGTGGCCGGCGTCCTCCCGCCCGTACGTCGGGGGCTCGCAGAGCAACAGCTTCCTGGAGCTGACCTTCGGCTACAACGGCCTCGGCCGGATCAACGGCGACGAGACCGGCAGCGTGGGCGGCGGCGGTGGCCCCGGCGGGGGCACGGGCGGCGGCCGGTGGGGCGAGACCGGGATCGGCCGGATGTTCAACGACTCGGTCGGTGGTCAGATCTCCTGGCTGCTCCCGGCCGCGCTGCTCCTGCTCGTCGCGGGGCTCGTCGTCACCCGGCGGGCGCCCCGGACGGACACCGCGCGCTCGGCGTTCCTGGTGTGGGGCGGCTCGCTGCTCATGACCCTCGCGGTGTTCAGCTTCATGGCCGGCATCTTCCACGAGTACTACACGGTCGCCCTGGCCCCGTACGTCGCGGCGCTCGTCGGCACGGGCGCGTCCGTGCTGTGGGAGGAGCGCACCCGGTTCGCCGCCTCGGCGGCGCTCGCGGCGGCGGTGGCGGTGTCGGCCTGGTGGGCCTGGACGCTGCTCGGCCGTACGCCGGACTGGCTGCCGTGGCTGCGCCGGACGGTCCTGGTGGCGGGCGCCGTCGCGACCGTCGGGCTCCTTGTCGCGGGCCGGGTCGACCGGTGCCTCGGACTCGCGGCGGCGGGCCTCGGCCTGGCGGCGGGTCTCGCGGGCCCCTTCGCGTACACCCTGGCGACGGTGGGCACCGGTCACCAGGGCTCCATCGTGACGGCGGGCCCGGCGGGCGGCCGGGGCCCGGGCGGCTTCGGCGGTCGCATGCCGGGCGGCTTCGGTGGCCGGATGCCCGAGGGCGGAACGGCGTTTCCTGGAGGCCAGATGCCCGGCGGCCCCGGTGGACAGGCCCAGGCGCAGGGCCAAAGCCAGGGCCGGCTGCCCGGCGGCACCCCGCCCCAGGGGACGTCCCAGGGCATGCCCCAAGGCGGCTTCCAGGGCTCGCGCGGCGAGCGCCCCGGCTTCGGCGCCGGTGGCGGCGGCGCCGGTGGCGGCGGCATGGGCGGTCTCCTCAACGGCGCGAAAGTCGGCGCGGAGGCCAAGGCGGCGCTCCTGAAGGACGCCGACTCCTACACCTGGGTCGCGGCCACGGTCGGCGCCCAGAACGCGGCCGGCTACCAACTCGCCACGGAGAGGCCGGTCATGGCGGTCGGCGGCTTCAACGGCAGCGACCCGTCCCCGACCCTCGCGCAGTTCAAGCGGTACGTCGCCGAGGGAAAGATCCACTACTTCATCGGAAGCGCCGGCGAGGACACGGGCGAGAGCGACGGGCGCACCGGCGGCAGGGAAGGCGGCATGGGCGGCGGCGCGGGCGGCGGCATGGGCGGCGGCATGGGCGGCAACTCCGAGATCTCCTCCTGGGTCGCGAAGACCTTCGAGAAGGTCACGATCAGCGGCTCCACCTTCTACGACCTCACTCGGAAGGTCTGACCGAAAAAAAGCGGCCGGAAATAATCCCTATACGCTGTAAGAGGCACCCTTGTACGGTGTACGAGACCCAGCCCCGTACACCGTACAAGGAGTCCTGCCCATGACGGCGACGACCGCCGCGAACGAACCGTCCGCCGCCACCGGCGGCCACCCGCAGCGCTGGCTGATCCTCGGCGTCATCTGCCTGGCGCAGCTCACCGTGCTGCTCGACAACACCGTGCTCAGCGTCGCCATCCCCTCGCTGACCTCGGAGCTCCACGCCTCCACCGCCGACATCCAGTGGATGATCAACGCGTACTCGCTGGTCCAGTCCGGCCTGCTCCTGACCGCCGGCAACGCCGCCGACCGCTACGGCCGCAAGAAGCTCCTCGCCGCCGGACTCGCGCTCTTCGGCCTCGGCTCGCTCGCCGCCGGGCTCGCCGGATCCACCGCGCAGCTCATCGCCGCCCGCGCGGGCATGGGCATCGGCGGCGCGCTGCTCATGACCACCACCCTCGCCGTCGTCATGCAGATCTTCGACGACTCCGAGCGGGTCAAGGCCATCGCGCTGTGGGCCACCGTCGGTTCGCTCGGGTTCGCCGCCGGGCCGCTGATCGGCGGCGTCCTCCTCGAACACTTCTGGTGGGGGATGATCTTCCTGATCAACATCCCGGTCGCGCTCGTCGGCCTGGTCGCCGTCGTCAAGCTGGTCCCCGAGTCCAAGAACCCCCAGGGCGAGCGGCCCGACCTGGTCGGCGCGCTGCTCTCCACCGTCGGCATGACCGCCGCCGTGTACGCCATCATCACCGGCCCCGAGCACGGCTGGACCTCGGCCGAGGTGCTGGTCCCGGCGGCCGTCGGCGTCGCCGTCCTCGCCGCCTTCGCCCGGTGGGAGCTGCGCGTCCCGTACCCGATGCTCGACATGCACTTCTTCCGCGACCAGAGGTTCGTCGGCGCCGTCGCCGGCGCGATCCTGGTGATGTTCGGCATGGGCGGCTCGCTCTTCCTGCTCACCCAGCACCTGCAGTTCGTCCTCGGCTACGAGCCGCTGGAGGCCGGTCTGCGGATGGCGCCGCTCGCCCTGACCGTGGTCGTGCTCAACCTCAGCGGCGTCGGCCCGCGGATCGTGACGAGGCTCGGCACCGCGCCCACCGTGGCCGTCGGCATGACCCTCGTCGCGGCCGGTCTCGCCTCGATCGCCCTGATCGGCGGCGGCACGAACAGCAGTTACTGGGGAATGCTCCTGGGCCTGGTCCTGATGGGCGTCGGCCTCGCGGTCTCCAACCCGGCCATGGCCAACGCCATCATGAGCGCGATCCCGCCGGAGAAGGCCGGCGTGGGCGCGGGCGTCAACGGCACCCTCGCCGAGTTCGGCAACGGCCTGGGCGTCGCCGTCCTCGGAGCCGTGCTCAACGCGCGCTTCGCCGCCCTCGTCACCGTCACCGCGACCTCGCTGCCCGCGGCCCTCGCGGCGGCCGGGAGCGACGCCGAACGGGCCCGGGTCTCCGACGCCTTCGCCTCCGGCCTCCAGACCAGCCAGCTGGTCGGCGCGGTCGCCGTCCTCGCCGGCGGCCTGCTCGCCGCGGCCCTGCTCGGAAGGGCCGAGCGTGCGGAGAAGGCGGCGGCTCCGAACCCGGCGGCGGCTGCCTAGCATGGTCACGAACCGCTGACAGACGGAGGAACGCGATGGTCAAGGCAGCCGACCGGGCCAAGGACCCGGCGCGTTCCAGCGTCTGGCTGGAGAACCGGGCCCCCCGCCGCGGGAGCGGCCCGGCCGGTCTCGACCGGGACCGGATCGTCGCCGCCGCGATCCGGATGCTCGACGAGGAGGGCCTGAACGGCCTCTCGATGCGCAAGCTCGCGACCGAACTCGGCGTCACGGCCATGTCGCTCTACTGGTACGTGGACACCAAGGACGACATCATCGAGTACGCCGTCGACTCCGTCTACGCGGAGGTCGACCTCGCCGCGGTCGGCGCCGCCGGCGACTGGCGCGACCGGCTCCGGACGCTGGCCCTGGAGTACCGGGGGATGCTGGTCCGCCACCCGTGGATGTCGCCGTGCGCGGGCCAGTACCCGAACATCGGGCCGAACGCGATCGCCGTCGGCGTCGGGATCAACGAGGCGATCCGGGACACCGGGCTGCCGATGCACCGCCGGCCGAGCGCGATGTCGGCGGTCTTCCAGTTCGTGTACGGCTACGGGACGATCGAGTCGCAGTTCCAGCGGCGGGCGGCGGAGGCCGGCATGTCGCAGGACGTCTTCTACGGGGAGTCGATCAGGGCCTTCCACGACGACACGCGGTTCAAGGAGACGCTCGGATCGATGACGGAGCTCCTCGACGAGCGGGCCTCGCACGGCAGCGTCAGCGACATCTGGGACCGGGACTTCGCGTACGCACTCGACGTCCTGGTCGCCGGCATCGAGGTGATGGTGGCGCGCGAAAAGGAATGACGGGAACGGAAACGGGGACGGAAGCAGGGCCGGAAACGGGAGCAGGGCCGGGAACGGGGCGCGGGAACGGAAACGACGGAGCGGCGGGCCGTCCCCTGCCCGCCGCTCCGTACCCGACCCGGTCGCGCCTCCGCTCGAAGCGCGACCGGGAGCTCTTCTCCTCGACGCCTTCCTACCGGGCGTCCGCGGCGACCTTCTCGCCCGCGGGCGCCTTCTCGTCCGCCTTCACCGCGCCGCTCTTGAGGGCGACCTCCTTGATGAAGATCGTCACCACGAAGGCGAGCAGCGCGAACGGCGCCGAGTAGAGGAAGACGTCCGCGACGCCGTGGCCGTACGCGTCCTCCATGACCGTGCGGATCGGGGCCGGCAGCTTGTCCATGTCGGGGATGCCGCCGCCCGAGCCGCCCTTGCCCATCGCGGCCGCGGCCTTCGGGCCGAGCTCGGCCAGACCCTCCTTGACGTAGTCCGTGACCCGGTGGGCCATGACCGCGCCGAGCGCCGAGACGCCGATCGCACCGCCCAGGGACCGGAAGAAGGTGACGACGGAGGAGGCGGCGCCGAGGTCGGCGGGGGCCACCTGGTTCTGGGTGCAGAGCACCAGGTTCTGCATCATCATGCCGAGGCCGAGGCCCAGGACCGCCATGAAGAGCGCGATGTGCCAGTACTCCGTGTCGTAGCGGATCGTGCCGAGCAGGCCGAGGCCGCCGGCGGCCAGGGCGCCGCCGCTGACCAGCCACGCCTTCCAGCGGCCGGTCTTGGTGATGACCAGACCGGAGACGGTGGAGGAGACGAACAGGCCCGCGATCATCGGGATGGTGAGGACGCCGGACATCGTCGGCGACTCGTTGCGCGCCAGCTGGAAGTACTGGCTGAAGAAGACCGTGCCGGCGAACATCGCGACGCCCACGAAGAGCGAGGCGAGCGAGGCCAGGGTGATCGTGCGGTTGCGGAAGAGGCGGAGCGGGATGATCGGCTCGCTCGCCTTCGACTCGACCAGGACGAAGACCGCGCCGAGGGCGACGGCGCCGAGGACCATGACGGCCGTCTGCCAGGACATCCAGTCGTACTTGTCGCCCGCGAAGGTGACCCAGACGAGGAGCAGGGAGACGGCGGCGCTGATGAAGAAGGCGCCGGCCCAGTCGACCTTGACCTCGCGCTTCACGACGGGGAGCTTCAGGGTCTTCTGCAGGACGAGCAGGGCGATGATCGCGAAGGGCACGCCGACGTAGAAGCACCAGCGCCAGCCGAGCCAGTCGGTGTCGGTGATGACGCCGCCGAGCAGCGGGCCGCCGACGGTGGCGACGGCGAAGGTGGCGCCCAGGTAGCCGCTGTACCGGCCGCGCTCGCGCGGGGCGATCATGGCGGCCAGGATGATCTGGGAGAGGGCGGTCAGACCGCCGACGCCGATGCCCTGGACGACGCGGCAGGCGATGAGCATGCCGGTGCTCTGCGAGAGGCCGGCGACGACCGAGCCCGCGACGTAGACGACGAGGGCTATCTGGACCAGGAACTTCTTGGAGAAGAGGTCCGCGAGCTTGCCCCAGAGCGGGGTGGTCGCGGTCATCGCCAGGAGGGCCGCGGTCACGACCCAGGTGTAGGCGGACTGGCCGCCGCCCAGGTCGGTGATGATCTGCGGCAGGGCGTTGGAGACGATCGTCGAGGACAGGATGGCGACGAACATGCCGAGCAGCAGCCCGGAGAGCGCCTCCATGATCTGCTTGTGCGTCATCGGGGCGCCGCCGGAGGCGAGGTCCCCCTCCTTTGCGCTCCCGCCGCGCACACCGGTCTCTGGTGTGGTGCTAGCCATGGACTTCCTTCGTTCTCAAGCGTGGTGGGCCCGGCAGTCCCCGAAGGAATCGCGGAGGCGGGCGAGCAGGGTGGTGAGCAGTTCGACGTCGTCGTCGGACCACTCCGCGAGGGTGCGGGCGAGCATGTCGGTCAACCGCCGGTCGAGGACGGCGAGCATGGACTCGCCCGCAGGGGTCAGGTGGAGGATGCGGGAGCGCCGGTCGGCGGGGTCGGGCAGGCGCTCGACCCATCCGCGGTCCACCGTGTGGGCCACGTGACGGCTGCTGACCGACATGTCGACGGCCATCAGCTCGGACACGCGGCCCATCCGCATGTCCCCGTGGTGGTTCAGCAGGGCGAGGACGATCGCGGATCCGCCGGGGCACTCGGCGGGCAGGGTCCGCGCGAGTCCGCGCTTCACCGCTCCGATGGCGCTCACCTGGCGGGCGAGGTTCTCGTACCGATTGCCTCTGTCCATCGCGTACTCCACCGCGTGCTCCACATATCTTGTTGCTTAGGGCAACCATAGAGATGGATGGTTGCTTCAGGCAAACTAAATCGGTCAAACGGCGCTAAAGAATCGGCAAAGGGGAGGGCGGGGGCGCCGGGCGCGGCCCCGCACACCGGGCCGGGGGTGCCGGGCTTGGGCGCCCCGGCCGACTTCGCTAGGGTCCTGGCCCATGGCACACAACCCCCAAGCACCGTACGGCCAGGGCCAGGGCCCCGAGGGCTCCTACGACCCCGCCGGCAGCACCCAGATGTTCCGCGCCTTCGTCGACGAGGGCGCCCCGCAGCAGCAGCCGCAGGCCGTCGCCGCTTCCTCCTCCTCGGGCCCCCGGGTCGGCCTGATCGCGGGCGTGGTCGCGGCCGTCGTCATTCTGGCGGCCGTCGCCTGGCTGGCGCTCGGCTGACCGTTCCGTACAACTGAGGTGGGCCGGCTCCGCACCACGCGGACCGGCCCACTTCTCTTCTCCCGCCCTCTTCTCCGGGGTCAGTCGGAGATGAGACCGTCCCGGAGCTGGGCCAGGGTGCGGGTGAGCAGGCGCGAGACGTGCATCTGGGAGATGCCGACCTCCTCGCCGATCTGCGACTGGGTCATGTTGGCGAAGAAGCGCAGCATGATGATCTGCCGCTCGCGGGGCGGCAGCTTGGCGAGCAGCGGCTTGAGCGACTCGCGGTACTCGACGCCTTCGAGGGCGCTGTCCTCGTAGCCGAGGCGGTCCGCGAGGGAGCCCTCGCCGCCGTCGTCCTCGGGCGAGGGGGAGTCGAGCGAGGAGGCGGTGTACGCGTTGCCGACGGCGAGGCCGTCGACCACGTCCTCCTCCGACACCCCGAGCACGGCGGCCAGTTCGGGGACGGTGGGGGAGCGGTCGAGCTTCTGGGCGAGCTCGTCGCCGGCCTTGGTGAGGGCGAGGCGCAGCTCCTGGAGCCGGCGCGGGACCCGCACCGACCACGAGGTGTCGCGGAAGAAGCGCTTGATCTCGCCGACGACGGTCGGCATCGCGAACGTCGGGAACTCCACGCCCCGTTCGCAGTCGAAGCGGTCGATCGCCTTGATCAGGCCGATGGTGCCGACCTGGACGATGTCCTCCATGGGCTCGTTGCGTGAGCGGAAGCGGGCGGCCGCGTACCGGACGAGGGGGAGGTTGAGCTCGATGAGGGTGTCGCGGACGTAGGTCCGCTCCGGGCTGTCGGCGGCGGCGCCCTCCGCGTCCAGGGCGCGCAGCCGCAGGAAGAGGGAGCGGGAGAGGGTGCGGGTGTCGAGGGCGCCGGTCGTCACGGGCATCGGCGGCGGCGCGGCCTCCGCGCTCTCGGGCGCCGTCGGCGCCGTCGTCTGCGTGGGCACGGGAACGACGGGAACGGGCGTGAGCGTGAGCACCTTGGAGCTGTCCAGTTCTGTGGACATGCCACCCCCTTGAGGTCGCGGACGGTCGCGGTGCCGCGACCGTCTGAGGAACGCAGCCACCACCTGAATACCGGCGGGAGGGCTGCGGCAAACGCGGTTCCAGCAGAATGTCACATGTCGGCAACACGCTGTAGTGACTTGTCGACACGATGTCCGTGCATATCCGCAGGAAACAAGGGGTGTACGGCAGGAGGGCGGTGCGGAACTGCTCCGAACCGGTCTACCCGTTCCGGTTACGCTTCGATCCTGTTTGCGGATCTCAATCGCGCGAAGCTCCGCGCGAGGAGCCTTGACACGTGCATCTGGGAGACGCCGAGTTCCTGGCTGATCTGGGACTGCGTCAAGTTGCTGTAATAGCGCAGCATCAGGATCCGCTGCTCCCTTTCGGGCAGTTGTACGAGAAGGTGCCGGACCAGGTCCCGGTGCTCGACCCCGGCGAGCGCGGGGTCCTCGTAACCGAGCCGGTCGAGCAGTCCCGGCAGCCCGTCGCCCTCCTGGGCCGCCTCCAGGGAGGTGGCGTGGTACGAGCGTCCGGCCTCGATGCAGGCGAGCACCTCGTCCTCCCCGATCCGCAGCCGCTCGGCGATCTCGGCGGTGGTGGGGGAGCGCCCGTGGGCGGTCGTCAGGTCCTCGGTGGCGCCGTTGACCTGGACCCACAGCTCGTGCAGCCGGCGGGGCACGTGGACGGTCCGTACGTTGTCCCGGAAGTAGCGTTTGATCTCGCCGACGACGGTCGGCATCGCGAACGTCGGGAACTGCACGCCCCGGTCCGGGTCGAAGCGGTCGATGGCGTTGATCAGGCCGATGGTGCCGACCTGGACGACGTCCTCCATGGGCTCGTTGCGGGAGCGGAAGCGGGCGGCCGCGTAGCGGACGAGCGGCAGGTTGGCCTCGATGAGGGCCCCGCGCACCCGGTCGTGCTCGGGGGTGCCCGGCTCCAACCCCTTGAGCTGCCCGAAGAGGACCTGGGTGAGGGCGCGGGTGTCGGCGCCGCGCGTGCTCTGGGTGCGCGGACGCGGTGATTCCGGGCCGCCTGCCTCGTGCTGGGGCGGGACTTGAGGTGCTGTACTGGCCGGCACGTTCACGCCACCCCTTCGGCTGGTCCTGCTGGTCGACTGGTGACAACTACGGTCAACTCATCCGTCAAAAGCGGTCATAGCATCACAAGACATGTCCACTGTGTGCAAGCACCCCATAACCACGTGTTGAGGGCATGGAGGGAGGGAAGAGAGGGCCGGATGGGGGCCGATGCGGAGGCGGCGCGGAGGCGGCGGGGTACGGGTGAGGGGCCGGAAAACCGCGAGGCCCCCCGCCACGAAGGCGGGGGGCCTCGGCCGTGACCGGGGGTCAGAAGGCGTAGTCGGCGATCACCCAGGTGGCGAACTCCCGCCACTGGGCGACACCCGCCTGGTGGGCGGGGTGCTCCAGATAGCGCTGGAGGGCGTCGGTGTCCTCGACGGCCGAATTGATGGCGAAGTCGTACGCGATCGGCCGGTCCGTGATGTTCCAGTCGCACTCCCAGAACCGGAGTTCCGGAATCTGCTCGCCGAGGGCCCGGAACGCCTCGACGCCCGCGACGACGCGCGGCTCGTCACGGGCGACGCCGTCGTTCAGCTTGAAGAGGACCAGATGGCGGATCACGGAGGGCTCCTAATTGATGAGTTCGGTCATGAACTCGCCGACACCCTGGGCGGCGCTGGAAATGCCCTCGAACCCTACCTGGACCAGATCCGCGGACCTCTTCGGGGAGGTGATGATCGTGTACAGAACAAAGACCACGAACGCGTACAGCACGACCTTCTTCGCCTGCGCCACTACTAGCCCTCCCCTGTTCCCCCGCCGTACGACCGCGCCACTCTAACCGAGCCCTTACGGACCAAGGGCCCTGCGAAGGAGGACTTTTGCCGCCTCCCGGAAGGGCCCGGGGCGCGCAGGACGGATGTCGGGCCCGGAGGATCCGGCAGGAATCCGAGGGGCTCCGGAACCGGCCCGCACTGCGGGGTCCGCGCCGCGAGGCTTCCCCCCGACGGCGACGCGGACTTGGAGGACCGGTTCTCACCGGGGGGAGCGGCTTGTCCCCCCGATGCCGCTCCCCCCGACCAACGCCTTCCCCGCATCCCGTACACACGCCGAAGGGCCCGGTTCACGAGAACCGGGCCCTTCGATCGAAGCGGTAGCGGAGGGATTTGAACCCTCGGTGAGTTTCCCCACACTCGCTTTCGAGGCGAGCTCCTTCGGCCGCTCGGACACGCTACCGAGAGAGAGCTTAGCCGAAACTGCCGCTGCGATGAAATCCGTATCCCGTCGCAGGTCGGAGCGGGGTCGGCGGGAGCGTCGGCGGGTATGACAGCCGGTGCGTCGGCAGGTGTGTCAGCGGGCGCGGAAGAAGGCCGTGAGGCGCCGGGCGCACTCCTCGCCGAGCACGCCGTGGACCACCTCGGGGCGGTGGTTGAGCCGCCGGTCCCGTACGAGGTCCCAGAGCGAGCCCGCCGCACCGGCCTTCTCGTCCAGGGCGCCGAACACCACCCGCTCCACCCGGGACTGGACCAGGGCGCCCGCGCACATCACGCACGGCTCCAGGGTCACGACCAGGGTGCAGCCCGTCAGACGCCACTCCCCGGTCACCGCGGCGGCCCGGCGCAGGGCGAGCACCTCGGCGTGCGCGGTGGGGTCGCCGGCCGCCTCCCGCTCGTTGTGCGCCCGCGCGAGCACCTTCCCGTCCGGACCGAGCACGACCGCGCCGACCGGTACGTCACCGGCCGGCCCGGCCGCCTCCGCCTCGTCGAGGGCGAGCCGCATGGCGTCCCGCCAGGGATCCCGGAGGGGATCCGGTAGGGGATCCCGTACGGGCCCGGGGGCGGGACCGGACATGGGGACGCCTGTGGACCCGGACACGGAACCGGGGTCGGGAACGGGTACCGCGGGAACCACTAGCGGACGGCCTCCAGGACCTCGGCCGCGCCCAGCGCGTCCGCGATCTCCGCGAGCGCGTCGGTCTCCAGGGCGAGCAGCTCGGCCGGCGGCAGACCGAGGTCCGCCAGGATCAGCCGGTCGCCCACCGGAGCGGCCGGGACGGTCTCGGCGGCCACGGAGCCCGCCTCGTCGTCCTCGTCCCCGTCGGCGCCGAGCGGTTCCCCGTCCTCCGTACCGTCCAGGTCCAGCGACTCCAGGTCGTCGACCAGGTCGTCCAGATCGTCACCGAGGATCTCCCGGGTGAGCATCTCCCCGTACGAGGAACGAGCCGCTGCCGCCCCGTCCGAGACATAGATGCGGGGGTCCTCCTCCCCTTCGATCCGTACGATCCCGAACCACGCGTCCTCCTGCTCGATGAAGACGACCACCGTGTCGTCGTCCGAGGCGTCGCGGGCCAGCTCGACCAGATCCGACAGGGTCTCCACGTCGTCGAGCTCCGTGTCGCTCGCTTCCCACCCGTCTTCGGTGCGCGCGAGCAGTGCGGCGAAGTACACCTGACTCTCTCCCACTGATCAGAGGTGTGACGTTCCGGCGGCGCGGTCCTGAGCCCCGCCCCTTCGGCATCGTGACAGAAACGGCGCCCACAGGAGAGGTCTTCGGCTCTTGCGTCGTGCATCAGTCTGAACGACCCCGCTATCGGACGGGCGCGCGACCCCGGCGCACTCGGGGGGCGCACGGCGGACACCGGGCGGTCGTCGCTGGTCCGGGCCTGTTTCCGCCGGTCACACCGCGTCCGGTGGGACGTACGCGCTCCACCGCGTCCCACCGGCCCGTCGCGCCGCGAACCACCCGAACCGCCCGTTCCGCCCGCTCCACGGCGTCCGGCGGGACCCCTCGCGTCCCACCGGCCCCACCGCCTCACCGGCGGAAAGCCCCACCGCCCCACCGGCCGGAAAGCCCCGCCGGCGAGAGCCCCGCCGGCGGACGGCCTCACCAGCGGAACGTACGCATCCGCATCGCCTGCCGCATCCGGGCCGCCCGGGCGCGCCGGGGCTGCACGCGCTCGCGCAGGGCCTTCGCCTCGTGCAGTTCGCGCAGGAACTGGGCACGGCGCCTGCGCCGCTCCGTGTCGGTCTCCGCCGCCGGCCCCCGGGCCACCCTCTCGGCGGCCCTCTCGACCGGTCCTTCCAGGTCGGACATCTGCCACACCACCCCATCACCGGGTCCGTGTGCCCCCACCTTCCCCCAGTGGCGCGGATCGACGCCAGTGCGGGGCGGGCTACTGTTGAGTCATGCGTCTCCACGTCGTCGACCACCCCCTGGTCGCCCACAAGCTCACCACCCTGCGCGACAAGCGCACGGACTCCGCGACCTTCCGCCGTCTCGCCGACGAGCTGGTCACCCTCCTCGCCTACGAGGCCACCCGGGACGTGCGGACCGAGCAGGTCGACATCGAGACCCCGGTCACGACGACCACCGGTGTGAAGCTGTCGCATCCGCGCCCGCTGGTGGTCCCGATCCTGCGCGCCGGCCTCGGCATGCTCGACGGCATGGTCCGGCTGCTCCCGACCGCCGAGGTCGGCTTCCTGGGCATGATCCGCAACGAGGAGACGCTGGAGGCGTCGACCTACGCCACGCGGATGCCGGAGGACCTCTCGGGCCGCCAGGTGTACGTCCTGGACCCGATGCTGGCGACCGGCGGCACGCTGGTCGCGGCGATCCAGGAGCTGATCAGGCGCGGCGCGGACGACGTGACCGCGGTCGTGCTCCTCGCCGCCCCGGAGGGCGTCGAGGTCATGGAGCGCGAGCTCGCGGGCACCCCCGTCACCGTCGTGACGGCCTCGGTCGACGAGCGTCTCAACGAGAACGGCTACATCGTCCCGGGCCTGGGCGACGCGGGCGACCGCATGTACGGCTCGGCCGAGTAGGCCTCAGCACTTCCCGGCCGGAGCGGGCGCGGGCCTGGTCAGGGCGACCAGGGCCGCGTCCGCCGTCGTCTTCGGGGACAGGTTCTTGAAGGCGGTCCCGATGATCAGGTCCACGTCCGCCGTGGTCCGGGCGTCCGTCCTGGTCGTGGCGCCCGCGAGCTGGGTGCCGAGGACCGGGAAGGCGCCCTTGGTGGCGGCGGGCGCGCCGAGGAGCAGCCCGGCGCCTGGGACCTTCTTGTCGTAGGCGGCGGGCGCGTTCCCGACCTTGCCGACCTTGAAGCCGCGCTTCTTGAGCTCGTCGGCCGTCGTCTTGGCGAGTCCGCTGCGCGGGGTCGCGTTGTAGACGTTGACCGTGATCTGCGCGGGCTTGGGCAGGGCCGCCGCGGCGGGCGCGGTGGGGGTGGGGGCGGGTTTGCAGTCGGCCCGTTTCCCGGCCGCCGCCTTCGTGCCCGTGTCACCGGAGAACACGTCGACGAGCTGGAGCGTGCCCCAGCCGGCCGCGCCGAGCACGACCACGGCGGCGGTGGCCGCGAGGACGATCCTGCGCCTGCGGTGGGGGCGGCGCATGCGCGGGTAGACATCCCCCGTGATGCGGTACTTTCCGCCCATGCCGGGGGGAGTGAGCATGCTCATGAGCGCAGCGTAATGCCGCCCGTCGGTGATGCCTACTTGATGATCATGTGATCGCGTCCGGATGGGGAGGAACTGCCCCCGAAAGGGTCAGTGACCTCCGCCTTCCGGACGGTCGTCAGTCCAGTTCGAGGACGCGCGCGTGCAGCACCTGGCGCTGCTGGAGCGCCGCGCGGACGGCGCGGTGCAGCCCGTCCTCGAGGTAGAGGTCGCCCTGCCACTTCACGACGTGCGCGAAGAGGTCGCCGTAGAAGGTGGAGTCCTCCGCGAGCAGGGTCTCCAGGTCCAGCTGGCCCTTGGTGGTGACCAGCTGGTCGAGGCGGACCGGGCGCGGGGCGACGTCCGCCCACTGCCGGGTGCTTTCCCGGCCGTGGTCGGGATACGGCTTTCCGTTTCCGATGCGCTTGAAGATCACACGGAAAGCCTACCGGGCGAGCGGCTCCCGGCGCAGCCACGCGCACCGCATGGGATGCCGGTGCGAACCGTGACGAACCGGAATCCGGGTGCCGTCACGCGCGCGGGCGGGTCGCCGCCGCCCGGAGACACGGGGCCCGTCGGCGGTCCGGCACCCGATCCGGTGGCCCCCTTCCGGGGGGGCACCCGTCACCCGGACGGGGCCGCCGGGAACGGGGCGGGGGCTCCCCCGCGGGACGGGGGAGCCCTCACCGACCGCTCGCGGCTGTTACTCGGTGACCTCGTGGTGGTCGTCGTGCAGGCCGCCGCCGCTGCCCGCGTCGCCGGTGGTCGGGACGGAGACGACCGGCTTGCGGAGCGAGGAGATGTCGTGGGCGTAGGTGCCCACGGCGTTGGCGATGACGTCGATGTTGACGTCGAACGCCTTCATGTTGACGTTGCTGAGGTCGTCGCCCTTGGCGTGGTAGTTCACGTCGTACGCGACGCCCGCCTGGCCGCCGAACTTGGCCGCCTGGGCGGCGGTCTTGATGCCCTCGGCGCCGGTGAAGGTGCCGCCGGAGGGGATGCCGACCTCGATGAACGGGCCGTAGTCGGAGCGGCCGGTGAAGTCGGTGCCCTCGTGCGGGTGCCCGTTCCTGTCGAGGAACTCGTTGATGTCGCGCTCCAGCTGGGCCGAGCCCGCGGGGCCCGCGCCGGCGCCGACGCCGTCCGAGTCGTCGCCGTCGTACACGAACAGGCCGTAGTTCGGCGAGGCGATCATGTCGAAGTTGAGGTAGAGCTTGATCTCCTTCTTGTCGAGCTCCGTGAGGTTCTGCACGTAGTGCTCGGAGCCGAGGAGGCCGTTCTCCTCGGCCGACCACCAGGCGAAGCGGACCTTGTTGCGGACCTTGTCCTTCGACTCGGCCAGCTTCAGGGCGGTCTGGAGGAGGCCGGCGGAGCCGGAGCCGTTGTCGTTGATGCCGGGGCCCGCGGTGACGGAGTCGAGGTGGGAGCCGAGCACCACGGTGTTGGCGGCGTTGCCGGCCCTGGTCTCCGCGATGACGTTGTTGGTGGAGCGCCGCTCCTGGAGCTGGCGGATCTCCAGGGAGAGGGTGACCGGGCCCTTGGCGAGGTCGGCGGCGAGCGCCTTGCCCTCGGCCAGGGTGATGCCGCCGGTGGGGATCTTCCCGGAGGCGGCGTCCCCGAGGGTGCCGGAGAGGACGCCGTCGGCGTTGTTGTAGATGACGGCGGCGACGGCGCCGGCCGCGGCGGCGTTCTGCTGCTTCACGGCGAAGGCGCAGCCGCCGCGCTGGATGAGGGCGATTTTTCCGGTGAAGGCGCCGGCGGCGAAGTCGCCCGGCTCGCAGCCGCTGGTGGCGTCGGCGTCGACGGGCGCCGCCACCAGCTCGGCGCGGATGCCGCCGACCGGGGTGGACTTGGTGTACGTCATGGCCTTGATGTCGAACGCGCGGGGCGCGGGGGAGACGACGGAGGCCTTCTCGGCGAGCGTCTGCGTGTACTCGAAGTCGAACTTCTGGTACCGGACGTCGTACCCGGCCTTCTTGAGCTGCGTGTACACGTACGCGGCCGAGGCGTCGTGCCCGAGCGAGCCGGCCGCGCGGTGGCCGCCGGCCGAGTCGGCTATCGCCTGGAACTTCTGCAGGTGCTTGTAGGCGTCCTTGGCGGTGGTGTCGCGGACCAGCTTCTTCGCCAGCTTGGCGGCATCGCGGGCGGGTGCGGCCGTGGGGTCCTGTCCCGCGGTGGCGGGGGAGGCGAGGACCAGCGGGGCGGCGAGGGCGGCGGCGGCGAGGATGGCCGCGGCCCGGCGCTGGGATGCGTTCACAGAAGTCCTTCCCGGTACGGACGAGGTTGAGGGGAAGTTAGCGATCTCGGGGGTGTTCTGTGAACAGATTCGTCGCAATTCCTGCCGGGTCGAACAGGATTGAAATCTGGAGTTCTCAATTCCCTTGCGATTGGTCGGCTTTCACCGCCTTTGCCGGGACCGGGTCCGCGTGAGGCGGTCGAGGGCCGCGGGGACCGGCTCCGGGTGCCTCCGGGCACATCCGGGTGCCCCGGCAGGGGCCTTGGCCGCCCCTGTCGGGGTTTCCCGTAACCCCTAGGGGGCTCTACCGCCCCCTCACCCGCACCGACGGGTCCTCGCACCACTCCAGGACCGAGGGCCAGTCCCCGTACCCGTCGGCGGGGCTGAGGTGCTCGCCGCCCGGTACGAGGTCCTGGTCGAGGCCGAGCGGGCGCCCGTAGTGCAGGTCGGCGCCCTCGGGGCAGTACGGGTCACCGTCCCCGTACACGAGACGCGCCCCGAGGCCGGTCTCCGTGAGGTCGAGCCCGTAGGCGAAGGCGGCGATCTCGGGGATCGAGGCGGTCACCGGCGGCGAGGGCGGGGCGACGAGCAGCACCCGGTCGGCGTCCGGCCTGCGCGCGCCGGCGCGCAGCCACAGCAGTACGGACAGGCTGTGCGCGAGGACCACGAACTCGCCCCGGGCGGGCCGCTTCCCGTACTCCTCCAGGGCGTCGAGCCACTCCGCGAGCACGGGCGCGTCCGGCGAGGGCAGCTGCGGATAGCGCACCTCGTGCCCGCGCTCCCGCAGCCGCCCGGCGAGCCAGTGCTGCCAGTGACCGGGCGGCCGGTGGTTCTCGAAGCCGTGCAGGATCAGGAAGGTCTTGGCGTCGGCACCGCGCTCGTCGGCATCGCGCTCGGTGGCGTCGTTCTCGGTCGTCATGGCGTGATCGTGCGTTCCCGGCGTCCGGAGGTCCAGATAGGTTCCGGGGTGTGGACGGTCTGGAGGAGTTCGGAGCGGCGCTGGGAGGGGTGCGGGTCGTCGGTCTGGGCGAGTCCACGCACGGGACGGCGGAGTTCTTCCGCCTCAAGCACCGCCTGTTCGCGCACCTGGTGACCGAACACGGCTTCCGTACGCTCGCGATGGAGGCGAGCGCCTCGGCGGGGCTCGCGGTCGACGCGTACGTCAGGGACGGCGCGGGCGACGCGGCGACCGCTCTGACCGGCCTCGGGTTCTGGACCTGGCGGACGCGGGAGGTTCTGGACCTCCTGGAGTGGACGCGCTCCTACAACCGGGGGCGCCCCCGCGCGGACCGGATCGGCTTCACGGGGATCGACCCGCAGCGGAGCGGGGCGTCGGTGGCGCACTTCGGCCCGGAGCACGCGGGGGTCCTCTCCGTCCTGGCGGACGCGCAGCCGGGCCGGTTCCCGGAACGCAGGGCGGAACTCCTGGCCGCGGCGGCGGAGTTGGAGGCGGATGCCTCGGGCCCCGTGGACCGGTGGCACGCCCGCGTCCTGGCGAGGGCGGCGGACGTGGCCACGGCCGAGCCCGGTGAGCGGCTGTGGCGGATCAGGGACGGGCACATGGCGGACGGGGTCGACGAGGCCGTGGCCGCGTCCGGCGGCGCCGGGGTCGCGGTGTGGGCGCACAACGGGCACGTGGGCGTCCGGGGCGTGGCGCTCGGCGCCCGGCTGCGGGAGCGGTACGGGCCCGCGTACTACGCGCTCGGCCTCTTCTTCGGCGAGGGCGCCTTCCGGGCCCGGCGGATGTGGCCGGGCCCGTGGGGACCGCGTCCGGACCGGCCGTCCCGGGTGGCGGTGAACCGGATCGGCCCGGCGGGCCCGGACAACCTGGAGGCGCTGCTCGCGGCGGCCCCTGCGGAGCCCGGGGCCTCTCCGGAAGCCGTGGCCCCGCCGGAGCCCGGAGTCTCCCCGGAAGCCGTGGCTCCTTCGGAACCGGCGGGCGTGCGGCTGCTGGACCTGCGCTCCCGCGCGCACGAGGAGTGGACGCGGCGGACGTACCCGGCACGCACGCACGGGGCGTACGTGGCGCGGTTCGTCTACCGCCGGAACGTGGTGCCGGTGGTGCCGGGGGAGGAGTACGACGGCCTGGCGTACGTACCGGTCTCGACCCCGTCGCGACCGCTCTGACGCCCTCGAAGAGCCTCGGGCCCTGATCCGCCGGGCCCCCCTAGGGGCTCTCCCGCAGGGTGAGGAGCTCCCGTACGCCCGCCTTGAGGCGCGCGCCCGACAGTTCCTGTTCGACGGTCAGGTGGTGCATGACGTCGGGGGAGAAGGGCGCGAGCAGCAGGTGCGCGAGGAGTGCGCCGTCCGAGCCCGGCCTGAGCTGCCCGATGAGCAGGGCGACGTGCGTGTGCATCACCCGGTACGCGCCGCTGTGGTACCGGGCGCGGGGCGCGGCGGAGTGCGCGGCGAGCAGGATCGCGCGCTGCTCGGCGACCCGGTCGACGAGCGCGTCGAGGAAGGCGTCGAGCCGTTCGGCGGTCGGGGCGCCGGGCCCGAGCGGCGGCGGACCGCTCATGTACGCCTCCTGGAACTGGCGCTCGCGGTCGTCGAGGAGCGCCCACAGGAGCTGGGAGACGTCGCCGAAGCGCCGGTAGACGGTGCCGACGCCGATGCCGCTGGCGTGGGCGACCTGGTTCATGGTGACGGCGTCGGGACCCTTCTCGGCGACGATCCGGGCCGCCGCGTCGAGGATCCTGCGCCGGTTGCGGGCCGCGTCGGCGCGCTCGGGGGTAGGGGCGTCGAGGGTGGGGAGCAGGCCGAGCGGGGGCGCGGTCGCGCGCTCCCCGGCCCGCGTGTTCTCGGTGCTCATCTCTGCGGACTCCTGTCCTTCGTCCCTGTCCCCCGGACCACTCGCGGCTCGCGCTCCTGAACCGAGCATACCCGCCCCCCTTGCGAAACGGATAGTGATCCGCTTAGCCTCGAACCGGGGAAGCGGACAGTGATCCACTTGTCCGCTTCGGCAATTCGCTCGCCTGCTTCGGCCGACTCCGGTCAGAAGACCCCGGAAAGACTCGGAAATACACAGAGGAGAGTCCGTCATGTCCGTCAAGATCGCCGTCATCCACTACTCGGCCACGGGCACCGTCCACCGCCTCGCCCAGGCCGTCGCCGAGGGCGCGGAGAAGGCGGGCGCGGAGGTGCGCCTGCGCCGGGTGGCCGAGCTGGCCCCGGACGCCGCGATCGACGCGAACCCGGCCTGGCGCGCCCATGTGGACGCCACCGGTGACCTGGAGGTCGCCACGCTCGACGACCTGGAGTGGGCGGACGCGTACGCCTTCGGCTCCCCGACCCGCTTCGGGAACGTGGCCGCGCAGCTCAAGCAGTACATCGACACGTCGGGCGGCCTGTGGCAGCGGGGCGTCATGGCGGACAAGCCCGCGACCGCCTTCACCAGCGCCCACAACGTCCACGGCGGCAACGAGTCGACGCTGCTCGCCCTCTACAACACCTTCCACCACTGGGGCTCGGTCATCGTCTCGCCCGGCTTCACCGACCCGTCGGTGTACGCGGCGGGCGGCAACCCCTACGGGACCGCCCACCCCGGCGCCCACGGCGAGCCCGACGAGAACGTCCTCGCCGCCGCCCGCTACCAGGGCGAACGCCTCACCCGGATCACGAAGCGCCTGAAGGGTCTCGCGGACGCCTGAGGCTCCGTTCCGCCGGGCGGGCACTCACGCCAGGGAGAGGAAGAGCTTCTCGAGCCGGGCCCGCATGGCGTCGCGGTCCTCGCCGTCCTTGCGGCCGTCCTCGACCTCGGTCAGGCACTGCTGGAGGCCGGTCGCGATGATCGCGAAGCCGGCCCGGTCGAGGGCCCGGGAGGCGGCGGCGAGCTGGGTCACGACCTCCTCGCAGTCCCGGCCCTCCTCGATCATCCGGATCACCCCGGAGATCTGCCCCTGGGCCCGGCGCAGCCGGTTCAGCACGGCCTTGAGCTCCGCGCCCGCGAGATCGAGTTCCACAACGCCTCCTCCACAGATACCCCAGGGGGTAATTTACTCCCCGACCCGGGGCTCCGTCGTAGTCCAAGGATGACACCTGGAGCACCACACCGACGGCGGGCGGCCGACAGTCGGCGGCCGCGGTCGGCGGTCGGCGGGAGGATGTCGGCCGACGGGGGATCGCCGACCGTCGGCCTCCCGGGCTCAGCCGACGCCGACGGGCTCGGTCGTCTGCCGCGCCCGGGCGGGCCGACGCTGCTCGAACTGCCCCAGGTGGGCGACGACCGACCCGTAGAAACGGTCGACGGCGTCGTCGACGCTGCGGATGAACCCCGACTCCGCACCACCCCGGCCGCTGCCCATCCCCTTGAAGAGCGAAAGCCGGAAGCCGGTGATGGCGGCCCCGTCCCTCGGCAGCAGGTCACCGGGTTCCGGCCGCAGCCGCTCCAGCGTCCCGCGCGGACCGTTCCGCCCGTCGAGCAGGGTCTCCACGTGCAGATCGGCCGGGGCCTCCTCCAGGAGGCGCAGGAGGCGCTTCGCGACCGAGAGCGGATAGGCGCCGTCCGGGGCGGGGACGTCCATGGACGTGCGGATCTTCCCGGTGCGGAGGTCGGCCGTCACGGCCAGGATGCTCCGCGCGCCGTCGACCCGTACCTCCGCGGACAGTCTCCCCTCCTCGCAGAGCCGGTCGGCCAGCTCCGCACGGCGGGACCGCGGGTCGGTGCCGCGCCTGGCCCGCTGCACGGGCAGCGCCTTCTGGCCGAGCTCGCCGCCCAGCCGCAGGCAGACCTGACGGATCAGACGCTCCCAGCTCTCCACGACCTCCACGGCGCGGGAGTCGCCCTGGCACAGGGTCTCGGTGTCGATGCCGTTGCGCACGGGCACCCAGGCCGGCCCCATGTTCTGGAAGCCGTGGCAGCCGGAGTTCTCGTGCTGGAGGTAGTGGAGCAGCTCCTGGAGGAGCCAGGCGTGCGCCGCGTTCCCCACGCCCTCGTGCCGGATCAGCATCTGGGCCTGGTGGGCGACCTCGGCCCACGAGAGGTGCCACAGCGACACCTTGTGCTTGCGCCGCCCGTCCGTCTTGACCTCGACGAGGGGACTGCCCTCCAGGGCCACGTCGTTGGACAGGGTGATGACGGCCTCGTACCCGCGCCGCGCGGCGATGTCCATGTAGTTCTGGACCTGCTCGGTCTTCAGCGGGTTGCCGTTGGTCTTGGTCTCGACGAGCGCGGTCCAGAGCTTCCCGGCCCGTTCCGTACGGATGACGCCGTCCGGACGCTTCGGACTGTCCCCGTGGGGGAGCGACACCTCGGTGAAGGTCTGCATCCGGCCGGCGGGCGCCCCGAACCCCGCGGTGAGTCGTCGGCCGAACTCCGGGACCTCCGCCATCACGGAGAGCAGCACCGACGTGGCCCGCACCTCGCGCTCCCGGTCGCTCTTGTAGGAGGGCACGGGGAAGAGCCGGGCGGGCTTCCAGGAGTCGTTCTCCGCCAGCGACTTCTTCACGGCCTTCGGGAGCGTGACCTTCTTCTTGGCCGTACGCGTGCCACGCCGCCGCCCGGCGGGCCCGGCGGCCGGAGCGCCGCCCGGAACCGGCGCGGGAGCCGCGTGGACGACGGGGACCGAGTCCATGACCGGGGCCCGCGGCGCCGGAACGACAGCGGCACCGCCGTCCTTCTCCGTACCGCTGACGACCTCACCGCCCGCGGCGCCCCCGTCGGGTTTTCCGTGAGCTCCGTACTCTCCGGCGGCTCCGTGCTCTCCGTGCTCTCCGTGCTCTCCGAGCTTTCCGAGCTCTCCGTGGGCTCCCTGCTCGTCGTCCTCCTCGACGGTGATGCCGAAGTCGGTGGCGAGCCCGGCGAGCCCGGTCTCGTACCCCTGGCCGACGGCACGGAACTTCCACTCCTCGTTCCGCCGGTAGAGCTCGCCGAAGATGAAGGCCGTCTCGACCGTGGCGTCCGTGATGGAGAAGCCGAGCAACAGCTCACCCGACCGGTCCGTGACCGTCATGCGCAGGTCGTCCAGGTCGCCGAAGCGGGCACCGCCGTCCTGGCTCGCGGCCACCACGATCCGGACGACGTCCTCGGGGACCGCCGTGAGGTCCAGGCTGATCCGGTCCTCGCTGCCGTTCTCCGTCGGGACCTTGCCCAGGAGCTGCACGCTGCCGTCCTCGGCGGCGGGACGGTTGTAGAAGTAGAAGTCGGCGTCGCCACGGACCTTGCCGCCGCCGTCGAGGAGCAGCAGCGAGACGTCGGCGTCGCCGTCGCCCGCCGCGCTGCTCCAGCTCAGTCCGACGACGACCGTGCCGACGTCCTCGCTGAGGGCGGCCAGCCCGATGTTGGCTCCCTTGACCATCTCGTGCATGTGTCCCCCCGGACCCTCGTACTGTGATCTGCGCCTCACGGGAACCGTAACGTCCGCAACGGGAGATCGAGTGGGCAATGTGAAATTTTGACCAACGGGAGAGTGGGGGGCTGGGGCCCGTGGTTTCACGTGAAACCGGGACCGGAGGCGAGGAGCGAGGAGGGCCGTCGTTCCCGACACCACGCGGAAGCGCACCCCGAAAACGGGATAAATCACCTGCCCGCTTCATGATGCAGACGTGAACGCATTCACCTTCTCCGCCGCCTTCATCACCTTCTTCTCCGTCGTCGGCCCGCCGAAGGTGCTCCTCTCCTTCGCCGGCCTCGCCCAGGTCCACCCCGCCCGCCAGCTGCGGACCATCGCCCTCATCTCCTCGGCCGCGGCCGTCCTCGTGGGTCTCCTCGCCGGCATCACGTCCCCCTGGCTGCTCAACCTCTTCCACATCAGCACCCCCGCCCTCCAGCTCGCGGGCGGCCTCATCTTCTTCCTCTACGCCGTCGGCCTCGTCCTCGGTCTCCACCTCGGCTCCGACGGCGCCCACCAGGACGCCCCCGACCTGCTCAGCGGGGTGCGCGAGCTGCTCATGCCGTACGTCGTGAGCCCGCTCGCCCTGACGGCGGTACTCATCGAGGGGGCCGCCCGCGACACCTTCAGCTGGCGTTCGACGGTGGTCGGGGCGTACGTGGCGGTCATCGCCCTCGACCTGGTCTGTGTCCTGCTCCTCACCCGGGTCCTGCTTCACACCCACCACGCCACGATCGAGCTCCTCGGTCGCCTCCTGGGCCTCCTGCTCGCCGCCGTCGGTGTCGACCTGGTTCTCGACGGCCTCTCCGACCTGGGAGTACCGGGCCTGGACGCCCGGCACTAGGTGCTGCCCCTCCCGCCTCCCCTAAGGGTTGAGGAGCTGATCGGCGACCGAGGTGCGCGCGTAGAGGACGGAGCGTCCGCTGCGGTGGGCGGTGACGAGACCGGCGTTCCGCAGGGCGATGAGGTGCTGCGAGACGCCGGCGGCGGAGAGCCCGGAGTGCGTGGCGAGCTGGGTGGTGGAGGCCGGGGTGTCGAGCGCGGCGAGGAGCAGGGTCCGGGAACGCCCGAGGACGGCGGCGACGGCGTCCGTGGCGGCGGTGGTACGGGGCTCCCACACGCCACCGAAGCCCCGGGCCGGATAGGCGAGTTGGGGAGGGTCGGGGTGGACGGACCGGGTGAGCACCCGGGGCCAGACGAAGACGGAGGGGACGAGCAGCAGCCCGGACCCCGCCTGGTCGCGGGTGAGCGCGCAGTGGCGTCGTACGAGACGCAGGGTGCCGTCGTCCCACCGCACGGTCTTGTGGAGCTCGCCCAGGACCCGGGCCGAACCGTGCTCGGCGACCTGCCGGGCCCGGTGGAAGACGTCTGCCTCCAGGACCTTCTGGATGCGGGCCCAGTAGGGAGCGAGGGCGAGTTCCCAGTAGGTCTCGATCTCGTCGGCGACCTTCGGCAGGACGGCCTCGGGATCGTCGTGCAGGGACTGGAGCCGCCCGGTGTCGCCCCCCTCCACGGCCAGCTTCCGCAGGTCCTCGCGCACCTGCCCGGCGGGGGTGCGGCGGATGGCGTCGAGCTCGGCGGCGAGGGTGGGGAAGGGGCCGGCGGGGGTGGGGTTGAGGAAGTCCGCGAGGTACCCGTCGGCGGGTACGAGCCCGGCGAGCCGCCCGCGGTCGAGCCCGGCGCGCACGATCCGGGGCCGCACCTGGGCGGCCCAGCGCTGGTGCGGGGCGGAGTCGGACCGGCGGGCGAGGACCCGGAAGCTGGTGACGACCTCCCAGAGGGGAGAGACGGCGAAGCGGGTCTGGGCGAGGTCGGCGGCGGAGAAGCTGAGCTCGTACTCCATGCGCGAGTACCCCCGAAGTAAGAAAGCGACGAAGTGGCGAAGTGGCGAAGTGAGGAAGCGATGGAGCGATGGAGCGATGGAGCGATGGAGCGATCAAGGATGAAGCAATGAGGTGACGACCGAACGGCGAATGGATTCGCTCTCACCTTAATCATTGGAGGCCGGGGGCGTGGAGGAAGCAACCTCCCCCCATGCCCACCACCTTTCGCGATCTCCCGCCCGTCGTCTGGACCCTGTTCGCCGGCACGATCGTCAACCGCCTCGGCTACCTCGTCACCCCGTTCCTGGTGTTCTTCCTCGCCTCGCGGGGAGTGACCGGCTCCGACACCTCGTACGTCCTCGGCGCCCTGGGCGCGGGCCACCTCCTCGGCCCCGCCGTCGGGGGCGTCCTCGCCGACCGCATCGGCCGCCGCCCCACCATGCTCATCGGTCTGATCGGCGCGGCGGCGGCGCAGGGGGCGCTGTTCCTCGCGCCCGGCGTCTGGACGATGGCGGCGGCCGCGCTGCTGATCAGCGCGGCGGGCAGCACCGTCTCACCGGCCGCGTACGCGCTGCTGGCGGACGCGGTCGACAGCGGACGGCGCCGGCGCGCGTACGCCCTCTTCGGCTGGGGCGTGAACATCGGAACGGCGGCCGCGGGAGTCCTGGGCGGCTACCTCGCGGCCCACGGCTACTGGCTGCTCTTCGTGGTGGACGCGGGCTCGATGCTCCTGTACGCGCTGGTGGTGACGGTCCGCCTGAAGGAGCCGAAGCGCCCGAGCGGGTCCGGACAGGAGAAGGAGGAGCTCGGCTACGGAGTGGTCCTCCGGGACCGCCTGGCCCTCCTCGTCCTCCCCCTGTTCGGGATCCAGCTCTTCGTGTACTCGCTCACCGAGGTGGCCCTGCCGCTCGCGATCCACGACAGCGGCTTCTCCCCGGCGGTGTACGGGGCGATGGCGGCGGTCAACGCGGTCCTGGTGGTGGCCCTCCAGCCGTTCGTGACGGCATGGCTGGCGGGGCTGCCGCAGTTGGCGGTACAGAGCGCGGGCAGCGCGCTGATCGCGGCGGGCGTGGCGCTCACCGGCCTCGCGGACGGGGTCGTCGGCTACACGGTGTCGGTCGTGGTCTGGTCGCTCGGTGAGGTGGTGGTGGCCGGCATCGCCGCGAGCGTCGTCGCCAACCTGGCGCCGGCGCACGCCCGCGGCCGCTACCAGGGGGCCTTCGGCTGGACGTGGGGCACGGCCCGCTTCGCGGCCCTGACCCTGGGCGTCACCGTCTACACGTCCCTGGGCCCGGCGGTGCTGTGGTGGACGGCCCTGGCGGCGGGCACGGCCGCGGCGGCGGCGACCCTGGCCCTGAGGGCGAGGATCGAACGCCGCACGGTCCACACGCTGGCGGCCTGAGGCCCTACTCCTCGCCGGCCGCCCGGACATGGGCCACGAGCGCGTTCGCGTGCCCGTGGCCGAGGCCGTGCTCGGCCTTCAGCCAGGAGACCAGCTCCATGTGCCTGGTGAGCGGCGAGGACCGCACGATCTCCAGCCACTCGCCGATCGGCCGCCCGTACTTCTTCTCGATGGAGGGGAAGTAGCTGGCGGGACCCTTGACGACGTTCTCGGCCACGATGATCTCCTGTGGTGGGGCGGGCGGTCGCGGGTAGGACCCCCACCCCACCGAAAACTCATCGCTCCGACCGCGGTCAGTCCCGCCGGATGTGCTCGGGATCGATGTGCCGCCGCACCATGGGGACGGAGGCGAGCGCGGCCGCGAGCACCACGCCCAGCGCACAGAGGACCAGCAGGGGCAGCCCTTCCCAGTTCCAGTGCACCGCCCCGCCCCCGGTGATCAGATAACTGGACTCGGCGAGCCACCCGGCCACGATCGCCGCCCCCAGCCCCACCACCAACGGCAACACCACCTGCACCACCTGCACCACCCGCAACGTCCCGGCCCGAGCCCCCAACAACGCGAGCGCGGTCACCTGCCCCCGCCGCTCCATGGCCCGATCGGCCACGGACACGACGAACGCGGCCACCCCGATCACCAACCCCAGCACCATCCCGACGACGAGCAGACTCCGGATCACAGTCAACTGAGCAAGTGAGTCGATCACGATGCCGACGGGCTCCACGGAGGCGGTGGGGGCGATGGCGCCGATGCCGTCGAGGACGGAGCGGACGGTGGTGGGGTCGGCGTCGCTCAAGAGGGTGAGGACACCGTCCGTGTCTGCCAGGTCGGAGGGAAGAAGGGAAGGGGGCACCAGCAGAGCGCCCGATTCGAAGACGGAGAGGTCCCAGGAACGCACGTCGATTCGCTCACGGGGCACAGTGAACGTGACCTTCTGACCGTTCTTCAGGGCAAAGGGGTATTGCTTCCCAGCTTTCGGGTCGTATTCGTACGTTGTGCGGTCATCACGCAACTGCATGATCCGACCGTCCACACAACCTGTGGCTTGCTCTGTGTACTTGGCAAGCTGTGCGCAGGTGCCTACCACCAGATCGGAGTGCTCCACATCGCTCCCATCCAATGGATCCCAGGACTGGTACGAGATGGTTGACGACTGGACACCAGGGAGTTCGATCATTGCCTTTCTCTGCGCTGAGGAGATCTCACTCAGGCGAATGCCGTACTCCTGAACGGGGGCATCCCGCCGACTGATCTGATCCAGTTCGACAAGTACTCCCTGCGTGAGTGAAGCTCCGAAGACGAGCAGTACGAGCCCAGTGACGACTCGCAACGACGATCCCGGATCTACCTCCGTCCGCCGCATCGCCAACGAAACCGGCAGTGACTCGACCACCCCAGCAAATTTCTGTGCCAGCCACGCCGTGATGGGCGCCAGTCCGAAGACAAGCCCGGCCCCGGTTGCCAAAACGGCGCCAGGCACTAGCACGGAACTGTTCGGGCCGGCTGAAGGATCTCGCCCCATCAAACTGAGCACGCAGTAACCGCCGATAACCCCGAGTCCAGGAATCAGTAGTAAAGACCCGTACTTTTTCGGTGGCTTTCTTTCGCCAGTTCTGCGCACATTGATCGGTGACACTGCAGCCTGTCGCGCGCTGAACTGTCCCACGATCCATGCAAGCGCTGGACAGCCCACCAAACATACGGCTACGGTCAACCCCTCGGGTCTTCCATCCACGGGGTACCAATGCAATCCCGGCAATCCGATTATGGCCATTACCTCGTTGAGTCCGACGTATGCAACGAGCCCGACCACCGCCCCGACAAGAGCAGCAACCACATTCTCTCCGGCGTTCACCCGCAATGTGTCTTTCGCGCTGAGCCCGACAAGCCGGAGGGCCGCAAGCCGACGTGCGCGAGATTCGCCGGAGAGTCGTGCGCAGACGGAAAGAAAGATGACCAGGGGCAGTAACACGATGCACCCGAGGACGAACCGCAGAATGTCGAGAGTCGAAGGTTCGACTACTGGTTGCCGTGTTCGCCCCGTGCCAAAACCGCCGAGCGTCTCTGCGTCAGGCAGGTCGGCTGGGGTGGCGCCGATATAGGCGTACAGGTCATCAGATCCACCCAGGCCCTCTGGTGCGATAAATCCGATTACCCGGCCAGGGACGAGTCCAGCCACCCTGGGATTGACCGTCAAGGTTTCGTGCAACTTGGGTGAAACGATCACTTCGCCAGGCCCGGGAAGGTTGTCGATACCTGGCGGCACGGGTGTTGCGCCGGGGCCGGTGTGAGCAACGAAGATTCGGTGGAGTCGTTGTTGGCCATATGGGTCCCGCAACTCGCGGTAGATGACGTTGCTCGTACCCGGGCGTGGCTCTCGGGCGGCAGCGCGAGCGTCATGAGCGGCAAGGATTGTCGGGATGGTCAGTACAGCGGCGAGACAAGCCACCCCGAGAGCCGATCCGAGCGACATCAAAAGAAAACGGATCCGCCCTCTGCGCCCGCTGCCCCACAGCAGACGCATCCCAAGGAGGAACGGATTCACACCGCCACCCGCTGAGCCAGAACACCGTCCGTCATCGTGTACTGCGTATCGGCCTTCGCCGCGACGTCCGCGTCATGAGTGACGATGACCACCGCGGTCTTCTGCCTCCGTGCAAGCTGAAGGAATTCATCCAGCACAGCAGCCGCGTTGGCACTGTCGAGCGCTCCGGTCGGCTCGTCCGCGAACACCACGTCCGGCCGATGGACCAGAGCCCGGGCGACCGCCACGCGCTGGCTCTGCCCGCCCGACAGCTTCGAAGTCCTGCGCCGTGCCAGCTCGCTCATACCGAGGCGCTTCAGCACCTGGCCGGCCATGGCGTGGGCATGGTCCTTGCTGATCCCGGCGAGCCGAAGAGGAAGCGCAGCGTTCTCCTCGACGGTCAGCTCCGGCAGTAACTCCCCGTACTGGAAGACGAAGCCCAGCCGTGTGCGCCGCAGGGCGCTGAGTTCCCCGTCGGGGAGGCAGGACAGCCGCTCCCCGTCGAAGGTCACCGAGCCGTTGGTGGGCGGCAGAACCCCGGCGAGGCAGTACAGCAGGGACGACTTGCCCGATCCGCTGCTGCCCATGATGGCGGCCACTTCGCCGCGCTTGAGCGTGAAATCGACACCGATGACAGCCTGCTGGGTGCCGTAAGAGAGGTCGACGCCTTCGGCGCGGAGGATGATATCCATCTGATGTACTTTCTGAAGATAGGGAGCCGCTTTTCGGCGGCTCCCTGAACGGTTGATCAGCGCCGTGCGAACAGGCGCTCGGTCGAGCAGCGGTCTGGTCGGAAGGAGCCGCGGTCCAGGCACACCTGCAGCCGAACTTCCTTGGTCTTCAGAACCGCGCCGTCGTAAAAGACCTTGTCGACCCTGACGCTCTTCTTCTGGACACCCTTGAGGCGGCCCCATGAATAACCCTCTACCTTGGATCGAAGGTAGACGTTATGGCCGTCGTTGGGGGCTTCGTCCCGCAGCGCTCCCTTTACGTGAAGCCCACTCGGAGTCTTACTTGTGGGTTGCCACTGGTACGTGCCGACGAGTGCAGCTCCCGGCGTCCTCAGGACCAGCTTGGCCTCCGAAGAGGCCATCGCAGCCCCCATCCCCCCAAAGAACAGCCCTGCGGTTACTACCGCTGCAGCCAACTTCCTCATTGATAACCTCTGTTGGGTCGCGCTCCGATTGGTCGTCACTGAACGTATCTGTGCCGCTACGTATCGGCTGTCGCAGGAACGTCCCTCCCTGCTCACAACCCTCTGATCCAGTGAACGAAACGCTTCTGGCTGCCCTACCCCGCAGGGGTGATCGATGGGGTGTCTGCAAGGAGGGGAAGTGGGCCAGTCTTCAATCGCCCCTTGCGTGTGCTCCGCTGCCGCCGTCAACCGGACGCCTCCGCCGCAGCCCGCATACTCGTCAACCGAGAGAACGAGATCGGTCTCGCGGAACGCCCTGCCCGGTGCGGCTGGGACCACCGGGTGCGGCAAAAGCCCGAGAACGTCGAAGGGCCCCACCGCGAACGGTGGGGCCCTTCGACATCGTGCCCGGTGAGGCACTGGCGGAGGATACGAGATTCGAACTCGTGAGGGGTTGCCCCCAACACGCTTTCCAAGCGTGCGCCCTAGGCCTCTAGGCGAATCCTCCGCCGGGAACATTACATGACCGAGGGGGGTGCTCGCGAACTCGATCCCGGGCGGGGTCGGCGGGGTGTTCCGGGTGGGAGGTGTGGGGTCCCGGTGCCCTCGGCATCGGGTAGTCTGGGCGGAGCCCCTCACGCGGCGCTATCTGACTGAACTCCCCCAGGGCCGGAAGGCAGCAAGGGTAGGTCGGCTCTGGCGGGTGCGTGGGGGGCGCTTGCGTTCCCGGGCGCGGCGACTGGTGGCCGACCGCCGGAGCGACCCTCCCCCGGGAGGCCCGGTCCCGTCCCGTACGCCGGCCCCCTCCGTTTTTCCCGGGTTGTCGGTGCGCGCCTATAACCTCGTACACGTGTCGTCTCTCGCGCTCTACCGCCGCTATCGCCCCGAGTCCTTCGCCGAGGTCATCGGTCAGGAGCATGTCACCGACCCGCTGCAGCAGGCCCTGCGGAACAACCGGGTCAATCACGCGTACCTGTTCAGCGGACCCCGTGGCTGCGGCAAGACGACCAGCGCGCGCATCCTCGCCCGCTGCCTGAACTGTGAGCAGGGCCCCACCCCCACCCCCTGCGGGGAGTGCCAGTCCTGTCTGGACCTCGCGCGGAACGGGCCCGGGTCGATCGACGTCATCGAGATCGACGCCGCCTCCCACGGTGGCGTGGACGACGCCCGTGACCTGCGGGAGAAGGCCTTCTTCGGGCCCGCCTCCAGCCGCTACAAGATCTACATCATCGACGAGGCCCACATGGTCACCTCGGCGGGCTTCAACGCCCTCCTGAAGGTGGTCGAGGAGCCCCCGGAGCACCTGAAGTTCATCTTCGCCACCACCGAGCCCGAGAAGGTCATCGGGACCATCCGGTCGCGGACCCACCACTACCCCTTCCGGCTCGTGCCGCCCGGCACCCTCCGGGACTACCTCGGCGAGGTCTGCGGACGCGAGGGCATCCCCGTCGAGGACGGCGTCCTGCCCCTCGTCGTCCGCTCCGGCGCCGGCTCCGTGCGCGACTCCATGTCCGTCATGGACCAGCTCCTGGCCGGTGCCGCCGAGGCCGGCGTGACCTACGCCATGGCGACCTCCCTCCTCGGGTACACCGACGGTTCGCTGCTCGACTCCGTCGTCGACGCCTTCGCCGCCGGCGACGGCGCCGCCGCCTTCGAGGTCGTCGACCGCGTCATCGAGGGCGGCAACGATCCCCGCCGCTTCGTCGCCGACCTCCTGGAGCGGCTCCGCGACCTGGTGATCCTCGCCGCCGTGCCGGACGCCGCCGAGAAGGGGCTCATCGACGCCCCGGTCGACGTGGTCGAGCGCATGCAGGCGCAGGCGTCCGTCTTCGGGGCCGCCGAACTCAGCCGGGCCGCCGACCTCGTGAACGCCGGCCTCACCGAGATGCGGGGCGCCACCTCGCCCCGGCTCCAGCTGGAGCTGATCTGCGCGCGCGTCCTGCTGCCCGCCGCCTTCGACGACGAGCGCTCCCTCCAGGCGCGCCTGGACCGGCTGGAGCGCGGTGTCACGACCGCCGCCGCGTCCGCGCCCGCACCCGTGCCCGTCTTCACCCCCGGGCCTCCCGCGTCCGCCATGGGGTACGTCCCCGGGCCCGACGCCCACACCCCCATGGCCCCGCCCCCGCCCGTACAGCAGCCCCGCCAGCCCCAACAGGCTCAGCAGCCCCAGTCCGCTCCCGTACAGCCCGTACAGTCGCAGTCGCAGCCGCAGCCGCAGCCGCAGTCCCCGGCGTCCGCCGGGTCCCGGCCCGGTGCGTGGCCCGGAGCAGCCGCGTCCGGTGGCGGCAGCGCCCCCGGCGCCTGGCCCGGCGCCTCCGCGCCCGCCCCCGCGCACACCCCGCAGGCCCCATCGGCCCCGCAGGCCCCCGCGCCCGCCTCAGCCGCCCCCGCTCCCTCCGGCGGCGACATCGCCCAGGTGCGGAACCTCTGGCCGCAGATCCTCGACGCCGTCAAGAACCGGCGCCGCTTCACCTGGATCCTGCTCAGTCAGAACGCGCAGGTGGCCGGGTTCGACGGCACCACCCTCCAGCTCGGCTTCCTCAACGCCGGCGCCCGCGACAACTTCGCGAGCAGCGGCAGCGAGGACGTCCTGAAGCAGGCCCTCGCCGAGCAGTTCAACGTCCACTGGAAGATCGAGGCGATCATCGATCCCTCGGGCGGCGCCGCCCCGCCGCCCGCCGCCGCCAACTTCGGCGGCCGCCCGGTGCCCCCGGCCCCCGCCCCGGCCGCCTCCTTCCAACAGGCCCCGCCGTCCCCGTCGCACACACAGCCCGCACAGCCCGCGCAGTACGCGCAACACGCACCGCAGACGCACCACGTACCGTCCGGGCAGACGGCCCCCGCACAGGCGCAGCCCGCGCCCGCGAAGGCGCCGTCCGCACCCGCGTACTCCCCGCCCGCGCCGCAGCCCGTGGCGCCGGAGGACGACGTTCCCGAGGAGGACGACCCCGACCTCGTCGACTCGGCCCTCTCCGGGCACGACCTGATCGTGCGCGAGCTCGGCGCCACGGTTGTGGAGGAATACACGAACGAGTAGGGCCGTCTCGCTCGGTGGCCCGTACGAAGGGCATTCCGTCGCGCGGGCTACCCTGGCTTGCGTGAAGGTCCTCGTCATCGGCGGCGGCGCCCGCGAACACGCCCTGTGCCGCTCTCTCTCCCTCGATCCCGACGTCACCGCTCTGCACTGCGCGCCCGGCAACGCCGGAATCGCGGAGGTCGCCGAGCTGCACGCCGTCGACCAGCTGGACGGCGACGCCGTCGCGCGCCTCGCCACCGGACTGGGCGCCGAACTCGTCGTCGTCGGCCCGGAGGCCCCGCTCGTCGCCGGTGTCGCCGACGCCGTCCGCGCGGCCGGCATCCCCGTCTTCGGCCCCTCGCGGGAGGCGGCGGAGCTGGAGGGTTCCAAGGCCTTCGCCAAGGACGTCATGGCCGGCGCCGGCGTGCCCACCGCCCGCAGCTACGTCTGCACCACCCCCGAGGAGATCGACGAGGCGCTCGACGCCTTCGGCGCCCCGTACGTGGTGAAGGACGACGGCCTCGCCGCCGGCAAGGGCGTCGTCGTCACCGACGACCTCGACCAAGCCCGGACGCACGCGCTCGCGTGCGACCGCGTGGTCATCGAGGAGTACCTGGACGGCCCCGAGGTCTCCCTCTTCGCGATCACCGACGGCACCACCGTCCTGCCGCTCCAGCCCGCGCAGGACTTCAAGCGCGCGCTCGACGGCGACGAGGGCCCCAACACCGGTGGCATGGGCGCCTACTCCCCGCTGCCCTGGGCCGACCCGAAGCTGGTCGACGAGGTCCTGGAGACCGTCCTCCAGCCGACCGTCGACGAGCTGCGCCGCCGCGGCACCCCCTTCTCCGGCCTGCTGTACGCCGGTCTGGCGATCACGAGCCGCGGCGTCCGGGTCATCGAGTTCAACGCCCGCTTCGGCGACCCCGAGACCCAGGTCGTCCTGGCCCGGCTCGCGACCCCGCTCGCCGGCGTCCTGCTGAACGCCGCCGACGGCACCCTCGTCGACCAGCCCCCGCTCCGCTGGCGGGACGACGCCGCCGTCACCGTGGTCGTCGCCTCCCACAACTACCCGGACACCCCGCGCACCGGCGACCCGATCACGGGCCTGGAGGAGATCGCGGAGCGGGACGCCCCGCACGCGTACGTGCTCCACGCCGGTACGAAGCGGGACGGCGACGCCGTGGTGAGCGCGGGCGGCCGCGTCCTCTCGGTCACCGCCACCGGAACGGACCTGGCGCAGGCCCGCGAACGCGCCTACGCGGCGGTCGGCCGCATCCGGCTCGACGGCTCCCAGCACCGTACGGACATCGCGCGCAAGGCCGCCGAGGCCTGATTCCCGCATGACCGCTTCGTGCGGTCGCGCGGCCGTGCGGTGGACCGTACGGCCGCGCGGGCGCCATCACCTTTGCCCAAAGCCATTCCATCGAGTGACGGATGCGCCATCCGGATGACGCCCGCCACCACCCCAACTAGGGTGCGGCGCAGGCGTTCCGGCACTTGGCCCACCGGCATTGCGGTGTCAGTGTCGGGTGCCACAGTGGGGGAGTGACCAACACCGCCACAGGCAGTCCCGACCAGGGCAGGAGGGGATGATGAGCGGCGCGTCCGGCACCGGTTCCGCCGTCGGCGAGGAGTGGGGTGCGCGCGCCGCGCGCTCCCGGGCCCTCGCCGTCCTCCGCGTCCGCGGCAGGGCGCTGGGCCTCGCGGTGCTCCCCGCCGCGTTGGCCGTCGTGCTGTACGCGGGCGAGGTCACCGGCCACTTCTCGGGTACGGGATGGGGCACGGCCCGCTGGATCGTGACCGTCCTCGCGGTCGTCGTCCTCCTCGCGGCCACGGCCGTCGCCCTCGTCGTCGCCCGGGCCCGCCCGGCCGCCACGCCGACGGTGGAGCTGGCCGAGACCGCCGCCCCCGACCTGTACCGGCTCGTGCGGGACCTGGCCGACCGGCTCGGCGTCCCGGCGCCCGCCGCGATAGCCCTGACCCCGGACTGCGACAGCTGGCTGGAGGACCGCACCCACCGCTCCCACCGCTCCTCCGGAGCCGGAGCCGGGACCGGGACCGGCGGCGACGGCGCTCCCGTCCTGGTCATAGGCTCGCCCTTCCTCTGGTGGATGCGCGTCGGCGAACTCCGGGCGGTCCTCGCGCCCGTGGTCGCCGGCACGGGACCGGCCGCCCACCCGGACATAGCCGCCGCCCGCCGCTTCGTCCGGGGTCTGGACGCCGCGATCGCCGTGCCCCGGGACTCCGGCCTCGACCCGGTCCGCCGCCTCGGCGCCCACGGCGTCGGGCAGGTCGCCCGCGTCCTGCTGCGCGCCTGTCGCGGGCACGCGGCCGAGATGGAGCGCGGGGTCGCCGCAGCGGGCTCGGAACGCGCCCAGGAGGTCGACTACGGCGTACGGATCGTGGCGCAGGAGCAGGTCGGCCTGGCCTACGCGGGCTGGGACCGCCTCCTGACCCGGGTCGCGCTGCCCGCCTGGCGGATGGGCCGCTGGCCCGCCAAGCTCGACGCGGGCGTGGTCTCCGCCCTGACCGAGCTGTCCCGCCGCGACCGGCTCGCGGACGGCTTCTCCTCCCGCCTCGGCGAGCGCCCGGCCTGCGACCTCCTGGAGGAGCCGGGCGCGGTCGACGAGGCCGCCTCGCTGCTCGCCGCCCGCCTCTTCCACGGCGGCCCGGCCGCACCCGGCCCCGACTGGTCGCCGGTGGAGTGGAGCCAGTACCCGGAAGAGGTCGTGGACCGGAAGTGGCGCACGGACGCGGCCCGCCTCCACCGGGTCCTCGACGGCATCGACGCGGCCGCCGCCACCCCCGGCACCCCGCCCCCGGCCGACGGCCCGACCCTGACCCGCGTGATCGACCGCCTGACGACGCCACCGTTCCCCGGAGCGGGCACGCCGACCCCCGGAGCGGGCGTCGAATCGGACGCCGGGGCCGGTACGCACAGCGAAACCGAAGCCAGTACGTACACCGAGGCCAGTACGTACACCGAGGCCGAAGCCGGTACGTACACCGGCGCCGACACCGGCATTCGTACGGCCGACAACCCCGCCACCGGAAGTCCTGAAGGCCCAGAAGGCCCCGCCCCCGGCACCTCCGCCCCCGTCGGCTTCAGCGAACCCGGCGATGTCGAAGACCCCGATGGCCCCGACGGCCCCGACGACCTCCACGCCCCCCATGCCGACCTCGACGACGACCTCCCGGTCAACCCCGCCGCCGACGCGCTGGCGGGGGCGCTCAGCGCCCTGCTCGCCCGTGAGGAGGCCGCGCGGGAGGCCCGGGTCGCCGCGGAGAGCGCCCGGGGGCGGACGGCGGTCGACCCCGCGGCGGACCCGGCCGCCGCGTACGGGGGCGTCAGCGGCCCCGACGGCCCCCTGCCGCTCTTCCCGCTCCAGCCGCCCCGCAGCGGCCGCGACCTGCTCGCCGACCACGTCACCGCGATGGTCTGCTGCGCGGCCGTGGACACCGCCGAGGCGGCCCCCGGGCTCGACTGGCTCGACGGCCCCGCCCTGCTCCTCGGCGGCGAGCGGGCGACGGACCTCGGTCCCCGCGTCCTCTCCCTCGTCGAGGACGGCGACCCCGAGCCCCTGCGGGACTGGCTCGCACGCACCGGCGTACGCCCCGAGAAGCCCGTACGGCTCGTCTGACCCACCGCCGGAACGCGCCCCGGACGCGGGTCTCCGGCATAAACCAGCGGCACATGCGGAAGCTCGTCTTCCACTCTCGTCGATTCACGACGAACGGTGACGGAGTGCGTGCGTTATGTGATGTGCTGGAGGCCATCACTGACAGAAGTACGAATCCACGGGTACTGACCGGCCGACCGGGGGAGTCGAGGGAGGGGCGCAGTATGGGGGCGGATCAGATCAGGCGGTGGGAGTCGGGTGCGCTCGCGCACGCCGTCTCCGACCCCTTCGGCCAGGGCCCGCTGCCCTGGCTGCGCGGCTCGGACAACTACTTCGACGACACCGGCCAGATGGTGCCCTGGTACGCGGACGAGGTCCTGGCCCGGGGCGGCAGCGGCGGCCCCCGCACGGCCGACGACGTCCGGCGCCAGATCAAGGGCTTCGCGTCCGGCGGCGCCGTCGCGCCGGGCGAGTCGATCGACTTCCACGTCACCGTGGACCCGCCGCAGCAGTTCTCGGTCGACGTCTACCGGATCGGCCACTACGGCGGTCACGGCGCCGCGAAGATCACCACCAGCCCGCGCCTCTCCGGGATCGTCCAGCCTCCCCCGCTCATCGTCGACCGCACGGTCTCCTGTCACCACTGGTGGCAGTCCTGGCGGCTCCAGGTCCCCAGCTACTGGTCGATCGGCGCGTACGTCGCCGTCCTCACCACCGCCGACGGGCACCGCTCCCACATCCCCTTCACGGTCCGCGACGACCACCCGGCGGACCTGCTCCTGGTCCTGCCGGACGTGACCTGGCAGGCGTACAACCTCTACCCGGAGGACGGGCGCACCGGCGCCAGCCTCTACCACGCCTGGGACGAGAACGGCCGGCTGCTCGGCGAGGAGGACGCGGCCGTCACGGTCTCCTTCGACCGCCCCTACGCGGGCGCGGGGCTGCCGCTGCACGTCGGGCACGCCTACGACTTCATCCGCTGGGCCGAGCGCTACGGCTACGACCTGGCGTACGCCGAGACCCGCGACCTGCACGCGGGCCGCGTCGACCCGGGCCGCTACCGGGGCCTGATCTTCCCCGGCCACGACGAGTACTGGTCGGCGCCGATGCGCCGGGCCGCCGAACGCGCCCGCGACCTGGGCACCTCGCTCGTCTTCCTCTCGGCCAACACCATGTACTGGCAGGTGGAGCTGGGCCCCTCGGCCTCCGGCGTGCCCGACCGGCTCCTCACCTGCCGCAAGCGCCGGGGACCCGGACGGCCCGCGCTCTGGCGCGAGGTCGACCGGCCCGAGCAGCAGCTCCTCGGCGTCCAGTACGCGGGCCGGGTGCCCGAACCGCACCCGCTGGTCGTGCGGAACGCCGAGCACTGGCTCTGGGAGGCCACCGGCGCCGGCGACGGCGACGAGATCCCGGGCCTGGTCGCGGGCGAGGCCGACCGGTACTTCCCGCGCACCGCGCTCCCCGATCACGAGAGCCGCATCCTGCTCGCCCACTCGCCCTACCGGGACGGCGACGGGGCGCTGCGCCACCAGGAGACCTCGCTCTACCGGGCCCCGTCCGGCGCCTGGGTCTTCGCCTCCGGCACCTTCGCCTGGTCACCCGGCCTCGACCGGCCGGGCCACGTGGACTCCCGGATCCAGCGCGCCACCGCGAACCTCCTCGACCGCATCTGCAAGAGGGACTGACCGGGTGCGCGTGGCCGGCCGGCTCCGTACGGAGAGGCCGCCCGCCGGTGATCCACGCCCGTGCGAGAGAATCGGAGAGCTCCTGGATCAACCTACGCGGAGGAACCGTGTCCGGATTCGTAGAAAAGCCCGAGCCCGTCCAGGTCCCGGGCCTCACCCATCTCCACACGGGCAAGGTGCGCGACCTGTACCGGAACGAGGCCGGTGACCTCGTGATGGTGGCGAGCGACCGCATGTCCGCGTACGACTGGGTCCTGCCCACGGAGATCCCCGACAAGGGCCGGGTCCTCACCCGGCTCTCCCTGTGGTGGTTCGACCGGCTCTCCGACCTGGTCCCGCACCACGTCCTCTCCACCGAGCTGCCGGCCGGCGCCCCCGCCGACTGGGCGGGCCGCACCCTGGTCTGCAAGTCGCTGAACATGGTCCCGGTCGAGTGCGTCGCCCGCGGCTACCTCACCGGCTCCGGCCTCCTGGAGTACGACGAGTCCCGCACGGTCTGCGGCCTCGCGCTCCCCGAGGGCCTGAGCGACGGCTCCGAGCTGCCCGCCCCGATCTTCACCCCGGCCACCAAGGCCGCCGTGGGCGACCACGACGAGAACGTGTCGTACGAGGAGGTCGCCCGCCAGGTCGGCGCCGAGACGGCCGCGCTGCTGCGCCAGACGACTCTCGCCGTCTACTCCCGGGCCCGGGACATCGCCCGCGAGCGCGGGATCATCCTGGCCGACACCAAGTTCGAGTTCGGCTTCGAGAGCACTCCGGACGGCGACCGGCTCGTCCTCGCGGACGAGGTCCTCACCCCGGACTCCTCGCGTTTCTGGCCGGCCGACCAGTGGCAGCCGGGCCGCGCCCAGCCCTCGTACGACAAGCAATTCGTGCGGGACTGGCTGACCTCCCCGGCCTCCGGCTGGGACCGCAGGAGCGAGCAGCCGCCGCCGGTGCTCCCGCAGGAGGTCGTGGACGCGACCCGCGCCAAGTACATCGAGGCGTACGAGCTCCTCACCGGCACCGCCTGGAGCTAGCGGAGGAACGAGAAAGCCCCCGGTCGGATCGACCGGGGGCTTCTTCATGGAGCGGACGACGAGATTCGAACTCGCGACCCTCACCTTGGCAAGGTGATGCTCTACCAACTGAGCCACGTCCGCATGCGCCGTAGCGCGGAGCCCACTATACCCAACCTTTCGCCCGCGCGAGGCGCACCGCCGTGTGACGGTTCTCGGCACCGACCTTCGCGGCGGCCGAGGAGAGGTAGTTGCGGACGGTCCCGGGGGAGAGCGAGGCGCGCCGGGCGATCTCCGCGACGGGGGCTCCGTCGGCGGCGAGTTCGAGCACCTCGGCCTCCCGCGCGGTCAGCGGAGAGTCCCCGGACGCTATGGCGTCGGCCGCCAACTCCGGATCCACGTAACGGTTTCCGGCGTGCACGGTACGGATGAGCTCGGCGAGCCGCTGGGCGCTGACGGTCTTCGGGGCGAAGCCGCGGACGCCCGCCGCCAGGGCCCGTTTCAGGTGCCCGGGGCGCCCGTGGCTCGTCACGATCATGGCGCGGCAGTCGGGGAGTTCGTCCCGCAGGGCGGTGGCGACCATCACACCGTCCATGCCCGGCATCTGGAGATCGAGTACGGCGACGTCGGGCCGGTGGGCGCGGGCCATGGCGAGCGCCTCGGGTCCGGTCGCGGCCTCGGCGACGACCACGAGGTCGTCCTCCAGGGCGAGCAGGGCGGCGAGCGCCCCCCGGATCAGGTGCTCGTCGTCGGCGAGCAGTACGCGTACGGTCACGCGACCGTCTCCTCCTTCTCGTGCCTCTCTCGGCCCTTGCGGCTTTCGTGGTCCTCGTGGGTCTCGCGTGCCCCGCGCGGCTCATGCGGCTGGTGCCGCGGTCGGTGCGTCCCGTACGCCTCGCCCTCGTCGCGCGCCCCGTCAGGCCGGTACGCCTCGGACGTCTCGTACCCCTCGTACCCCTCGTGTCCTTCTCGCACCTCGTGCTTCCGGTGTACGAGGCGTGCCGGGGCCGCGCCCGTCCGCGCGGATCCGCTCCGTCCCGTGCGGGGCAGCGGGACGCGGGCGGTCACGCGGAACGAGTACGGTGCCGACGGGCCCGCGTCCAGGGTGCCGTCCACCGCGCCGAGCCGTTCCCGAAGGCCGGCGAGTCCGGACCCGGCCCCGCGTCCGCCGCGCCCCGCCGTGCCGACCGCCGCCGGTCCCTCCGGATCTCCGGCCACCCCGTCGTTCTCGACGGTGAGCAGCACCGCCCCCGGCTCGGCCCGGAGCACGATCGCGCACCGGCGCGCGTCCCCGTGGCGCAGGACGTTCGTCGTGGTCTCCCGGACCACCCAGCCCAGGGCCGACTGGACCTCGGAGGGCAGGTCGAGCGCCGGGGCGTCCACGGCGCAGGCGATCCCGGCGGCCCCGAGCACCCCGCGCGCCCCCTCCAGCTCGACCCGCAGGTCGGCCTCGCGGTAGCCGCGCACGACCTCGCGCACCTCCCGCTGCGACTCCTGGGCGATCCGCTGCACCTCGACCATCTGGTCCACGGCCTCCGGGCGCCCGCGCCGGGAGAGCTGCACCGCGAGTTCGCTCTTGAGCGCGATCACCGACAGGTTCCGCCCCATGACGTCGTGCAGGTCCCGTCCGAAGCGGAGCCGTTCCTCGGCGACGGCCAGCCGGGCCTTGAGGTCCCGGGAGCGCTCCAGCTCCTGCACGATCCGGAGCAGCCAGGAGGAGAAGCCGCTGGTCGCGGAGATGAAGACGCCGCCGACGAGTATGCCGACCGCGGAACCGGCCGCCATGGCCGACCCGTTGCCGGCCGCCGCCATCGGGGCGCCGGTGGCGAAGGCGGTGCCGAGCACCGCGTACGCCATGTGCCGGACCGGGCCGAGGCAGAGGACGAGCGCGCAGAGCGTGAAGATGGAGGTTCCCGCTATGACGCTCACGTTCACTCCCGGGTCGGGCAGCACTCCGCCCGCCCACAGGAGGTTCAGGAAGAGGTCGGCGCAGAAGGTGGTGCCGACCACCGCGGCCGCGAGCCGGACCGGTCGCTCCCGCTTCCCGGTCGTGTGGTCCAGGGCGCGGGAGGCGAGGAAGGCGCAGAGCAGGGAGTGGACCCCGACCCACAGGAGCAGTCCGACGGCGGCCTCCGTGGAGAGAGGGCTGTGTTCGCCGCGGCTGAGCGGGCTGCCACCGAGCACGAACAGCTCGATCGGCACGAAGAGGTGGAAGGTCCACCGTGTGTACAGCTCGACCTTGCCGGCACTGCTGCGCCGGGACCACCATCCCGTCAGTCTGGACATCAGGACTCCCCCTCCCAAAGATCTAGCGCCGCGGTTCCCAGCGGAACCACCGGCGGACCGCCCACCCCGTCAGGACGCCCCAGGCCACTGTATTGAGCCCGGCGCCCAGCAGGCTCTCCGCGTGCGCGGTGCCGAGCCAGCCGGCCCGTACGAACTCCATCACGCCGCTGAGCGGCAGTAGTTGGCAGAGGTCGGCGGCGAGCGGGGGCAGGGCGTCGTGGGGCACGAAGAGACCCGAGCCGAAGCAGGAGACGAGGAAGAGCGGCAGGGTCGTCAGTCCGGCGCTCTCGACGGACCGGGTGATCACGGTGGTGAGCGCGGCGAGCCCGGCGAGCAGGGTGATCGCGGCGACGACACCGAGCAGCAGCAGCTCGGGACGGGCGGGGGAGGGCACGTCGAGGACGGTGACTCCACCGATCGTGAGCACGGCGCACTGCGCGAGCGTGATGGCGGTGGCGGGCAGGGCGCAGCCGGTGAGTATCTCCGCGTCGCTCGCCTCGCCGGTCCGCAGCCGCTTGAGGACGAGCTCCTCGCGGCGGGCGACGAGCGCGGAGACGAGGCTCATGTAGGCGACGAGGAGCAGGACCATGCCGGTGCCGCCGATGAGGGTGGCCGCTCCGGCTCCCATCGGCAGGGCTTCCTTGTCGAGCTGGGTGAGCGAGGAGCGCAGCAGGAAGACCATCAGCAGCGGCATGAGCAGTGCGATGAAGAGGTTGTTCCGGTTGCGCAGGAGGAGGGTCAGCTCGGCCCGGCCGAGGGCGGTGAGCCGGCCGCGGACGGTGGAGACGGGTCCGGGGGCGCCGGGCGTGGTCGTGGCGGTGCTCATCGGGCGTCGGCCTCCTGCCGGTCGGTAGGGATCGCGGTGCCGTGGGGAGGGACGCCCTGCGACAGGTCGCCCCGGAGCGGCTCGCCCCCGGACAGTTCACTCCCGGACAGTTCACTCCCGGACAGTTCACTCCCGAGCAGGTCGCCCCGGGACGAGCCGTTGTGCGAGGCGATGTCGAGGAACGCCTCTTCGAGGGAGGCGGATCGGGCGTCGAGTCCGTCGAGCCGTATGCCGCCGTCCCCGGCCCAGGCGAGGAGCACGGCGAGGTCCTCCTGGAGGTCGCGGGTGCGGATCTCCACGCGGCCGCCGGTCTCCGCGGCCCGCAGCCGCAGCGGAAGGTGTGCGGCCAGCACGCCCTCGGGAAGGGTGAAGCGGATCCGGGCGGGGCGGGCGGCGGTGACCTCGGCCGGCGTGCCGGAGAGCACGATCTCGCCCCGGTGCATGATCGCGAGGCGGTCGGCGAGGGCTTCGACCTCCTCCAGGTAGTGCGTGGTGAGGAGCACGGTGGTGCCGCCGTCCCGCAGCCGCCGGACGAGGTCCCAGGTGTCGCGGCGGCCCTCGGCGTCGAGGCCGGTGGTGGGCTCGTCGAGGAAGAGCACCTCGGGACGGCCGAGCAGCGCGAGCGCCAGGTCGAGCCTGCGCCGCTCGCCGCCGGAGAGCTGCTTGATCCGGACGCGCTCGCGCCCGGCGAGGCCGGTGGCGGCGAGCGCCTCTCCGACGGGCCGGGCGCCACTGGTGCAGCCCGCCCACATCCGTACGGTCTCGGCCACGCTGAGGTCGGAGGGGAAGCCGCCCTCCTGGAGCATGATGCCGATCCGGGGGCGGACGGCGGACCGCTCGCGGTACGGATCGTGGCCGAGGACGCGGGCGGTGCCGGCGCTGGGTGCGGCGAGTCCCTCCAGGAGTTCGACGGTGGAGGTCTTGCCGGCGCCGTTGGTCCCGAGGAGGGCGAAGATCTCGCCCCGGGGGACGGCGAAGGAGATTCCGCGCACGGCCTCGAAGCCGCCGCCGGTCCCCCGGCCGGATCCCTCGGCGTACGTACGGCGCAGGTCGGTCGCCTCGATCGCAGGTGTCATGCGTCCAGACTCCCGGCGTCCCCCGTCCGTCGGCAGTGCGCGCTGTCACGACCCCTGCTGACAAATGTCATGAGGAGGCGGAACCACGGGGGGGAAGAGGGAAACACGACGAAGGCCCCGGTTCCTGAGAACCTGGGCCTTCGTACTCCGAGCGGACGACGAGATTCGAACTCGCGACCCTCACCTTGGCAAGGTGATGCTCTACCAACTGAGCCACGTCCGCATTGCTCCCGACCGGCTTTCACCGGGCGGTGCGAGCACCACTGTACCTGATCCACAAGAGTGACCGGTAATGCGATGCAGAGCGGGTGACAGGAATTGCACACTGCGCCTTCCCCCTGGAAGGGGGCTGTTCTGCTACTGAACTACACCCGCACGCTGCTCGGGTCGGTGCCTTTCGGCCTCGCCCCTCGGCGTGATCCAGACTCTAGCCGATCACCCGGGGTGCAATGCAAATCGGCTCGGCCCGGGGTCGCGGGCGCCCTGCCCCGGAGGCGCCCCGCCCACCCCCGCGCGCTCGCTCAGCTCGCCTCGCGGAAGGCCTCGTAGACCCGCTTGGGGATCCGGCCCCGGGCCGGCACGTCCATCTTGTTGGACTGGGCCCAGGCGCGGACCGCCGCCGGGTCGGGGGCGAGGTCGGTGTGCGTGTACGTCGCGGCCCGGCCGCGGCCGCCGGTGGCGCCGGAACCGGCGCCGGCGCCCGCGCCGATCCGCGCGGGGATCTTGCGCCCGGCCGCGAGGTAGGGCGCGAGGGCCTTGCGGAGTTTCTTTGCATTGGCAGCATTCAGGTCGATCTCGTACATCTTCCCGTCGAGGCCGAACGCGACCGTTTCAGCTGCTTCTCCGCCCTCGATGTCATCGGAGAGGGTGACCACCACACGCTGAGCCACGGATATCGGTCCTTTCCTGCGGCCGCCGAGGTCGTCGTGGGGTGCTTGTGGCGCCCCTGACGTGCGACGATGCCGACCGTTCGGCTGTGCCGGAACAATGCTGCTTTCTTCTGGAAACCTTTCTACAGCGGCAGGCGTCGCATTGTGAAGCCCCGCCAATTGTTTCAGCGTGTCCCGGCGCAAAGCGGCCCGCAATATTTCACGCGAATTTTGCCGGGAGGGGTCGGTCGGGGCGCGCTCGCAGAGTCCCCCGGGAGTCTGCCTTTTGTAGGATCCTTCAGATCTCTACCCGCGTAGAATTTGGAGGCAGGTACGCTGAAGGAACCGCCCACGCAACACACCACCGGGAGTGCCAGTGGCACGCGTCGTAGTCGACGTCATGCTCAAGCCGGAGATCCTCGACCCCCAGGGGCAGGCGGTGCAGCGTGCACTGCCCCGCCTGGGATTCGCCGGAATCGCCGACGTCCGTCAGGGAAAGCGCTTCGAGCTGGAGGTGGAGGGACCGGTCGACGACGCCGCCCTCGCCCGCATCCATGAGATGGCCGAAACCTTCCTCGCCAACACCGTGATCGAAGACTTCGTCGTGAAGGTGGAGTCGTGACCGCACGCATCGGCGTCGTCACGTTCCCCGGAACGCTCGACGACCAGGACGCGCTGCGTGCCGCCCGTCTGGCGGGCGCCGAGCCCGTCTCGCTCTGGCACCGCGACAAGGACCTCAAGCAGGTCGACGCCGTGGTCCTGGCCGGCGGCTTCTCCTACGGCGACTACCTGCGGGCCGGAGCCATCTCCCGCTTCTCGCCGGTGATGGAGACGATCATCGAGCAGGCGAAGGCGGGCATGCCCGTCCTCGGCATCTGCAACGGCTTCCAGATCCTCACCGAGGCCCATCTGCTGCCGGGCGCGATGCTGCGCAACAACCACCTCCACTTCATCTGCCGCGACCAGAAGCTGCGGGTGGAGAACGCGGAGACCGCCTGGACCTCGGACTACACCGCGGGCCAGGAGATCGAGGTCCCGCTCAAGAACATGGACGGCCGGTACGTCGCCGACGAGCGCGTGCTCGACGAGCTGGAGGCCGAGGGGCGGGTGGCCTTCCGCTACCTGGACGTCAACCCCAACGGCTCGCTGCGCGACATCGCGGGCGTCACCAACGCCGCCGGCAACGTGGTCGGCCTCATGCCGCACCCCGAGCACGCCGTCGAGCCGCTGGTCGGCACCGGCAAGACGGACGGCCTCGGTTTCTTCACCTCGATCCTCAAGAAGCTGGTCAACGCCTGATGAGCCTCGACACCGTCAAGCACGCGAGCGGCACGCCGGACAGCGAGCAGCCCTGGAAGGAGCTCGGCCTCAAGGAGGACGAGTACGCGCGCATCCGCGAGATCCTCGGCCGCCGTCCCACCGGCGCCGAGCTCGCCATGTACTCCGTCATGTGGTCGGAGCACTGCTCGTACAAGAGCAGCAAGGTCCACCTGAAGCAGTTCGGCGAGAAGGTCCCCGCCAACGACGCCATGCTCGTCGGCATCGGCGAGAACGCGGGCGTCGTCGACGTCGGCCAGGGGTACGCGGTCACCTTCAAGGTCGAGTCGCACAACCACCCCTCGTACATCGAGCCCTACCAGGGCGCGGCCACCGGCGTCGGCGGCATCGTCCGCGACATCCTCGCCATGGGCGCCCGCCCGGTCGCGGTCGTGGACCCGCTGCGCTTCGGCGCGGCCGACCACCCCGACACCAAGCGCGTGCTGCCCGGTGTCGTCGCCGGCATCGGCGGCTACGGCAACTGCCTCGGCCTGCCCAACATCGGCGGCGAGGTCGTCTTCGACTCCTGCTACCAGGGAAACCCCCTGGTCAACGCCGGTTGCATCGGCGTGATGAAGCACGAGGACATCCACCTCGCCAAGGCTTCCGGCCCCGGTAACAAGGTGATCCTGTACGGCGCCCGCACGGGCGGCGACGGCATCGGCGGCGTGTCCGTACTGGCCTCGGAGACCTTCGACGACACGAAGCCGACCAAGCGTCCCGCCGTCCAGGTCGGCGACCCCTTCCAGGAGAAGCTCCTCATCGAGTGCACCCTGGAGATCTTCAAGGAGAAGCTGGTCGCGGGCATCCAGGACCTCGGCGGCGCCGGGCTCTCCTGCGCCACCTCCGAGCTGGCCTCCGCCGGTTCGGGAGGCATGCGGGTCGACCTCGACCTGGTGCACCTGCGCGACGCGACGCTCTCGCCCGAGGAGATCCTCATGAGCGAGTCGCAGGAGCGCATGTGCGCGATCGTCGAGCCCGAGCACGTCGAGCGCTTCCTGGAGATCTGCGAGAAGTGGGACGTCATCGCCACCGTCATCGGTGAGGTGACCGAGGGCGAGCGCCTGGAGATCTTCTGGCACGGCGAGCAGATCGTCGACGTGCCGCCGCGTTCCGTCGCCCACGAGGGCCCGACCTACCACCGGCCGTTCGCGCGCCCGGACTGGCAGGACGCACTCCAGGCCGACGACGCCGGCAAGCTGCCCCGGCCGCGGAACGGCGAGGAGCTGAAGGACCAGGTCCTCAAGCTCGTCTCCTCCCCGAACCAGGCCTCGAAGTCCTGGATCACGGACCAGTACGACCGGTTCGTGCAGGGCAACACGGTCCTCGCGCAGCCCGAGGACGCGGGCATGGTCCGCATCGACGAGGAGACCAACCTCGGCGTGGCCATGGCGACCGACGGCAACGGCCGGTACGCGAAGCTCGACCCGTACGCGGGCGCGCAGCTCGCGCTCGCGGAGGCGTACCGCAACGTCGCGGCCTCCGGCGCCAAGCCGCTCGCCATCTCGGACTGCCTGAACTTCGGTTCGCCCGAGGACCCGGCCGTGATGTGGCAGTTCGCCGAGGCCACCCGCGGTCTCGCGGACGGCTGCCTCCAGCTGGGCACCCCGGTGACCGGCGGCAACGTCTCGCTCTACAACCAGACCGGTGACGTGGCGATCCACCCGACGCCCGTCGTGGCCGTCCTCGGCGTGATCGACGACGTCAACCGCCGCACCCCGATCGCCTTCGCGGAAGAGGGCCAGCTCCTCTACCTGCTCGGCGACACCGAGGAGGAGTTCGGCGGCTCGGCGTGGTCCGAGGTGATCCACCAGCACCTCGGCGGTCTGCCGCCGGCCGTGGACCTCGACCGGGAGAAGCTGCTCGGTGAGATCCTGATCTCGGCCTCCCGCGACGGCATGATCGACGCGGCGCACGACCTCTCCGACGGCGGTCTCGTGCAGGCGGTCGTCGAGTCCTGCCTGCGCGGCGGCAAGGGCGCACGCCTGGTCGTCCCCGAGGGCCTGGACGCCTTCACCTTCCTCTTCAGCGAGTCGGCGGGCCGCGCGGTCGTCGCCGTCCCGCGCAGCGAGGAGCTCCGCTTCACCGACATGTGCGGTGCGCGGGGTCTGCCGGCGACCCGGATCGGTGTCGTCGACGGCGACGCCGTCGACGTGCAGGGCGAGTTCGCGCTCTCCCTGGCGGAGCTGCGCACGGCCCACGAGGCGACGATCCCGGGCCTGCTGGCCTGATCGCCTCCTCGGAGCAACGGCAGTACGTACGGGAGCCTCCGTCCGGACCCTCGGGTCCGGACGGGGGCTTCCTCGTTTCTCCTTCGATTCCCCCTTGCACGGAGTTACGTAGTTACGTAATCTGTACGCATGGAGCTGGAAGAGCGATTCACCGAGCTGGAGCGACGCATCGCGGCGCTGGAGGGCGTGGAGGCCCCCGAGCGCCCCGACGAGACCGCGGGAGGGCGCTTCTGGGCCCTGGAAGGATTCAAGGCCGAACTCGCCGAGGCGGGCCCGAGGGGCGCCGACGGCGGAGTGCTGTTCACGGGCTCGGTCCGACTGCCCACCGAGGAGCGGTACGAGTGGCAGTTCGGCGCGTTCACCGAGCGGCTGCTCGACGAGGACTGGGCCGAGACCGCGGACTCCTTCGCCGCCCTCGGCCATCCCGTACGGCTCCGGCTGCTGCGGGAGATACTCGGCGGCCGCCGCACCGCCGCCGAGCTGGCCGAGCTCCCGGAGACGGGCACGACCGGCCAGATCTACCACCACCTGCGCCAACTGACCGCCGCGGGCTGGCTCCACACGACCGGACGCGGCCGCCACGAGGTTCCGGCGGCCCGGGTCGTCCCGCTCCTGGTGGCCCTCACGGCGGCCCACTCGTAGCCCTTCGGCCACAACCGCCGGTCCTCCGACCACGGCCGTCGACCACGATCGTTCAGGGGGAACGCCCATGTTCACGCGCAAGTCCGCGGTGGTGCTCCACCGCACGCTCTGGCTGCTGTTCTTCGTCCAGTTGATCGTCTCGTTCACCGTCGGACTGCCCTATCCGTACGCCGTGAGCTGGCTGCCGCTGATCGCCGCCATGGCGGTCGGGATCGGGCTCGCCCGGCACACCGGCAAGCAGGTCGAGGCGGCGCGGCCCCCGGTCGAAGTGGACCCGCCGGTCATCGGCCGCTGGACGGCGCTCAACAGCCCGGCCGACCGGACGCCCAGCCACGGCACCCACCAGTACGGCCAGACGTACGCCATCGACATCCTGGCGGAGGCGGAGGCGGAGGCGGAGGCGGAGGACGGGGAGCGGTCCCGGCCCTCCTTCACGTGGTTGTGGCCGGTGGCCCGCCGGAGCGAGGACTTCCCGGCCTTCGGCGCCCCGCTGTTCGCGGTCGCCGACGCGACCGTCGTGCACGCCGAGGACGGCCAGCGCGACCACCTCAGCCGCAACTCGCTGCCCGCCGCCCTCTGTCTGCTGCTCTTCGAGGGCATCGCCCGCGTCCTCGCGGGAGCCCGGCGGATCGTCGGGAACCACCTGATACCCGACCTCGGAGACGGCACCCACGCGGTGTACGCACACCTCCGGCGGGGTTCGCTCACCGTCCGGGCGGGTGACCGGGTCACGGCCGGCCAGAAGCTCGCCCGGTGCGGAAACTCCGGCAACTCCACCGAACCGCACCTGCACTTCCACCTCATGAACGGACCCGACCTGGACACGGCCAGGGGTGTGCCCTTCACCTGGCGCGGTGTCGGCGTCCCGAGGAACAAGGAGACGTTCGAGGCGATACCGGGCCCGGCCCGGCCGGCGGCCTGACCTTCGTCCGTGACGCGCCCGCCGCCGACTACCCTCGCCCCATGCCACCGGCCAAGAAGCGCACCCGCAGCTACGACCCGGCCAAGGTCCGGGCCGCCGTCCTCACCCAGTTCCGGCACGTACGGGACGCCGTCGGGGCGTTCACGCCCGTGCAGCTCGACGGGCCGACCCGGCTCGGGGAGTGGACCGTACGGGACCTGGCCGCACACCTCGCGTGGATGGTCGACTCCGTGCCGCAGCTGCTCGCCGCGCCCGCGCCCGCCGCGCGGGAACTGGCCCTGCTCGACTGGCCGTCCAGGACCGCGTCGGCAGCCGAACGGATCGACGCGCACACGCGCGGGATCGACGCCTCCGACCTGCACGGGCTCTACGCACGCGTGCAGGACGATTACGAGGAGGCGGTGGCGGGCGCCGCCGACGAACGGCTCCTGCCGCTGAGCTTCGGCGCCATGACCCTCGGGGACTTCCTCGTCACCCGGACCGTCGAACTCGTCGTCCACACCGACGACCTGAACGAGGCGACCGGCGCCGGCATCCCGTACGACCGTCAGGCCCTCGCCGCCTGCACCCGTCTCCTCGCGGACGTGCTGGCGGTGAGGGCACCGGGCGGGGCGGTCGAGGTCCGGGTTCCGCCGTACGCCGTCGTCCAGTGCGTGGAGGGCCCCCGGCACACCCGGGGCACCCCGCCCAACGTGGTCGAGACGGACCCCCTGACCTGGATCCGGCTCGCGACCGGGCGCGTGGAGTGGGCGGCGGAAGTGGACGCGGCCCTGGTGAGCGCGAGCGGCGAGCGCGCCGACCTGGCGGACCTGCTGCCCCTGATGGGCTGACCGCCGAGCCCCGCATCGTCCGTACGGCCCCGTGGAACCGACTCGTCCGGTCGTCCGTCCCATCTTCATGTCGAAGCCACGAGCACTCGTCGTCCTGGTCCCGCTCCTCCCGGCCCTCCTGCTCACCGCCTGCGGTACGGAAGGAGGTCGGGGATCCGGGTCCGGTGCGGACACGGTCTCCCCGGACCTCCCGCTCACCGGCACGCACTGGACCGTCGACAAGGTCACCGTCGGCGGGAACGCGTCCGACGCCCCGGACGGCGCCGACGTCGCGTTCGAGGAGGACGGCCGTGTCGTCGGTCGCGGCGGCTGCAACACCTTCAACGCCACCGTCACCGTGAGGGGCGACATCCTCACCGCCACTCCGGGCCCGAGGACCGGGATGGCCTGTTCCGACGACCGGATGCGGTTCGAGAAGGACCTGGTCGAGGCCTTCTCCGGGGAGCTCAAGGGCACGCTGAAGAACGACACGCTCACCCTGACCTCGCCCGACGGGCGGAACGTCCTCGCGCTCACCGCCGAGCAGCCCGCCCCGCTGCGCGGCACCACCTGGAAGGTCGACGGCCTGCTCTCCGGGAAGACGGCGTCCTCCCTGCCCGCCGGCAGCGAGGGCAAGGCGCGGATCGTCCTGGGCGAGGACGGCAAGGTCACCGGCAACCTGGGCTGCAACAACTTCTCCGCGACCGCGAAGGCCGACGCCACCACCCTCACCGTCGAGGGCCCGGCGGCCACCACCCGGATGATGTGCACGGGCCCGCAGATGAAGCTGGAGACCACGCTGTACGAACTCCTCGACGGGCCGCTCACCTACCGGCTCGACCACCGGACCCTGACGCTCACCGACGCCTCGGGCGAGGGCCTCACCGCCACCGCCGAACCGGCCGGACGCGCGTAGCGTCCGGGGTCCGGAGCCGCTCCGATTGCGAACTCCGTCACATCGCGGGACGGCTCCGAACCCGGTACGAGCGTCCGCTCTCCACGGTCCCGGAGCCGGAATCCCTTCCCCCGCCTGGTTTGTAGCCCTCTCCAAGCACGAGATGATCATTTCGTGCGATCGCACGAGTGAGGGCGATCCCGGATTTCCTCAATTCGGACCAGTGGTCGAGCCCGTCTACACTCGGAAACGTGCCACGTGGTGACGGTCGACTCAATCACGACCTGCTTCCCGGCGAGAAGGGCCCTCAGGACGCTTGCGGCGTCTTCGGGGTCTGGGCTCCGGGTGAAGAGGTCGCAAAGCTCACGTACTTCGGGCTCTACGCCCTCCAGCATCGGGGTCAGGAATCCGCGGGAATCGCGGTCAGCAACGGCTCCCAGATCCTCGTCTTCAAGGACATGGGCCTCGTGTCCCAGGTCTTCGACGAGACCTCTCTCGGTTCCCTGCAAGGTCACATCGCGGTCGGTCACGCCCGCTACTCGACCACCGGGGCCTCCGTGTGGGAGAACGCGCAGCCGACGTTCCGGGCGACCGCCCACGGCTCGATCGCGCTCGGCCACAACGGCAACCTGGTGAACACGGCGCAGCTCGCCGAGATGGTCGCGGCCCTGCCCAAGAAGGAAGGGCGCGCGACCCAGGTCGCCGCCACCAACGACACCGACCTGGTCACCGCGCTCCTCGCGGGCCAGGCGGACGAGGACGGCAAGCCGCTCACCATCGAGCAGGCCGCCGCGAAGGTCCTCCCCGAGGTCCGGGGCGCCTTCTCCCTCGTCTTCATGGACGAGCACACGCTCTACGCGGCCCGCGACCCGCAGGGCATCCGCCCGCTGGTCCTCGGCCGTCTGGAGCGCGGCTGGGTGGTCGCCTCGGAGTCCGCCGCCCTCGACATCTGCGGCGCCAGCTACGTCCGCGAGGTCGAACCGGGCGAGCTGATCGCGATCGACGAGAACGGCATCCGCACCTCCCGATTCGCTGAAGCGAAGCCCAAGGGCTGTGTCTTCGAGTACGTGTACCTGGCCCGTCCGGACACCGACATCGCCGGCCGGAACGTGTACCTCTCCCGCGTGGAGATGGGCCGCCGCCTCGCGAAGGAGGCGCCCGTCGAGGCCGACCTGGTGATAGCGACTCCGGAGTCGGGCACCCCGGCCGCCATCGGCTACGCCGAGGCCTCGGGCATCCCCTTCGGCGCCGGCCTGGTCAAGAACGCCTACGTCGGGCGCACCTTCATCCAGCCCTCCCAGACCATCCGCCAGCTGGGCATCCGGCTGAAGCTGAACCCCCTCAAGGAAGTCATCAAGGGGAAGAAGCTCGTGGTCGTCGACGACTCGATCGTCCGCGGCAACACCCAGCGGGCCCTGGTCCGGATGCTCCGCGAGGCCGGCGCCGCCGAGGTCCACATCCGGATCTCCTCCCCGCCGGTCAAGTGGCCCTGCTTCTTCGGCATCGACTTCGCGACCCGCGCGGAGCTGATCGCCAACGGCATGTCGGTCGACGAGATCGGCAAGTCGCTGGGCGCGGACTCGCTCTCGTACATCTCCCTGGAGGGGATGATCGAGGCGACCACGATCCAGAAGCCGAACCTCTGCCGCGCCTGCTTCGACGGCGAGTACCCGATGGAGCTGCCGGACCCCGAGCTGCTCGGCAAGCAGCTCCTGGAGACCGAGCTGGCCGCCGGTCCGGCCGCCACCGCGGCCTCCGACGCGCTCCGTCGCCCGTAAGACCCCGCCGCAACCGCTGCAACCGCAGTACGACACGAAAGTTCCCAGCATGTCTGAGTCCCTCAGTGCCGAAGGCGGCGCCAGCTACGCGTCCGCGGGCGTCGACATCGAGGCGGGCGACCGCGCCGTCGAGCTGATGAAGGAGTGGGTGAGGAAGACTCAGCGCCCCGAGGTCCTCGGCGGCCTCGGCGGCTTCGCCGGCCTCTTCGACGCCTCCGCCCTCAAGCGCTACGAGCGTCCGCTGCTCGCCTCCGCGACCGACGGCGTCGGCACGAAGGTCGACATCGCCCGCCGGATGGGCGTCTACGACACCATCGGCCACGACCTGGTCGCGATGGTCATGGACGACATCGTCGTCTGCGGCGCCGAGCCGCTCTTCATGACCGACTACATCTGCGTGGGCAAGGTGCACCCGGAGCGGGTCGCGGCGATCGTCAAGGGCATCGCGGAGGGCTGCGTCCTGGCCGGCTGCGCCCTGGTCGGCGGCGAGACCGCGGAGCACCCGGGCCTCCTCGGCCCGGACGACTTCGACGTCGCCGGCGCGGGCACGGGCGTCGTGGAGTACGACCGGCTGCTCGGCGCGGACCGCATCCGTACGGGTGACGCGGTCATCGCCATGGCCTCCTCCGGTCTTCACTCCAACGGGTACTCGCTCGTGCGGCACGTGCTCTTCGACCGCGCCGGCATGACCCTCGACCAGCGGGTCGAGGAGCTCGGCCGGACGCTGGGCGAGGAGCTCCTGGAGCCCACGAAGATCTACTCGCTCGACTGCCTGGCCCTCACCCGGACCACGGACGTCCACGCCTTCAGCCACATCACGGGCGGCGGTCTGGCGGCCAACCTGGCCCGGGTGATCCCGGACGGCCTGCACGCCACCGTGGACCGTTCGACCTGGGCGCCGGGCGCGATCTTCGACCTGGTCGGCAAGGCCGGGCAGGTGGAGCGCCTGGAGCTGGAGAAGACCCTGAACATGGGCGTCGGCATGATGGCCGTCGTGCCGGCCGAGTCCGTGGACGTGGCCCTGGCCACCCTGGCGGACCGCGGGGTCGAGTCCTGGGTCGCGGGCGAGATCACCGAGCGCGGCGACCGCGCCACCGGCGCCGAGCTGGTCGGGGACTACGCGAACTGACCGGCGGAGGACGTACGCATCGGGGGTGCCCTCAGGGGCGCCCCCGTTCGCCGTCTCCGCCCGTGTCCCGCGTCCGTACGCGATCGAGCCGCGCGGACACGCGGACAGCACAGAAACCCGGCCGGGTGTACCGGACCGGGTTTCGGTGGTTCAGAAGGTCAAGCGCGACGCGGGGACGAGGAGGGGCCGGACTGGTCGTCCTCGTCCTCGTCGTCCGTGTTGTAGAGATCCGCGTACTGGGCGTACGGGTCGTCTTCCTCGTCGTCGTCCTCGAACGGCTCGCCATTCGGCGGCTGGCTCGAAGTCGAAGCGCCCAGCTCATTGGCCAGACGCGTCAGGTCCGTCCCGCCGCTGCTGTACTTCAGCTGGCGGGCGACCTTGGTCTGCTTGGCCTTTGCCCGGCCGCGCCCCATGGCTCGACCCCCTCGGTGACGGGGCTCGATGGCCCCAGAGTCTTGACACGCGTTCATGATGCGGAACGGACTCTCGACGGAGAGACCGGCCCGTAGGGCTTCAACGGTACCTGTTTCCGTGGGTCTACGGTACGCCGCGCGCATCACATACCCCGGTACAGAACCTTCGAGGTGCCCTTTCCTCGCTGGTCAGTCGCGATTTTAACCTCTTCTGGGGGTACGACCCGCCGAGAAGGGTGAGGGAAGTCTCCCCGCACCCCTGTCGCGGCGGGCCGCTCCCGGCCCGGTTCTAGCCGCGCCGGGCCTCCGCCATCCGCTGCTCGGCGATCCGGTCGGCCGCGGCGGCCGGCGGGATCCCGTCCTCCTTCGCACGTGCGAAGATCGAGAGGGTGGTGTCGAAGATCTTCGTCGCCTTCGCCTTGCAGCGGTCGAAGTCGAAGCCGTGCAGCTCGTCGGCGACCTGGATCACGCCACCGGCGTTGACCACGTAGTCGGGCGCGTAGAGGATTCCGCGCTCCTCCAGGTCCTTCTCGACGCCGAGGTGGGCGAGCTGGTTGTTGGCCGCGCCGCAGACGATCTTCGCGGTGAGGACCGGCACGGTGTCGTCGTTCAGGGCGCCGCCGAGCGCGCAGGGCGCGTAGACGTCCAGGCCCTCGACGCGGATCAGCGCGTCGGTGTCGGCGACCACCTTCACCTGCGGGTGCCTGTCGGTGATCCGGCGGACCGACTCCTCGCGCACGTCGGTCACGTACACCTCGGCGCCGTCCTCCAGGAGGTGCTCGACGAGGTAGTGGCCGACCTTGCCGACGCCCGCGACGCCGACCTTGCGGCCGCGCAGCGTGGGGTCGCCCCACAGGGTCTGCGCGGAGGCGCGCATGCCCTGGAAGACGCCGAAGGCGGTGAGGACGGAGGAGTCGCCGGCGCCGCCGTTCTCGGGGGAGCGGCCGGTGGTCCACTCGTTCTCGCGGGCGACGACGTCCATGTCGGCGACGTAGGTGCCGACGTCGCAGGCCGTGACGTACCGGCCGCCGAGGGAGGCGACGAAGCGCCCGTAGGCGAGGAGGAGTTCCTCCGTCTTGATCTGCTCCGGGTCGCCGATGATGACGGCCTTGCCGCCGCCGTGGTCGAGACCGGCCAGGGCGTTCTTGTACGACATGCCGCGCGCCAGGTTGAGGGCGTCGGCGATCGCCTCGGCCTCGGTGGCGTACGGGTAGAAGCGGGTGCCGCCGAGGGCAGGCCCCAGGGCGGTGGAGTGGAGGGCGATGACGGCCTTGAGGCCGGTGGCGCGGTCCTGGCAGAGCACGACTTGCTCGTGGCCACCCTGTTCCGAGCGGAAGAGGGTGTGCAGCACGTCTGCGGGATCGACAGGAACGCCGGTCACATCGGTCACGGTGGTGACTCCCAAGTACGAAGCGGCGGGTTCGGTCCTCCCTGCGGGTGGGGGAGGGACCGGTTCGGCAAGAGGGTAAGCGCTACCTGGGCGTAGATCAGCCGCAGTGCGCAGGATCACCCCCTCGGGGAGTACCTCCGTGGAAGGATCGCGACATGTCGGTCGCCTCCTCGGTCCTCGTCCCCTACGCGTCCTATCTGCGGGTGTACGAGCCGCTGGCCGCGTTCCCCGAGCCGGAGCGGTCCCACTGGGCCCGGTACGCGCGGCGGTCCCGCACCCCGGGGGCGCAGGAGGAGCTGCGCCGGTCGCTCGCGGACCTGCTGCCGACGCCCCCGGTCCCGGTGCCGGTGCACGAGAGCGGCGAGGCCTTCGTCGCGCACCTGGACGGTGCGGTGGTGATCTGCCCGTGGCGGACCCGGCTGCGCGGGTGGCTGGCCCTGGAGGAGCTGGTGGCGGAGGGGTATCCCGGGGCGGTGCTCGACGCGATGCTGCCGCCGGTGGTGCGCGCCCAGGTGGCGGCGGACCACGAGCGCTGGCTGGCGCGGAACCCGGACGCGCGGCCGTGGATCCGTACGGCGGTCTGGCAGGTGCCGGTGCGCTGGTTCGCCCTTTTCGGTGACGAGGACCGGCAGTACGAGCCGGGCGTCCCGAAGGAGGGGGCCGGAGCGGAGGGGGACGGGGCGGGCCGGGCGCCGGTGCTGCGCTACCGGACGACGATGGCCCAGGCGAGGCGCCGGCTCGCGCGGGCCCTGCGGGCGCTGCGGGAGTCGATCGACGACGGTCCGATGACGGAGGGGCTGATCGATGTGGGGCGCTGGCTGGAGGAGTTCCATCCGCGCGCCATGGTGGAGCTGGACTTCGGCGGCCTGGTGCACGTGGTGTCGGAGGAGTGGCTGGCGGAGGAGCGGTCGGCGGCCCGGCTGGCGAAGGGGATCGCCGCGTTGCGGGCGGGGGACGAGGAGGCGGCGAACGAGGCGTACGGGCACCTGGCCGAGCGCTGGCGGGCGATCAGGGACCTGCGGTTCGCGAACTGACGACCCTTCGGGAGATCAGGCCTCCCTGGAGGGCTACGGCCCACTCGATGAGGCACGGCCCTCCTCGAAGAGGTACGGCCCGCTCGCAGGGGTACGGCCCACTCGAAAGGGGTACGGGCGCCGGGAACCGGCGATCGTGGCCGGAAGCCCCCGTGTGCGAACTGACACCAGTCGGGCATCTTCGTCAGGTCGGTATCGACAAGACATGTCCGACCGGTGTAAATGATCTTCAAGGCCTCCGGAGTCGACGGCTCCGGGGCTCCTCCGCGCTCCTTCCGGTCCACGGGTCCTTCGGCTCCCGCCCGGTGGGGACGTTGGTCCCGATCCGGGCCTTTGGCTCAAGCGTGACGGACAGCACTTAACGCACCCTTGCGCCGATCACCCATCCTCGTGCCAAAATAGGACAAGGAGTCCGGGGAGGGTTCCTTCCGCCCAACTTTGGGCGGAAAGCTCAGCATTGCACTCTATGGGGGGTCTGAGGACTCCTGATCGCTCTGTGACTGATCGTCACAGACGCGTGACTGTCCGTTATGGCATGGTCCATCGACTTCCGCCGCTGATGAACACCTGCGAGGGCAATTCCATCGGTTTGGCCGACGTGGCTGGACGGATGGTGTAGTTGTAGTGCCGAGGACAAGCCGTTCGTCCTATAACCGACTCGGCCCGCTTCTGCCATTTCGGGCAACGCGGGTCAAGGTGCAGAATTTAGAGGAAAGAACCGAGATTGGTTCGGTTCTCCCGAGGAGGCCGCTCATGACCGCTCGCACCCCTGATGCCGAGCCGCTGCTGACCCCTGCCGAGGTCGCCACGATGTTCCGTGTGGACCCGAAGACGGTGACCCGTTGGGCCAAGGCGGGCAAGCTCACGTCCATCCGCACCCTGGGTGGGCACCGCCGGTACCGCGAGGCCGAGGTCCGCGCGCTGCTGGCGGGCATTCCGCAGCAGCGCAGCGAGGCCTGAGGTCGCGTGACACCCCGCATCACCCCGTAACGCCGGGCCTTTCCGGATCCCCCAATCCGGCGGCCCACCCCTGGTTCTGCCGGCGGACGCCTGCCCCAACAGGTCTTCGCCAGACGATCGCGCTGGACTCCGCCGGGTCCAGCGCGATCTTTTTGTGCCCGGCGCCATCCTGTGAACGGTCGTGCAATTGCACCGATTAAATCGGACCGGTGTAGGGAGGGTGTAAGTGAAGGGGTTTCTGAAACTCTTTCAGTGACACCCGTCACACGCGCGAACCCTTGCCAAGGTCAAGCCTGCCACTCCCGGAAGGGTGTTCGACGCGCCGTCGGTCACGGGTCGGCGGGACCTTCGTCCTCCGCCGCCGGCGCCCGCTCCTCGGCCCCGGAGGCCTCCGGGGTGTCCGGGACGTCCAGGACCTCCGGCACCTCCATGGCGAGCCTCAACAGGCGGTGGCAGACCACGCAGTGGCGCGTGAGGTGCCCGTACCGCGACGCGGCCGCCAGATGGGCGCGCAGCAGTGCTCGTGTGTCGTGCCGTGCTGCGGACGCCGCGGCCATGCGCGACCACCTCCAGTCGGGCCCCCGATTCCCTGAAGACCGGAGTACCGGCGGGCACGGGGCCCCGTCAAGACACGGGAACACAACGAAGGCCCGCATCTCACGATGCGGGCCTTCGGCTTCGAGGCGATCCTGACGGGACTTGAACCCGCGACCTCCACCTTGACAGGGTGGCGAGCTAACCAACTGCTCCACAGGACCTTGCTCGCAGCCTTCTTTCAAGCGGCTGCGAGAGAGACTGTACAGCAGGTCAGCGGGTCAGGTCGAACTCACCGACCGCGCAGCTCCGGCTACGGGACCATCGCGTCGATCGCCTTCACGATCCGCTTGTCCGAGACCGGGTACGCCGTCCCCAGGGCGTGCGCGAAGTAGCTCACCCGCAGCTCCTCGATCATCCAGCGGATGTCGGTGACCTCGGACGGCACCGGCCGCCCCTTCGGGAGCTGTTCGAGCAGCCAGGCGTACTCGTCCTGCATCTCCCGGACCTTCTCCATCCGGGTGGTGTCCCGCTGGGCCCCGGTCGGCATCTGCTGGAGCCGGCGGTCCACCGCCACCAGGTACCGCATCAGGTCCGGGAGCCGCTTCAGACCCGTACGGGTGACGAAGCCGGCCGGCACCAGCCAGTTCAGCTGCGCCCGGACGTCCTGGAGGTTCGGAAGCAGCGCCGGGCTGTTCGTGGCCTTCAGGCGCCGCTCGCAGGCCTGCCAGGCCGCCAGGATCTGCTGGACCTGGCCCACCGTCCGCACCGTCGTGTCCACCAGGTCCGCGCGGACCTTGTCGTACAGCTTCCGGAAGGACTCCTCGTCCCAGGCCGGGCCGCCGTGGTCCGCGATCAGCTTGTCGGCGGCGGCGGTCGCGCAGTCGTCGAAGAGGGCCTGGATCGAACCGTGCGGGTTCGATGACAGGGCCAGCTTCTGCTGGTTGGTCAGCTTGTCCGAGGCGAACTTCGCCGGGTTCACCGGGATGTTCAGCATGATCAGCTTCCGGGTGCCCCGCCACATCGCGAGCGCCTGCTCGGCCTCCGTGTCGAAGAGCCGCACGGCCACGCTGTCGCCCTCGTCCACCAGCGCCGGGTACGCCTTGACCGGCTGCCCGGCCCTTCGGGTCTCGAAGACCTTCGTGAGCGTGCCGATCGTCCAGTCCTTGAGCCCCGAGCGCTCCAGGGAGGGCCCGGAGCCGTCCGGGCCGCCCGTGGCCGCCGCGGCGGCCTTGGAGAGGGCCTGACGGGCCTTGGGCCGCAGCTTGAGCCGCAGCGTCTCCAGGTCCTTGGCCTCGGCCAGCTTCCGGCGCCGCTCGTCGACGATCCGGAACGTCACCTTGAGGTGCTCGGGCACCTTCGCCCAGTCGAAGTCCTCGGCCGTCAGCGGCACTCCGACCATCCGCTGGAGCTCGCGCGCCAGCGCCGTCGTCAGCGGCTCCTGCACGGGCACGACCGAGTCGAGGAAGCGGGAGGCGAAGTCGGGCGCCGGGACGTAGTGGCGGCGGATCGGCTTCGGCAGGGAGCGGATCAGCTCCGTGACGACCTCCGCCCGCAGACCCGGGATCTGCCACTCGAAGCCCTCGTCCGTCACCTGGTTGAGCACCTGGAGCGGTATGTGGACGGTCACGCCGTCCGCGTCCGCGCCCGGCTCGAACTGGTACGTCACGCGGAACTTGAGCGCTCCCTGCCGCCACGAGTCCGGGTAGTCGTCCTTGGTGACCGCCCCCGCCCTCTCGTTGATGAGCATCTCACGCTCGAAGTCGAGGAACTCCGGCTCCTCGTGGAGCTTGTGCTTCCACCAGGAGTCGAAGTGGGCGCCCGAGACGACGTGCTCGGGGATCCGCTTGTCGTAGAAGTCGAAGAGCGTCTCGTCGTCGACGAGGATGTCCCGGCGCCGGGCCCGGTGCTCCAGCTCCTCGACCTCGGTCAGCAGCTTGCGGTTGTCGGCGAAGAACTTGTGGTGGGTGCGCCAGTCGCCCTCCACCAGCGCGTTCCGGATGAACAGGTCCCGGGAGACCTCCGGATCGATCCGCCCGTAGTTCACCTTCCGGTCGGCGACGATCGGGACGCCGTACAGCGTCACCTTCTCGAACGCCATCACGGCCGCCTGGTCCTTCTCCCAGTGCGGCTCGCTGTACGTCTTCTTCACCAGGTGCTGGGCGAGCGGCTCGATCCACTCGGGCTCGATCCGGGCGTTCACCCGGGCCCAGAGGCGCGAGGTCTCCACCAGCTCGGCGGACATGACGAAGCGCGGGGGCTTCTTGAAGAGCGCGGAACCGGGGAAGATCGCGAACTTGGCGCTGCGGGCGCCCAGGTAGTCGTTCTTCGCCCCGTCCTTCACGTCCTTCAGACCGATGTGGGAGAGCAGACCGGCCAGGAGGGACACGTGCACGGACTGCTCCGGCGCGTCCTCCTCGTTGAGGTGGATCCCCATCTGCTTCGCGACCGTCCGCAGCTGGGCGTAGATGTCCTGCCACTCGCGGATCCGCAGGAAGTTCAGGTACTCCTGCTTGCACATGCGGCGGAAGGAGCTGGAGCCCCGCTCCTTCTGCTGCTCCCGGACGTACCGCCACAGGTTGAGGTAGGCGAGGAAGTCGCTCGTCTCGTCCTTGAACCGGGCGTGCTGCTGGTCGGCCTGCGCCTGCTTCTCCGCCGGCCGCTCGCGCGGGTCCTGGATGGAGAGCGCCGCCGCGATCACCATGACCTCGCGGACGCAGCCGTTCCGGTCCGCCTCCAGGACCATCCGGGCGAGCCGGGGGTCCACGGGCAGCTGGGACAGCTTCCGGCCCTGCGGGGTGAGCCGCTTCTTCGGGTCCTTCTCGGCCGGGTCGATCGCGCCCAGCTCCTGGAGGAGCTGCACGCCGTCCCGGATGTTGCGGTGGTCCGGCGGGTCGATGAAGGGGAACTTCTCGATGTCGCCGAGGCCGGCGGCGGTCATCTGGAGGATGACGGAGGCCAGGTTCGTACGGAGGATCTCGGCGTCCGTGAACTCCGGGCGGGACAGGAAGTCGTCCTCCGAGTACAGCCGGACGCAGATGCCGTCGGACGTACGCCCGCAGCGGCCCTTGCGCTGGTTGGCGCTGGCCTGGCTGACGGGCTCGATCGGCAGCCGCTGCACCTTGGTCCGGTGCGAGTAGCGCGAGATGCGGGCGGTGCCCGGGTCGATCACGTACTTGATGCCGGGGACGGTCAGGGACGTCTCGGCGACGTTCGTGGCGAGGACGATCCGGCGGCCGGAGTGGGCCTGGAAGACGCGGTGCTGCTCGGCGTGCGACAGGCGCGCGTAGAGGGGGAGGACCTCGGTGTTGCGCAGCTTCCGTTTGGTGAGGGCGTCCGCCGTGTCGCGGATCTCGCGCTCGCCGGAGAGGAAGACCAGGATGTCCCCGGGGCCCTCGCCCTGGAGCTCGTCGACGGCGTCGCAGATCGCGGTGATCTGGTCGCGGTCGGACTCCTCGGAGTCCTCTTCGAGGAGGGGGCGGTAGCGGACCTCGACGGGATACGTGCGCCCGCTGACCTCGACGATCGGGGCGTCCCCGAAGTGGCGGGAGAAGCGCTCCGGGTCGATGGTCGCGGAGGTGATCACGACCTTGAGGTCGGGGCGCTTGGGGAGCAGCTGGGCCAGGTAGCCGAGCAGGAAGTCGATGTTGAGGGACCGCTCGTGGGCCTCGTCGATGATGATCGTGTCGTACGCGCGCAGCTCGCGGTCCGTCTGGATCTCGGCGAGCAGGATGCCGTCCGTCATCAGCTTCACGAAGGTCGCCTCGGGGTTCACCTGGTCGGTGAAGCGGACCTTCCAGCCGACGGCCTCGCCCAGCGGGGTCCTGAGCTCCTCGGCGACCCGCTCGGCGACCGTGCGGGCGGCGATCCGGCGGGGCTGGGTGTGCCCGATCATGCCCCGGACGCCCCGGCCCAGCTCCATGCAGATCTTCGGGATCTGGGTGGTCTTCCCGGAGCCCGTCTCACCGGCGACGATCACGACCTGGTGGTTGCGTATCGCCTCCAGGATCTCGTCCTTCTTCTGCGAGACGGGGAGCTGTTCGGGGTACGTGACGGCGGGCACGCGCGCGGCGCGCGCGTCGACGCGCTCCTTGGCCTTGGCCGCCTCTGCGGCGATCTCGTCCAGGACGGCCGCGCGGGCCTCGGGCTTGCGGATGCGGCGGGCGCCTTCGAGACGGCGGCCGAGCCGGTGGGAGTCCCGCAGCGAGACCCCGGCCAGGACGGACTGGAGGGCGGCGAAGGAAGTAGACATACGGAATCCAGGATCGCACCTGCGGACGAGAAGCGGCGAACCGATTTACGAGCGGCCTCCCGGGGCGTCCGCGCGGGGTGCGTACTATTTCGGGCACGCCGACCGGACCTGAGAGGTTTCGCATGTTCCGCACCACCCGCGCGCCGGCGGCGTTCGCCGCGCTCCTGGGGCTGGTGCTGGGGCTGCTGGTGTGGGGCGTCGCGGGAGAGCGGACCACGAGCGCCGCTTCCGCCGCTCCCGTGGTCTCCGCTCCCGGGGTCGCCGTGCCCGGCTGTGATCCGGGCCGCCCCGCCGAGGCGGGGGCCGACGGCCCCGTCGTACCGCCGCGCGCGCACGGCTTCACGGAGCTGCTGCCCGCCCTCGCCGCCGACCGGGCGCCGGGCGGGGCCCGGGCCGTGGACGCGGCCGGCCGGGAGCCGGCGCCGGGGCGGGAGCCGCCCGAGCTCGTACCGCCGTCGCCGGTGGAGCTGTCGGTCCTGAGGGTGTAGACGGACGGCCCTCCTCCGCCGTCCTTCCCTTCCCCCTCCTCAGGAGTGCTTCCGCATGTCCACGTCCACCTCTTCCAAGACCTCCAAGGCGTCCAGGGCCTCCAAGGCCAAGCCGGTCGCGATCGTCGCCGGGGTGGCGGTCGCCGCCGCGCTGCTCGGCGTCGTCTCGTTCACCGCCACCGAGCCGGCGTCCTCCGGCGCCTCCGGTTCGTCCGCCGTCGCGGAGGTCTCCGCCGACCCGGCCGCCGGCGTCTACCCCGAGCTGGAGGCGTACGCCCGCCGCGACGCCTCCGACGGGCTCGCCCTGGGCCGGGCCGACGCGCCCGTGGTGCTCATCGAGTACGCCGACTTCAAGTGCGGCTACTGCGGGAAGTTCGCCCGGGACACCGAGCCGGTCCTGGTGGAGAAGTACGTGAGGAACGGGACCCTGCGCATCGAGTGGCGGAACTTCCCGATCTTCGGCGAGGAGTCCGAGGCCGTCGCCCGCGCCTCCTGGGCGGCCGGGCGGCAGGGCCGGTTCTGGGAGTTCCACCGGGCCGCCTACGCGGAGGACGCCAAGGAGAAGGGCTTCGGGAAGGACCGGCTCGCCGCCCTCGCGAAGGAGGCGGGCGTCCCCGACGCGGCCCGGTTCGCGAAGGACGCGGAGGGCGCGGCGGCCCGCGCGGCCGTCGGCCGGGACCAGGAGCAGGGGTACGCCCTCGGCGCCACCTCCACCCCGTCCTTCCTCGTCAACGGGCGCCCGATCGCGGGCGCGCAGCCCCTGGAGACCTTCACGGAGGCGATCGAGGCGGCGGCGGAGGCTGCGAGGGCGAAGAAGGGTTCCGCGAAGCCTTCCGGGGCCGGGCGGTGACCTCCGGCATCGGCTACTTCGCCGCCTTCCTCGGCGGACTGCTCGCCCTGCTCAGCCCGTGCAGCGCCCTGCTCCTGCCGGCCTTCTTCGCGTATTCCGTCGACACGCGCGCGAAGCTGGTCGCCCGGACCGGCGTCCTCTACGCGGGGCTGGCGACCACCCTCGTCCCGCTCGGCGCGGCCGGTTCCCTCGCGGGCCGGTTCTTCTACGGCCACCGGGACCTGCTCGTCACGGCCGGGGGCTGGCTGATCGTCGGGCTCGGCGTCCTCCAGATCCTCGGCCTGGGCTTCGCCTCCCGCCGGATCGCGGAGGCGAGCGGCCGCATCCGGCCCGTGTCGGTGCTCTCCGCCTACGCCCTGGGCCTGGTCTACGGCCTCGCGGGCTTCTGCGCGGGGCCGATCCTCGGCAGCGTCCTGACGGTGGCGGCGCTGAGCGGCAGCCCGGCGTACGGGGGCCTGCTCCTCGCGGTGTACGCGCTCGGGATGGCGGTGCCGCTGTTCGTCCTGGCACTGCTCTGGGAGCGGTACGACCTGGGTCGGCGGCGCTGGCTGCGCGGGCGGGCCCTCCGGGTCGGCCGGCTCACGCTCCACTCGACCTCGGTCCTCTCGGGCCTCTTCTTCGTCGTCCTGGGCACGCTGTTCCTGGTCTTCGACGGGACGACCGCGCTGCCGGGCCTGCTGTCGGTGGACGACTCGTTCGCCGTGGAGGAGCGGGTGGCCGCGCTCGGCCGGGCGGTGCCGGACTGGGCGCTGCTCGTCGCGGTCGTGGCCGTGGTGGCGGTGACGCTCGCGGCGCGGGGGCGGCGGGGGAGCCGTACGGAGGGGCGCGAGGAGGTGTGACGCGTACGGGGGAGGGGCGCGGGCCCCTTCCCCGTACTGCGGTCGCCTCGGGCTTGCGGGCCCGGTACCGCCGTCGCTTTCGGCTTTCGGGCTCCGGACACGTTTCGGGCTCCGGACACGACGAAGGCCCCGTTCTTTCGAACGGGGCCTTCTGCCTGTGGCTGGGGCCGGGGTCGAACCGGCGACCTATCGCTTTTCAGGCGATCGCTCGTACCAACTGAGCTACCCAGCCACGAGACCGTTTCCGGTCTCGGCGATCCTGACGGGACTTGAACCCGCGACCTCCACCTTGACAGGGTGGCGAGCTAACCAACTGCTCCACAGGACCTTGCTTCGCGACGAGAACAAGTCTCGCACACGTTTGAAACGTGCCCCCAACGGGATTCGAACCCGTGCTACCGCCTTGAAAGGGCGGCGTCCTGGGCCACTAGACGATGAGGGCTAGAGGCTCACCTGGGCGCTTCGTCAGCGCGTCGGGGACGTGAGAAGCATATGGGATGTCGGCCGCTATCGCCAAAACGGTTTCCACCGGGGGGAGAATGGGCGCGTGCTGGAGATGACGCGCGAGGAGTTCGAGGAACTCGTCGCCGAAGCCCTGGACCGGATCCCGCCGGAGCTGACGCGGCTGATGGACAACGTCGCCGTGTTCGTGGAGGACGAGCCGCCGTCCGACGACCCCGAGCTGCTCGGGCTCTACGAGGGGACGCCGCTGACCGAGCGGGGCGAGTGGTACGCCGGCGTCCTCCCGGACCGGATCACGATCTACCGGGGGCCGACGCTGCGGATGTGCGAGTCGCGCGAGGACGTGGTCGCGGAGACCGAGATCACGGTGGTGCACGAGATCGCCCACCACTTCGGCATCGACGACGAACGGCTGCACGCGCTGGGGTACGGCTGACGGTCGCGGCCGGGGAGGGCCGCGGGTCGGAGGGGGCTGCGGGGCGGCCGGGGTGCTGGCCGGACGGGGGCGCGGGTTCCGTTTCCCTCTCGCGGGGGCCCGTGTCCCTTGCGGGGCCGGGGGAGTTGGGCAGTGCGACGCGTTCCGTTCCTGCCCGTTGTGTCCTGGAGGTGCCCCCCGTGCGCCATTTGCCCACCCCGGTGAGATGGGTCGCCGCCGCGCTGACCGTCGCGGCCTGCGCCGGTCTGAGCGGCTGTATGAGTGTGAGCGACGACGGGGCGAAGCCGGGGCCCGGCGCGTCCGGGGGGAAGCGGGGCGTGGCGGCCGAGTCCGAGGGCGGCGCGGGGCTCCCGGACGGGGGCGACGGCTCCTGGAGCGGCCGGCCGGACGGGGGCGGGCCGGACGTGACCGGGTCGGGCAGGGAGACCCCCGTGCCGAGCGGCTCGCCGTCCGGCAGTGCGCAGCCCACGAAGGGCGTGGTCCCGTCGGGCGTCGCCCCCTCCGCGGGCACGGTGAAGCCGCAGCCGACCGGTGGCGGCCGCGAGGAACCGGGCGGCGGTGCGGGCGGCGGCGACGGGGGCGACGGCAGCGCGGGCGGAAGTGCGGGCGGCGGCGGGAACGGCGGCGGCAGCGGCGGCAGCGGTGGCGGGACCGGAGGGCCGGGCGGCGACGGGGGCACGCCCACCCCGGAGCCGACGCCGCCGCCCGTCGAGCCCACGCCGGAGCCGCCCGTTCCGACTCCGGAGCCGACGCCCGAGCCGACCTCGGACCCCACCGATCCGCCCGCGTCCGGCCCCGACGTCCAGATGGGCGACATGTGGGCCGCGGGAGCGGAGGAGAGGGGTGCCGGCGTATCCCCGGAGCCGGTGGCGTCCCCGCAGGTGGGACCGGTGTGAGGGAGTCCGATTTGCCATAGGTGGGGGAGGGTGCGTATGGTGGTAGATCGTTTGATCCCATTGCCCGGCGCCGACACAGAAGAGCGCCGTGTGGCGCGTACTCTCCCTAGCCGTGGCTGGACCGCATCGAGGCGGTCGATTTGCGAAAACACGGAGTTGACGGGCGCGTGCCGAGACTCCGGAAGGTTTCGCATTTCGCATGTCCATTTTCAGTTCTGACCACGCCGTCATGCCCGAGAACGACGAGATCGTCGAGGCCGTCGAGGCCACCGAGACCGTCGTGATCGACGCCGAGGCCGACCTCCTCGCCGACGACCTCCTCGCCGAGGACGACGTTCTCGCCGAGGACGAGATCGAGGGCGACGACTCCGCCGAGGAGCCCGCCGAGCCCACGATCACCTTCGCGGACCTCGGTCTGCCGGAGGGCGTCGTGCGCAAGCTCGCGCAGAACGGCGTGACCACCCCCTTCCCGATCCAGGCGGCGACCATCCCGGACGCCCTGGCCGGCAAGGACATCCTCGGCCGCGGCCGCACCGGCTCCGGCAAGACCCTCTCCTTCGGTCTGCCGCTCCTCGCCACCCTGGCGGGCGGCCACACCGACAAGAAGAAGCCCCGCGGCGTCATCCTCACCCCGACCCGTGAGCTCGCGATGCAGGTCGCGGACGCCCTCCAGCCCTACGGCGACGTGCTCGGCCTCAAGATGAAGGTCGTCTGCGGCGGCACGTCCATGGGCAACCAGATCTACGCCCTGGAGCGCGGCGTCGACATCCTCGTCGCCACCCCGGGCCGTCTCCGCGACATCATCAACCGCGGCGCCTGCTCCCTGGAGGCCGTGAAGATCGCGGTCCTCGACGAGGCCGACCAGATGGCCGACCTGGGCTTCATGCCCGAGGTCACCGAGCTGCTCGACCAGATCCCCGAGGGCGGCCAGCGCCTCCTCTTCTCCGCCACCCTGGAGAACGAGATCGACAGCCTGGTCAAGCGGTACCTGGTGGACCCCGTCACGCACGAGGTCGACCCGTCCGCCGGCGCCGTCACCACCATGACCCACCACGTCCTCGTCGTGAAGCCGAAGGACAAGGCCCCGGTCACCGCCGCGATCGCCGCCCGCAAGGGCCGCACGATCATCTTCGTCCGCACCCAGCTGGGCGCCGACCGCATCGCCGAGCAGCTCCGCGAGTCCGGCGTGAAGGCCGACGCGCTGCACGGCGGCATGACGCAGGGCGCCCGTACGCGGACCCTGGCCGACTTCAAGGACGGCTACGTCAACGCGCTCGTCGCGACCGACGTCGCCGCCCGCGGCATCCACGTCGACGGCATCGACCTGGTCCTGAACGTGGACCCGGCCGGCGACCACAAGGACTACCTGCACCGCTCGGGCCGTACCGCCCGCGCCGGCCGCTCCGGCGTCGTGGTCTCCCTGGCCCTGCCGCACCAGCGCCGTCAGATCTTCCGCCTGATGGAGGACGCGGGCGTCGACGCCTCGCGCCACATCGTCGGCGGCGCCGGCGCGTTCGACCCGGAGGTCGCCGAGATCACCGGCGCCCGTTCGCTGACCGAGGTCCAGGCCGACTCCGCGAACAACTCCGCCAAGCAGGCCGAGCGCGAGGTCGTCGACCTCACCAAGCAGCTGGAGCGCCTCCAGCGCCGGGCCGTCGAACTCCGCGAGGAGGCCGACCGCCTGGTGGCCCGCGCCGCCCGCGAGCGCGGCGAGGACCCGGAGGCGGCCGTGGCCGAGGTGACCGAGGCCGCCGAGGCCGAGGTCGCGGCGGCGGCCGTCGAGGCCGAGCGCGCCGCGAAGGCCGAGGAGCAGCAGCGCCGCGAGGAGCGTCCGTCCTTCCGCGACGAGCGGGGCAACTTCGAGCGCCGCGACCGTGGCGGCGACCGGGGTGGCTTCCGCGGCGGTGACCGTGGCGGTGACCGTGGTGGCTTCCGCCGCGACGACCGTCCGTCCGGCGGGTTCCGCCGCGACGACCGCCCGTCGGGTGGTTTCAACCGCGACGACCGCGGTGGTGACCGTGGTGGCTTCCGCCGCGACGACCGTCCGTCCGGTGGCTTCCGTCGTGACGACCGCCCGTCGGGTGGTTTCAACCGCGACGACCGCGGTGGTGACCGCGGCGGCCGTTCCTTCGAGCGTCGTGACAACGACCGTCCGTCCGGCGGGTTCCGCCGTGACGAGCGCCCCTCGGGTGGTTTCAACCGTGACGACCGTGGCGGCGACCGCGGCGGCCGTTCCTTCGAGCGCCGTGACGACCGCCCCTCCGGCGGCCACCGCGGCAGCGACCGCCCGTTCAACCGCGACCGCCGTGACGACCGTCCGGCCGGCGGCTTCCGCTCGGGCGGCGACCGCCCGTACGGCCGCCGTGACGACCACCGCGGCAGCACCGGCTCGACCGGCGGCTCCTTCGGCCGCCGCGACGACAAGCCGCGCTGGAAGCGCAACGGCTGACATCGCGTAGAACCCTGAGCGGGGCCCGTACGACACTCCGGTGGCGTACGGGCCCCGTCTCTTTGCACCCGTGGGGAGAGCTCTTTTCGCCTGCGGGGAAGGTCGGCCGGGCTGGACGTCGCGCCCGCGTGGCGGGACACGGCCGGGGTGGGTGCCCGGGGCGAGCTGTTGGCGACGGGCGCGGCGGATCTGGTATCGATGGACCGGGTTCACGGGCCCGAGACCCCGCCGATCGGCTCGCGGCACGGCCGGTGTCGGATACCCGATCGGCTCCGGGGATCTCTCGGGCTATGCTGCACGGGTGTGTTTGTCCACGGGCCGTTAGCTCAATTGGTCAGAGCAGCGGACTTTTAATCCGTTGGTTGTGGGTTCGAGTCCCACACGGCCTACCGACAGCAGGGCGGGGAATCTCCTCCGACCGTTACTTGGCGCCTCGACCGGCTTCGGCCGGCCGGGGCGCTTCGTCGTACTTGGACACGTGTGTGAGCGATGCGTGAGCGGGGGGCGCGGCGGACGCGGTTTCGCGGCCTTCTGTGACCGGACCGGCGGCGGATCGCGTCGCTGTAGGTGCCTCGGCCCGGTTCTGTTCGACGGTTCCTGCCTCGGGTGCTGTCAGCCGCCCGCGCGGACCAGGCCCGTCTCGTAGGCCAGGATCACCAGTTGGGCGCGATCGCGGACGCCGAGCTTGGTGATCGCGCGAGTGACGTGGGTCTTGGCGGTGAGCGGGCTGATGAAGAGCTGTGAGGTGATCTGGTCGTTGGACAGGCCGGTTGTGATCAGGCGGGTCACTTCGCGTTCCCGCGCGGTGAGCACGGCGAGTTGTCCGGCGGTGTCGGTGGGGGCTGCCGGGCGGTGCGCGAACTGCTCGATCACCCACCGGGTCGCGCTCGGCGAGAGCAGCGCGTCGCCGGCCGCCACCGCTCGGACGGCCTGGCGCAGGTCGTCCGGTTCGATCTCCTTGGTGAGGAAGCCGCTCGCGCCCGCGCGCAGGGCCGCGAAGACGTACTCGTCGGTCTCGAAGGTGGTGAGGACGATGACCCGGCAGGCCGTCAGTCCGGGGTCCTCGACGATCGTCCGGGTGGCGGTGAGACCGTCCGTGCCGGGCATGGGGATGTCCATGAGGACGACGTCGGGGCGGACGGCGCGGGCCGCACGGACCGCCTCGTCGCCCGTGCCCGACGACGTCGTGCAGCGTCGTCCCGACGCGGACATCCGGCCGTACACCGGACGGTGTCGTCATCCGGTCCGGCTGCACCGTTCGGTGTACGTGCCGGGGCAGCCGGGCCGCCACCGGCACCGCCGACACGGCACCGGGACCGTCGTGGAGACGCGGAAGGCGATCGCACCAGCGCGGGCGGTCGCGGGCTTCGCGATCGGTGGAGCGGTTCGTGGCCCGTCCACCGGCCGGCGGTCGCCGCGTAGACGTCGGTCGTGCCTTCGTGAGCTTCGCCGCCGGGCGCGTCCTGGTGAGGGTGCGGCCGCCGTCCGCACGCTGCGGGCCGAGGCGAAAGCTCCCGGGGGCTGTGGCCGATCGAGGATCACGGGCCGTTCGAACTCTCGACGCCTCCACCGCCTCCCGGAGCGGTGAACGTCCGCTGTCCGTTCTCAGGCTCTGACGCGACTTCTGTGGAGCTGCGGCAACGGCTGCCGGCGATCCGAAAAGGACTCGTCCGCGGAGAACGGTGTCTCTACGCTTGGTCGGAGCGGGAGCGCGCGCGTTTCCGCAGGTTGCGGTGCCGTGGCAGAGCGGTCTATTGCGATCGCCGTGGGCGAGGTCCCTCCCGCGGCGAGTGACGGGGACGGGGCGGACCTGCCCCCATCTGTCTCGCGGGTTCGAATCCCGTCGGCACCGCAGCCGACCAGGACGTGGTGCAACGACGCACGGACCCGCCGCCTCACGTCAGGCCCGCAGAAACTGTGGCCAGAGCCCGTTCTCATGGACAAAGCCACCGTCGGCCTGGCGGTGACGAGGACGCAACGCTGTCCGGGGGCTCGGACTCGGCCCGCAGAGGGAAGCGCCCCGCCGGTTTCGACCGGCGGGGCGCTTCGGCGGTTCTGGTGTGTTTTGTGTTCCTGTGGTCCGTCGTCTGTTCGCGGTTCCCGGTCCCCGGTTCGTCGGGAGTTCCCGGTTCGTCGGGAGTTCCGGGTTTTCCGGGGGGCCGAGGTGCCCGGGCCCTCCGGGTGCCCCTGGGTCTTCCCTGATTCCCCGGGCTTTCCGGGTGCCCGCTCCGCCTTGGGGTAGGAAAGTCGCGGGGTACGGGAGGGACGGCGGTCCGGTGGTCGGGAAGCCCTCGCTCCCGGGAGGCCTTTCCTTCGCGGGCCCCTTCCGCCGAACGGCTTCGTCCGGGGCGCGGGGTGCGGGGGCGTGGGGAAGGGTGGAGACGGAACGTGGAGGTGGGGACGGTGACGGCGAGCGGAACCGCCGGCCCGACGAGGGCGGCCCGACGGCTGGCGCGCTGTGCGCTGCTCGCGGCGGTGACCGCCGTCATGGTGCTGCTGACGGCCCTGGGCGGCGGCGGGGCCCTGATCCTGGTGAGCGGGCTCGCCGGGCTCGCCCTGTCGGCCGTGGGCATCTGGTGGTTCCTCGCGCACCGGGGGCCGCTGCGGGCACTCGGCGCGCTGCTCGCGGTGGCCGCGCCCGCCACGGTCCTCACCCTGTACGTCGTCGGAGGCGTCTGGGTCAACGCCCTGGTGGCCCTCGCGATCTGGGCCGTGGCCCTGCTCTGCGCCCGGTCCGCCCTGCGCCGCCCCGAGGCGGACGGGTCCGGGACGATGCGGGGCGAGCCCGCGGCCCGGCCCGAGAAGCCCGTCCTGATCATGAATCCGAAGTCCGGGGGCGGAAAGGTCGAGCGCTTCGGGCTCGTCGAGCGCGCCGAGCAGCTGGGCGCCCGGGTGATCCTCCTCGACCCGTCCGTCCACAACGACGTCACCGAACTCGCCGAGCGGGCCGTGGCCGAGGGGGCCGACCTGCTCGGCGTGGCCGGCGGCGACGGCACGCAGGCGCTGGTCGCCGCCGTGGCCGTCGAGCACGACCTGCCGTTCCTCGTCATCTCGGCCGGCACCCGCAACCACTTCGCCCTGGACCTCGGACTCGACCGCACCGACCCGTCGACCTGTCTGAACGCCCTGACCGACGGTGAGGAGCTCCGGGTCGACCTCGGCACGGTCTCCGGCCGGGCCTTCGTCAACACCGTCTCCTTCGGGGTGTACGCGGACGTGGTCCACCACCCCGAGTACCGCGACGCGAAGGCCGGCACCGCACTCGACGCCCTGCCCGACCTGCTCCAGGGCGGCGAGGGCGACCGCGTCGACGCGACCGTCGACGGCGTCCTGCTCGACGCCCAGCAGGCGCTCCTGGTCAGCAACAACCCGTACGCCACGCCCGACCCCCTCAGCGCCGACCCCGCCCGAAGACCCCGTCTCGACGGAGGCGAACTCGGCGTGATCGGCGTCCGGGTGGAGGGGGCGATCCAGGCCGCCGAGCTGGCGGTACGGGGGACCCAGGCGGCCGCCCTGAACGTCCTGACGGCCCGTAGGGTCGAGGTCACCTGCGACAGCGGTGACGGTCCCATCTCCGTCGCCGTCGACGGCGAGGCCCTCCGCCTGCCCACGCCGGTCGTCTGCACCCTCCGCCCGCGCGCCCTGCGGGTGCTCGTGCCCCGCGACCGGCCGGGCACCACGCCCCCGCGTCCGCCCCTCGACTGGCGGCGCATCACCGAACTCGCCTTCCACACCCGTCAGCACTCCCAACAACCTCCGAAACGACCTTCGAGGAGCGGCGCATGACCCACGACACGCCCACCGAGACCGCCCAGGCGGTCCTGCACGATCTCCGGGCCGTCGACGGTGCCGTGTACGCCGCCGTGGCCGCCACCCCCACGCCCACCCTGGACACGGCCCTCCGCCGGCTCTCCAGGACGGCCGACCACTCCAAGATCTCCCTCTCCGTGGCGGCCGTGCTCGCCCTCTTCCCGGGCCGCCCGCGCCGGGCCGCGCTCGCCGGGGTCGGGGCGGTCGCGGTGGCCTCGGCCGCGGCGAACCTGCTGGGCAAGCGGCTCGTCCGCAGACCGCGGCCGGACCGGGAGGCGGCCCGGGTGGTGGCGGGCCGGCACGTCCCCATGCCCGACTCGGCCTCGTTCCCCTCGGGGCACACGGCGTCGGCGGTCGCCTTCGCCACCGCCGTGGGGGTGGTGCTGCCCGCCGCCGCCGTGCCCCTCGGACTCCTGGCGTCGACGGTGGGGTACTCCCGCGTCCACACCGGCGTGCACTACCCGGGTGACGTCGCCGCGGGCGCCGTCCTCGGCGTCGCCAGCGCCGCCGTCTCCCTGACGGCCGGCGCCTCCCTGGCCCGCCGCCGACGACAGTAGGGGCCGGGAGGGACAGAGGGACAGGAGGGCTGGGGAGGGGCGGGACGGGGGTCAGGGGGTCGGGAGGGTCAGTACTTCGCTCGTGCCAGTTCCTCCTCCGTGAGGCCGAGCGTCGCGAGCCGTTCCGGGTCCGTCAGGATGTGGAGCTGGACGATCCGGTCCCCGGCGACCGTGAACACCATGAGCGCGGTCGGGCGCCCGTCGACGACCGACAGGACCGCGGGCTCGCCGTTGGCGACGACCCGCAGCACCGCCTTGCGGAACCTGGAGTACGCGAGGGCCTGCGCGACGACGGTCTCCGCGCCCCGCACCAGCTTGGAGGTGCCGGCCATGAGCCGGCCGCCGTCCGCGCGCAGCACCACGTCCGGGTCGAGGACCGCGAGGAGGCCGTCGAAGTCGCCGCCGTTCGCCGCGGTGAGGAAGGCGTCCGCCACCTCCCGTCGGCGCCGTGCGTCCGGGGCGGGGCCCGGGGAGGCGTCCCGCACCCGGCGGCGGGCGCGGCTGGCGAGCTGCCGGGTCGCGGCCGGGCTGCGGTCCACGACCTCCGCGATCTCGTCGAAGGAGACGGCGAACATGTCGTGCAGCACGAACGCGAGCCGTTCGGCCGGCGACAGGGTCTCCAGGACGACGAGGAGCGCGAGGCCGACGGACTCGCCGAGTTCGGCCGCGCGCTCCGGATCGGAGGCGGCGGAGGTGTCGGTGGCGCCGAAGACGTCGGCGGTGTCCCCGATCCGGACCACCGGGTCGGGGACGTAGTACTCCAGCGGGGTCTCGCGGCGCGAGCCGCGCGAGCGCAGCATGTCCAGGCAGACGCGGCCGACGACGGTGGTCAGCCAGCCGCTGAGGTTCCGCACCCCGGAGACGTCGGCGCGGCTGAGCTTGAACCAGGTCTCCTGGACGGCGTCCTCGGCCTCGCTCAGCGAGCCCAGCATCCGGTACGCCACCGCCCGCAGACGGCCCCGGTCGGCGTCGAAGCGCCGCGCCAGGAGTTCTTCTTCGCCCCGCACCCCGCGCACCGGCTCCTCCACGTCCGCATCCGCATCCACATCCACACCCTCTTCCACGTCCACGTTCGCGTTCACGCCCACCACCCGGTCTCCCCCTCGCGTGCCGTCATGCCTGCATGACGGATCGGACCGCGCCGATGTGACGGGGCGGGGCAGGCTGCGGAGTCATGGCGTGAGATTCCCGCCGCACCGCTCCGAACGCCCGGGAATCCCCGGCCGAAGGTCCCGAGCGCCGTGATTCCCCACTTCAGTGCGGTGGCCTCCGGTTCTAGTTTGATCACCATGACGACGACACCGCGGGTCAACCCCGTTCTCCGCACCCCGCCGGCCTCGCCCGCCGCCGCTGCCGCGTACTTCTCCGCGAGCCTCGCCTTCCACGCCGACGTCTCCGACGTGGGCTCAGCACTCGCCACCGCCGCCGCCGAGGGCACCGCCCCCGGCTTCGTCCTGGTCGACACGCGCTCCACCGCCTCCTGGGACCAGGGGCACGTCCCCGGCGCCGTCCACCTGCCGACCGCGCTCGTTCCCGAGCAGGCCGAAGCGCTGCTCGACCGGTCCGTGCCGGTCGTCACGTACTGCTGGGGTCCCGGCTGCAACGGCGCCACCCGCGCCGCGCTCGCCCTCGCGGAGCGGGGCTTCCCGGTCAAGGAGATGCTCGGCGGCTTCGAGTACTGGGTGCGGGAGGGCTTCGCGTACGAGACGTGGGAAGGGCCCGCGGAGAAGGCCGCCGACCCCCTGACGGCCCCGGTCGACGCCGACGACTGCGGGTGCTGAGGGAGGGGGCGACGGGAACCGATTTCAGGATTGCCCCGGTCATGCCGTACAGTCGTGTTTACCGACGCGGGGTGGAGCAGCTCGGTAGCTCGCTGGGCTCATAACCCAGAGGTCGCAGGTTCAAATCCTGTCCCCGCTACTCAGTAGTGACGAAGGCCCGGATCCTCTTGGATCCGGGCCTTCGTCGTTCTCCGGGGCCTTCGTCGTTCCCCCGGTGTTTCCGGTTGACCTTGACGCGACGTCAAGATCTAGCGTTTCCGTCATGGAGTGGTCGATCCAGGAGATCGCCAAGAAGGCCGGCACCACCAGCCGCACCCTCCGGCACTACGGGGAGCGCGGACTGCTGGAGCCGAGCCGGATCGGCGCGAACGGTTACCGGTACTACGACCGGGCGGCGCTCGTGCGGTTGCAGCGGATCCTGCTGCTGCGCGAGCTGGGGCTCTCGCTGCCCGCCATCGCGGAGGTCCTCGCGGGCCAGCGGGACACCTCCGCCGCCCTGCGCACCCATCTCGCCCTCCTGGAGCAGGAGCGCGAGCGCATCGGACGCCAGATCATGTCGGTGCGGACCACTCTCCACAAGACCGAGAAGGGAGAGGAACTCATGGCGGACGAGATGTTCGACGGTTTCGACCACACGAGATACGAGGAGGAGGTCACCCACCGCTGGGGTCGCGAGGCGTACGAGCAGGGCGACCGGTGGTGGCGCTCGCTGGACGAGGAGCAGAAGCGGGCGTTCATGGAGGAGCAGGCCGGCATCGCCCGCGACTTCGGGAAGGCGGCACGGGACGGTCTGGCCGCCGACAGCGACGAGGTGCAGGCCCTCGCGCGGCGCCAGGTCGCCTGGCTGTCGACCACCACGGCGCCGACCAGGGAGTACGTGATCGGCCTCGGCCGGATGTACGTCGACGACCCCCGCTTCACCAGGAACTACGACAGGTACGGCGAGGGCACCGCGGTCCTCGTCCGGGACGCGCTGGCGGTCTACGCCGAGCGGAACATGTAGCTCCCGGGCGGCCTCCCGTCGGCTTTTCGGGCGGCCCACGTCAGCTTTTCGGGCGGCCCCGTCGGCTTCTCGCGCGGCCCCCGTCGGCCTCCCGGACGGCTCCGTACGCCGGTCGGCCGTGCGGAGTCGCCGTCCGCCGGGGCTGCGGCCACCCTGGAAGGGCGCGGTACGGGGCCGCGGCCGGGCGGACCGGGCAGGAGAGAACAGGTGGGGCACCCCCCAGGATCGGCGGGCGCAGGGAGGCGGGGCGGCGAGGGCCGTCCCGCGTACCGGGGCACCCGGCGGTTCATCCGCGCGCTGCCGCCGCTGATCATCGTGGGCGGTGTCCTCTTCGACGTGACGACCCCCGCCCCGTACACCGCCTCGCCGATGCTCGCCGCCGCCCCGCTGGTCGCCGCGCCCTTCTTCTCCCTGCTCACGACCCTCCTCACCGGGATCGCCGCCGTTCTCGCCTCGGTCGGCCTCTACCTCTTCAGCGACGACGTCACCCGCGCCCCGGCCGTCGCCGAGACCCTGACCGTGTGCACCGTCTCCGGACTCGCCCTCCTCATCAACCGGGTGGTGCGCCGCAGCGGCGAGCGGCTCGCCTCGGCGCGGGTCATCGCGGAGACCGCGCAGAAGGCGGTGCTGCCGACGCCCGCCGAGCGGATCGGCGGGCTGCGGTGCGCGGCCCGTTACGAGGCGGCGCAGGCGGACGCGTTCATCGGTGGCGACCTCTTCGCCGTGCAGGACACCCCGCACGGGGTGCGGCTCGTGGTCGGGGACGTACGGGGCAAGGGCCTCGACGCGGTCGAGGCCGTCGCCGTCGTCATCGGGGCCTTCCGGGAAGCGGCCGAGCAGGAGCGGACCCTGGAGGGCGTGGCACAGCGGCTCGAACGGGCGCTGGACCGGGAGGGCACCCGCCGGGACAGCCTCGACGCCGTCGAGGGGTTCACCACCGCCGTCCTGGCCGAGATCCCGCGCTCCGACGGCAGCGGCACCTTCGACGGCTTCGTACGGGTGGTCAACCGGGGGCACCCGCCCCCGCTGGTGCTGCACGGGGACGGGCGGGTCGAACCGGTCGACCCGATCCGGCCGGCGCTGCCCCTCGGCATGGGGGACCTCGCGTCGTGGCCGGACCGCGCCGAGGCCCGGCCGTATCCGCCGGGCACGACGCTGCTCTTCTACACCGACGGCCTCTCGGAGGCGCGGAACGCCCAGGGCGTCTTCTACGACCCGGCGGAGCGGCTGTCCGGGCGGATCTTCCCCGGCCCGGAGGAGGTGCTCGACGCGCTCGTGGACGACGTACGGCTCCACACGGGCGGCGGGGCGACGGACGACATGGCGCTGCTCGCGCTGAGCCGCCCGGCGGCGGGGCAGCCGGAGCGGCGCCGGACGATGCCGGTGGTGCCGCCCGGCGGGTCCCGTCGCTGATTCGGAGGCGGGTCCCGTCGCCTCTCCGGAGGTGGGCCGCGGTCCCGTCACCAGGGGTAGTCGGCAGGTCTCCCTGCGATAACAATTGACGAACCGTCAGGTTGCGGGAGTTTTAGCCTTCCTGGACCTCGCCTCGCTGAAGGGGGGTCAAGTCGGACCATTCCCTGCCAATTCAATGAACGATCACGGGGAACGGCTTGGAATAGAGACCCCCTGTCTATTAACGTTCGATAACGCAGCGCGGTCGTCCCAGCCGTCGCAAGAGACGGCACCGTGCGCATGCGCCGAATCCCGAAAGGGAACCGGGGAACCACCATTTGGGGTGAATCGAGCCCTTCGCACCCGTGCGACCGGGCCCGTAGGAGACCTTCCTGCTCCGAACCCGTCAGCTAACCCGGTAGGCGAGAAGGAAGGAAAGGAGCGCGCCTCCGTGGCGTCCAACACCCCTGCCCCCGAAGCCCCCTTCGATGCCTTCGGCGGCGGTGCGGCCTCCTCCGTCCCGGACACCGAGTGGAATCCCACCGAGGACTCCCTCCGCGCCCAGAACCGCTCCGGCGGCCGGCACCGGGTCGTCAAGCAGCGCTCCGGCTTCGCCCGTTCCTCCACCGTCCTCGGCGTCGGCGTCATCGCGGCCGTCGGCGCGGGCGGCCTCGCCACCGCGCAGGACAAGCCGCCGGTGGCCATATCGCTCCCGGACCTTCCGGACCTGAACCTGCCCGACGCCCACGACCTCCCCGGCGTCGGCACCCTCCTGTCCGACCAGGAGGAGGAGCGGGAGACGGTCCCCGCGGACCGCGCCAATCCGAACCCGCTGACCTCCGCCACGTACACCACCGAGGCCGACGGGCAGGCCGCGCGGACCGGGCAGGTCACGCGGGCGAGCCTGACGACGACGGCGGACGCCCCGAGCACCGCCGACGCCGGCGAGGCCCTGCGCGCCCGCATCCTCCAGCAGGCCGAGCAGCAGCAGGCCTCCGCCGACGCCGCCGAGAAGGCCGCGGTGGAGAAGGCGGCCGCCGAGAAGGCCGCCGCCGAGGCGCAGGCCAAGGCCGACGCGGCGGAGAAGGAGGCCGCGGAGGCGAAGGCGAAGGCCGAGGCGGAGGCCAAGGCCAAGGCGGAGGAGGAAGCCAGGGCGAAGGCCGAGGCCGAGCGCCTCGCCCAGCTCGCCGCCAGCTACTCGATGCCCCTCTCCTCGTACAGCCTCACCGCCACCTACATGCAGTCCGGCTCGATGTGGTCCTCCGGCTACCACACCGGCCTCGACTTCGCGGCCCCCACCGGCACCCCGCTCAAGGCGGTCCACGGCGCCACGGTCAAGTCGGCGGGCTGGTCCGGCTCCTACGGCTACCGGATCGTCCTGGAGCTGGAGGACGGCACCGAGGTCTGGTACTGCCACCTCTCCTCCATGACGGTCTCCGCCGGCCAGACCGTGGGCACCGGCGAGACGATCGGCCGCGTCGGCGCCACCGGGAACGTCTCCGGCGCCCACCTCCACCTGGAGATCCACCCCGGCGGCGGCGACGGCGTCGACCCGGCGGCCTGGCTGCGCTCCAAGGGCCTGACGGTCTGACCCCGGAGACCCGGAAACCGGGAAACCATACGAAAACCGCGTGGAGACCCTCCGGAAACCGCGCGGAATAGGCCCGGCGGCGGGGACCGTTGACCACCCCATGACCTCTCTCCGTACGCTGGGCACGTCCGACCTGCACGTCTTCCCGCTCGCCCTCGGCGGCAACGTCTTCGGCTGGACCGCCGACGAGGCGCAGTCCTTCGCCGTCCTCGACGCCTACGCCGCCGCGGGCGGCAACTTCATCGACTCCGCCGACGTCTACTCGGCCTGGGCCGAGGGCAACGAGGGCGGCGAGTCCGAGACCGTCATCGGCCGCTGGCTCGCCTCCCGGGGCAACCGCGACGATGTCGTCGTCGCCACCAAGGCGGGCGCCCACCCCCGGTTCAAGGGGCTCTCCGCCCCCACGATCAAGGCCGCCGCCGAGGAGTCCCTGCGCCGCCTCGGCACCGACCGCATCGACCTGTACTACACCCACTTCGACGACGAGTCCGTCCCCGTCGAGGAGATCGTCACCGCCCTCGACCAGCTGGTGAGGGACGGCAAGGTACGGGCCGTCGCCGCCTCCAACATCTCCCCGGAGCGGCTCCGCGCCTCCCTCGACTTCGCCGAGGCCGAGGGCCTCGCCCGCTACGTCGCCCTCCAGCCGCACTACAACCTGGTCTCCCGCGAGACCTACGAGGGCCCGCTCCTGGAGACCGCCGAGAAGACGGGGCTCGCCGCCGTCCCGTACTACGGCCTGGCCTCCGGCTTCCTCACCGGCAAGTACCGCCCCGGCGGCAGCGTCGACAGCGCCCGCGCCGCCGGAGCCGGCAAGCACCTCGACACCGAGCGGGGCCGGGCCGTGCTCTCCGCGCTCGACGCGGTCGCCGGGGCGCACGGCGCGGAGCCCGCCGCCGTCGCCCTCGCCTGGCTCGCCTCCCGGCCGACGGTCGTCGCGCCGATCGCCTCGGCCCGTACGGTCGAACAGCTCCCGGCCCTGGTCGCGTCCGCCGGCCTGGAACTCACGGAGGAGGAGCTGACCCTCCTGACCGAGGCGTCGGCGGTCCGGGGCTGACGCCGGACGGGTCCTAACCGCGGTAGGGGTTGTAGCCGCCGTAGTCCAGGTACTGCGGCGGCGTCCACGCCCGGCCCGTCGCCCGGGCCGCGTACGTCAGCGCGGGCGAGGCGACCGCCCTGCGCTGCCACAGGTGGTGCAGCAGCTCCTGCTCGCGGGCCGCGAAGTCGGGCCCGGCGGTGCCGCGCCGGGCCCGGTCCCGCAGGAACGCGAGGGTCGTCGCGAAGGACTCGTACTCGCCGACCGCTCGCGCGCCCTGCTCGCCGTACGTCCGGACGGCGTAGGAGCGGGCGAGCTGCCGGGCCCGCATCGAGGAGAGCGCGAGCGGCTCGTCGGGGGAGAGCCAGCCGGCCGCCGCGTACGCCGGGAGCTCCCCGGAGACCGTGCGCAGCTCCCGCTGCCGGCTCCACACCGCGAGCCAGGTCAGCAGGCCGAAGGCCGGCATCATCAGCGCCCCGTACACCGCGAAGAAGGCCCAGGGGCCGCCGAAGGTGGCCGAGCCGTTCCAGGCGGCGTGCATGCCCATGGCGAGCAGCAGTCCGGCGAGCGGCAGCAGCACCTTCCGCAGCCGCTTCCCGCGCGGGGCGAGCGCGGCGAAGCCGAAGCCGAGGCCGGTGAGCACGGTGAACAGCGGGTGCGCGAAGGGCGACATCACGACCCGTACGAAGAAGGTCCCGGCGGTCACCATGCCGATGCCGGTGGCGCCGATCTCCTGGTCCTCGCCGAAGGCGTTGCCGAGGTAGAGGATGTTCTCGGTGAAGGCGAAGCCGGTCGCGGTGAAACCGGCGATCACCACCCCGTCGACGAGACCGCCGAAGTTCCGGCGCCGGAAGAGGAAGAGCAGCAGGATCGCGGCGGCCTTGGCGCTCTCCTCCACCACCGGCGCGATGACGGTGGCGCCGAGGTGGTCGGCGGAGTCCGGGTCGGCGGTGGCCGTGGCGATCCAGCGGACCGCGAAGGAGTTGGCCAGGATCGCGACGAGCGCGGCGGCGAACGCGCCCCACGCGAACGCGAAGAGCAGGTTCTTCCACGGCCCCGGCTCGACCCGGTCGAGCCAGCGGAAGGCCGCCATGAGCAGCGGTACGGGAAGCACGGCGAGGGCCAGGCCGACGAGGAAGCCCTGCGTGCCCGTCTGCTCGCGGACCAGCGCCAGGATGACCAGGGCGCAGATCGCGAGCACGGTGACCAGACATATCGCCCGGACCAACCGGCTGCGCCAGAAGGCCCGGCGCGGCCGGTAGCGCCACTGGGAGCGGTCGGCGGCGGCGGGGAAGGCCGGCTCCTCCGTACCCAGGTGGGGTACGGGGACGGCTTCGCCATCGGGGCCGTGATCGAGGTGGCGCTCGGGTCCGGGACCGTGTTCGGGGCGGCGCTCGGATCTGTGGCCGGACCCGTGGTCGGGTCCGTGCTCGGGTCCGGCTTCGGCGGGGGCGGGGTTCGACACGTGAGCGACCCTAACGACCCGCACGGACAGCGGGCGACGTGGTTACGCGCCGAGTCCGCCCTCCCGTCACCTCCTCTTGAAGAGGAGGTCGTGGACGACGTGCCCCTTGTCGAGCCCCTGGCCCTCGAAGCGGGTGAGGGGCCGGAAGCCGGGGCGGGGGGCGTAGCCGCCGTCGGCCTGCGTGTTCTCGAAGTCCGGGTGCGCGGTGAGCACCTCCAGCATCTGCTCGGCGTACTCCTCCCAGTCGGTGGCGCAGTGCAGCACGCCGCCGGGCTTGAGCCGGGTCGCGAGGAGACCGAGGAACTCGGGCTGGATCAGCCGCCGCTTGTGGTGGCGGGCCTTGGGCCACGGGTCCGGGAAGTAGACCCGGCAGCCGTCGAGGGAGTCGCCGGTGAGCATCTCGCGGAGCAGGATGATCGCGTCGCCGTTGGCCACCCGGACGTTGGTGAGGCCGTTGCGGTCGGCGAGGCCGAGCAGATTGCCCTGGCCGGGGGTGTGCACGTCCACGGCGAGGATGCCGGTGCCGGGGTCGGCGGCCGCCATCTGCGCGGTCGCCTCGCCCATCCCGAAACCGATCTCCAGGACGACCGGGAGCCCGCCGAACATCTCGTCCAGGTCCAGGACCCGCTTGCCGTCGATGTCGAGGCCCCAGTCGGGCCACCGCTTCAGCAACGCCTCGGCCTGCCCGGCGGTCACGCGGCTGCGCCGCGGCTGGAAGCTCCGGATCCGCCGCTCGTGGTGCGACCCGGCGGGATCGGGCAGGGGCCCCTCCCCGGGGGCGAACCTCTGACTGCCCCGCCGCGCGACGGGCTGGGATGCGGGGTCGGCGACGGGACGCGGGCTGTTCTCAGGCTGCTCAGACACAATGCGGCCGATTCTACGGGCGGGAGCGGGCCCGCACGGGCGGGCACGACGACGGAACCCACCGGCCCCCAGGACCCGGAAGCGCGTGACCCGCGGCTACAGGAGCGCCAGCGCCCGCCCCGCCACCTCCCGTCCGATCGGCAGCGAGGCCGTCGCCGCCGGAGAGGGCGCGTTCAGGACGTGGACCGTGCGCGCCGCCTCCCGGATCAGGAAGTCGTCGACGAGCGTCCCGTCCCGCAGGACCGCCTGCGCCCGCACGCCCGGCGCGGCCCGCCGCAGGTCGGACTCCTCCACCACCGGGAGCAGCCGCCGCACCGCCTCCGTGAAGGCCCGCTTCGAGAGCGAGCGGTGCAGTTCGCCCGCCCCGTACCGCCAGTGCTCCCGGGCGACGGCCCACGAACCGGGCCAGGCCAGGGTGGCGCCCAGCTCGCGCGGGCGGACGACGGACCAGCCGTACCCCTCGCGGGCGAGCGCCGGCACCGCGTTCGGCCCGATGTGGACCCCGCCGTCGATGCCCCGTGTCAGGTGCACGCCGAGGAACGGGAACGCCGGGTCCGGCACCGGATAGACCAGGCCCCGCACCAGCGACGGATCCGCCAGCTCGTAGTACTCCCCCCGGAAGGGGACGATCCGCATCCCCGGGTCGTCGCCCGCGAGCCGCGCGATCCGGTCGCAGTACAGCCCCGCGCAGTTCACCAGGACCCGCGCCCGGACCACCCGCCCGTCCGCCGTCCGCACGGCGACCCCCCAGGGCCGCCGGTCGATCACGGCCACCTCCGCGCCGTACAGGATCCGCGCCCCGGAGGCCTCGGCGAGCCGCTCCGCCACCGCCCCGTAGTCGCAGATCCCGGTCGTGCCGACGTGGATCGCGGCGAGCCCCCGCACCCGCGGCTCGTACGCGCTGATCTGCGCCGGGCCCAGCTCCCGCACCGGGATGCCGTTCTCCCGGCCGCGCTGCACGAGCGCGTGCAGCCGGGGCAGCTCCTCGCGCGCGGTGGCGACGACGAGCTTCCCCGTCACCTCGTACGGAATGCCCCACTCCGCACAGAACTTGACCATCTCGGCCGCGCCCTCGACCGCGAACCGCGCCTTGAGGGACCCCGGCCGGTAGTAGATCCCGCTGTGGATCACCCCGCTGTTGCGCCCGGTCTGGTGGCGCGCGAGGGCGTGCTCCTTCTCCAGGACCGTGACCCGGGTGCCGGGGGCGGCACGCGTCAGCGCGTACGCCGTCGACAGGCCGACGATCCCACCGCCGATCACCAGCACGTCACAGTCGAACACCGGCCCCACCTCCCACCCCGATACTGCACTGGCCCACTGACAACGCCGTGAAACCTCGCGGGGCCTCATGAGACGCGGTTCACCCGGAGGCGGGCTTTCACTCGGGACCGGGCGGTCGGCCGGGGGCGGGCTTTCGCGCGCGGCCGGGCGGTCGGCCGGGGGCGGCGCGGGCCGGCCGTCACGCCGGGGCGGCGAGCAGCGGCCGGGCCCGCTCCCGCAGCTCCATGACGCGCGGCTCGTCCCCGTACGGTTCGAGCCGGTGCAGCAGGTCCCGTACGTACTCCGTCGTCCGCGCCGACGAGATCCGCCCCGCCACCTCCACCGCGCGCGTACCGGCCGCGCAGGCCGCGTCCAGGTTGCCGGACTCCAGTTCGGCGACGGCGGACACGACGAGCCGAAGGCCGTGCGAGCGGACGAACTCCTCCGTCGGCCGGGACAGCGCCTGCTCGGTGAAGCGGCGCACCTCGCGCGGCATCCGCAGGTCCCGGTAGCACTCGGCGGCGTCGGCGCAGAACCGGTCGTACGAGTAGAAGCCGAGCCAGGTCGGGTCGGAGTCGCCCGCCCGCGACCGCTCCAGCCACCCCTCGGCGGACTTGAGCGCGGCCGCCGCGGCGGCCCCGTCCCCGGCCTTCGCGTGCGCGCGTGCCTCGACGAGCCGGAAGAAGGACATGGTGCGGGCGGTGGCGAGCCCCCGGTTGCGCTCCAGGGCCGCCTGGGCGAGGTCCACGCCCTCGTCGGCGAAGCCCCGGTAGGTGGCCTGGAGGGACATGGACGCCAGGACGTAGCCGCCGAGGGGCACGTCGGCGGCGGCCCGGGCGAGCCGCAGGGCCTGGATGTAGTAGCGCTGGGCGGCCTCCTGCTGCCCGGTGTCGAAGGCCATCCAGCCGGCGAGCCGGGTGAGTTCGGCGGTCGCGCCGAACAGGGCCCGGCCGACCTCGTCCGAGTACGAGCCGAGCAGCAGCGGCGCCGCGTCCACGCGTAAGCACTCGGGGACCATGGACGAGCGCCAGTCCCCGCCGCCGTACTTGGAGTCCCAGCGGCGCGCGTCCTCGGCGGCCTCGCGGAGTTTGGCGACGTCGCTGTGGCCCACGCGCGCGTGCTCCGGCGCGGGCGTCGCCGGGGAGCCGGCCGCCGGGCGCGGGGCGTCCCGCTCCACCGACGGGTCGGCCGGGGTGATGAGCCAGCGGGACGCGGGCGTGGCGTACGCGCTCACCGCGAACGACCCGGCGAGCGACTGCCAGATGCCGCCCCCGCCGGCCCGCCGCCCGGCGAGGTCGAGCCGGTACAGGTCGGTGGCCGAGCGGACCGCCTCGCCCACGTCGCGCGGGAAGGCGAGCCCCACCTCGGGCGCCGGGTCGGCGTCGGCGAGCCCGATCTCGTGCAGCGGCACGGGACGGCCGAGCTTCTGCCCGATCGCGGCGGCGATCAGGTGCGGGGCGGCGCCCTGCGGCACCATGCCCTTGGACACCCACCGGGCGACCGAGGTCTTGTCGTAGCGGAGCGTCAGCCCCCGCTGCGACCCGAGGTCGTTGACGCGCCGGGCGAGCCCGGCGTTGCTGATTCCCGCGAGGGCGAGAACCGTGCCGAGCTTTTCGTTCGGCCCGCGTTGCTCCCTGGACATGACGCCACCCCTCGACAGCACAGACGGCCGCCACGACGCCGGGCATAGGCGTGCGGCATTCGTAAGCACAGCGTAGTTCGCCGCATCCCTACCGTTAAGGGGCGCTGTTCCGTATGGCGAGATTGTTGTGTGACCAATCGGTGGAAGGGGCCGTCCGGGTGACCCGTGCTCCGGCCGTGTGGCCGTGCGCCCGGCCGTGCGCTCTCGTCCGGCCGGCGGGGGAGCGCTTCCATCGGTAGCGCGTGGGTCGGCCCGTTCGACCGGGGTCGGAGTCCCGGACCAGTGGGCTGGGGGACACCGCCGCCCCATTCCCCGCGGGCGGCGGACGGCGCCGGGAGGCGGAAACGCCTCCCGGCCAGTCGGCGGTCCGTGGAGAACGGGCCGCTTCCGTTCTTGCCCGCGCACCTTGTAAACCTTCGGACGCGGTCGATATTCGGCCGAATGTCGCCGGTGTCCAACTGGCTCATGCCAGGGGCGCATTCGGCTTTCGCGCGCGTGCACCCGGACACCGCCCCGTGCGCCGTTGTCGTGGCAGCATGTCTCCCACCGAAACGGACGTGGAGGCGCCGATGCGATGGCTGGTGGGCTGGAGCAGTGTCGCCGCGAGCTTCGCAACGACCGGGGGAGCACGGACGGGAGCGACGCACGGCCCGTACGGCACGGGCCCGGCGGCCCACGGTTCGTACGGCACGGACCCCGGGACACACGGCGCGTACGACCCCTACGGCTCCGGCCCGGCGGTCCGCGGCGCGTACGACCCCTACGGCTCCGGTCCGGCGGTCCACGACCCGTACGGGTCCGGTACGGCACCGGGCCGGGACCCCTACGGTACGGACCGGGCGACGGCGGCCGAGGGGCGCACGGTGCAACCGGTGGGCGCACAGCTCCTGTGGGGCGGCCCCGACCCGCTCTGGGCGGTCGGCGACTGGCGCCCCGACGAGGTCCGGGTCGTGGCCGTCGACGACCGGACCCACATCGCCGTCCTCGGCTGCTGCGCCGCGGGCGACGACGAACTGCGCAGAGGACTGCTCACCGCGCGCGGAGGCGCCCTGCGGCACCTCACGGCCTGGCCGGGAAGCTACACCGCCGTCGTCAAGGCCGGTCGCCGCGTCACCGTCACGGGTGACCTCGCGGGCGCCCGGCCGGTCTTCCACACCCCGTGGCAGGGCGGCACCGCGTACGCCACCGCCGCCCTGCCGCTCGCCGACCTCGTCGAGGCCCAGCTCGACATCGGCCACCTGGCCGCCCTGCTCGCCTGCCCCGAGACCCCGGAGGCGCTGCGCGACTCCACCCCCTACGAGGGCGTCCGCCGGGTGCCGCCCGGCCACGCGCTGATCCTGCGGGAGGGCTCGCGCGAGATCACCGGGTACGAGCAAGTCGCCTCGCTCGCGGTCGCGACCCCCGAGTCCGATCCCCGGCAGGCCGTCGAAGGGGTCAGGGACGCCCTGGTCGAAGCCGTACGGGCCCGGCTCACCGCCCCCCGGCACGCGCCCGGGGCCCCGCTGCCCGACCCCGGCCCGGTCCCCGGCATGGGGCCCGCCGACCGGCGCGCCGCCCGGGGCGCGGGCCCGGCGCCCGGCATCGGCGCCGACCTGTCCGGCGGCAGCGCCTCCGGCACGCTCGCCCTCCTGGCGGCCGGCCTCCCGGGGGTGCCGGGCACGATCACCGGCCACGGCACGGGCGCGGGGGAGCGGCTGCTCGCCGTCACTTTCAACGACCTCGCCACGCGCGCGGGTGCGGGCCGCGAGGACGAGCTGGAGCGGGCCCGGGAGCTGGCCGCCGACCCGCGCCTGCACCACGTGGTCGTCGCGGCCGGCGAGGAGGCCCTCCCGTACGCCTCCCTGGACGGGCCGCTCACCGACGAGCCGGGGCCCGCGCTCGTCACGGCCGAACGGCACCGGCGGCGGTTCGCGGGCGGCAGCGCCGACCACTTCACCGGCATGGGCGCCAAGCAGGTCCTGGACGCGCACCCGGCGCGCCTCGCCGACCTCCTGATGGACCGCAGACGCCGCTCCCTGGTGCGTCCCGTCACCGCGCTCGCCAAGGCCTCGGGTCCTTCGGCGGGCGCTCTCCTGGTGCCGCTGACCGTGTACCGGGCGGCCCGGAAGCTGGCCCGCACCCCGTACCGCACGGGCCTGGAGACGGCGGCCCGGCGGGTCCTGGAGGCCAACCGCACCGCCCCCGACGGCTTCGGCCCCCTGGAGGCCTCCCTCTCCGCCCTCGCCTGGTCGCGCCCGGGCCCGGCGGCGCGCTGGCTGACCGGGGAGGCGCTGGCCGAAGTATCGGTTCGCCTGAACCGGGCGGCGACCCTCCCGTCCTCCGTCCAGCGCCCCGGCGAGGCACGCGCGCGTGCGGCCCTCGTCCGCGCCGCCGCCGACCACCGCGTCCTGGAGCAGGCCGCCGAGATCCGCGGCCAGCGGCTGCACGCCCCCTTCCTCGACAACCAGGTCGTACGGGCCTGCCGCGACCTCCCCGAATCCCTCCGGGTCCAGCCGGACGCCCGCGCCGGCATCCTGCGCACGGTCCTGACCGGCGCCGGCGTCCACGACCTGCCGCCGGGCTGGGGCGCCCCCCACCCGGCCGTCCCGGCCGCCGCCGCCCGCGCGGGCCTGCGCGCCGCGCTCCCCGGGCTCCTGGCCCTCTTCGACGCGCCGCTCCTCGCGGACGCGGGCCTGATCGAGGCCCGCGTCGTCCGCGAGGCCCTGCGCGCCGCCGCCGACGGCGAGCCCGTCCCCCTCGACGGCCTCGCCGACCTCGTCTCCACCGAACTCTGGCTCCGCCGCCTCCTCGCCCGCCGCGGCTCCTGCTGGACCAGCACCACGGAGCCGCGCGCCCACCGCGCGGTCCAGGGCCCCCTGATCCCGGCGTCGCGGTCGCTCCCGGCGTGAGGGTTCGCGGGGCTCCGCGGGGCGACTTCCGCTTGAACGTCTGCGGCACGCTCGTTCGAGCGAACGCACTCCGGACCCCACCGTGACGTCCGTTCTAAGCTGAGAGCGTCGCACCGAGCGAAGAAGGTCCGGCATGCCGCTGCCGCTGCCGCTGCCGATTCCGGAAGGCGCGTTCTCCGAGGGCACGCCCGACCGCGAGGGTGTGAGTGTGCAGGAGACCTTCGAGCTGTTCGGTGCGCTGGCCCCCAAGGGCTGGCGCGTGGAGCTGATCGAAGAGGAGATTCACGTGGTACCTCCGGCCGACGGCGAACACGAGGAGATCGTTTCGGAGGTGAACGGCCAGGTCCGAGACCACGACAAGAGGGTCGGGCGTTACACGGGCATCGGTCTCGGCCTGCCGGGCGCCACCGACACGGCACGGGTCATCCCCGACCTCGTCATCGCCCCCAAGGGGAGCTTCTCCGACCAGCAGGAATGGCACGCCCCCGACCCCGTCCTCCTGGTCGCCGAGGTCACCTCCTCCTCCACCGCGAGCCGCGACCGCGTCCAGAAGATCCGGGCCTACGCGCGGGCATCCCCCTCTACCTCCTGATCGACCGCGAGGCCGGCGAAGCCGTCGTGTGCTCCGGGCCGACGGGGGAAGACTACGACCACAAGTCCGTCCACAGGCTGGGGACGCCCGTCCCGATCCCGGCACCCCCGGGCTTCACCCTGGGCACGGCCGAGTTCTGACGCCCGCCCCTCTCGGGGTCGGGCCCGGGCAAACCCCGAGGCGCCCGCACGGACCTGCGGCCACAATGAACCGGTGCGGTATCTCATCCTCGGCACCACCGAGGTCCTTCGTCCCGACGGCACCCCCCTCCCCCTCGGCGGTGCCCGGCTGCGCGCGCTCCTCGCCGCGCTCGCGCTGCGCGGCGGACGGCCTGCCTCCGCCGGCGAACTCGCCGACGACGTGTACGGGAACGACCCGCCGCAGGACGCGCCCGCCGCCCTCCAGGCCCTGGTCGGCCGCCTCCGCCGGATCCTCGGCAGGGAGGCCGTCGCCTCCACCCCCGGCCCCGGCTACCGGCTCGCCGCCGGACCCGACGACATCGACCTGTACGTCTTCGAGCGCCGGGCCGCGCAGGCGGGCGCCCGCCTCGACGCCGGCGACCCCGACACCGCCGCCGCCCTCCTCCGGGAGGCCCTCGGCCTCTTCCGCGGCCCCGCCCTCGCCGACCTGCCCGACCCGGCGGGCGTCCGGCCCGAGGCCCAGCGGCTCGCCGCCCTGCGCCGCCGCGTCGAGGCGGACCTGCGCCGGGGCGCCGTCGACGGACTCGTACCGGAACTGACCGAGCTCACCACCACGTACCCGTACGACGAGGCCTTCCACGCCCATCTCGTCCGCGCCCTGCGGGCCGAGGGCCGCCACGCCGACGCCCTCGCCGCGTACGAATCCGCCCGCCGCACCCTCGCCGACGCCCTCGGCACCGACCCCGGCCCCGAACTCACCGCCCTCCACCGCGAACTCCTCGCGGGCCCGGCGGCACCGGAGCCGGCCCCGGTCGTACCGGCCGCGCCCCCCACTCCTCCCTTCGCCGAGGGGTCCGCCGGCAACATCCGCCCCCGCCTCACCTCCTTCGTCGGGCGGGAGCCCGAACTCGACGCGCTCCGGGCCGACCTCGCCGGCTCCCGGCTCGTCACGCTCACCGGACCCGGCGGAAGCGGCAAGACGCGGCTCGCCGAGGAGGCCGCGTTGCGGGCCGGGGGACCCGCCGCCTGGATCGCCGAGTTCGCCCCGCTCGACGATCCCGGGGCCGTCCCCGGCGCCGTCCTCTCCGCCCTCCGGCTCCGCGAGACCAGCCTGATCGCACGCGACGGCGCCCCCCTCCAGAACGACCCCACCGCCCATCTCGTGGAGCAGCTCGCCGACCGCCCCCTCCTCCTCGTCCTCGACAACTGCGAGCACGTGATCGACGCGGCCGCCGCCCTCGCCGAGACCCTCCTCACCCACTGCCCCCGGCTCCGGATCCTCGCCACCAGCCGCGAACCCCTCGGCGTCCCCGGCGAGACGGTCCGCCCCGTCGAACCCCTCCCGCCCGCCCCCGCGCACCGCCTCTTCATCGAACGCGCCCGCGCCGTACACCCCTCCTTCGACCTCACCGGAGAAGGCCCCTCGGGAAGCGGCCCTTCGGGAAGCGGCCCTTCGGGAAGCGGCCCTTCGGGAAGCGACTTCCCGGGGAGCGGCCCGTCAAGGAACAGCCTCACCGGCAACGACCGCGCCGGTAACGGCCCCACCGGCAACACCCCCACGGGCAACACCGGCAACGGCGACGCGGCCGTGGACGAGATCTGCCGCCGCCTCGACGGTCTGCCGCTCGCCATCGAGCTGGCCGCGGCCCGCCTCCGTCTCCTCACCCCCCGCCAGATCGCGGACCGGCTCGACGACCGCTTCCGTCTTCTCACCTCCGGCTCCCGCACCGTCCTGCCCCGCCAGCAGACCCTGCGCGCGGTCGTCGACTGGTCCTGGGACCTGCTCGAACCGGACGAGCGCACCCTCCTCCGACAGGTCTCGGTCTTCGCCGGCGGCTGGGACCTCGCCGCCGCCGAGGCCCTCTCCCCGCGCGCCGCCGACACCCTGGGCGCCCTGGTCGACAAGTCCCTCGTCGTCGCCGCCCCCGCCGAGGACGGCGAGATGCGCTACCGCCTCCTGGAGACCATCCACGAGTACGCGGTCGAGCGCGCCGCCGAGGCGCCCGGCACGCTCGCCGCCGCCGAGGCCGCCCACACCGCCCACTTCACCGCCCTCGCGGAGACCGCCGAGCCCAGGCTGCGCTCCGGCGAGCAGCTCCCCTGGATCGGCCGGCTCGAACGCGACCTCGACAACATCCGCGCCGCGCTCCACCGCACCCTCGTCACCACCCCCGACGAGCCCGCCGCCCTCCGGCTCGTCTTCGCCATGGGCTGGTTCTGGTGGCTGCGCAACTACCGGTCCGAGGCCCTGGCCTGGGCCGAGCGCGCGGCCGCCCTCGGCGAGGACCCCGAGGACCCGGCCGACCCGCGGTACTGGCCGCGGATGAGCCTGCGGATGCTGTACTTCTTCCTCGCGATCGAGAACCACACCGTCTCGGACCTCCGCGACGACCCCGAGACCCTCGCCCTGGCCCGGCGGGTGCGGTCCGCGTTCGGGGACGAACCCGGCCCCGAGGCCGCCCGCTTCCCCGGTCTCCTCTGGCCGTTCACCGAGGCCCTCGGCGAGGACCCCGCCGGGGAACCCGCCGAGCTCCACGCCCTCCTCGACACCGCCCTCGCCAACTGCCGCCGCCACGGCGGCGACTGGGAGGTCGGCGTCACCCTGATGTTCCGTACGCACATGGTCGTCGACATGCCCGGCGGCCTGGCCGGCATGGACGAGGACCTGGCGGAACTCCGCGTCCTCGCCCGCCGGGTCGGCGACCGCTGGATGGGGGCGCAGATCGCGAGCGCGGCGGCCGAGGCCTGCATGATGCGCGGCCGGTACGAGGAGGCCGGGGCGGACTACGAGGAGGCGCTCCGGCTCGCCCGCGAGGTGGGCGCCCACGCCGAGAGCCCTTTCCTCCTCGCCCGCCTCGCCGAGCTCGCCCACCACTCCGGCGACGCGGAGGCCGCCGGCAAGGGCCTTGCCGAGGCCTCGGCGGAGGCCGAGCGCCACCACGTCAGGGACGCCAGGCCCCTCATCTCCTACCTGAGCGCCGTCATCGCCCTCCACCGGGGCGAGATCGGGACGGCCCGCATCCACGCGGAGGAGGTGGACCGTCTGGTCGAGGCCGGCAACCCGCCGCCGCACTTCACGGCCGCGGCGATCGGACTCGCCGCGAGCGTCGAGGCGTACGGGGGCGGGGGCGCCGCGGCCGTCGCCTCCGCCACGGCCGCGCTGCGCGCGGCGCGGGACGCCCGGTGCGCGGAGCTCATCGCCGCGGCGCTCGGCCAGGGGCTCGCGGTCGCCCTGTCCCTGGCGGACGAACCCGCCCTCGCCGCCACGGTCCTGACCGCCGTCGGCTCCTGGCGCCACGACCCGCACCGTTCGGTCCCGGGGCTGAAGGAGGCCGGGCAGGTGACGGCCCGCTCGCTCGCCGCCCTCGGCGCACCGGGCCTCGCCGCCGCCCGGACGGCGGGCGAGGGGCTGGACATCGACGGGGTCCTGTCCCTGGTGGAAACCGCGTACGCACCCGGGCACGGGCCCGGTCCCGTCGTGGAGGCGGGGGACTTCCCGGACGGGGTCAGGAGCAGCTGATCCGGGACTGCGCCCAGTCGGAGATCGCGGCCCGCCCCAGCGGGCCGGTCTCCTCGACCACGAGCCGGAGCCTGGAGCGGCCGGTGACGTCGACGTGCACCGGGACCGGCGGGTCGCCCGCCTCGATCACGCCGGACCGCCAGAGCCGCTCCCCGTCGCCGTAGACGGAGAAACGGACGCCGCCGGCGCCGAACACGGCACTCAGGTCGTCGACGCCGACCATCGCGTCGTAACTCGTGCACGGCCGGTTGAGGTCGATGACCACGGAGGACGGCGCGTGGACGCTCACCCCGCGCGCGTACCGGGTGCCGCCGACGGAGAGGTCCCCGCGCTGCCACAGGAAGCCGCTCTCCGCCAGGGACACCGCGGGTCCGGTGCCGTCTCCGAAGATCCCGTAGTCCAGCTCGTCGACCTGGTAGACGGCCGGCGGCGCGGGCGGTGGCTGCTCGGGGCTCGGCGGCGGCTCGGGCGCGGGCGCCGGTTTCGGAACCGGAGTCGGAGTCGGTTTCGGGGTGGGCTTCGGGGTCGTTTTCGGTCCGGCCGGCGGCACGGGCCTCGGCGTCGGCTCCGGGGACGGCGACGCGGAAGACGCCGATTCCGGCGTCGGGACCGGTGCCGGTTCCGGCTTCGGCTTCGGCTTCGGGGCGGGCTCCTCCGGCGCGGGCGCCGGAGCCGCGGTCTTCACGGGCGGGGACGGCGGTACGGGCTTCGCCGGCGGCGCGGGCTCCTGCGGCACCACCGGGGTGACGACCGGCTGCGAGGGTTTGGGCGCCGCCAGGGGCTCCGGGTCCCCGGTCATGGCCCAGACGAGTCCGGCGGCCGCGGCGACGGCCAAGGCCGCCGCGATCCCGGCCTTGGCGGGGGCGCCGAGCCCCTCGGCGGCGGCACCGCCCGGGGCGGCGCCCCCCGAGGACCCGGAGGCGGCCGCCGCCGCGCCCGCGCCGGCCGCGGCGGCGGTGCCGCCCGCGACGGCACCGGCCGCCTTGAGCGAGTACCCGGCGGCGAACCAGCCGATGACGGCGACCGGCAGCAGCGCGGGGATCCCGGCGTTCACGTGCGCCAGCTCACCGGCGGCGAGCCGGCACCGGCCGCACTCCTCCAGGTGCTTGCGCAGGCCGCGTTCGGCCCGCATCCGCAGCCCGCCGCGAGCGTAGGCGCCGAGCCGGTCCGCGTACCGGGCGCAGTCGCCGCCCGCCGTCAGGGACTGGCTGACGTGGGCCTGGAGGTAGGCCTGCTTGAGCCCCTCGCGGGCCCGGCTGGCGAGCACGGCCGTGGCGTTGGCGGTCAGCCCGAACAGCGGGGCGACCTCGCTCGGCGACTCCTCCTCGACGGTGGTGTGCCACAGCACGGCCTGCCACCGCTCGGGCAGCGAGCGGAAGGCCTGCATGGCGAGCGACCGCTCGGCCTCGTGCATGGCCAGGACGTCCGCGCCGAGGTCCGTCGCGTCCCGGTCGGAGACCTCGGAGGAACGGGCGGCCTCCGCCGCGAACACCGCGAAGTCGTCGACGAGGTGCTCCCGCTTCCGCGTCCTGGCCCAGTGCGCCGCGACCCGCCGGACGGTGGTCATGAGGTAGGCGCGCACCGCCTGTTCGGGCCCGGCCCCGCCCCGTACGGCCTGGAGGGTGCGGGCGAACACCTCGGCGGTGAGGTCGTCGGCGGTGTGCGCGTCGCGGCAGCAGGTCCTGGCGTACCGGCGCACGGCCTCGGAGTGACGGCGGAACAACTCCTCGTACGCCGAGCCGTCGCCTTCCCGCATGAGCCGGACGAGATCGGCGTCGGAGGGCGGCAGGTCGAGCGGCGGCGGGAGAACCCCGTCGCCCTCGCCGTCCCCCGCGCCCCCGTCATCCTCCGCGAACCCGGCTCCCGCAGGTCCTGCTTCGGCGACCCCGGCCCCGGTGGCCGCCCCCGCGACGACCCCGGCCCCGAACCCTTCCCCGGCACCCGCCCCGGCGGATTTCCCCTCACGCTGCTGCGGAACGCTCGCGTCGAGCGACCCGACCGGGCCGGCGTACCCGGGCGGCCCGCCGTACCCGGGCGGCCCGCCGTACTCGGGCGGACCGGGGTACCCGGAGGAATCGACGTACCCGGGAGGACCGGCATACCCGTCCGGACCGACGTACCCGACCGGATCCGCGTACCCCGGAGAACCCGCCGGTCCGCTCTGGCTCGGTACCTGCCGGGCGGCGGGCAGGCCCTCGGCCTCCGCGGTGCCGCCGTTCCCCAGTGGCTCGTCCCGACCCTCACCGCTCATCGCGGAAGCCCCCGTACGCATGCTCAGAACCGAACGTCGAGCAAGCCTGACACAGCGTGCGGGCACGCCGAAGAGACCCGTTCACTTACCACTCGTCCGGGGAGACTTCCCGTATCCGGGCGTAACCGCGCACGCGTTCGTGTCATGCTCGTCGGTCCGCCCGGACCACGGATCGCACGACCGGTGAAGGGGTGAAGGGACGAAGGGGCGACTCCTCCAGGAAGAGCCCGCCCCTGACCGGGAAGGCCCCTCCCTACCGGGAAAGCCCCTCCCTACCGGGAGGGCCCGCCCCTACCGGGACCTCAGCCCCTCCAAGAGGATGTCGAGGAGCCGCGCCGAGGCCGCCGCCTGCTGCACCGCGTCCGGCAGGGCCGGCGCGGCGGTGGCGATGACGAGGAGGACGTCCGCCACGGTCACGTCCTTCCGCAGCTCACCCGCCTCCCGCGCCCGGTCGACCAGACGCCCGACGACCTCCAGGAGTTCGGAGGTCCCCGCGTCGTCCCGCTCCTCGGCCGGCGCGACGCGCGGCGCGACCACCCGCGCGTCCGCCTGCCCGTCGACGCCCCGCTGGTACGGCACCCGGGCCGCGTCGTCCGCGTCGTCGGCGACGGCCGGCAGCACGCCGTCGCCCACGCGCACCCGCAGCACCTGCGGCGGCAGGAGCCGCCCCGCGCCCGAGGCCACCGAGGTCCGCAGGAACCGGGAGAGCGCCGACCACGGCTCGTCCTCCTGGCCGAGCGCGGTCCGCGCCTGCTCGGTCAGCCGGGCGGTCTCCTCCTCGGCTATCCGGCGCACCAGCACGTCCTTGCTGGGGAAGCGCCGGTAGACGGTGCCGACCCCCACGCGCGCGCGGCGCGCCACGTCCTCCATCGGCGCCCCGTAGCCGAGCTCGCCGAACACCTCGCGCGCGGCCCGCAGCACGTGCTCCAGATTGCGCTGCGCGTCCACCCGCAGCGGCGCGGACCTGCCGCCCGCCGACAGCGGGCCGTTGCGCTCGGCGGTCACGAACCCCGCGGTGCGCACGTCGTCGACGGCCAGCGCCCCGGCGCCCGGCTGCCGATGTGAATCCTGCATCTGCATAAGCGTTCCCCCGCTCATGATGTCTCCCCCCGGAGACTCCCCGCCCTGACACGGGGTCTCCGGCCGACGAGCGCTTCGGTCCACGCGCTCCCACCCGACACCCCGACGAAGTACGAACATAGTTGAGTCGGAGTCAATTCAGAAGGGGGTGTTCCGCACGGTGCGCCCCCCGATCGGAGCAAGGCCCGGATCACTCCCGTTTCCCACCCCCCGCCGAGCCCGCCCCGACCTCCGTGACCTGGGCGGATCCCGGCACACCGCCCGCACGCGCCACCCCGCGCCCCCACACTCCTCCGGTCACACAATTCGTCGAGCCTGTGGACAAACAACGGACGGGGGTGCGTCATGGGACAGTGACCGAACCTGCGCGCATTCTCGTGGTCGGCGGTGGATACGTCGGCATGTACACCGCGCTGCGCCTCCAGCGGCAGCTCAGGGCGGAACTCCGATCCGGCGCCGCCGAGATCGTCGTGGTCACCCCCGAGCCGTACATGACGTACCAGCCGTTCCTGCCCGAGGCCGCGGCCGGCTCCATCTCCCCGCGCCACGTCGTCGTACCGCTGCGCCGCGTCCTCGACCGCTGCCGGATCCTCATCGGCGAGGTCCGGTCCGTCGACCACGCCAGGCGGACCGCAACCCTCTCCACCCTCGCCACGGACGAGGAGGGCACGGGCCCGGTCGAGCTCACCTACGACGAGCTGGTCATCGCGCCCGGCTCCGTCTCCCGCACCCTCCCGGTCCCCGGCCTGGCCGAGCACGGCATCGGCTTCAAGACCGTCGAGGAGGCCATCGGCCTGCGCAACCACGTCATCGAGCAGATGGACATCGCCTCCTCCACCCGTGACCCCGCGATCCGCGACGCCGCCCTCACCTTCGTCTTCGTCGGCGGCGGCTACGCGGGCGTGGAGGCCCTCGCCGAGCTGGAGGACATGGCCCGCTACACCGCGCGGTACTACCACAACATCAAGCCCGGCGACCTGCGCTGGGTCCTCGTCGAGGCCACCGGCCGGATCCTCCCGGAGGTCGGCGAGAAGATGGGCCGGTACGCCGTCCGCGAGCTGCGCGCCCGGAACGTCGACGTGCGCCTGGAGACCCGCCTCGACTCCTGCGAGGACCGGGTCGCCGTGCTCAGCGACGGCACCCGGCTGCCCACCCGCACCCTCGTCTGGACCGCCGGTGTCCGTCCCTCCCCCCTCCTCGCCGCCACCGACCTGCCGCTGGACGGACGCGGCCGGATCCGCTGCACCGCCCGGCTCTCCGTCGAAGGGGTCGAGCACGCCTGGGCCGCCGGCGACGCCGCCGCCGTCCCCGACGTGACCTCCGGCGAGCCCGGCGGGGAGTGCGCGCCCAACGCCCAGCACGCCGTCCGCCAGGCCCGGGTCCTCGCCGGGAACATCGCCGCCTCCCTGCGCGGGCAGCCGCTCGAGGAGTACGCGCACGCGTACGCGGGATCCGTCGCCTCCCTCGGCCTCCACAAGGGCGTCGCCCACGTCTACGGACGCAAACTCAAGGGTTACCCGGCGTGGTTCATGCACCGGGCCTACCATCTGAGCCGGGTCCCCACCTTCAACCGGAAGGCGCGGGTCCTGGCCGAATGGACCCTGTCCGGCCTGTTCAAACGGGAGATCGTCTCCCTCGGCTCCCTGGAGCACCCCCGCGCCGAATTCGAACTCGCCGCCTCCCCGCCCCCCGGCGACGACGACAAGCCGTCGTCCTGACATCACTGTCAGTACATTCGTCCACACTGGACGTGTGACCATAGGTGGGCTCACACCTGCACAGCGTGACTCTGCACGGCACCGACACCACGAGGCATACAGATCCGTGAACTTCACCCGTTGGAGCGCCCGGCTCCCCGGCACACAGCGCCGCACGGCGCGGGGCACCGAAGGCTCCGTGCCCGCCGCCCGCGGTGAGCACGGGCAGCGGCCGGAGCGGCCGGCCGACGTCGCCGAGGACGTCCCCTCCCTGGAGGACTTCCCCGTGCGGGAGCTCCTGGGCCGTCTCCCCGGCCTGGTCGCGCTCGTGTACGGCCCGGAGCACCGCATCGCGTACGTGAACGACGCGTACGCCGCCGCCTTCGGCCCCCGCACCCCCGGCGCCACCCTCGCCGACACCTGCCCGGAGGCCGAGGAGCTGGGCCTGCCGCCTCTCGTGGACCAGGTGCTGCGCAGCGGCAAGCCCCGTACGGTCAAGTCCCGCCGCACCCGGGACGGCGGCTCGTACACGGTCACCTGCCTGCCCGTCGGCAGCCCCCGTCTCGACGGCGGCGCCGTCCTCGTCCACGCCGCGGACGTCACCGACCACGCCGAGGCCGCCGAGCGGCTGCGCGCCAGCGAGCGCAAACACCGCGAGACCGCCGTCACCCTCCAGCGCTCCCTGCTCCCGCAGGAGCTGGAGCAGCCCGACGACCTGCGGATCGCCGCCACCTACCAGCCCGGCGGCACAGACGCGGCCGTCGGCGGCGACTGGTACGACGTGATCACCCTCGGCGCCGGCCGCACCGCGCTCGTCATCGGCGACGTGATGGGCCGGGGCGTCCGCGCCGCCGCCGTCATGGGCCAGCTCCGCACCGCCGTCCGGGCGTACGCGCGCCTGGACCTGCCCCCGCACGAGGTCCTCCAGCTCCTCGACGGCCTCGCCGCCGAGATCGACGCCAGCCAGATCGCGACCTGCGTGTACGCGATCCACGACCCCAACGAGGGCAAGCTGGTGTACGCCTCCGCCGGCCACCTCCCGATCCTCGTGCGGGACGAGGACGGCACGGTCCGCCAGGCCGACGATCCCACGGGCCCGCCGCTCGGCACCGGCGGCTGGCTCCACACCTCGGGCTCCATCGCCCTGCCGCCCGGCTCCACCGCCGTCCTCTACACCGACGGCCTGGTGGAGCGGCGCCGCGAGGACATCGACGAGGGCGTCGCCGCCCTGGCCCGCGCCCTCTCCGGCGCCAGCGGCACCCCGCAGGTGGTCTGCGACCGGCTCCTGCGCTCCCTGGGGGTGACCGCCGAGCACGACGACGACGTCGCCGTCCTGGTCGTCCAGCACCCCTCCCGCGAGGGGACGGACGCGGAACTGTTCCACAATGCCGCCCTGGAACTCCTCGGCGGGGTGGAGGCGGCCCCCCGCGCGCGTGCCTTCGCCTCCGGCGTCCTCTCCAGCTGGCGCTTCCCGGTCGAACTGCGCGACCTGGGGGTCCTGGCCACCAGCGAGCTGGTGGGGAACTCCCTCCAGCACGGCACCCCGCCCATGCGCCTGCGGCTGCGCCGCACCGACCGGCGCCTGATCATCGAGGTGACGGACGGGGACGACCACCTGCCGCGCCGCCGCAGGGCGGAGACGGAGGACGAGGCGGGCCGCGGAATCTCGATCATCGCGACGATCGCCTCGTCCTGGGGGAGCCGCCGCACACCGGGCGGCGGCAAAGCGGTCTGGTGCGAGTTCGCCCTGAAGGGCTAGGACGCGCTCACCGACACGTCCTTCTCGGCCGGCTCGTGCCGGACGACCACCTTCGACGGCCTGAAGGCCAGTGAAGGCTGGTTCTGCTCGGGGGTCAGCTGCCGGCCGAGCCGGACGGCCAGGAAGGTGATCCCGAGCGAGAAGAGCACGAAGGTCACGATGTACGGACGGTGCAGCGCGGCCCCCATGGGCCCGCCCACGGCCGGACCGACCGCCAGGGCCAGCTGCTTCACCAGGGCGAAGGCCGAGTTGTACGAGCCGACCATCGACTCCGGCGCCAGGTCGGCCACCAGCGGGGCCACGGTCGGCGACAGCATCGCCTCGCCGAGCCCGAAGAGGGCGTACGTGGAGACGAAGGCCGCCGTCGCCATGGTCTGGCTGCCGTGCCCGAGGCCCGCGTACCCGGCGATGATCCACGCCAGGGTCCAGATCAGGCCCACGGCCGCGATCACCCGGGTCCGCCGGCGGCGCTCGACGAACTTGAGGACCAGGAACTGGGCCAGCACGATCACCGCCGTGTTGGCGGCGAGCGCGAGACCGAGCGCGGACGGCTGGATGCCGGCGGCCTCGGTGCCGTACGCGGCGAGACCCGACTCGAACTGTCCGTAGCAGGCGAAGAAGAGGACGAAGCCGAGGACGCACAGCTGCACCATCGCCTTGTGCCCGAGCAGCGCGCGGACGCCGCCGCCCTTGCCGCCCCCGGTCGGACGGGTGTCCTGGAGGGCGGGGGAGCCCGGCATCCGGACGGTCCCGACGATCCCGGCGAGCACCAGGAACATCGCGGCCTCGATCGAGAACAGCAGGATGAAGCTGCTCGGCCGGCTGGTGTCGACCAGCTGGCCGCCGATCAGACCGCCGACGCCGAGGCCCAGGTTCTGCAGGAAGAACTGCGTGGCGAACGCCCGGGTGCGCCCGACGGGCGTCGAGCACCAGACGATCATCGTGGCGAGGGCCGGCTGGAGGACGGCCGTACCGGCGCCGAGCAGCGCCGCCGCCCCCACGGCCGCCGGCACGCTGGCGGCGAAGCCCATCCCCACCGCGCCCACGGCGGCGACGACCGAGGCCACGAGCAGCACGGGCACGGGCCCGCGCCGGTCGATGGCCCGCCCGCTGAAGGGCAGCACCACGAGCGCGGCCATGGCGAAGACGGCGAGGACGACGCCCGCCGTCGCCGCGCCCAGATCCCGCACCTGTGCCACGTACACATAGAGGTACGGCACCGTGAAGCCGAGTCCGAACGCGCTCAGCGCACTGCCTGCCTGAATCCGGCGCATCTCCGCGCCCCTCGCCTCGGTCACACTCACCCACTTCGGTCGCGGGTTCAGACCTGTAGCCCTGAACCCTGAAGACTTAAAAGCTAAAGTTAACGTCTCAACTGTACACATGGAAGGACTTCAACGCCAACGGAGCCCGTGGGATACTCGCCGCATGTCCGAGAACCCCGAGCGATCCGGCCCGCAGACCCTCCAGGAGCCGAGCCTCGACGAGCAGATCGCCGCCTACCAGCGCGAGTTCCGCGACCTCGACCCCCAGGTCGAGAAGGTCGTCTCCGCCCTCGGCCGGCTGAACCGCCGGATGAACGTGGCGTACGGACGCCAGCTCGCCGACCTCGGCATCAGTAACGCCGAGTGGGAGGTCCTCAAGACGCTGGTCCTCTCCGGCGAGCCCTACCGGCTCGGCCCCGGCGAGCTCGCCAAGCGCCTGGGCCTCACCCCGGCCGCGATGACCCACCGCATCGACCGCATGGCGGGGGAGGGCCTGGTCACCCGCGACCGCGACGAGAACAACCGGGTCCGCGTGATCGTCGAGCTCACCGACGAGGGCCGTACGAAGTGGCTGGAGGCCATGCGCATGGCCACGGCCTTCGAGGAGGACCTCCTCCAGGACCTCAGCACGGAGGAGAAGGGCGTCCTCGGCGACGCCCTCATCCGCCTCCTCCGCCGCGTGGAGCACACCCAGCCCGACGCCGGCGGCCGCCTGACGGACCTTGATTGAGGTCGCGGGAGCGGGGGTAGAAGGGGGAGGTTGACACGCCCCTCCCGGATGCGTAGTGTTCTCCGAGTTGTCACGGAGCCGGAACGGTTCTGCGGCAGCCACTCCCGCCGCTGATGCGGCACCTCTACTCAGCACGATCTCCCTCCCGGGAAGAATTTCGGCATGCCGAAATTCATTTCGAAAGACTCGATTATGAGTCGCCGGGGAAATCCGCTAGAGTTTGAGACGTCGGAACGGCCCAACAGCCGGAAAGACAAATCCCGCTGACCGGGAATCAGACGCCGAAAGGATCTGATAGAGTCGGAACCGCCGGAAGGGCCAGGAGCGAAAGCGAATGGGACCGGAAAGCACCGAGGAAATCGGATCGGAAAGATCTGATAGAGTCGGAGACGCAAGACCGAAGGGAAAAGCCCGGA